>DATMQA010000067.1:0-15251 GCA_035566895.1 Binatia bacterium
GCCGGCAACGCCGAGAATTTGCGGATGGCCTCTTCGAGTGTGAGTTTCTTTTCCTCCCGCACGTATTTGCGCAAAATGCGTGGGAAAGTGCCATAGGCGCGCGGATGGGCGTGGTCTTTGCCCAGCGGGCCATCCGGTGAAGTTCCTTCGTAATCGTTATCAATCGACACCCATGGTTGCTGCAGCGCGAGCACGATGTCGGGCTCGGACATGCCGAAGGCGATGGCCTGCGTGAACGCATGGTCTTCGATCAGCAGGTCGAACAACGCGTCCATCGGCTCTTTGCCCTGTAACTTTGCAATCTCCGCGATGGTCTTGCCTGCGAACGCCTGTAGTTGGGGATTTTGAACGGCGCTAATCAAAATGGCTTCCGGCCCCGGCAGGCTTAGCCATTCGTTGTCCCAATCCGAAGAAGGAGTGAGCATGTCCTTGCGGATGCGCGCGCGTGTGGCGGGGTCTTTGAGGCGCTCCAGGAGCTTCACATCACCGCCATCCTTGGCCCAGGGCGGCACGTACGAGGCCAGGCCATTGCCCCAGGCGGGGTAGGCGTAAGTGTCAGCGGCGAGATCGACGCCCTGGTTGCGCGCGGCGTTGATTTTGGCCACGACCTCGGGCATCCGGCCCCAATTTTGTTTGCCGGAGACTTTCAGGTGCCAGATCTCGACCGGAATTTTCGCTTCGCGGCTGATGCGCACAACCTCGTCGATGGCGGCGAGAATCGCGTTGCCTTCGCTGCGCATGTGCGTGGCGTAGATGCCACCGAACCGGGCAGCCTCGGCCGCCAGCGCAATCAGCTCCTCGGTGCGGGCGTACGGCGCCGGGGGATATTGAAGGGAAGTTGAAACGCCGACGGCGCCATCGCGCATGGCCTCGCGGACGAGCCGGCGCATCTGGTCGAGCTGCTCCGGGGTTGGCTGCCGGTCCTCGTCCCCCAGAACGATGCGGCGGACTTGCGTGGCGCCAACGTAGCTGGCCAGGTTGATCCCGAGTCCTTGTTTCTCCAGCAGTTCGAAGTATTGCCGGAATGTACGCCAGTCCGGCGTGACGTGATAGTGTGCGTAGGATTGATGGTCGGCCTTGATACAGGCCTCGTTGAGTGGGGCTACCGAACCACCCTCGCCGGTGATCTCGGTCGTTATACCCTGGAATACCTTCGAGGGAACGCAAGGCTCGACCAGGATGGACAACTCGGACTGGCCGAGCATGTCAATGAATCCCGGCGCGACGATCTTTCCCTGCGCGTCGATGGTGCGTTCGCAAGTGGCATCCGCCAAATGCCCGATAGCCGCAATCCGCCCGGCGCGGATGCCCAACTCGCCGGCGTACCAGGGCGACCCGGTGCCATCAATGATCCGCCCATTGGTAATGAGAATATCAAAAGACGCCGGTTTGGACTCCGCCCACGCGCAGCAGCCGATGAGTGCGGCAACTGCCGAGAGGGCGCAGCCCCTCTTCCGACAATTTCGTGGTGACACGCGGGCATGTTCGTACCGAAAGAATGTGAAGTCAACCCGCCGGCTCGCACCTATAGCGACTATTTTGTGGCCAACCAAGAAACCTTTACATCGCCCTCGACGGCCTTGAATTCCGGATCGCCGGTGAGGAGTTCGACGTTTTTTATTTTTGCCAGGGCGGCGGCGAAACAGTCGGCGTAGGACATTTTGTGCGTGGCTTTGAAAATGGCGGCTTGTCGCGCCAAATGGAGGTCGTCATTCACAGGGACAAGCTCAATCGGCATCGCGGCGATCTCTTTCGCCTTTTGTTCGGCCATCTCCGGTGAAGCGCCGCGCATCACGGAATAATAAATCTCGCCCCAGTTGACCACGCACATCAGAAGCTTGTGCGTGCCCGCGTCCGCCTTCTGGAGCAGTTTCTCAACCTCATCAGCGGCAGGCTCGTCGTTGAACAGCGCCATCAGCGCCCAGCTATCCAGAATTCTGGTGGCCATGTCACAGCTCCCGCTCCCGCCGCCGCTCGGCCATGAACACGTCCATTGCCTTCGTGCCTTTCAGTGATCCTCGCAAGCTCTTGATGTATTTCGCGGTAATCGGCTTTAGCACGATGTGACCGTTCTCCGCATACACCTGCGCCCGGGTGCCCTCCTCAATCTCAAATTCCTTGCGGAGTCGCCGCGGGATGACCACTTGGCCTTTGGCGCCAAAATTCACCGTGTCTGTCGCTAGTGTTGCACTCATGGTGCAAAGTTATACAAATATTAAAAGTCTGTCAACATATATTGAGTATGACTTGTTCACGATTGTTGCCCATGGACCATCCGCGCCGGTTCAGTCGTCATCCGAGCCCTGGTTGATAACGTGGGAGGTGACGAAGGAGCGCATGAATCCGGCCATCGGTGATTTCGGTTGCAGGAGGGCCTGGGCTTCGGCGGCGGCGTAGTGCTGTTTGTTCTCTTTCACCGCCTCGACGGCGCGCATGAAGTAATCCGTCGTCGGCAGCAGTTCCTCGCCACGGGATTTGTCGTAGGCGTAAATGGCTTTGCCGTCTTCAACCAGGCGTTTGAGATCGGCGCCGGTGAAGCCGTCGGTCGCGGAAATAAGTCGGGCCACATCCACCTGGCGCAGCTCGTCGGGCAGGTTTTTCAGATGGTCGGAGAGGATGTCGGTACGGGCCTGCGGGTCGGGCAGTTTCATTTCCAGCCACAGCTCGACGCGCCCGGAGCGGACCAGGGCGGGAGGCAGGTGCGCCACATCCATCGCGGTCATCATGACGCAGACCCGCCCGGCACTCTCGCTCTCCAGCCCATCGATCATCGTCAGGAGGTAGCGGTAGAGCCCGCGTTCCTCGCCGTCTTCGAAAATCGCGTCCGCGTCGTCAATGAAGATGACGGACGGCGCATTGTCTTTGGCGGCTTCAAAGACCTGGTTGATGCGTTGGTAGAAGCCGTCGGTGCCCGCGATGAAGGTGCCGTCGATGAGGAAGAACTTCCCTTTGAGGCGATGGGCGAGGGCGCGGCCGACGGTGGTCTTGCCGGTGCCGGGCGGCCCATAGAGCAGGACGCCGCGTTTGGACCGCAGGCGGAGATGGCTGGCCAACTCATCGTTCTGGAGCGGGAGGACAATGTTGATTTCCAGGTTGCGCAGAACGTCGTTCACGCCTTTAAGGTCCTTCAAATCGACAGTCTGGACCTCGCCGAGGTCCACGTTGCTGGCGAGCCGTTGCGAGCGGAGGTATTCGATGAAGAGGTCGGTGCCGAGCTCCTTGTAGTTCACGAGCCATTGGCAGGCGGCTTTCAACTGGTGGGCATTGAGCTTGGGCGCGAAGCGGAAGATTTTTTCGAAATCCAATTGTGGCGCGGGCGCGCCGCGGAAGGTGGCGACAAGCGCGGCGTAATCTTCGACCTTGAAACGTTCGATGCCAAAGGAGTAGCTGCGTTGTTCAGCGGCTTCGGCGATGTGGTCATGGGTGCTGATGATGAGCTTCTTGCCGGCTTCGAGGGCGTAGGTGCAAAGGCCCATCATGATGGAGTTGAAATAGCCCGAGCGGGGGTAGAAATGGCAGCCAGCGGAGTAAAGGTCGAGCAGATGCAGGTCATCCATGATAACGACGGGATGCGCGCGGAGGGCGTCGAGAAGCAGGCGATAGAGCGTTTCCTCGAGGGCGAGCGGGTGGTTTTTGGCCGAGGCCTCGACGAAATCTTTCATATTCAGGAACGCTCCGCCAACCTGCTGGTGCAGTTCCCGCAAAATCGTCGTCTTGCCCCGGCCACAGCCGCTCCGGAGACGCAGGATGGAGCCGACCTGAACCCCGGCGGAGAGGGAGTCAAACGCCCTCTGCTGCGCCGGGCACAATCGGGTGGGTGAGCTATTTGGCATAAAATGAGTCGTGACGTTTTGAAATTACTCCTGGGGCTCGAAATCGCAAGGAGCCCACACCCGTTCACGGAAGAAGCGAACCCAGCGTTCAAGGAGGCAGGGAGAGATTACGTCGAGAAGCTGTACCGTGAGCTCGCGGCAACGATCGCGGAGCGGCAAAACTTCTAGGCCGACACTTGTCGCGCCACCGGAAAGGGTTCGGCTCCCTCAACGCAGGTCCATGACCTCTATCAAAGGTATGGCTGCCGTTTTGAGGCGCCCGGCCGCAAAGAGGTCCAAACCATCCTGGATGCGCTCGACTCAGCGATGCCCTTTTGGGATCGAGATCATCCCGAGCTTTTCTACCAGACAATCGAGTTGAACTTCCCCACTTTGGTGCGCCGCATGCAAGGGCTGCGAGCCTGAACCCTATCGCTCGTGGGAAGCCCACCGCCATGCGTATGGCGCAAAAGCGGAAAAAGCATGAAAAGTGTCAATAGTTATGCCGACCTTTCCAGATTTGGCCGGATTAATGAGTTTATAACGAATCTTCACTCCACGTCCGTGTTCGCTCAAACCAACGAGCCGGAGCATCCCCAAAGTTCCTTCCCCCGTACGAAAAATGTAAGTGTCGGGTTGGTCATTCCGCAGCACCAGCAGTCTTCTTGGGGAATGGCGCACAGGCGCCAGAGCCGGGTTGTCGAGGAGTTCCTGCTCCGTGGTTTCTTCCCAACATTTCGCTTCGACTGGAACTATGATCATATCGTATGTAACGCAAGCCGCGAAGCCTGGCCAGGGAGAGCAGGAGATATTGAGGCGGTTGGAGCGAATCCAAGCCGTTATCGCGTCGGCGCCAGAGTTGAAATACTCCCAGGGTGGCTGACGCCGCGCACAGCCGGTTTCCAAATCCAGTATGTCAACAGATGCACCGGTCCTGGCCGAAGGCAGGACTGTGTCAATCACTGGCCCGAACTTCCCGCTGGGACCGGCCAACGCCCTCCTCCTGAGGTCGTTAGGGCCGGGCTGCCTTTCGAACGCAAAAGGATGAGAGACGGAGACGGCCAACGCCAGCAACACGGTGCTCAGGCCAATCGCCGCGACAAAGTATTTTTTTCCGTTCATAGTGTTCTCTTTCGTTCATAAAGCGACATTTCGGCGACAAAAGGATCAGCTAATTTTAGAGAAGAGAGCAGGAGAGGGGCGCCGCCGTCGCATGGCGGTTGGTTTTGATATGAAAAACCGCTGCGGCCCGCTCGGCGAGCGGGCCCTGCCACGTTAGTCTTGCTGCGCTGCTCGGATTTCTTCGTAAAGCCAGGCGCGAGCGAATGACCAATAGCGTTTGGCGGTCGGTTCGGAAAGGCCCAGAACCTCAGCGGCTTCGGCGAAGGAAAGGCCGACAAAATAGCGGAGCTTGACCAGTTCGGCACGCTGGGGATCGAGCCGGGCGAGTTTTTCGAGGGCATCACTAACGGCGAGGATGTGGTCGGCTTCCGAATCGACGGCGGTCGCGCAGTCCTCGAGATCGACGCGCTGCTGGCCGCCGCCGTGGCGCACGCGGAGCTTGCGTCGAGCGTTGTCGGTAAGGATACGGCGCATGGCCTCGGCGGCGGAAGCGAAGAAATGGTTGCGATTGCGCCACTGGCGATTTTCACCCAGCTTCAGCCAGGCCTCATGGACCAGCGCGGTCGGTTGGAGAGTTTGACCGGGGTTTTCGCCGGCCATCTTGTGCGCCGCCAATCGCCGCAGCTCGGCATAGACCAGCGGCAGCAGTTGCTCGGTGCTCTGGAGCTCGTCGGGCTGCATCGCGTCAGGGAGCGGCAGCGGCCTGGTCATCGGAGGAGAACCGCGGCCAGGGCGGCTTCCGTCCTGAGGGAGCGGCCTGGAGCATGGCTAGTTTTGTCCGCCACTCGGCGGCTTTTTCCAACCGGGAGGTGGCTTCGAAGAGCTGGATGAGATTTTGCATCGATTCGGTGAGGACCTTCGTCCGGTCCCGGATGCTCCCCTCGCGCTCCCCCATGCCTTCATAGCCTGAGATAAGCAACGGCTCGGCTTCCTCGTACTTGCGCTTGCCCAACAAGGTGGCTCCCAACATCGCACGGGTGTAATGCGTGTACCAGGCGTTCGGACAATTGGTTTCGCGGCTCGCCAGGCACTCCCGATAAAGAGGTTCGGCTTCGGCAAACCGTCGCTGGCGGCGCAGCGTCGTGGCCAAGGCGCTCAAAGCTACTTCCACGTCGTGCCCAGCGCCAGAGCGCTTGCGCCGAAGCGCCAGGGCCTGGCGGAAGCAGGCTTCGGCTTCAGCCAGATTGCCCTGGTCGAAGAGAACGTTACCGCGACTGTAAAGTGAGTCCGCGTCGGAAGAATCACCCTGGCGGAAGGACCAGCCAAAAACCTTCAGGGCCTCGTGGCCGGTTTTTTCCGCCTCGGCCGCCTTGCCTTCGAGAGTCAGAACGCCCGAAAGCGTGTTGAGCGTCTGGGCGACGGTGGGATGCTCGTTGCCGGCGAGCTCTTTGCGAACTGCCAGCGATTCACGAAACAAACCTTCGGCCTCGGCCAATCTGCCCTGATCCTGAACGATGACCCCGAGCTGGGCCAGTGACTTGGCAACGAGAGCGCTTTTTTTGCCCCGGACATCCGTCACAAGATTCGTCGCCAGCGTCAGTCCTTCCCGAGCGAACTGTTCGGCCTCTGCCAGCTTGCCCTGGCTCCAAAGGTGATGGGCGAGGTCAAAAAGGGGATTCTGCCAAATCCGCGGGTTGGGTTGCGGGATCACTCCGGCGCAAGGCCAGCGCGCTCCGCGCCATTTGCTCCGCGTTCTGAAATTCACCCAGAGCGGCGTAAATATTGCCAAGGGTATTTTCGAGATGCGCCTCGACCAGGGGCTGGTTGGTGAGGTCTCGAGAAACTCGCTCGGCGCTGCGGCCGAGGAGATCCCTCAGCAAGGTGGTGTCCCGTTCCTGGGCTGTCTTCGGGTCAATGCCACGGAGCATGTCTTCGAGAAAACGCGCAGTTTGGAAACTCTTGGCCGCCTCGGTGTCCGCGCGCCGGCGGGCTTGCTTCTCTTTGAGGAGCGACCAGGTCGCGACTCCCAGACCAAGGAAGAGCGCGGCCATCACAGCCGCCGCCGCCGCGAACCCGACCTGGTGGCGCCGGACAGTTTTCTGAAACTCGTAGACCCGGCTGCGAGGACGCGCGGTAACCGGCTCGTTGCTGAGATGCCGCTGGATATCCGTGAGCAAAGCGTTGGCGGTGGCGTAGCGGCGGGCGCGGTCTTTCTCGAGGCACTTCAGCACGATCCAGTCAAGGTCGCCGCGCACTAAACTGATCAGCCTGGGAGGCTCGAGGCCTTGAAGGCGGGCGGTGGCTGTGAGTTGGTCAGCGCCGAGGGTGCTGAGCCGTGTGGAGGGGCGCGCCGGTTCTTTTTCGCGCAGCGTGCGGCGCATTTCGTCCAGGCCGGCCTGAAGCAGTTCATTGACGTCAAAAGGAGTCTGGCCCGTGAGCAGTTCGTAGAGCAGCACTCCGAGGGTGTAGATGTCGCTTCGAGTGTCAATGTCCACGCTGGTGAGGTCAGCCTGCTCGGGGCTCATGTAGGCGGGGGTGCCCATGAACTGGTGGAAGGCGGTAAAAACGGTTTTATCCGTGAGCCGCTCGCCGGAAGTCGCTTTGGCGATGCCGAAGTCAATGACCTTGGGCACGGGTTCTCCATCGTTCACCGTAACGAGGATGTTCGAGGGTTTGAGATCGCGGTGGATGATGCCTTTTTGGTGCGCATGTTGCACGGCCTGGCAGACCTGGCTGAATAATTCCAGTCGCTTTCGGAGTGGGAGTCTTTTGTTATTGCAATAATCGGTGATTCGGACCCCCCGTACGAGTTCCATGACAAAATAAGGCCGCCCGGCAGCCGTCGTCCCCGCATCATACACCCTGGCAATGTTGGGATGGTCCATGAGCGCCAGGGCCTGGCGCTCGGCCTCGAACCGGGCGATCACCTGCCGGGTATCCATGCCGAGCTTGATTACCTTTAAGGCCACCTTGCGCCGAATCGGCTCCTCCTGTTCGGCCATGTACACAATGCCGCAGCCACCTTCGCCAATGGGTTCCAGCAGCTTGTACCGCCCGATACGGTCACCCGGCTTCTCGATAGCCGGGAGGGTGGGCGCGGGGTTTGATGCGATGGGCGTGAGAAAGTCAGCCCCATTCTCGGTAGCCCGCAGCAGCGCCCGGACCCGTCGCAACAAGTCCGGGTCTCCCGTGCTCGCTTGCTCCAGATAGGCTTCGCGCTGCCCGGACGGCAATTCCAGGGCGGCTTCGAACAGCGCTACCTCGCGTTCGTGCGGATGGATCATCGTTCAATGATAATCAAATTCACCTCATAAAGCGACATTCCCTGGAAAAAAGGATCAGCTTTTCGCAAGGAATCAAAGAGCGGGTTATGACTGGCTTGCTACGCGACATGGACGATTCGGTGCGATGCGCGGCTGCTTTGGGCCTGAGCACATTTGGAGCACGCGCAAGACCAGCATTGCCCGAACTGCTGGGCTGCTTGAGCAATTGCAACTCCTGACCCCGCAACAGTTTAGGTTGGCGGAATATTATGGTTGTTCGACCGGACCAATTTTAGGCTTCAGTACGGGCATGAGTGGGGCATCAAGGTTAGTTGTGTCTATTTGCGCCGATTGGTGGTTAAATCCCGCGTCACATGGGCCGTAAACTGAAAGAGTTCTACTTCACCGTCCCTCTGCGTTCACTGGCCTGCTACCGCATTTTGCTGGCCGCTCTGCTCATCTTCGATTGGTTCGCGCGCTGGCCCGATCTCGAGGCGTTCTACACGTCCTTCGGCCTGCTGCCCGTCGAGGCGCCCCTGCCCAAATCGGGCGGCGAGTTTCATTTCTGCCTTCTCGATGGAGTGGCCTCTTTGCCGATGGTGCAGGCTGTCTTTTGCATCGGCCTCCTGTTCTACATCCTGTTTCTGCTCGGCTACCGGACACGGATGTTTCGGCTCTTGAGCTTCGTATTCTTCACCAGCGTGCTGAGCCGCAACGTGCTGATCCGCGACGGCAGCGTCGTGGTTCTCGCGACCATGCTGATGTGGTCGCTGTTCCTGCCGATGGGCAAACGATTTTCCCTGGACGCCCTCCTCGCTCGGATGCGCCAGGGCGGCGCTGCCACGGCCGAACCACTCTCGAGCAGCGAGGTGCGCTCCGAGCCGTCGTTGGCCGCGTTCGCTATCGTGGCGCAGGTCGGCCTAATCTATCTCTTTACCGCGATGGCGAAATCCGGTCAAACGTGGAAGGACGGCACCGCTCTCTACTACGCGCTGAACTGGAGGCAAATCGCCCGGCCGCTGGGCCAGTGGCTGGCTTCCCAACCTTTGCCATTGATCAAGGCCCTGACCTGGGGCGTGCTCGCGATGGAATTTGCGGCTTTGCCGTTGATGCTCGCGCCCTTCGCCCAACCCTGGCTCCGGCGCTGCGCCATCGTGGCCCTGGCTGGCATCCACCTGGGCATCGCGTTGACCACTACCCTCGGCTTCTTTTCGGGGGTCATGGTAGCGTCCTATGCGCTGTTATTGCTGCCGGAAGACTGGGAGCTGTTGAAAAAGGCGCCAGGTCTGCGGCGTATCAGCGGAGCGGTCGCGAGCTTTCTCACGCGTTTCGAGGCGAAGTTCCAGCCTGCCCCGGCGGGACGCACCGCAGGATTTCCGACGCCATGGGCGGTTCTGGCAAAACGCGCCCAGCGGTGGGCCCTCAACTCGGTCGTTGCCGTGCTTTTCTTCTCGTTCACGCTCGATGCTTACAACCTCAACATGACCAAACGGCTGGGACAGGAGCGCGTCCCGGAGCCGCATTGGATTCGGGCGATTGTGCTCGTGCCGCTCATTCAACAGGACTGGGAAATGTTCGCGCCGGACCCGACCCGGGACGACAGTTGGTGGGTAATCGTGGGCGAGACCGAATCCGGCGAGCAACTTGATCCGCTGACCGGCCGGCCGCCCATCTTTGAGAAACCGCCGGACCTGGCTTTTCGGTTCGACCGGTTCTGGCGAAAGTACCTGGACCGAATCCGGCTCAAGAAGAATTACGAGTACCGGCTCTATTTTGGCAAATACCTCACGCGCAGGAACCATCGCGACACACCCGAGGGACGCCGGCTTGTGCGATTCGATTTCTATTTCGTCAAAGAACCAACCCTGCCGCCCGGCGCTGCCCGGCCTTGGCCCACCGAGCGAGTCCTGCTCTGGCATCATGAATGTTTCCGGCAGCGACCGCCCGCAGATGACGCAGAGCAATCACACCGGTGACAAGCTCTTAGAAGGCTGGATGCGGCCTTTGAAGCAATAGTTCACGTTTCACGTTTCGCTCGAAAGCTTTGGGGTTCACGCGTCCCATTTTTTCCCTCGCGATGACAAGAAATGTTGACATCATCAATCCGGACGCTATCTTGCCCGTATTCACCTTATGGAAGCCGGCGCCAAAGTGTCCTGCGTCAATCTGGCCCAATGCCGTGCCTTGCTTTTTCTCCTCGGGCTCTTCGCGCTGGCGGCGCCACGCAGCGCCGCTGCCGCTGCCTCGTCGGTCCCCAATCGCTCGATTCCGAAAGTTGAGCCGCCGAAAGCCACTCTCGAACTCCCGGGCCAGCCCACGCCGCAGGACTTTTTTCATTCGCACGCGTTCGAGGAACCCCTGGTCCCCATCGGCGGCGAGCCTTCGAGCGCCGAAAATGCCGCGCTCGCTGCCGCACTCCTGAACTATGCCAGGCGCACCAGCCCGGACGACTTTTCCAGCCTGACCGCCTACCTGGAGCAGCATCCCAACTCCCCCTGGCAAGCAGCCCTGCTGACCGATCTCGGCCTGGACTACTACAACACTGCCCACTACTCCCTGGCGCTCGAGGCCTGGACCAAGGCCTGGTCCCTGGCCAAAGATGCCACCGCTCCCAAAGCCAGGGCCCTGGCCGACCGCGCGGCAGGTGAACTTGGCTACATGTACGGTCGCCTGGGACGCATGACCGAACTGGAACCCTTCCTCAACTCCGTTCACAACCGGGTCTTCATTGGCTCGGCCACCGAACGCATTTCGAGCGCGCGCGCCGGGCTGGTGGCCATGAAAGAACGGCCCGAGATTTCATTTCGTTGCGGGCCGCTGGCTCTGCACCGCATCAAGCTGGCTGTGGACCCAAAGAACATCGGGCCTGCCACTCGCGCGATTTATAATTCCGCTTCGACCCCGAAAGGCTTTTCTCTGACCGAGGTGGCCGACCTTTCCCAGACCGTTGGCCTCCGCTATCAAATGGCGTTTCGTGAGAAAGGCGCGGCGATTGTCGTGCCCTCGGTCATCCACTGGAAAGTCGGCCACTACGCCGCCATTGTCCGTGAGGAAGGCGCGCGCTATCTGCTCCAGGACCCTACTTTTCGCAATGATGTTTGGGCCACCAAAGCCGCCTTGGACAGCGAAGCCAGCGGCTATTTCCTGATTCCACCGGGACCGCTGCCGAAGGGTTGGCGTCACGTTGAGGCCAGGGAAGGCCGCACGGTTCATGGCAAAGGCAACGTCCCTGGCCCGGACCCGGGTGGCGGGGACGGTGGCGATGGCGGCGATGGCGGCGATGGGGGTGATGGTAGTGACGGTGGTGACGGCGGAGATGGGGGCGATGGCGGTGATGGCGGGGACGGCGGCGATGGGGGTGACGGAGGTGATGGCGGCGACGGCGGTGACGACGGCGGAGATGGGGGCGACGGCGGGGATTGCGGCGGCATGGCAGTTTCCCACATCGGTTTGCTTTTCATCAGCCTGGGTCTGGCCGACAGGCCGGTCGGCTACGTGCCGCCGGTGGGGCCCTCCATGCGCATCGTCGTTCGCTACAACCAGCGCGACCCCTTCCAGCCAGCCAATTTCTCCTATTCCAACTTCGGGCCGAAGTGGACCTTCAGATGGCTTGCCTACATCACCGATAACCCCTTCAGTCCTTCGGCCGACGTTCAATACTATCGCATGGGCGGTTTTAGCCGGGTCTTTACCGGCTTCTCACCCGCCACCCAAACCTACGCCCTCCAACTCTATGACCTGACCAAACTCACGCGCGCTTCGCCCAACAGCTACGTGATGGTCTCCCGCGACGGAACCCAGCGCGTCTTCAGCCAGCCCGATGGTTCCATTGGCACCTCGCGCAAGGTATTCATGACTCAGTTCATCGACCGCGCGGGTAACAGTGTCAATATCACTTACGACGCCTATCTCCGCATCGTCGCTCTTACCGATGCCATCGGACAGGTCACCACCCTCAGCTATGAAGACCCAATCGACATCTACAAAATTACCAAAATCACCGACCCATTTGGCCGCTCCGCCGCCTTCAGTTACGACCCCTACGGGCGCCTGAGCAAAATCACCGATGTCATCGGTTTGAACTCGCAGTTCCTTTACGACCCCGCCAGCGATTTCGTCAACACGCTTATCACCCCCTACGGCACCAACGCCTTCACCAAGGGCGACAGCGGCAGTTACCGCGCCCTCGAACGCCTTTTCCCCGATGGCAACCGCGACCGCGCCGAGTTCAACGAATCGACCACACTTGGTATCCCCGAGTTCGTGCCGGCAGCCCAGATCCCCACCGGCATGGCAACTCACAACGACTACCTCTTTTACCGCAACACCTTTTATTGGAGCAAGCTGGCCACCGCCCAGGCTTACGGCGACTACACCAAAGCCAGGATTTATCATTGGCTGCACACAGCCGATTTCGCCAACGGCGCCGGCATTCTCGAGAGCACCAAGAAAGCGCTCGAGGGCCGCGTTTGGCGCGACTACGCCGGCCAGAGTGATCCCATCGCCGTTGGCGCCAGTCGAATGCCCTCCCATGTCGGCCGCGTGTTGGATGACGGCAGCACCCAGCTCTACAGCTACCTCTACAACAGCTTCGGCAAAATGAGCCAAATGATTGATCCCCTCGGCCGCACCTTTTCCTACCTCTACGCCACCAACGACATCGATCTGCTCGAGATTCGCCAAACCCGCGCCGGCAACAACGAACTCATCTCCCAAAGGACTTATAACGCTCAACACCGCATTCTAACCTCCAAGGATGCGTCCGGGCAAACCACCACCCGCACCTATAATGCCCGCGGCCAACTCCTCACCATCACCAGCCCCAAAAACGATGTCATCACCTACTCCTACGATCCCAATGGCTTTCTGACCAATATCCACGGGCCCCTTCCCGACGCGAACGATAACCGTCGCTTCACCTATGACGCCGTCGGCCGGGTCCGCACCTACTCCGATCAGGATGGATACACGCTGACCTTCGATTACGATGCCTTGGACCGCATCACTAAAACCACCCACCCGGATGGCACCTCCGAGCAAGTCGCCTACAACCTGCTGGATATTTCCTCGATCCGCGACCGCGCCGGTCGTGTGACCACCTTTACCCACAACAGTGTCCGCCAGCTTGCCTCGCGGACCGACCCCCTCAACCGGACCACCTTCTATCAATGGTGCAAGTGCGGCGCGGCCAGAAGCATCACCGACCCGCTGGGCCGCCCCACCTCCTGGGATCACGATGTCCAGGGGCGCGTCACGGCCAAGAATTTCGCCGATGGCTCGAAGATTTCTTTATTCTATGAAAACACCATCAGCCGCCTCCACCAGAAGGTTGACGAGAAGCAGCAGGTGACGACCTATACCTATAACCGCGACAACACCGTCAGCAGCCGCAGCTATTTCAATTCCGCGGTTCCCACGCCCGCCGTTACGTTCACCTATGACCCTAACTACCGCCGAGTTGTCTCCATGACGGATGGCGTCGGGACCACCGCTCACAGTTACAATCCGATTACCCCCACTCCAGCCCTCGGTGCCGCGCGGCTCGCCAGTGTGAACGGTCCGCTGCCGAGCGAACTCGTTACCTACGGGTACGACGAGTTGGGCCGCCGCATTTCCACTGCCGTCAATGGCGTCTCATCCCTGGTCAGCTTTGACGCCGCCAACCGCGTCACCAGCCGCTCCAATGTTCTCGGCGCTTTTACGTACGTTTATGACGCCAGTTCCCGCCGGCTCCTTTCGATCACGGCTCCTAATGGAGAGACTGAAACCTTGAGCTATTCCAACAACATCGGCGACCATCGTTTGCAGCAGCTTGCCTACACCGTAGGCGTCAACCCCATATCTCAGTTTGTCTATGGCTACGACGTGGCAGCCAATCGCATTACCAATTGGTCCCAGCGAGCTGCCAGCCAGGCGCCCCTCGTTGCTACCCTCGGCTACGACCTGGCCAACCAGCTTACCGCCGCCGCCATTTCCTCCAACGGCACCGTCGTCAAAACCTTCGGCTATACTTACGATCCCGCTGCCAACCGGTTCTCCGAGGCCATCAATAACAATACCAATTACGCCAGTTACAACGCGCTCAACGAGCTAACCTCAATCGCCGGCAGCAGCGCCGCCAATGCCACATACGAGTGGGACGCCGCCCGCCGCCTTACCGCGGTGAACTCAGGAAATTCGAGGACTGAATTCACTTACGACGGCAGTGGCCGGCGCATCGGTGTCCGGGAATTAACCAACAGTCTTGTAATCACTAACCGGCAGTTTGTCTGGAATGGGTCGAAGATTCTGGAAGAGCGCACCACCGCCGGCGCGGTGGTCAAACGGTTTTTCCCCCAGGGCGTCCGGCTCGAGAGCGGCCCCTCGCCAGGCTCGTATTATTATACGCGGGACCACTTGGGCTCGGTTCGCGAGCTGTTGGACGCTGCCGGCAATGTCCGCGCTCGTTTCAGTTATGAGCCCTTCGGCGCCCGCACCCAGATTGCCGGAGACCTCGACGCCGATTTCGGTTTCGCGGGCGACTTTTACCACGAGAATTCGGCGCTGAGTCTCACCCGGTTTCGTGCTTACGATTCGAGGCAAGGGCGCTGGCTCTCACGTGACCCGCTCAGAAACGCCGAGCGGCGCCTCGGCCCTAATCTTTATACCTATGTCCACAATGATCCGGTTAATCATATCGATGCGTTAGGGACCAGGCCTGCTTTCTCCCGTAATAACCTGGTTGCCTGGCTCCGCTGGTGGTCGCTCCATCAGTGGCCGGGCCATAGATGGGTTCCCATCTGGTGGCCTCATCCCACGCCCTCAACGCCGACACGCGTTTCCCTTACTTACTTCTATCCCCCGCGAGTTCAACCCCCCGCGGCTCCAGCCATCAACCCACCTCCGCCGCCGCCGTACGATTATTATTACCCGACGCTCATTGTGGCCGAAGGGTCCAGCGGCGGCGGTGGTGGCGGTGGTGGCGGTGGCGGCGATGGCGGCGGCGACGGCGGTGGCGACTGCAGCAGCGGCGGCGGCGGCGGTGGTGATGGCGGTGGTGACGGCGGCGGCGATGGGGGTGGTGACGGTGGGGGAGATGGTGGTGGTGACGGCGGCGGCGGTGACGGCGGAGGCG
>DATMQA010000068.1:0-14589 GCA_035566895.1 Binatia bacterium
CGCCGACATAGGCTTCCGGGGTGATGTGGCCGACGACGAACCCATGGCTGCCGCCGGAGAAACGTCCGTCGGTGATGAGGGCGACATCTTTACCGAGACCTTTGCCCATGATGGCGGAAGTGGGGGAGAGCATTTCGCGCATACCTGGCCCGCCTCTGGGCCCTTCGAAGCGAATCACCACGACCTTGTCTTTCACGACGGTCCCGTCGAGAATTCTGGCGAGGGCCGCCTCTTCGGAATTGAACACGCGCGCCTTGCCGGTGAAGCGCAAACCTTCTTTACCGGTGATTTTGGCGACCGCACCTCCGGGCGCGAGGTTGCCGTAGAGAATGACCAGATGGCTGTCTTTCTTGATCGGCTGGTCGAGCGGATGAATGATCGTCTGACCGGCGGGGTACGGTTTCACTTCAGCGAGCGTCTCGGCCAGGGTTTGGCCGGTGACGGTGAGGCAATCGGCGTGCAGCAGACCGGCGTCGAGCAGCATTTTCATCAGGGGCCGGATGCCGCCGATAGGTTGGAGAAGTCTTCCGGCTTAAATCCAACGGGGCGCGGCTGGGAGCGCGGTCGGGACCGTCGAGAACCTTGGCGGAGAAAACGCGAGGTGAGGCTGGATGCGGATTGACGCGGCGCGCTTTGGACTTGGTGGCTTTCATGCGAAAAGGAGAATGGCACCGCAGATTTCTCGCTGGCAAGTGAAGCTGTTGCCTATGCAAAGCGTCAGGCCGCTTCGGGGCTCGGCGCTGCAAAATGCATGATGTTCTCGGCCTCATTAGTGCAAATTGCAACGGCACTGCCGCTCCAAGAGGACCATCAAAAGCGCTCAGATTGTCCGCAAGCTGCTAACCATCAATCCGTTGCGCTCAACGTCCAGCGACTGGCACCGCCTCTGCTCTGAGATGTACGGATGGTTTTAGAGCTGTGGCCCCATCACCATCCCATCGGACCATGGCTTTCACCAGGAGCGGCGAGCGCAAGGTTGGCCAGACGAATCACTGACAATCAAAAAGCTAACAAAAAAACAAAATTATGACACTAAACGTTAAACCCCTCGGCGACCGAATTCTCGTGGAAGCCGTCGAAGAGAAGGAAGTCAACAAAAGCGGAATTGTTATTCCCGACACCGCCAAGGAAAAACCCATGGAAAGCCGGGTTGTGGCCCTCGGCACCGGGAAAACGGACGACAACGGCAAGAAGGTTCCCTTCGAAATGAAAAAAGGCGACCACCTGCTCGTGGCCAAATACGGCGGCACGGAAATTAAACTCCAAGGAAAGGATTACCGGATTCTCAGTTCTGACGATGTCCTGGCCGTGCTGGAATAACCATCGACCCCGAAAGCTTTGGGGTCAACTATCAACAATCCACTATCTATTCTATTATGGCTGCAAAACAATTAATTTTCGACGAGCAGGCTCGTCAAACCCTGCTGCGTGGTGTCTCTAAACTGGCCAGAGCGGTCGCCGCGACGCTTGGCCCCAAGGGGCGCAACGTCGTGCTCGATAAGAAATATGGCTCGCCGACGGTGACCAAAGACGGTGTCACGGTCGCCAAGGAAATCGAACTGGCGGACCCCTGTGAAAACATGGGCGCCCAGATGGTCCGGGAAGCCGCCAGCAAGACCAGCGACAACGCCGGCGACGGCACCACCACGGCCACCATTCTCACCGAAGCGATCTTTCGCGAAGGTTTGAAATACGTCACCTCCGGCGCCAACCCGATCGGCATCCAGCGCGGCATCCATAAGGCTGTCGCTGCCGCCATTGAGCATCTCGACAAAATCGCCAAAAAGGTGAAGGACAAAGAGGAAATCAGGCAGGTCGCGACGGTTTCTGCGAACTGGGACACCGCCATTGGAGAGATTATCGCCGACGCGATGGACAAGGTCGGCAAAGACGGCACGATTACGGTCGAGGAAGCTAAAACCCTCGAAACGACCCTCGAGGTGGTCGAAGGCATGCAGTTCGACAAGGGGTACCTGTCGCCATACTTTGTCACCAATGCCGAGACGATGGAGGTCCGTCTGCAAGATTGCTACGTGCTCAATTACGAGAAAAAGATCAGCAGCCTCAAAGACTTGCTGCCCTTGCTCGAAAAAGTGGCAAAAGCGGGCAAACCGCTCCTGATCATCGCCGAAGATGTCGACGGCGAAGCCCTCGCCACTCTGGTGGTGAACAAGCTTCGCGGCACCATCCATGCCTGTGCCGTCAAAGCCCCTGGCTTTGGGGATCGCCGCAAAGCCCTGTGCGAAGATATTGCCATCCTGACCGGCGGCAAGTTCATCAGCGAAGACCTGGGCGTCAAGCTCGAGGGCCTGGAACTGGAAGACCTCGGCCGCGTCAAGAACGTCACAGTGGACAGGGAAAACACCACCCTGGTGGAAGGTCACGGCAAGAGCTCCGAGATTCAAGGACGGGTAAATCAGATACGGCGGCAGATCGAAGAGACGACTTCCGATTACGACAAGGAAAAGCTGCAGGAACGCCTGGCCAAACTCGCGGGCGGTGTCGCCATCATCAACGTTGGCGCCGCTACCGAGACCGAGATGAAGGAAAAGAAAGCCCGAGTGGAAGATGCCTTGCATGCCACCCGAGCGGCCGTTGAAGAAGGCATTGTGCCGGGCGGTGGCGTCGCGCTGTTGCGTTGCCTGGCAGCGATGGATACCGTCAAGCCGGAGAACGACGACGAGCGCATCGGCGTCGAGATCGTCAAGCGCGCCGTCGAGTATCCGACGCGCGTATTGGCGGATAATGCCGGTGTGGAAGGCTCCGTGGTGGTGCAGGAAGTCATGAAGCGCAAAGGCAACGAGGGCTACAACGTCTCGACCGGGGTCTATGAGGACCTGGTCAAAGCGGGCGTAGTCGATCCGAAGAAAGTCACGCGGGCAGCGTTGCAGAACGCGGCCTCGATTGCCGGCCTGTTGTTGACCACCGAATGCCTGGTCACCGAGCTGCCGAAGGAAGACAAATCCGAGCCATCGCCAGGCGGCCAGGGCGGCACGGATTATTGAGTCGGTTCGGCGTTCCGACAGGAAATGAGAACCGCGAGAGGGGTTGGGAGACGCCCAACCCCTCTTTTCCGGAGGCCCTGTGGCCGAGGAATGAAGCGTTAATCCGAGCAGACAGTTTCTTTTCAAACAGCAGTTTTATGAAGACGTACGCTATCCGTTGGAAATCCATTGTTACGGGAGGCATCGGAACCGGGACGAAGCGCTTCGAGAAGGAAGAGGCCGAGCGCCTGGCGACAGAGTTAAATGAGAATTACCCGGAAATTGATCACGAGGCGGTAATCCCCGCGCCCCCTGTGGCCGAGCCTCCAATTGCCGAAGCGGCTTAGCGAGCGTTTGAAAAATCTTCAGAGCCTTCCTTACGCCGGCTGTTACAATTTAAAACACGCTCTTAGCCTCCCGCGGATGGCTTGAAGCTTTATGCAAGTGGGACAACAAGTCGTGTGTGTGGATGATCATTTCCCCAAACCACTGGCGAAGCACTACGACAACCTCCCGGTCAAGGGCGAAATCTATACAATTCGGAGCGTCTTCCTTGGCCGCCGGCTGATGCATCCCACGCCCGGAGCGGCTGATAGCGAAAACGGCCAAATCGGCCTGCTTCTCAGGGGGTTGGTGAACGGCACGGACCCGCGAAACAAGTACTGTCAGGAACTAGGGTTCAACAGCGAGCGCTTCCGCCCGTTCCAGCACCTGGACGACGAATCGGAGAATGAAGCTGAATTGGTGAGGGTCAGGACAGCTCCCAAAGTGGAGCCACTGAAAGAGATGCCCTTGCCTTATTCGCCGTGATGAGTAAGGGGGCGGGGCTTACTTCTTCTTGCCGGCCACCTGCTTTGCCGCGACGGCCTGCTGTTTCCTTTGCAGGTCACTGTTAGCTTTGGTCAGCTTCTGCGTTGCGTGCTTGTTCGTTGCTTTGGGGGACTTGTCGCCCATGATCTCTGCCTTTCGTCTAATGGTTTACTCACCCGCGGGATTCCAGATTCCTCCGAAGGGAACTCAATCATGCTTCTTTATGGAAGACATTGCAAACATCCAAAGGTGATTTTCCGCTAAGAACCTGTTTGAAAAACTCAGTTCCATGCAGGAGCCGACGTGACGTGAGGCTCAAATTATCTGGGTTTTCGGGCCGGAGCGGAGCCCCCTCACCTCGGCTCGTACAATTCTCCGACACGCGCTAACTGATTCTCTCGTAAGCGTTGCCCACACGACGCAAGCAAGGTATCTCCTAGCAGTCCTAGGGAACCTCTTAGTCGCGGCCAAAGCTTGCGAGAGCTAACAGTTACTCATGCACGTTTTCCGCAGACAAAGATTGGCTCGGAGCGCCCGAAACGGATGCCTGGGTTGGACGAGCAACGGAGGGTGAAGCTATGGCGCTATATCTCAGTGAAGAATGGTGGGGTCGCGTGTTTCTCCACTTTGTGGCGGCGCTGCGCGCTGGCGATTGGGGCTGGCACCTCGCCGGCATCGGACGGGAGATTGAATGTATCTGGCCTCAGGCCCGCCGGGCTTTGGTTACGGCGAACGGTTGGCTGGCGCCCAACAACAACGAAAGGCATAACCAATATGAGCTCAAGAATCTCTTTAGACTGCCGGTTCGAGCCGGCCAACGAACAAACCATTGGCGTCAACCTCCGACCGCCTGAAGGCATCGCGGCTGAGAGCCAGTTCCGGGAGGACCTTTGGCGCGAATATCGGCGCGAGGCGCTCAACGCGGGATTCAATCCCGCTCAAGCAACCGAATACGCCGGGGCACTAAGCCCGGATATGGGGCTGGTCGGGGGTCTGTCAGGAACGGGGCTGGTCGGGCGTGGCTGGTTTTATAAGAGCCGGTCCCGGGTGGTAAGGCGAACCGTCACCTCAGGGCTGATCTCGCTTAGGCGATGGTAAAGGAGCAAAACCATCGGGCGAACTGCACCCTCGGGCGTCCCGATATTCGCGCCCGGGTTCCGTCCTTGGAACGCGGGAGGGAAGAACTGAAGCAGGGAAGAACTCATCAAGAGTACCCGAGAGTTGCTTGATGAATGTTGGGCTGGTGGTCAGGATTCCTGCGAAACCAGTCCATTCCGCAAAGCGAAGCGCACCAGTCCCGGGATATCGAAAATATCCAGGCGCGCCATCAACTTTACGCGATGGTATTCGACGGTCTTGTCGCTGACTTTCAGGACCATCGCGATGGCCTTGGTGGTTTGGCCTTCGGCCAGCAGTTGGAGGATCTCCCGCTGGCGCGGGGTCAACCGTTCGAGCGGGCTGCAGGAGTGCGCGATTTGCTGCAATGGGAACTTCTTGATAAAGCGGCTGGAGATTTCCCGGCTAAGATAGATTTCGCCGCCAACGATGCTTTTCAAGGCCGCCGGCAATTCGGCAGTCGCGGCTCGTTTAAGCAGGTAGCCGACCGCGCCGGATTTCAAGGCCTGCAACACGTACTCGTCGTTGTGGTGCATGGAGAGGATGATCACCCGGACGTTCGGGAAGTCCCTGGTGATGCGCGCCAACGCCTGGAGGCCATTGAGCCCAGGCATGGAAATATCCATCAACACGACATCCGGCTGATGCGCTTTGATGAGGCCAAGGACCTCGCGGCCATCACTGGCTTCACCCGCGACTTCCACTCCCGGAAGCTTTTCCAGCAACGCCCGGATGCCGGCGCGCACCAGCGTGTGGTCGTCGGCCAGCAGCACCCGGCTGGCTTTGACCGACGTTTCTGATTGGTTCGAAATGTTCATATAGCTACGGCGACGACGGCGGGCTGTGCCCACTTTAGCGGGAACCAGGCGTGGACTTCGGTGCCCTGGCCCGGGGTGGCGTGGTACTGGAGGCCCCCACCGGCCAGCACTGCCCGCTCTTCCATGCTCAATAAGCCCAAGCTGGCGCCGCGTACGGCTTGTTCCCGAACGCTGGCCACATCAAAACCGACGCCGTCATCGCGCACAGATAAGTGGAGTTGCTGGTCGTTGGTCGTCACTTCGACGATCACGGTGCGAGCTTTGGCATGTTTCACCACGTTGGTGAGCGCTTCCTGGGCGACGCGAAAACACTCGGTTTCGATCATGGGATCCAGGCGCTGCTCCAGGGGGTCCGCCCGAACTTCAGCGTGCAGGCCGGCCAACGCGGCTTGCCGGTCTGTGTACCAGCGCAACGCCGGCTCCAGGCCCAAATCGTCGAGCATGGAAGGGCGCAAGTTCAGCGACAGGTCATGCACTTGCTCCAGCACGTGCTCGACCACCTCAAGGCTCTCTTTCAAGCGCGGTGCCAGCGCGTCGGTACCCGGGGATTGGAGCATCGCCTGCAAGTTCAACTCGGCGACGGTGAGCGCCTGGCCGATTTCGTCGTGGAGCTCGCGCGCCAGGTGCCGGCGTTCGGTCTCTTGCACTTCCACCAGCCGGCGGGAGAGCACATGAAGTCTTTGGCGGGATTCCTTGAGTCTTCCCTGGGCTTGCTTGCGCTTGGTAATGTCGCGGTAGTTGAAGACAATCCCGCCGATGGCCGGGTCCTCCAGATGATTGGAGCTGGTGGATTCGATAAAACGGCAGGAGCCGTCCTGATGACGAAGCCGGTATTCGTCTCTTTGGGTGTCACCGGAGACTCTTACCAATGCCGCCAGCCGGTTTCGCGCGCGGGGCAAGTCCTCGGGCCAAAAATAGTCGAAGATACTTTTCCCCAGCGCGTCCGCCACCGTGTAGCCCAGCGTGGTCTGGAAATTCGGGCTGCGATAGAGGATAATGCCATTTTTGTCCGTTATGCCGGTCACGTCGCTTGAATTTTGCACCAGGGCGCGGAATCGCTCCTCGCTCTGGCGCAGTTCCGCTTCGCGGGCCTGCAAGGCCTCCGCCATCTGGTGCAAAGCACGCGTCAGTTGTCGCAATTCATCGCGGGCTCGGGGCAAGCCCGCTCGTGCGCCATAATCACCCGTGCCCAGCCGGGCGGTGAAATTCACCAGCGCCTCGATCGGGCGCAGGACCAAGTAGCGGCTGCCGATCCAGCCGATCCCCAGGACCAGGCCGGCGACAATCCCCACACAGGTAAGATTGCGCCTCACCATGCGGTCCGGCTCCGCAAAGAGGACGTTCCTCGGGATACTCAGGATGCTGATCACGTCGCCCGTCACGAGCGCGCTGCGGCTGGACGTGAAGTCATAGAAGATGGACATGCCCTTGGGGTCCACGGCCTCCATGACGCCGTTTTTGTGGGTCAGGAACGCTTTCAGCAACGCCGCCTCTGGCAGAGGCTCGCTCACCAGCCACTTTTCCACCGCGGGATAACGCACGAGGATCGTGCCATTGCCGTCGATCTTGGTCCAGGTGGCCCCTTGGGGCAACTGTATCTGGAGCGCATAATCGGAGCGGTTGAGCCAGTCCAAATCCAGCGCGGCAAACACCACGGCTTGAGCTTGTCCAGACGGATCGAAGACCGGATAGCCGAGATTGATACTGGGTTTGCCGGTAATGCGGCCAACCTGGTAGTTGCCAATGGACAGGCCGCCCGTGGAGAGCGCGCGTTGGAAGAAAGAGCGGTCGGCCAGGTTGACCGCTCCCGCGAGCGGGACAGCGCTGGCCACGACGTCTCCGTTGGTCTTAATCACGCCCAGGTTGGCATAGCGTGGGCAATCGAATAGCGAGCGCAACAACTTCGTGGCGTTACCCCACCGGGCCGATTGGACTTGGGAAGACTCCGCTACCGCGCGCAATAGTTGCCGTGTCCCGGCGATCATCTCGTCTTCTTGCCGGGCGGCGAGTTGGATTATGTCGTGCGAGCGTTGCCTCAACGCCGCGGTCTGGCGTTGGCGCTCTTGCCGTGCAATGTGCAGGGTCAGTAACACCGGCGGGAGTGAAGCCAGCACGACCAGCAGCACAAGCCGGAACCGCAACCCGGAAAAAAGCTGACTCATCGTGCGCATGATGCAGATAATTTCTTCACACTCTGATTTCTATTTCCTGGTGGCGGAGGTATTCTTGGCGGGCCATCGCGCCTACCCACCAACGACGCTGGGGGGGCCTTTCGTATTGCATGGCGTCGCATTTGTGACTAGCACGGCCAGTGCCGCCCTCGTCCAGCAAGTTCCAACTCACTGGGGCTTAACCGCATGCGCGTTTGAGGGGTTTTACACCGACTGGCATTCGCCGGGCCAATTCGTGCAAATTGCCCGCCCTTGGTTCATTTGCCATGCAATTTGCATAGAAGACATAGGGAACAACCCGCACGCTCGAGCCTTTGATGTCCCTATAGCGTTGATTGGCAACGTACCGAGAAAGGAAAATCCGGCGGCACAGTTCAAGCTGACCCGGAGCACGTGGAACGTGTCGCTCCGACAAACGAGTTATGCATGTAATTAAACTGATCTTCCTGACCATCTTCAACCTTTTCAAACAAGTGTGGCTGCTGCCACACACTGTCGCGCGCGCACTTCTGCAAAGGCGGCGGCAACTCGCGCGGCGCGAGATTGAAACAGAACGCCTCGACCGGATACGCAACCCGGCGAAATACGCTGGAAGGTGAGGGGAACTCACCTCTTCATTGCAGCCACAGATACACGCGGCTGCCTTTGGAACTGTCGCCTCGGGCCGATTCCGTGATTCTTTCCGGTTCGATCTTCCCGGGTTGAAGCAGGTAGGCCCTCACATTACGGGCGCGCTCAGCCGCCAGGAGCGGAAGAGCATCGGGCGCGATTTCCACCGCTTCCCTTCAGTGACCAAACTTATGGCTCAATCGGCCCAGCGCTATAGCCCCGAGACAAAGCCCGAAATCCCGCAGCGCAATATCGTAGAAGCCCGATAACAAAAGCAGGTTCACAATGATCCCGGCCAGCCAGCCAGCGACCACATAGGCGCCGACCCGCGGTTTCAAAAGCACCAGGAAACCAGCGACGATTTCGACCGCGCCAACCACCTGCATGAAGATGCCGGCTCGCACGCCGGCCTGGCCGACCAAATTCCCAATCGCCGGGGCCAGATACATCTGCCAATCCTTCAAAAGATGGAAAAACTTGTCCAATCCAGCGAGAATCGGCGCCAGAGCAAAACTCCACCGCAGAACCTGGTAGGCCTGGTATGCATAATCGGCATCCCTAGCGGCACCCGCCTCCACTGCCATGATGCCCGAGTGAGTTGTTGGCCCATCATTCAGAATTTCGTCTAACATGACTCACATTATGCCCACAGGAGCCCGATTTCACCTGGGGGAATGACCCTACGGTCTCTTTTTGGCTTACCCTTCGAGGTCTTCGTCCCGCTTTGCCGTTTTCAGCCCTCTTCCGGCTGGCGCAGCGCTAGGAAGGGAGGCTGGCCCATGGGCAGCAAACGGGACTTGCGTCCAAGACCTGATGTACGACTGCAACGTTCCCGACAAGCTCCAGGAGGCCGGTGTGTGAACATCTCCGCTGCCCCAAATGTGCTGATTCCTTTGATCTCTTGACAGAAATCGGCACGAAGTAGCGGGTTGAGCTTGATCACGAAGATACAATCGAGCACGCTCTTAACCCCCACGACAAAGAGCTGTTCAAATTCTACCACTTTTTCACGAGTTTCCGACGTCAGGGATGGCGCGCCGATTCGGTAGCCAGGTAGATGCCCATAGTTCGATATAGATCGAAGGCGTGCGCAGTTGATACGTGCGCAGTTGATAATTGAATTCTCCTGCCACCACTGGTATGAATTGGCTAAGATCTGTTCTTCGATGCGGCATTTGAGATCAATGGAATTGCTGTGCGGGGCTTGGGCCGGGATCACTAACCAGCAGTCACTCGAAAACACGCAGGACGCTGTTGTCTTGCTGGAGGCAAATTGCGTTACGGCAACCTCTGAGCTTGAATTCTGTCGGGAGGAGATTCTGGCCTGGTGGGAGGGGCAGCCGGAGGTCGATTACTGCTTAGGTTTGGGCAAAAACCCCGTGCTGATTCAGAAACTGGGGCCGGCGATGGCGCAGGCCCAGCCTGGTCTGCCCGATCCTAGTGGCCTTGAGCCGGTGGTGGTGTAGCCTTATCAGGGAGCCTTCAGTGCGCGGTAGTAACGCCGTGAAAATGAGGAGGCTTGCGGGTCGGTGATGGCAACCAGGCCGTTGGCCGGCAAAGCGTTCGTGGCGAGCGGGTTCCAGGCTGCCAGGTTCGTGGAGACCTGGATGACATAGGTCCCCAGCGGCGCGCCTGCGAGCATGAAGGAGAAACCGCCGCCGGCCAGTCTTTGCGGGAGGCTCAACTGAGGAGGCGCATTGGTGCTAACGGTGACGGAATTCGTGGCAAAGGCGCGACGGCCATCCGGCCACTGCACTTCGGCCTCAATCCAATAAGCCCCAGCTTGAGGCCCCGGACTGAAGGTGTAGTTCTGACCGCCAAAAACTGGTTCCTGGCCGCTAGCTTCCCACACAATCCGCGCGGCGCTCAGGTTTGTATCCGCCACGTTCAGGGTAATAGTCAGCGGTTGTCCCAGGAGCCTGGCGGTTGTCGGAGCGATGATAGTTGCGTTAGTCGAGCGCCAGGGTTGCCCGGCCGGAGAAGTTCGCGCCGCAAGCCAGGCGACGCCGGCGAAGCCCCGCGCGGTGTCGGTGGTAGAACCTTCGGTGGAGATGTTCCAATCATCGCACCAGCGGTCGTAAAATGGGTATGGCGCAGTGCTGATATTGTCAGACGGATACACCAGCATGGTCAATTCCCATTGATACACCCACGTGGAGTAGAAACCTGGCTGGATGTTGGCGATGGGAACGCCGTCCTTGGGCAGGGTGCGGCGATCGTTAAGCGAGTATTGATCCACGATGTTACGCTGCCGCTTCCAGCCGAGGCCAGTCACGTACGCGATGTTCACCGGGTTGCAACCGCCTTCGTAGTTCACGTTGCGGAGCAGAGCGTCCACATATTGCGGATTTGGATTGAATTGGTAGGCCACCACCATGTCAAAAGCCTGCTCGGCCGAAAAGTACCAACCGCCGCCGTAATAGGCTTTAGTCAAATCAGGGAAACTGCTGCCGTAAGCATTGTCCTGCGACCAACTCAGAACGTCGTTGCCGCAGTTGGTGATGACGTTAATGCACTTGGCTAGGTAATCCGGTTGGATTTGGGCCGCTGCCAACCTTCCGTTGCTCACGGCGAAAGCGTAATCACGAACTGCGTTGCCATAACAGGCGCACATCCGCACCCAGCCCCAGCGAAACGTCGCGTAATCAGTGGGGTCGGGGAACCACTCGAAGAGCTTGGCCTGATATTGCGGGTCGGCGCTGGCCAGGAACATTTCACAGGCGGCCCAGGCCAGTTCGTCATGGTGGGTGAAATCGTCGTCGAAATGCTGAATCTTCTGATACGAACCCTCCAGGCCGAAACGCGCGATTGCGTTCGTCAGGAATAGCCATCCCAGTTTTGCGTGCGCCCAGTAATTGCTGGCGACCTGTGGATACGCCTGCTTGAAACGGGGGGACGACGAACATTGCGCAAGCGCGGCAACGGCGGCCGCAGTCGAGGCCGTATTTTTCGGCCACACGACCTGCGGATCACCGTTTTCGGGTAACACGTTGTCTTCGTATTCGCGGTATTGAGGGTACACCGAGTAATAGAACCCGCCGTCTGCATCCTGCATTTTGACCAGGAAATCCGCCTCCCACTTGGCTTCCTGCAACACGTCGCTGATTCCGTCACCGCTTTCCGGGATGCCCAGGTTGTCCAGCGCGCCTACGCCTGGCAAGGAATCCGCCGCGAACACCAGGGTGTGGATCAGTTGCGCACCGTTATCGGTGACCCGGTTGTAATCGCCCGCCTCGAAGTGACCGCCGGACACCGATACCGGTCCTTGATTTACGAACGGATAAAGCTGCGCTGAATAATTGGTAAGGCCCGGCGCGATTTGGGGGGGATTGTCTGAATTGATCTGGCTGGAATAGTTCGCAATCGTCTGCCAGGTGAACGCGAAGGGCGCTGACGCGTTGGTGGGAACAGTCGCGGGGGCGAGGTGGTCGGCGGCATGGGTGAAGCGCGTGAACGGCATGGCTACATCGAAGCCGCCGCGTTGGTGGAACATCCCCAAGGCGTAGGTGCGCGCGAAAGCCATGGCAACGCCTTCGTCAATCCGGAACGGCAGCGAGGCACCCATCCCCGGCACAACCAGCCGGTATTCGCCTGGCGTCGTCACGCTGCTAAAATCCGCTTCATAGACATTCTGATACGGTGTCGGCGTATAGGTGTAGCCCGTATCCTTGCGCAGTGTCAGGGTGCCCTGATACACCGTGGCCCCTTGTGCGCTTACGAGGAAGAATCTGTTGGTGGGAATCGCGATTTCGGCCATATCGCCCAGGTAATAGCCGACAGCCGCTTTTTTCGGGTAAGCCGGCAGGTAGCCTTCCTGGTTGACGTGGAGGGCAGGGTTGAAGCTGAGCGGGTCAGCCACCGCCGCGAAAGCCATGTTGGTCGGCCAAAGCGTTCCATCATTGATCACCTGGACCGCTGCGCCATCGGAGATGCGATTGCTCAGTTGGAGATAAAGTTGGTTGCCTATTCGCAAATCCCACGCTAGCAAAGGCGCAAACAGCGGACGGCGTTTGAAACCAACGCCGGTGACGATGTTGGTTTGGCCATTGACGATCACCTTGACGCTCGACATATCCGGCGGAACCAGTTGTTGCTGGTCGTTCACCCAATCCCAACTATCCACGCGCGCCGGAGCGGGCTGTTTGGTATTAACGAGAAAAAGTTCCAGCAAATTTGGAGAAAGAATGTGAAGTGCGTGATCCCCCGTTCCGGGTGTTTGAATATCCACAGCCAGGGGAATGGCTGCAAAGGCGTGCTGAAGGAACAACAGAGCGACCAGGCCAGGTAAAAAGCAAAGTCCGAATTGAAGTGGCTTGGAGAGGGCTTTCAGCGAGGGCCTGACAAACGCCGCAACCACCAAACAAAGGGCGAACCTTTTCTTTTGCATGTGTTTCATAAATCATGCGTTGCGAAGAATTCTTCGTCTTCGACCAACGTGCGAAGCTCGGTGCTTTCGGCGAGCAGTTCCCAACCTGGCACCGACGCTCGCAGCCGCGCGCAACGGAGCCCGTAGCGAGTCTGGGGAACTCAACATCCAGATTCGTCGCCTCGAGGGTGGCATGGGCAAGGACATCAGCCAGAGCAGCCGTTCCCCGGCGCGGCCGCGTCCCCAAGCGATCTGATTCCAGCGGATAGGATAGCACTCAATGCCTGGAACTCAGGACGCACACGCGGGACTCAGTCGCGCTGAGAACCGCGCCCAAATCGCTTTTACGGTGCAGTGACCTGGTTCCCGTCCTCTGCAACCCACATGGGCGGGTAATTGTTTGCGTCCAGGAAGTCGATCTTGTAAACGGTTTTCCCGCTCATGTTTTCCCTCTTGATGTTGCTGATTTCCGCTGTGGGAACCTTTTCGTGCAAGGTGTCCTTCACCGTCTGGGGCAGGTCTTTGATGGTCATACCTACCGCCGGTCCGCCCGTCAGCACGTCCTGGTCATTATAATCGCTGGCGCCGGTGTGTTTGCCCGTCCAGGCACAGCCGCTCAGCAGGCCCAGAACCCCCACTGTGCAGAGAATTTGCATTTTCATATTTTGTTCGCTTTCTTTCGACACTAGATCCGCCTCCAAGCTTAGTGGCGAATCTTTATCGCGATCACACTAGATGATAGTTATTCAGTGCTGCGGTCCGTCAATTGGCACGGGTTTTTGTGAAGGCGGCGAGCTGCCTTCCTCGAAGAGGCTGAACAAGAGCGAGAGGATGCAGAAGCCAACGTACACAAAACAGCAGGTCTGCGCAATCGGCGCGGTTTTCTGCAACATTCCGGTAAAACCTAACATCGCAAAGACCAACGCGATGACCAACGAGTATCCTGCACGTTTTAACATGCAGTAAGCTGGCCTCTGAGGGGGCTCGGCTCAATTGGGTCTCGTCCTCCTTTTTCATGCAGTCGATACCCAACTGGGGCTGGTAGAACCATGTAGTGCCCGCAGTGACACAGATTGAGCACGCTAGAAAGGAACCTGCCTGCCCGCGTGTACCGGCTCAAAGTCTCGCCCCATAAGTTAGTTACTCCAAGTCCACACCCAACAGTGGGGCAATGCCGACGACAACGCCCTGGCGCCCAGTATGCTCAGGGCCTTTCACAACCGCGCGGACCAACGACCCGGCCGGGCCGGTGAACGACACCTACCAGGCGCTAGCCCGTGCAAAATGAGCAACGGGTCGCCCTGGGCATAGAGTTTGAAATTCAACAGCATTTTGCCGCATTGATTTTGCTTTTCCCGCCCTCGTTCTTCCTTCCCGTGACTGCCCTGTCATACACCCTTAGCGTCTCCGCTGCTGTCCGGTTCCAATCGAATCTTGCCGCCTGGGCCAGTCCGGCCGCTCGCAAACGGTTTCGCACGGCGCCATCGGTCGCCAGAATAAAGAGCTGCTTGGCTATCGTATGGATGTCGTCCGGTTCGACGAGCGCCGCCGCCTCGCCCAGCACCTCTCCGAGCGAACCGCGTGCAGAGGAAATCACCGGACATCCGCATGCCATCGCTTCGAGCGGCGGCAAACCGAATCCTTCATAGAGTGAGGGATAGACAAATGCGTCCGCAGCTCGATACAAATCCGGCAAGTCGCAGTCCGGCACAAAA
>DATMQA010000069.1:0-175334 GCA_035566895.1 Binatia bacterium
TCGGCATCGCTGAGCCGGATGTTGTATGGGCTTGTTTGCGGCATAGCCTCGCTCATGTGAGCGAAGACAGCTTGGCAGATTGCTGCCGCTAGGGCAATAATAATACGTCATACTATTTATTGCCATGGGTACTTAGCATGAGTGGCTCCCATTGGAGGGATTGAATCGCTTGGGATTGCGTATCACGGCGGTTTCTCACCTTGATTAACCTTGATCTTGATTGAAAATATTTCAGGTCAGGATTACTCAGGATTTGGCGGGGGTGCTCAGGATTGGTGGAGATAGGTGGAGATAGGTGTAGATTGCCGTAGTTGGTCGCAGGAGGAGGAGGAGAACGAGGACGAGGAGGGGGGATAGGGGGTGCCTTGGGGGTGTACAGCCGTCCCACCGTCCCAGAGCCGGTAAACACGGGCGATTCTCACTCTTGCAACCGTCCCACAGCCGTCCCGGACCGTCCCAGCCGTCCCACGGAGAGTTGGAGCGGGGTTCACTTTTGTTCACATGACGAGGAGGCCAGATTCATTTTTTGGTCCTAATAGCTCCTAATAGCTCCGAATAGGTCCCAGGAATCGTAAGACGGCGGCGACTGCGGGGGGCGGCCGCAAAGTGTGAGGAGCCCCTGGCCGAAGGGCGGGCACAATTCGGATTTTGAGAACATGGTTCCCTTTCTCGACGCCGTCGCGTTTCGGGCTTTCGCCCGGTGCGAGCGGCGGGCGCCATCAGGCGCCAAGTATTGGATAGCATGAAGTGAGCCAGTTCTCAGATTAGCAAACCATCCGAGGTGGGGGCGGGGCGAGGTCAGCTCGCGGAGTTTAACAGCGAAGACGCGAAGGCGGGAAGAAGAGGGGGCTGGTAGCCAACCGCCGGTGACGTTCGTATTTGATTCCGGACGGAACGGGTGGTTCGAGTTCGCTCCTCGTTGTTAGTCGCCCTCACCTTCGGTTGGGAAAAGTCGTTCATACTGGCGGTCGTCGATTTCCTGAAGTTGGAAACGAGCTACGATGTCGGGCGGGACTCGGTCCATGGCGGATGTTCCGGCCGTCATGCACACTGAACAAAGGCCGACAATGTCCTGATTCGCGGGGATTCGGTAGCACGCCGGCAACCAGGTGGTCAGATACCAAAGTCCCTGATTATACGCGAGCCAGAAGCTGTTGCCCCGGTTCGGCCACACGGGCCCCGGCTGGGAGGAGACGAGCAGTTGGTCAGGGCGGCTGCGCTGCGCCATTAACCCGACGGCGGCCAGGGCCTCGGTCAGAGCGATGTAGGGATCGGGCATCATGTCGCGACTAAAGATGAGTGCTTAGCGCTGCGCCGCCGATAGCTCCGGATTGCAAGCGAGACGCGGTCGGCGCATTCGCCGCCGCAAGAGTTTGGCGCTTCGGGCTGGTTCAGGAAGACCATAGTTGGAGTTCGACGAGGTTGCCTTCGGGGTCACGCACATAGGTCCAGGTGACCGTCCGGCTGCCAGCCTGAGTCGAAACAATGTCGCCGTGGATGCTGCCGCCGGCACGGAGAACCGCAGCGCGCGCGGCGGCAACGTCGGAGACGCCGAAAGCGATGTGGCCGAACCCGGGACGGTTGGCGGCCGGCGGTAGCTGCTCGGCCAGCGTGGAGTAGGTGAAAATCTCCAAGGTGGGTCCGGCGTCGCCAAAACCGGGAAGGCGCAGGTGAACGCCCCGGAGTCGTGCGCCGGGGACGGCAGTGCCTCGCTCCAAAGCATCGCCCGCGAGGTCGCGAATCGGTGGAACGGGAATGCAGCCGAACACCCGCTCGTAAAAGACCGCGAGTGCCTGCCAATCGCGGGCAATCAGGTTGGTGTGTCCGTAAGTTGCGGTGTAGTTCATTGGCGTTGGTTCAAGGGATGCGCGTAGGAGCGCTTAACGAGCCGGCCCGCCGCGTATAGAGTTTAACAGGCTCACGCAAAGCAAGCCGATTAAACTCATGCCGGCAACAGCGGCCGGCACAATTATCATCGGTGCCGGCAGGCGGGTGTCTAGCTGATGCGACCCGAGCCAAAAAGTTGTGAAGCTCTTGGGCTTGCCACCAACGGCAGGGTCTCCAGCGTAGCGCCATTCCCGCACTCCGAAGGTGGAGTCGGTGTAGGGGATGCCGATCTCCCGAAAATGAGCTAAGGTTAAGTACCCGGTCGGAACGTCTAGTTTCCGAGCGCGTGGCGAGCACGCCAAGCACAGGGCTGCCGCCACAACCGCAATACCAGCGGCCGAGAGTAATGTGGTTTTCAGCGTCCGAAGTTGCATAGCGCGAGCGCCGAACGATCATTATGCTGGCGGAGCGCCAGCGGAGCCAGCATTCGATACAGCGGTCGGTGCGGTTGCGCTCTTCCATTCGCGATAAGCTTCGGCCATAGCCGCGGCTGCGTTTTCCGGTGGCACCATGCCAACTCCGGTGCCCAAACCAGGACAGTAAATATTGCGCCCAACCTCTATGTTTGCGGTTGCGATCCGAAGAATCGCTTTCATGGCTCTGTAACAGTTTCTGCTCTCGACCGGTTCCGGCATGGCCATCGTGGGAGCAACGATCAAATATGGCACGCGTGCATGTCCGGTGCGAACGAACAGGCCGGCGCCGACCGGCAGATGCCCCTCCGGCCTGCGGGTAACCGCGTCCTGCACTGCTCGTTCGATTTGCGGGCCAAAGAATGCCCGGTATGCTGCGTCAATCCCGCCGTCCATGAAACCGTAGCTGTTTGCGGGTGAAACGACGCAATGCTCCGCGGTGGCCAAGAGGTCGCCTTGTTGAACATGCACCTCCGGAAACCGCTTGAACGCTTCCACCCACGCGTTGACAACGTCTGAATTGCAATCGATCAAATGCAGGTTCATGTGAGCTACGACTCAACCGAACCATTGGTTATCAGGCGGCCTGTTCCCATGGGTTTTATGAAACCAGAGGTGCGAAATTTTAGCAAGGATTCATGACAAAAGCAAAAACACGGGAATTTCAGATTTGAGGATTTGAGAATTGAGAGGGGCACCGGCTGGATGGGGGAAGGGAGGGGAATAGGGCGCTGGGGCGTGACATTGAGCATTGGGCATTTTTTATTTTTCATTTCGGGCCGGCGCGGGGTGGGAGCGCGGCGGGGTGCGAGGAAGAGGAAGAGGAAGAAAACAGTCTGCCCTACTCGGTAACCTTGGCCCAGCGCAGGGCCTTCATTTCGAAACGCGGCAGGGAACCCGGCGGCAGGAGGCGGACAGGCACACGCAGGTTGAGCGCGGTCTGGAATGAATACTCGAGCCGAGTTTGAACGGCAGCGGCATCAGCACAAGCCGCGATGGTTTCCACCTCGACCGAAAGCTCGGCCAACGCCCCGCGGCAATCGAACGTGACCCGGTACTCGTTGACTTCAGGATGGGCGCGGACGAGTTCCTCGACCAGGCTGGGATAGACTTTGACACCGCGGACGACGACCATGTCATCGCTGCGACCGAGGATGCCGCCTTCGAGAGCGAGTTCGTGGCGGCCACAGGTGCAGGCCGAGCGTTGGCGAGGTTTCACCAGGTCCCCGGTGCGGTAGCGGAGCAGCGGCGAGCCGATGCGGTCCAGGGTCGTGAGGACGAGCTCGCCGGTTTCGCCCGGGGGCGCCGGCGCGGCGGTCTGCGGGTCGAGCACCTCGGGCAGGTAGGCTGATTCGAGCACGTGCAGCACGCCCGGTTGTGCGGGGCATTGGTAGGTGACCGGCCCGACCTCCGTCATGCCGTGGTGGTCGAAAACAGTGGCTCCCGGCCAGAGCCGTTCGATGTGGGCGCGCGTGGCCGGGATGCTCCCGCCCGCCTCGCCGGCAACGATGACGAGGCGGAGGCGACTGGCGCCAAGACTGGCTGCTTTCTCGCAAGCCAATTGACCCAGGTGCTGGGCATAAGTCGGCGTGCAACAGAGGACGGTGATGCCATTTTCGACGATGGCCTGCAGCCGCGCCAGGCTCGTCATGGACCCGCCCGGAAAGCAAAAACAGCCGAGCCGGTGGACGGCTTCGAGGGCGGACCAAAAGCCAAGAAACGGCCCGAAGGAGAAGGCGAAGAAAAAGCGGTCCCGCTTCGTAACGCCCGCAGCGCCAAGAATCTCGACCCAGTTTTCGACGATATGATTCCAGCTCTCGGGGGTGTCCAGCCAGCGGAGCGGCATGGTGGTGCTGCCGCTGGTTTGATGGCAACGGACGTAGGCCTCTAGCGGAAAGGTGAGGTTGGTCCCATAGGGCGGGTTGGCCAGGCGATCTTTGACGACCTCATGCCTGGAGGTGGTCGGAATGCTGCGGGAATACTCTTCGAGTGTCCCGAACGACAAGGCAGAACCACAGGCGGCCAGTTTGCGGGCGTAGAAGGGGTTGGAGGGAAGAATGGCCGACAGCAGAGAGCGGAGCTTGCGGAGCTGCAATCGCTCGATTTGGGCGCGGTCCGGGAATTCGCGGGTACTCACGGAGCGAGAAATAAATTCATGCGCGAATTACGCGAATTGACGTGAATTGAGCCATGCGACCCATGTCAGTTGCTCCTTTTTGTTTTTTCGGCGGCGCGGCGATGCAGCTCCTGGCGAATCGGAGGTCCTGTCGCCGCGCCGCTGAAAAAACAAAAAGGCGGGTGGTTGGCGGCGGTTCAACTACAAACAGGCCACCCCTACGGGGTTTGCCCGGACCGCAACAGGTTTGCTGATTCAGGTCGCTGGAAGATCCTGGTAATGGCAAGCGCTGAAGCGGGGTGTTAATGAGAGCGACTGCTATTGCTTCAAATGTTACTGCGGGGTGCAAGAAACCGTTGAAACGGTTCCGGAGGTCTCGACATCGCCCCCCACCCCGCTGAAGCGGGGTGTTAATGAGAGCGACCTGCGCGATTCGCGAGTGAACCAAGTATCGACCGCCAGCCCATTCGGAAGCGTTAATGAGAGCGACCTGTGCTTGCACGATTCGCCTGTGAAATGCCGGGCTAGAGCGGCTGGCCGGCGATGTTACCGCCCACCGATTCCGCCTGACGCGCGGCGGCCGGTTTGGCTGCCGGCGCGGCGGGGGCTGGCTTGTAAAGGGTAACGAGGCAGCCGCCCGCGGCCGCCAGGACAATCCCCAGCACGAAAGGTAGAGGCACCTTTTGCCAACCGCCAGCCGGCGGATGCAGCATCAGAGCATAGAGCGCGTTGATGACCGGCGCCCCGGCAAAGACGATGGACATCACGACCGCCGGGGTGCCTTTGGCGCCGAAGGCCAGCAGCACACTGAAGGCCCCAGCGGCGCCGACGATTCCCGCCAACAGCGACCAACCGGCACCGCGCGCGGTGAAGCTCCAGGACGCGCCTTTGAGCAGCAGGATGGCCAGGGGGGCCAGCACCGCGGTAAGAAAATACGCCAGCCCGACAAACAGGAACGCTTTGTAGCGGCCATGCACCGGGTCGTTCATTCCCATTTGGCCGCTGTGGAGGAAAGCGCCGTAAAGGCCCCAGCAACCGACTGTCAGCAGTGAGAAGAACAGCCAGGCGGAGCCGTGAGTGTTGGGAGTCGTCAGTTCGTTCATAGGAAGGCGGCGGAAAGGATTAATGGATTAGTGGATTAATGGATTGATGGGGGCGATGCGTGTGATCCGTGACTCGCGGCGCTTTCGCGCCGGCGCAGCGGGTACCTTTGTCCGTGACCCTTCGGCCAGTAATGGCGCCGGCGCCTCCCGGATTTTCTCCGCCAGAACCTTGGGGAGCGGTACCGCCTTCAGCGACCCGTCCTTCCGGCGCGCGGCGCAGACGGCGGTCAACCGGCCTCGCGCGACCTGGCGGGGCGCAGGCCCATTGAGGCGATAGAAACGGAACTGGTAGGTCAGGCTGCGACTGCCTTTCTTCTCGACCAGCAAGTGGACGAGGACTTCGTCCTCAAACCGGAGCGGAGCCTCGTAATCGCACTCGGCGTGGACGCGAGGAAGGCCCACGGGCAGACCGTTGCGCGACAAGACCACCGAGTAACCGAGCGAACGGAAAAAGGCGCTCTCCGCGGTCTCCATGAACCGGAAGAAATTCGAAAAGTGCATAATACCCTCCATGTCGGTTTCCGAAAACTCGATGCGCCGGGTGACCTTGAATTCGTAAGGCATGCGTTTAGAAGTCCAAAGGCCGAAGTCCACAGTCCACAGTCCACGGTCCACAGTCCACAGTCCGAAGTCCACAGTCCAAAGTGGAGTTCATGCGGAGACTTGAGTAGTTTTTTCCAGCAAGGGCATGCCGTAAGGGAGCGGCTCGGGAACTTCGGCCGTCTCGGCGACGGCGGCGTAGAGCTTCGAAAAGTCTTTGTTCACGTCCCCGGAGAGGCAATCGGTGATGGCTGCGGTCAGGTCGGGATATTTATTGGTGAGTTTCCGGAAGCTGAAATTCGGATCATAGAACGCATAGACCAGCTTGCGCATGTTTTCCAAACCCTCGCGCATCACCCGGCTGTATTCGGCGAATCGGTCGGCGGAGAAATCCTGGGCGTCGAAAGCCGCCAGAATCGCGTCCGCCGCCAAGGCGCCGCTTTTGAGGGCGAGCATAACGCCGGAAGAGAACACAGGGTCGAGGAAGCCGAAAGAATCGCCTGCCAGCAGCAGGCCATCCGCGGCGCAATAGCGTGAGCGCCAGGAGAACTCGCTGGTAAGATAATAGGAGCCGACCTGGGTGCCGCAAGCGAGGTGTTCTTTGATCCATAAGTTCTGCTCGACTTCGCGATGGAAAATGTCTTTGGGTTCACGCACGCCTTCGCGGGTCAGGTATTTCCCTTCGGCCACCACACCGACGCTGACCATGTCGCGGTGTTGGGGGATGTACCAGAACCAGCCCTTCTCGGGGACGTAAGCGACCGTAGTAGCGCCGGCGTCGAGGCCCGGGTCGCGCCGGGCGCCCCGATAATATGTCCAGACCGCCACTTTGTTCAGTTTGGGTTCGCGCACGCGCCAGTTGAGGCGAGTCGGGACGAAGGCGTCGCGTCCGGAACAATCGAGGGTCATGGGCGCGCGGAATTCGAGCGGCGGGCCGGAGCGGGTCTGTGCCTTTACTCCGAAGGTGCGACCCTCTTCCCGGAGCAACTCCTGCACTGCTGTCTCCTCAAGGACCTGGGCCCCTTTGGCGCGGGCGTTTTCCATCAGCATCAGGTCGAATTCGGAACGCAAGACCTGCCAGGTCTGCGCGACCTCAGGCTCGTAGCGAGTGGAGAAATAGAACGGCTGCGAGGCTTTCCCGGAAGGAGAAACGAATTGGACGCTGTATTTTTTGACGAACTCCGATTGGCGCATCCGGTCCAGCAGCCCCAACCGTTTGAGCGGGTGGCACGTGAAAGGGAGCAGCGATTCGCCGATGTGATAGCGCGGGAACTTTTCCCGTTCGAGCACCAGCACGCGCAGGCCGCGTTCAGCCAGCAGGGCAGCCGCCGCCGAGCCCGCCGGGCCGGCGCCGATGACAATGGTGTCAAATGCGTGAGGTGTGCTCATAGTAGGTCAGCCCCTGAAGTCTGCAAAGTCCCACCAGGAACGGCAGACGAGTAACAAAGTGTAGCGCAGGCGAGACGCCCGCGCTACTTTCTCACTGGCCCTGCGAAGATGCTGAAGCTCCGGCGTGCCAAGGGATAACGAATTAGTCGGAGCCAATGATGGTGCTGTCTGCCGTCCCTGGCGGGACTTGATCTTGCTCTTCCCTCCTTTCCCACCGTTGAAACGGTGGGCTATTTTCGGACGTCCCTTCGGGACAGAATCGGTACTCGGGACCGCAAATCCTAGTGACATTTGAGATTCCTGTCCGCAGCAATGTGTAACGCGCGAAATTGGCAACAAATCCGAGCGGTGCTGGGGTTCGGAAGTTGCTGCGGACAGGAATGTCCGCGCTCCGCTACCCCCACCCGCCGTCATTGGCCGATTACTGTTCATAAAGTCTGTGTCAACCCTCCGCGCGTGGTTCTTCCACCGGCGCCAGCACCTCGACTACTTCCGCCAACACACGGTCGGTGTCGTCGAGCAAAATGTTGCTCCGTCCGTACAAAACGCACGGCCGCCGCAGGCACAGCACCGCACTCATGTGGGTATCGGCTTCCGTCCGGAAAAAGGCCTCGGGCCGGCTTGTGTGAGGGATGGCCTCCGTCTGCAGGATGTTGCCCAAGGGACGTTCTTCCTCGAGCACCCTTTGCCGGGCAGCTTCCGGGAGGTGGTCCAGGCAAATTCGGATCACGCCGTACTCGACCGGGGGCGCCTCGGCCGCGCGTTTCAGGATGACCTCGCGCAAATAGACGCCGTTCTGACGCTCGCGGCTCAGCACCGTCAGCCGCATCGGCTGGCGGTAAAATCCCTCAAGGGTCGGCGTCATATCACGGGCATGCACCAGCAGCCCCCGGTACGGTTCAGGGATTTCATCCTTCCGGAGCAGATACAGCCGTGGCAGAGGCGGACCCTCTCGCGCATAAAACCGTTCCAGCAAAGCCGCCCACGCGGGCAAATGCTTTCTTCGTTGGCGAGCGGCTGAAGTGGTGGTGAACATCGGAAGAAATCGGTGGCCTCAACTAACCGGACCGGCTGAAGGGATAGGCGGAGCGGCGCATCATGCGTAGCGGGCCGTGCGGTGTTCAGGAAGGAAGAACTCGTGCACCAAACGATCCACCTGGAGGAGCCCATCCCGAGTCAGGCGGAGCCAATCCCCGTCAATGACCAGGGCGCCCCAGGTTTGCAAACGGGCGAGCGGCTCGACAAACCGGGCCAGAACGTCCACTCCGAATTTGCGCTGAAAGTAGGCGCGGCTGATTCGCCCCAGCTTGAACTGGAGCGCCATTTCCCGGATCAAGCGCTCTTCGGCCGTCGGGGTCAGCGCGCGGTAGAGCGGCAGCCGCCCTGCGCGCAGCATCGCCAGGTAAGGCTCGAAATCATGCTGGTTCTGAAAGTGCGTGCCGCCGACATGGGAAAAGGAAGCCACGCCCAAGCCGAGGAGATCGGCGCCCTGCCAGAGGCTGTCGCGATATACAAAGCGGGTGCGAGCAGGGTCTTTCACAACGGCGTAGCCGCTGGTGACGGTGTAACCGGCCTGTTCCAATTCTTTGAAGGCGTAGTCAACCCACCGGCGTTTCGTTTGCCAGTCGGCCACGGGAGCCGCCAACTTTCCCTGGGCCTTCATCTCCTGGTAGATCTGGGTGTTGTAGGGAATTTCCATCTGGTAGATGGTGACGCTGTCAGGCGAAAGCTCGATGGTCTGGCGCACGCAATCCCGCCAGTTCTCTTCGGTTTCCTCGACCATGCCGGCGATAAGGTCCACGTTGATTTGTGGAAAACCCAGTTCCCGGGCAAAGCTGTAGGCGCGGCGGATTTCGCGCGAGCGGTGGGCGCGCCCGTTGATGTCGAGGATGTGGTCGTTGAAATTCTCGACCCCGAGACTCAGGCGGGTCACGCCAATGTCCCGAATGACTTTGAGCTTGTGATCGGTAAGCGTTCCGGGCTCGCACTCGAAGGTAACTTCCACGGCCTCGTCCCAGGGCAGCAGCGCCTTCATCTCGCTAGTCAAATGCTGGAGCTGGGACTCCGAGAGAAACGACGGTGTACCGCCCCCGAAATAGACGAACTGCGGCTTGCGCCCGCCGATGAATTTCTGCGCCGCGTAAAGCTGCAGCTCACGAATCGCCAGGTCCAGGTAGGCTTTGATGGCGGTGGCATCCTTGTCGGTATAGACCCGGAAATAGCAAAAATGGCAGCGTTTCCGGCAAAACGGAATGTGCAGGTAGAGGCCTAGCGGAGTGCCGGGCGCCGGCGGGCGGTCCAAGGCAGCCAGCGCCTCTCCCACCTGGTCCGGTTTCCAAAATGAGAACGGCGGATAATTGGAAACGAAATAATTGCCGACGGTGGTTTGCTTTTCCACCGGAACGGTCGCTGGCGCCGGTTCTACGGGTGCTGTGGTCATGACAAGCTTGGCAATCGGCCGGCCGTTGCGGCTCAACCGCCCTGGCCCCAAATGAGACATTGCCATTATCCAGCAGGTTTTTTAATTTATCAAATCATTAATACTATGCTCGGTAAAGCGGTGGAGGCGGGCTTCCAGCCTGCCAGTGGCGGACGCATCCTTGAGTCCTGTCCTGGCAGCGCGGGCGGCGTGGACGCCGCCGCACTGGCAGGCTGGAAGCCCGCCTCCACCGTCGCGCGTTTCGCATCTGCTGTCCTGGCGCTCTGGCTAACGATGGTTCCCGCCGGGTCCGAGGCACAAGCCAATTGGCCGCGCTGGCGTGGTCCGCAGGACAACGGGAGCATCGGCGCCGGGGCCTATCCGGTGAAGTGGGACGTGACGAACCTATTGTGGAGCGTGGAACTGCCCGGCAAAGGTTGCTCGACGCCGGTGGTCTGGGAGAAACGCATTTTCCTCACCGCACCGACTAACAACCTGGACGCCGTGCTCGCGTTTGACTGGGCGGGCAAGCCGCTATGGGCGACGACGCTGGGGCGGGAGCAGGCCGGCCGGCATCGAAACGGTTCCGGCAGCAACCCGTCCCCGGCCACGGATGGCAAGGGCCTTTTTGTCTATTTCAAGAGCGGGAACCTGGCCGGGCTGGAGTTCGACGGCACGGTGCGTTGGCGGACCAATCTGATCGACGGATTCGGCCCAGAGACGCTTTACTGGGATCAAGGTACCTCGCCGGTGTTGACGGAGAACGCGGTCGTAATAGCCCGAATGCACCATGGAGAATCCTGGCTGGCGGCGTTCGATAAAGCGACCGGCCAGATCCGCTGGAAAGTGGCGCGCAATTATGAAACGCCGGTGGAAGGCGATAACGCCTACTCGACGCCCCTCATCGTTCAGGAGCAGGGGAAAGAAGCGGTGTTGGTGTGGGGCGGGCAGCATCTGACCGCCCACGACGCGGCGGACGGCAAACTGTTGTGGTCATGCGGCGAGTTCAACCCCGACTCCTCACCCAATTGGCCGGCGGTCGCCTCACCCGTGCTCGCGGGCGATGTCGTGGTGGTCGCCTGTGGCCGTTCGGATCGGGGTCAGCCCCGGCTGTATGGCGTCAAAATGGGCGGGGCCGGCGATGTAACGGCCACGCACCGCGTGTGGGAGCGCAAGGACACCGGCACGTTCGTGCCTACGCCTGCCGAATACCAGGGCCGCGTGTACGTGTTGCGTGACCGCGGGGAAATTGAGTGTCTCGACCCAGGTACCGGCAAGACCGTGTGGCGCGACGCCTTTCCAAAGGCCAGTTCCAATTACTATGCGTCGCCCCTGATCGCCGGCGGTCACATCTACGCGGCGCGAGAGGACGGCGTGGTGTTCGTGGGGCGCGTCGCGGGGGGATTTGAGGTTCTCGCCGAGAACAAGATGGGAGAGCGCGTGATCGCCTCACCGGTGCCGGTAGCCAACCGTCTGCTGCTCCGGGGCGAGCGCCACCTGTTCTGCGTGGGCGGAGGGTGAGCCTTGGTTTGCGCCGCAAAAATTTAATGGTATCTTTACGGGTTCCTTATGACCCGTCCTCTTGCGCGGAAGGCTGGCAACGGTCAAAGAGTAGCGGCGGTCGCTGTGCTGCTGTTGTGCCACGTCCGCGCCCTGGCCACCGACTGGCCGCAATACCGGGGCCCCACAACGGACGGTATTTCCCCGGACCCAATTTCCCCGAACTGGCCGGCCAACGGGCCGACCGTCGTTTGGATGAACACGTCCCTCACGAACGGTTTCAGTTCTTTCGCGGTGAGCCAGGGCAAGGCCTTCGCGACGATTTCGCAAACGGACGGCACCGGCACTTTGCGCGAATTCTGCGTCGCAGTTGACGCAGCGACCGGGAGCAATCTTTGGGCAACACCTATTGGCAATGCGCTCTGGGACCCGAGCGTTACTTACAACGGCGGTGACGGTTCATACCCCTACAACACAGGCGACGGCCCGCGCACGACGCCATCGGTCACGGCGGGCGGCGTTATGGCGCTCTCCGGGCAGCTTCATCTGGTCAGCCTGGACGCGAGCAGTGGTGCGGTCATCTGGAGCAACGACCTGGTGTCTGCGTATGGGGCCAGCACCATTACGTGGGACAACGCCGCTTCGCCCTGCTTCGACAATGACCTGGTGTTTGTAAACCTCAACACTTCCACAAACAACGCGACCCTGGTCGCATTTCGCACGGCGGATGGCAGCCTGGCCTGGAGCTCGCAAAACGAGAACGTCACACATACCACGCCGGTCGTGGCGACGATGCAAGGGGTTCGCCAGGTCATTTTTGCCACTCAGACCGGGCTGGTCTCGCTGGACCGAACCACGGGCAACTTTCTGTGGAAATTCACCTACCCGTTCTTCCCTATTTCGACCTCGATGGGCGCGTCGCCCGTGGTTTATTCGAATCTCGTCTATTGCACCGCAGCATATGGCAGGGGGGCAGCGGTGGCGCAGATCACTTTGAGCAACGGCACCTGGACGGCGACCCAGCTTTACTACAAGAACAGTTCGGCGGGTCAGAATTACCGGAGCATTTGGATGACCCCGGTGTGTTATCAGGGTTATATCTACACATTGTGCGGGGAGAACAGCACTTTCCTCACCCCTCCGCTCAGTTGTATCGAGTTGAGCACCGGCAACCTGCAATGGGCGACGAACAACTTTGGCATGGGGGGGCTCATACTCGTCAACACGAACCTGCTGGTCCTCACCGAAGATGGCCAGTTGGTCCTGGTCCAGCCCTCACCGTCGGCTTACCTCGAAGTCGCGCGTTACCAGGCCTTTCACTTCAGCCCCAGTGCTACGGGGAAGTGCTGGATCAGCCCCGCGTTCAGCAACGGGCGCATCTACGCCCACAGCACGATCGGAGGTATTTGCGTTGATGTGTCGGTATCATCACCGCTGAAATTGCTTTCCCCGCAGTTCCTGAACAGCACGCAGTTGCAACTGGTAGTGAGCACCGCGAACGGAAGCCCCATCGATTCCAATCGGCTGCCGAAGATCGAGGTGCGGGCCACCAATACCCTGGGTGCGCCGCTCTCGACCTGGCCGAAACTTACCAACCAACTGGTGCTGACTACGAATGGCCTGGCGCTACTGACCAATACGATCAATCGCGGCCAGTCGCGTCAGTTTTACAATGCGGTCGAACACCGTTAACCGATCGCGCATGTGGAGGACTCTCCGATTGAAATCTAGCGAGCCCAAAAACCGGCAATCTGTAGAGGCGAGCTTCCAGCCTGCCAGCGGCGGACGCATGCTTGCGTCCTGGCCGGGCAGTGAGGGCGGCGGGGACGCCGCCTCACTGGCAGGCTGGAAGCCCGCCTCTACGGTGGCAGTCTCAACATCCGCCCAAAACCGGGTGGCGTTCACCTTGATTGAACTGCTGGTGGTTATCGCGATCATTGCCATCCTGGCCGCAATGCTGTTGCCGGCGTTGTCAGGCGCCAAGGAGCGCGCCAAACGCACCGGCTGCGTTAACCAGATTCACCAGTTCCTGCTCGCCATCCACATGTATGCCAATGACAACGAACAACGGCTCCCCAGCGGCGCTTCCGAAAGCAATACCCCAAACGGGGTGCAGGATGACTCGATTCCAATCCTCTCGGGGATCACGCGCACGCAGATGGTCCAGTACGCCGGCAATTACAAGATACTCGGGTGCCCCAGCCTGGGGGCGCCCTTCAACACCGAAGCGGGCTGGCATGAGTCGGGCTATGGCTGGGTCATTGGCTACAACTATTTGGGCGGGCACGCCAACACACCCTGGCCGTTGCTGGCGGGCGGGGAAGCCTGGTTCTCGCCGCAGAAGCTCACCGAAACCAGCACGAACCTCGGACCCACCTCGCCCCTGCTCACCGACATGAACGACTGGTCACCCGGCTACGGTGGCTCGATTGTTCCACATGGACGCAACGGCGCGGTCCAGAACGGCGGTGACTTTCAGAACGCGGGTGCCAACGGGGCGTCTTCGACCGACCTGGGAGCCACCGGCGGGAACCTTGGCAGCATGGACGGGTCGGTAACCTGGCGGTCCATCAAGAACATGAAACTGCGCCACGGCTCGCAGCAATACGGTCCCGACGGTTGCTGGGCAATGTGGTAAGCCCGGCGCTTATCGAATGGATTGCTCTGCCAAGGTTATTTGCGCCTGCTTGCCACACAGCATCTGAAGCGTCTCGACGAAACCCTCAGCGTAGCGGCGGCCTTCGTCCCTGGTCAGCACCCCGATTTGCGCCTCGACGAGCGATGAGTTCGGCACTGGCTTGGCGGAAAGCTTCTGCGCCACCACCGGTTTAATGCCCGCCAGTTTGCCAGCCAAGTACTTAAACCGGGCAGAGTTCGCCTGCGCAGCCGCGAAATCCGCCTGCTCGCTGGGGGTTACCGCGATGCGGAGCGTCACCGTGACCGCGGGATGATTGCGAGCCTTGCCGACGATAATGGCTCCCCCCACGAGAGACCCGGCCACGGCCAGCGCAATGCCCACTTTAGTCTTCCAATTCATCGTTCCAACCTCTTTCGTCACTTTGACCCAGGATGCATCCATTATGGCTCGCATCGGTGTTATGTTCTGAACTTTGTCGCCCGCTTGATCCTATCACGGCTAGCACGGCAGATGAGTTTGATAACTCGGCGGCTGCGGGCTCCGTTCGGCGTCACCGACGCACCTATAAAATGTAATAACAATCTCCACCCATTCCGCTTATCGTCAATTTCCGGAATTGGCACTGCCAATTGTGCAGGGTGTAGGCACTTGACTTCTTTTATTGTCCACCCAGACTGCCGCGCTTATGAACATCACCGATCTAACACCGAAACAATTGCGCCAGGCAGCGGATCTCCAGGAGCGGATTCAATCCCTGCAATCCGAGTTAACCAATATCCTTGGCGGCGAGATCCCGGTTCCATTCTCCAAAGGGCCCAGGAAGAAGAAGCGCAAAATGAGTGCGGCCGGAAGAGCTGCTGTCGCTGCTGCCGCCAGAGCAAGGTGGGCCAGGATTAAAGGCACAGGTCCAGCGGTAAAACCTGCCCGGAAGCCGAAGCGGAAAATGAGCGCAAAGGGACTGGCAAACATTCGTGCTGGCGTTGCGAAGCGAATGGCCGCACAGGGTAAAGGGCCGGCGATGAAACCCAAGCGGAAGATGTCTGCTGCCGGGAGGGCGGCCCTTTCCCTTGCAGCCAAAGCCCGCTGGCGGGTAGCCAGGAGGCAGGGCAAGACGACGCTTTAGCGAGCGCGAGCTTGTATTGAACAGGGTCGAACCGGTCGAGTAACCCTGAAAACGTGTTTTCCGTTTGGTTGTTTCTTCACCGCTATCGCTAGCGCCTTCCGTTGGCCGACGAGCACGACCGCCCCATAGTTCAAAGCTATCACCAACCAACTCTTATAAGTATTAGCGCAAGGTGTGTCCTCCCCGTCATATTCGCCGAGTCACACCCTTATGAAGCGGATTAGTCACAACAGGAACGATCAGAAGAAGCTCATGAAAACCAAATGCACGAAGGGACCGGTAAGACTGCTCCGGTCAGGCCAAATCAACCAGGCCGGTGAAGAGTACCTGCGGTTTGAATTGGATCACAAGACCCGGCTTGAAGTGGAGGCACTGGCCGGGACTGCCGGTTGCACACCGTTTGAGATGTGCGTCAATCTTTTGCGGCAGCGCATTTCCCAGCTTTGTGACGATCAGGTGATGCTCCATTCGCCGAAGGTGGTTCCGTTTTCACGAGCGGGTCCAGGCGGAGCGCGTGGGTGTCGTTCGGCAGCGGATACGCCCTGCGGGTAAACCTCCAATACTTGCCGGAAGCTGTCACCTGCGTGAAGAACAGCCGGGGACTCAATTTAACAATCGCGGGTGGCGCGGCGGGCCGGCTGAGGATCGTCTCGAACTGCGCCCGGGCGGCCGCGTGGGTTTGCGCCTCCACCACCAGGATCGAATTAGCCCGGGCCAGGAACTGGACCGCGGGTGCATAGGATTTCCCTCGGGCTGGCGGCGGTTTGCCCGAGACCAGGGTGCAGCGGCACTGGCGTTCTTCCATTCGGAGACATGAATGAAATCATATTCCCCGCCGAACCGCCCCCAGATATTTCCTTGGGTCGTGGCTGACCTCAGTCGTGCCTGCTCCGCATGGCCAGCACGCCGATTAGCACGCCCAGGCCAAACGCGATTCCGATCGCTTGATACGGATGCTCACGGACAGCCTTGTCGGATGCCTTGGCGGCGGCGACGGTTTGCTCCTGCAGCCGGTCGCAAACAGCTTTGGCTTTTTCAACCGCCGCATCCAGTTTTGCCCGGAGTTCGCTTTTTTCTTCACGTTCTGTTGCTTCCATAGATTTTGCTTTCCTGGTTTACATTCGCCTCATCGTTCCAGGTTTGCAACAGTTGTCTGAGTTGAATTACGGTAAATCAGGTCCTCCTTGCAGCATCGCCGCGATAGTGCCCAGCGCGTTTCCTTCGAGCCGGTTATTGACGTAAACGAAGGTTTTTCGTTTTGGTCCGGCTGCCTTTCCCTCAGCAATCAAGGTTCTGCCGGCCGTGCGCGCTTCCGGATTTTGTTCTTTGAGGCGGTCGTAAGGTTCGAAGGACTCGACCGCCGCCTGGTATTTGCGGCCCGGTTTGAGCAGGAAGCGCGCGGCCATCAAATCTGCATTGGTGCGGCTGCCGGGCAGCGCCATCTGCTCGCTCACCGGAGGCATCGCCTCCCAGGAATTGAATACATGCGTCACCTGATGACGCGCCAGGCATTCAAAGTATTGCGGCTTGAGCCAGGCCCGATTTCTTATTTCGACCCCATACGGCCAGTCTTTCGGGAGCTGACCAAGGAATTTGTCCAAATCCGCAACGAACTCCCTTCCGTATTCGTAGTCGTTTTGCCAGAACCGGGAAAACTCGAACATCAGCAGGCCCACATTCGGGCGAATAGCCTCGCAGGGTCGCAGGAATCCTTTCGCGAACATTTCGGCATTGAGGAAATTTTCATTCGCCTTCCCCGCCAACACGCCAAACCGCTCGAGATTCGGGAACTTTTTTATGGTGATGGCGTCCGTCACTTTGAAGCCGAAGAGAAAATCCTCGGGCACATGGTTGGCCATGCCCTCCAGATATTGCCGGCTGGGAAAAGTGTAGTAGGCCGCATCCACGCAGACGGTTTTAAAGACCTCGGCATACTCAGAAAGACAATCCCGCTTGAACCGACTCTCGGCAAACTTCCCCCGCCACTCATAACGCGCGGGCTCGTAGAGCATCCCGCACCAGCCCTTGTATTTCCAGGAGGACGTCCCGACGAACACGCCCTGGACCGCCAGGTCCGCTAGCTGGTGCTTCAACTCGTCACGGCTGAACTGCACGACACATAATTAGGCGAAAGGAGCTGGAACGCAAACCCCACGGCCGCAGCGAACCCTTAAGGTTTGGTGCCCCCGAATCCGCCTGTATTCGGCTAATCGTGGTTTAATTTCAGCCGGAACTCGCGAAAAACCTTCGCCAAAGCCTGCGGAGTGAAATGCGCGTTGAGCCCGCTGGGGTTGGGGAGCACCCAAACCAAAGCGTCTCCTATTCTCTCTAACTGCCGACCGACCGCGGCGGTGCGGCGGTCATAGGCCAGCCGGTAAGCGCTGACGCCCAGAACCGCGACCGCCCACGGCCTGTGCCGCCTGACCTTTTTCTCAAAAGCCCGGCCACCCGCCACGAGTTCTTCCGGGGTGAGTTCGCCCGAACCAAGCGTGGCCCGCTCGACCAGGTTGGTGATGCCGTACCTGAATCGCAGCAGTTCGCCCTCTTCCTCGGGGCGGAGCAAACGGTCGGTAAACCCCGAGGCAAAAAGCGCCGGCCAGAAGCGATTACCCGGCCGCGCAAAGTGATGGCCGGCCCAGGCCGAATACAGCCCCGGGTTGATCCCGCAGAAGAGGATGTGCAGGCGGGACGCGAGCACATCCGGCACAGTACGGTTCACTGCGGCAAGCAACTCTGCTTTGCTCGGCCCACGGCCGGGCACCTTGGAGGTGTTACGTTTGCTTGGAGCGGTCATCCGATGAAAAACTCGCACCCTCCTTCTGATTGAACAACACAGAAACAAAAGAGAAAGCACGAGCCCGCCTCCACATTTTTGGCGGTCGGTTGTTGCCAGAAACGCCCGATCAAGCCAGCATAGCCTGATGCCACTAACCCTTAGCGAGCTGAAACAACGAGCGAACCGCGCCGTTTCGGAAGCAGGATTTCACCCCGGGTTTCCACCGGACGTGCTTCGGGAGGTCAGCAGCGCGAAGCCAGCCGGGCCACTTGCCTCGTCGACGGAGGCTCGCGACCTGCGGTCGCTGCTGTGGTCCTCGATTGACAACGACGAATCCCGCGACTTGGACCAGGTCGAATATGTGGAGAAATCTCCCGATGGCACGATTCGGCTGCTGGTCGGAATCGCCGACGTCGATTCCTCCGTGACAAAGGGCTCGGCGATTGACCGCCGGGCCGCAGCCGAGAGCACCTCGGTTTACACCGGAGTCGAAACTTTTCCCATGCTGCCGCCGGAACTGTCCACGGAGCGGACTTCGCTGCTGCAGGAGCAAGACCGCCTGGTCCTCATTACCGAAGTGCGCATCGTACCGTCAGGCGAAGCCGAGTATCATGAGGTGTATCCCGCGTGGCTGAGGAATGCGGCGAAATTGGCCTACAGCACAACGGGCGCCTGGCTGGAAGGGGGCGCACCCGTACCCTCCGCCATCTCCAAGGCGCCGGGCATGGAAGCCCAACTTCGGCTGCAGCAGGAGACTTCCGAAAAGCTCCGGGGTGTTCGCAAGCAACACGGGGCGCTTGCCTTCAATTCAGTCGAGGCTACGCCGGTCCTTGAAAACGGAGAAGTCAAGGCCCTGGCCGTCCGGCAGCATAATCCCGCTGAGGACATCATTGAGAGCTTCATGGTGGCCGCGAACGTCGCCATAGCGAAGTACCTGCGCGACCATCAAAGAGTTTCGATTCGGCGGGTGGTAAAAACTCCTCAGCGTTGGGACCGGATTCAAGCCGTCGCTGAGCAGCACGGCACCAAACTCCCCGATACTCCTGACCCGCGCGCTTTGTCTAATTTCCTCGCGGCCCGGCAAGCGGCCGATCCGCTTCATTTTCCCGACCTCTCGCTCGCTATCGTTAAATTGCTCGGCCCCGGCGAATATGTCGTGGAGGCTCCAGGCACAGAAAAGGAAGGCCACTTTGGTTTGGCCGTAACCGATTACACGCACTCGACCGCGCCCAACCGCCGCTATGCGGACCTCATCACGCAGCGCCTGCTCAAGGCCGCTGCCGCGGACGGTGCCTCGCCGTACTCGCCGGCCGAACTGGCCTTGATCGCTGCCCACTGCACCGACCGGGAGGACGCCGCGCGGAAGGTCGAGCGGTTGATGCGCAAGGTCGTCGCCGCCAGCCTGCTCAGCCAGCGGGTCGGCGAGGTTTTCGATGGCATTGTGACCGGCGCTTCGCAGAAGGGAACCTACGTCCGCCTGCTTGCCTTCCCCGCCGAGGGCCGGCTCATTCGTGGCACGCAGGGTATCGATGTCGGCGACAAACTCCGGGTGCGCCTAGCCTCGGTCGAGGTGGACAAAGGCTTCATCGACTTCGAAAGGGGATAGGGACCCTGTTTTAAAATGGCGCTCCAGCCAGTAGCCGCCGAGGTTACGAGGCGGATCTTGGGAGCAATTCATAGCGCCATCCGCCTCGTTACCTCGGCGGCTACTTGCCGTAACGAAAACAATCGGTCGTGTGGTCGTTGACCATGCCAACGGCCTGCATGAAGGCGTAACAAATGGTCGAACCGACGAAGTTGAAACCGCGTTTCTTCAGATCCTTGCTCATGGCGTCGGATTCCGGCGTCCGGGCGGGAATTTCTTTCAGCGATTTCCAGCGGTTGCGAATGGGTTGTCCGCCGACGAACTGCCAGAGGTACTTCGAGAGACTGCCGAATTCCTTTTGCACGTTGAGCACCGCCTTGGCATTTCGCACCGCCGACTCGAGCTTGAGCCGATTGCGCACGATGCCGGGATCGGCTAGCAGCTTCTGAATCTTGCGTGCATCGTATCGGGCAACTCTGCGCGGGTCGAAATTATCAAACGCCCGCCGGTAATTTTCACGCTTCTTGAGAATGGTAATCCAGCTCAGCCCAGCCTGAGCGCCTTCGAGGATGAGAAACTCAAACAGCAGCCGGTCATCATGCACAGGCCTTCCCCATTCGTGGTCGTGATAAGCGATGTAAAGGTCGCCGTTCGCCCACGCGCAACGTGTGACGGACGAATGCTGGTCGCTTTCTACCGGGCAGGTCATTTTGCTTCCTTACTCGGCCCGGATGAATTTCAGAGAGCGCAGATTCATCGCCCGCCATCAGGAAGGAGAGCTTGTGCCGGCATAGTGAAGGAGATGTTCGTCAGTTCGGTGCCGGTGATCTTGAGCGCCGCAGTGAACTCGGATATTTTTTGCTCCGGGAGCGTGACGACCAAAGCGTCGGCAGTCTGCTTCCAATCCACTTTGCCCTTATAACCGAGCAAGCGGACGGCCGCAAGGTTATTGACGTTCTGGCCCGGAGGCTTGGCGAGGGAACGGACGATGAGCCGGCGGTCGTCGGGCCAGCCAAGCGCAATGGCGTAGAGGGTTGCTCCCTTGGTGGTGAACCGAATTTCCTTCGCGTCGTATTTAAAGTCCTCTTTGAAGTGACCGCCCTTCACCTTGACTGCACTCTCCCCGTAGACCAGCCAGGGCCGCGAGCCGAAGATGGCTTCGGCGTGGATGGCGTTCCAGTCGGCAAGTTGGCTGAGCATAGTTTCGACATCGGGGTCGAGCGAGCCGTCCGGGCGTTGGACGACGTTGAGCAGAAGGTTGCCGTTTTTGCTGACGTTATCGACGAGCATATGGATGACCCAGCGCACGGGCTGGAACTTCCAGTTGCGGTTGTAGAACCAGTCGCCGATCGAGGTGTCGGTTTGCCACGGATAGGGGTCAATTTTGGGCATGATGCCGCGTTCGAGGTCCTCAATCCAGCGGCCCGAGGACTTCTGCTTGCAGGTGTAAATCACCTCGGCTTTTCCATGGTGACGTGCCGCGTCCTGGTTATAGAGATGGGCGATCATGCTCAGGCCAACCTCGTTTGCAAACGGAACACCGCCGTCGGTGTAGAGCAGGTCGGGGTGATAGTTATCCACGACTTCTTTGATCGAGTTGTACCATTCCTGGTGCCACTTGGGATTCTTGCTGTACCAACCGGTGTCGCCGGGTTCCGCCGGGAAGTGATAGAGATCCCAGTAGTTGGAATTGGCACCGTCGTAAGGAACCCCGGCCTTGGGGCCGGTTTTGTCCGAGCGATGGCTGCTCTGAAACCAGGTGAAGCTGGCGCCGAGGTGTTCTGAAACCCCGAACCGCAGGCCGTATTTCCGCGCCGCCTTCTGCCATTCGCCGACGACGTCGCGTTTCGGCCCCATGTTCGCGGCATTCCACCGATGGAGCTTCGAGTTCCAGAGGAAAAAGTTGTCATGATGCGACCCCATGCTGACAAAATACTTCGCGCCGGCTTTCTGGTATAGCTGCATGAGCCGGTCCGGGTCCCACTTCTCGGCCTTCCACAGCGGAATGATGTCCTTATACCCGAACTCGGAAGGATGGCCGTAGTGGTTGGTGTGATAGGTATAGTGCTTGTTACCGGGTTCGTACATGCCGCGGGCGTACCAGTCGCCGTCCATCGGCACAGCCTGTGGCCCCCAATGGGCCCAGATGCCGAATTTGGCGTCGCGGAACCACTCGGGGCAGGAGTAGTTCGTGAGCGATTCCATCGTCGGCTGAAACGGGCCGGGGGCGATGGGGAGGTTGAGCTGCGCGGTGGGCTTCGTTTCCTGTGCGCCGACGGCCAGGACAATCGAACCGGCCACCAGTGCGGGCAGGCTCATCTTTAGTGGGGCGATGTTCATAACTTGATACTGGTTAAGGGCGTCAAAATGGCCAAACCAGGAGACTTTACGATGCCAAATAAAGACCGCGAAGCTGCAAAAGGGAAGCGAAAAGGGGGTCGCCCGCCGGGTGGCGTGACGCAGCCTTCCATGGCCAACTGTCCCCTGCCGCAGGCTAGTTTTGCCAATAGAGAATTTCCCCAGAGTCGCGAGTCATGATATGCTGGGCCAAATGACGTTCACTGCCATGCTGCTAGTTGGCGGGGAATCGCGCCGCATGGGGACCGACAAAGCGACGCTGATGGTTGCCGGCGAGCGGCTCTGGCAAAGGCAATTGCGCCTGCTTCGCGAACTGGAACCGCAACGATTGTGGGTTTCGGCCCGCACTCGCCCCGCCTGGTGCCCTGGGGAAATTGAGGTGGTGCTGGATGAACAGCCCTCGCGCGGCCCACTCAGCGGCATCGCGGCTGCGTTGTCGCGTTTGCAAACTTCGCACTTGTTCGCGCTGGCGATTGATATGCCACAAATGACCGGAGGGCACGTGAAGAAGCTTTTGGGTTTGCTCGAACCGGGTTGCGGGGTTGTTCCGGTGAACGGAGAATTGTTTGAGCCTTTGTGCGCGGTATATCCTTGCGAAGCATCGGTTATTGCCAGTCACGCCCTGGGGCAAGGCCAGTTATCCCTGCAGCAGCTTGTCCGGATTTTACGAGAGAAGAATTGCATAAAAAGGTATTGCGTGGCGGACGAGGAACAATGTCTTTATCATAACGCGAACGCACCCGCTTGAAGACCAGGGTGGACCCCCGAAGGCAGCTATCCGTTTCGACGACAAAGGAAACTACGACCTCCACATGAAACAGTTTCTTTCGACCCTGCCTCGTAACATCATCGCCTGTTTCGAGGGCCGGCTGATCATTTGGCACGTAATTGCTATCCTTCTCACTTTCATCCTCGTTGCGTCGGGTTTCGACTGGCGCTATTTCGCCTCGACGCGCGAGCCGAGCCTTCGTTCCTGGATGTTTCCGGCCGTCCAGATCGGCGGACTCTTGCCCATAGTCTTGCCGCTTTTCCTGTTTGCGCTCGGCAGCATCAGCACAAGCGCCAAGACCACACTGGCCGGGTGGGCTGTTGGGCAGGCGGAACTCATCGGCTCTCTGGTCTCCTCGGCATACAAGGCGGTTACCGGCCGCGCCCATCCCACGCGCGGCGTCGGCGCAGATCTGAGCCATCTTTTTCACTTCGGCTTCCTGCGCGGCGGGGTCTTCTGGGGGTGGCCGTCGTCTCATACCACCATCGCATTCGCAATGGCGGCGACAACACTCACGCTCTTTCCGAAACGGAAGTGGGTGGGGTATGTAGCGATCGCCTACGCGCTCTATGTCGGAGTCGGCGTCTCGATGACCATCCATTGGTTCTCGGATTTCGCAGCCGGAGCGATCATCGGAACGGTCATTGGTGTGGTGGTGGGGAAGAGCTTTTTGCTCAGTTGCGTCAACGACGTCAATGGGCAAATTTGTCCGGCCAATGCGAGCGCTGTCCTGGGCGCGCAACGCAATGGTGGCGAGGATTTGCCTTGAAATTCTTTGATGGGCAGTTACGGACAACAGCATGAAGCTCAGCAATGTTTTCGCGTGCCTGGTCGCGCTTTCCACCCCATCGCTCCCGGCGCAGGCGGCCGCGGCCGAGGAGATGTTTCCGTTCGTCATTCCCGGACTGGCGGCGCCCCCGGCCGACTCGGTCGTGGACGTCTCGTGGCTCAATGACCGACCCGCCGGCGGGCATGGGTTTGTGCGTGCGCGGGACGGGCATTTCGTCGATGGAAGCGGCAAGCGTGTCCGATTCCTGGCCAGCAATTTCACTTTTGGAAGTTGTTTCCCCGACCACGACACCGCCGACAAGCTGGCGAGGCGCCTGGCGAGCCTCGGGATCAACTGCATCCGCTTTCACCATATCGACAACCAGGCGGCGCCGCGCGGCATCTGGAAGGCCGGCACGCCGAAGAAAAACGAATTTGATCCGGACCAACTCGACCGACTGGATTATTTTATCGCGGCGCTCAAGCGGCAGGGCATTTACGCCGATATCAACCTCCATATCTCGCGCAACTATTGGGAGGGCGAAGACTTCCCTGACGGGCTGGCCAGCAACCGCGAACGGCAGGAGAAGCTGCCCAATTACGGCAAGGCGATCGACAAGATCAACGACCAGATGATCCGCATGCAGCGGGACTACGCGCGGACGTTGCTGACGCACGTGAATGCCTACACGCACAGTGGCTATGCCAAAGAGCCTTGCGTGGCCATCGTCGAGATCAACAACGAGAACTCGCTGCTGCAGCTCAAGGTGGCCTCGTTACCGGAGTATTATCGCGCGGAGGTGCTGACGAAATGGAACCATTGGCTTAAAGCACGGCACGGTTCCACGGAGAAGCTGGCCGCCGCCTGGGGCGGCCGCGAAGCATTGGGGACCAATCTTTTGCCGGGGCGGCCGAGCACGCAGGGAAGTGAGTATTTTGCGATTACCTACGCCGTGGCAGGAGGCCACCAAGCCCTGGCGGGCGGCCACCAGACGGGCGAGACACAAATCCACCTATTCAAAGTCCCCGAGGTGAGCTGGCATGCCCAGCTTCAGTGGCCGGGGCTGACTCTTGAAGAAGGACAGCTCTACACGCTGGAATTCAGCGCGCGCTCCGACCTCCCCCGCCGGCTGGCCCTCAGCACGAGGCTCAATAAGCCGGACTGGCACAATTGCGGCCTCAGCGAAGAGGCTGACCTTGGGGCAGAGTGGAAGAGCTTCAGCTATGCCTTCCGCGCGGCTCAAGTGGAAGCCGGTACGGTGCGCTTCGACGTGGTGGTGGGCGGCGGGCCGGTGGGCGCCTTTTCGATTAAGGACTTAACACTGCGGCGTGGGGGTTCGCTCGGGCTGAAGCCGGCGGAATCGTTGGAAGCCGGCAGTGTCGAAGCCCCGGCGCGCACGCAAGGAACGCCGCGGGGCCTGGCTTGGACGCGGTTCCTGGCCGAGACCGAGCGGAGCTACACCGACGGGATGCGCACATTCCTCAAAAAAGACCTGGGCGTTGAGGCTGCCATTATTGATACCCAGGCCAGCTACGGCGGCATTGCCGGGACCTACCGGGAATCGTTCAATGACTTTGTGGATATGCACGCGTATTGGCAGCACCCGAGTTTCCCTGGCCGGCCGTGGGATGGGGCCAATTGGCATATCCGCAACACGCCGATGGCCGCCGACCAGAGCGGGGGGAACCTGGCCCGACTGGCCATTTATCGCGTGGCGGGCAAGCCTTTCACGGTCAGCGAATACGACCATCCCGCGCCCAGCCATTACGCGGCGGAAATGTTCCCGATGATCGCCAGCTTTGCCGCCGTGCAGGATTGGGATGGGCTTTTCCAGTTCGACTGGGGCGGCCCCGAGGCCGACGCAGGCCGGATCACCGGGTACTTCTCCCTGCAACAGCATCCCGCCAAGCTGGCCTTCCTCCCCGTTGCGGCGCTGATGTTCCGGCGTGGCGAGGTCGAGGCTGTCAGCAGCACAGCCCGGCTGGCGGTACCTGCCGCGCAGGTCGAGGAACTTACCGCGGGCAATATTTCGATGGCAGATGTCTGGAAGAAAGCCGGCGTGTCCATCAGCGACCTCGTTACGCATCGCGCCGAGCTGCGATTCACTTCGGGCGGTAAACCGGAAACCGACCTCAGTGAGGCAGCCAAGTCGCCGGTGTCGTGGGATGTAAAGGCCGGAGTTTACACGGTGGATGCGCCAGCGGCCAAAGCCGTCGTGGGACACTGCACGGGCAAAACCACGGTGCTGGGAGGGGCGGAATTCGACGTGAAGGCCAACGCGCGAAACTTCGCCGTGCTGACGCTCAACGCCGTGGATGGTCGACCGCTAAACCGATCGGGCCGGTTACTTCTGGTGGCGGCCGGGAATGTCGAAAACACCGGCATGGGTTGGAATGCGGACCACACCAGCGTGGGCACCCAATGGGGCCAGGCGCCGACAATCTGCGAGGGGATCTCGGCGAAAGTCACTTTGGCGACCACCGCCAATGCGGCGCGGATTCAGGCACTGGATGGGAAGGGAGCACGCGCCGGTGAGGTGCCGGCTAAGTTGGCTGCGGGCAAGCTCTCCTTTGAAATCGGCCCACGGTTCAAGACACTGTGGTATGAGATAGTAGTGGAATAATTTCTGGGTCATAGGCGGATAGAGCTTATATGAACTGAGAAATTGCCTCCACGGGACGTTCCGGCAAATACCTCACAGGCTGCTGGTGCAGTCGCGCCAGAAGTCGCGTTACTTGTGTCCGAGGAGAGGTGCGTTTCCGAACCTGTCTCGCCTTCGTTTTCACGAGCCGATGATTTCAACCCAAGAGATGACTCGCAAGCGAGGAACAACCTGGTCTGAATAAAGTGCGCCAAGTCGGGGATGACTGCAGGAACGCTGGTGTCGAAGCCGACGACGTCCAGCGTGCCCGGGGGTCGGGACGTATAAACATACGATAGCGAGGAGGCGGGAAGAGAGGGTAGGATGTAAAGGACGTCTGAAATTTGGTTAACGACAACTCATTTTTGACAATGCGAGGAGCACCTGAGCAAGGGAAAAGGAAGGGGCCATTACGCGCTTTCCGGTGGATCATGCTGGGCCTGATGGCCCAAGCCACGACGGTGTTTGGCCTGGATTTCAATGTGACGCTGGCTTCCTTGACCAATCACAACACTTCGGCATATCCGGCCTACAACCAGGCCAACTTCGACGCGAACTTTGGGACGACGACCTGGGTAAACCAGAACGGCACAACCATGCCGGTTGATCCCACGAAGATGGACGAGTCGTTGAATCCGATCACGCCCGGACACGTTTCAAAAACCGACGTGCATACGCTGATTCCCAACCGACGTGACCTGCGCTGGTTCGCCCATGCGACTCCCTGGTTCGGCACCAGTTCGCATATCAGCATCGGGCTGACCAATAACCTGAGCAGCTACGTGGCCGCAATGATTACCGACATGAAGAATCGCGGGTTCAACGGCGTGGTCATTGATTGGTATGGACAGGGCCATAGCACGGATGGAGCGACCCAAAAAATAAAATCGTATTTAGCGAGCATCCCTGGAAACACGTTCACCTATATCATCATGGTGGATAAAGGGGTGCAGGGGGGGACGAGCACGAACAACCTGGTGACTCAGATCCAGTATTGTCAAAACCAGTACTTCAGCGACACCAACTACGAGCACGAGCCTTTAGCCAACGGGAAGCCGATCTTGATGTTTTTTGGCGTGCGCTCCACTCTCGGTGCGGCGGCCATGATTGACCTTAAAGCCGAAACCGGGGGCAACATGGTTTGGGTGGAGCAGGGGACCAGCTACCTTTCCGAGTCCTGGGAAGACGAGTGCTTCGAATGGACGCACGAATATGACACCGGAGTCAACTACAGCGACCCGTTTAACCTGGCGGCGGTGACGGCGCCCTACAGCGCGATCCGGTCATCGGGAAAAAAGGCTTTCGGCGCGATGTGCGGAAATTTCAACGGAACCCTGACGAAGTCCGTGAGCTGGTCGATGGGCAAGTATCTCCCTTCCAGCAATGGACTTTGTGTAGTGCAAAGGGCTGCCGCCATCAATACTGCGATTCCCAGCAATATGACCCGGATGCAGTGGACGACGTGGAGCGACTGGGAGGAAGGAACGCAAGTCGAGTCCGGGATCGAGAACAGTTTTGCGTTAAGCGGCCAAGTGAATACGTCCAACCTCCTGTCGTGGACCATCACCGCCGGCGACGAGAGAACGGTTGACCATTACGAGATCTACGCCGCGACCAACGGGGGGAACGCGGCGTTCCTGGTTTCTGTGCGGACGGGGGTGTATCAAACCAATCTCAGCCAGATGGGGTTGGCTCCTGGAAGCTATCAGCTTTATGTCGATGCCATCGGCAAACCTTGCATCCGAGACCACATGAGTCAGCCGGTCTCCGCTGTCGTGTCGAGCGGCCCGGTAGTGCTGACCGATGTGCAGCCGCTCTACCAGATAGTCTGGCAGGGCGACCTGGTATCTTTCTCGGTAGTGGCGGGAGGCGCGCAGCCGTTCAGCTACCAGTGGACCCTCAATGGCCAGAACATTTCCGACGCAACGAACTCCGCCTACTCGTTTGGAGCCCTCACGGGGACCAACTACTACGAGGTCACCATCAGCAACGGTCAGGGCAGCGTGAATTCCAGCACCGGCGCGCTGGTCGGGGTGGCGGCGACGTTCCTGAACCCCTCCAATTACAATGCGATGCAGCTCACTTTCAGCGGCTACACCAATGGGCTGGGCGTGACGAACTTCCCGGTGCTGGTACGATTGAGCACCAACATTCCCGGGTTCTCTTATGCGCAATTTGCCTCGCCGAGCGACGGCGCCGACCTCCGGTTTACCAGCGCCGGCGGCAGGGAATTGCCTTTCCAGATCGATGAATGGAATCCGGCCGGGGAATCGCAGATTTGGGTGCAAGTGCCCTCGCTCGCGACCACCAACGATTACATCACCGCGTACTGGGGCAACGCCGCCGACAGCGCGATGCCGTCCTGGAACACCAACGCGGCCGTGTGGACGACGCTGAGCGGCTCGAATAACTTCCTCCTGGTCTATCACCTGAGCCAAAGTGGATTCCCCTTTGCCGACAGCACGCTGCAGTATCCGGCGACTTCGGGGATGGCGCCGGTGTTGACCACCGGCGTGAGCGGGCACGGGAGCGCCTTCAACGGCAGCTCGCAGTTTCTCAACGCGGGTTTAGTGAACAGTGGGAAGACCTTCACGCTGTCGGCCTGGGTCAATATCGCACCCACCGCCATGAGCGAACAAACCATCTGGTGCAATAAGCAGGGCGGTTGGAACACCGCCGGCTTTGATTTTTATGTCAATAGCTACCTAACCAATGACGGGATAATTTATTTCGACACCGCCGATGGGGTCGGCGGCAATGTCTCGCCCAGAACCGCCGCTCATGCGGTGACCTTCGGGCAATGGCATCTCCTCACCGGCACGATGGATGGGGTCAATGGCGAGGTCCACGTCTTCGTGGATGGCGTGGATCAAACGATCAATAGCGGAGTGGACACCGCGTTCCAGGCGACCAATTACGTGCGTTGCGGGGCGCTGCTGACCGGCACACCCGGCACGACCGGCGGCTTATGTTTCAATGGCTCGATGGATGAAGTCCGGATGGAAAACAGCGTCCGGTCCCCTGCCTGGGTGTGGGCGAGCTGGGCCACGATGGCGGACAGTGCCTTCGCCACCTACGGGGCTATTGTGCCACCCGCCTTGACCCTGCAGTGCCAGACGGTCAGCGGTCAACTGGTGCTGACGTGGACGGCGGGCACGCTGCAATCCGCGACCACCATCATGGGGCCTTACACGGATATTACTGGTGCGTCCAGCCCTTATACGCTTGTGCCGTCGAGCCCCCAGCAATACTTCCGCGTCCGGGTTCCGAGGTGAACCCGGCACCGAATGGAACGGAGCGGAAAAAGCGGTCGGGGGAAGGTGAGTGGGAAGCTCTTGATTTAAATGGAGCGAGCGAAGGGATTCGAACCCTCGACACTCACGTTGGCAACGTGATGCTCTACCAGGCTGAGCTACGCTCGCTTCCGTGCAGGCTCGGACAAAATAAGGGACGGATTGAGAAATGCAAGCCTGGATTTGAAAGTTTCGCGAGTTAGCGTTTTGATCCAAGCTTCGTGCGCAGGCGGTGCTTACCGCCAGTGGCCGCCGATCCAGATGTAGCCGCGGCCGCGATGACCCCAACGGCCGCCGACCCAAACCGCGTGGGGATGGGGCCGCACGACCCAGGAACCTGGAGCCCAAACCCAGCGTCCATGCCAGGCCCAGTAGCCGCCTACCCAGACATATTCCGGGCCGGGCGCTACGGTGACAACCTCGACCTGAGGAGCGGGGGGCGCTTCGGTTACCACCACTTCAGCCGGCGGCGGGCCGCCTGGGGGCGGGCTTTGGACATAGACGACGCGGCGCTCGACGCAGCCGGTGAGCAGCGGGAAAACCGCGGTGGCCAGAATAGCAGTAGTTAATAATGACTTTTTCATAGTCTAGCTAATGGACGATTGGGGGAGTCAATTTGTTCAATTCAGGGATGCGACGAGGAAAACAATAAAGAAACAAAGGGGAAACAGGGGAAAGGCGGGGAATGACATAGACCGGTATCTGAGCTTATTTGGCCGGGGCCAGTTCGGCGCCAGGCTCATGGACCGCTTCCGCGAGATTGAAATCCTGGCCCAGCAGCCCAGGCGCTTCACCGGCGTGCTGTTTGGCGAGCAGGACATAAATGGAGGGAATGACCAAGAGAGTGAAAATGGTTCCGAGGGCCATGCCGGCGACCACAGTTATGCCGATGGAGTTTCGGGCGGCGGCGCCGGCGCCGCTGACGAGGGTGAGGGGGAAATGGCCGCAGACGGTGGCGACGCTGGTCATCAGGACGGGCCGCAACCGCACGAGGGCAGCTTCCCGCGCGGCCTGGACCTTGCTCAGGCCGCGGCGCTGGAGCTGGTTGGCGAACTCGACGATGAGAATGCCGTTCTTGGAGACCAGGCCGACGAGAGTGACCAGACCGACCTGGGCATAGATGTTGAGGGTGGTGGTCCAGCCGTTGGTAAAGAAGGGCATGCCTTGTCCGGGCATTTTGAGGAAGCTGAAGATGAGCGCACCAAACATGGCGAGGGGGACGGAACCCAGAATGATGATGAATGGGTCACGGAAGCTGTTGAATTGGGCCGCGAGGACGAGGAAGATGAGAACGACCGAGAGGAGAAAGGACGGCAAGAATTTGTTGCCCTCGACACGCAACTGGCGGGATTCGCCCGTGTAATCCAGTTTGTAGCCCTCGGGGAGGATTTTGGCAGCTTCACCTTCGAGATAACGAAGGGCTTCGTCAATCGGGCGGATGGCGACGCCGCTGATTTTGACGGCATTGAATTGCTGGAAGCGGTTCAACGAGCGGGGCCCGGTTTTTTTCTTCAGGACGGCGAAGGTGCTGAGTGGCACGAGCTGGCCGTTGGGCCCTTTGACGTAAGTGCTTTCGAGCTGGCTAGCGTTGAGGCGTTCGACGCGCTTGAGCTGCGGGATGACTTTGTAGCTGCGGCCCGCGAGGCTGAATCGGTTGACAAAATTGCCGCCGACCAACGCGGCGAGGTCCGAGCCAACGGTGGCCATATCGAGGCCCAGGGAAGCGACCTTGTCGCGGTCCATGACCAGTTCCTCTTCGGGCTGGTCAAGTTTGGTATCAATCACGGGCGGAAAAGCGAATATACCGCTAGCCGCAGCTCGTTGCTGTAACGTGGTGGCGAATCCGAGAATCGTTTCCGGCTCGGCAGTAGAGGCGATGACAATCTCGACCGGGAAGGTTCCCCCGCCCGGCAGAGAGGGTGGGGTGACGATCATGGTGCGAATCCCCGGGATGCGGCTGACTTTCTGCTGCGCTTCGGGGGAGATTTGGAAGACAGTGCGTTTGCGCTCGCCCCAGGGTTTGAGCACGAGGCCGCCAAAGCCATTGTCGGGAAAGGTGATCTGGAAGGTTTTGCTCGCCTCGGGGGTATTGGTTAACAGGTTGTTGGCCGCCTCGGTGTAAAAGGTGGTCTGGTCGATGGTCGCATCGGCCGGGGCCTCGACGATGCCCAGGACGAAACTCTGATCCTCTGGTGGCGCAAGTTCCTTCGAACTCCAGGCCATGCGGAACATGGGAAACGCCAGCAGGCTCAACCCGACCCAGACCAGGTACACGGCCGGGCGCGCAGAGAGGGTCGCATCGAGGACGCGGGCGTAGGTCCGGCGGAGGCGGTCGAACCCGCGATTGATGCGGCCAGTCAGGCCGTGATCCTCGCGGCCGGCGTCGAGCAGCTTGGAGGACATTACCGGTGAGAGCGTGAGGGCGACGACACCGGAAATGAAGACCGCCCCGGCCAAGGTGAAGGCGAATTCGCGGAAAAGGGAGCCGGTGAGCCCGCCTTGCAGACCGATGGGCGCATAGACGGCGGCAAGGGTGATGGTCATGGCAATGACGGGGCTGACCAACTCACGGGCGCCGAGCAAAGCGGCATTGAGGGGCGATTGACCTTCGCGAACATGGCGTTCGACATTTTCGACGATGACAATGGCATCATCGACGACCAAACCGACGGAGAGCACAATGGCCAGGAGCGTCAGCAGGTTGATGGTGAAGCCGAAGAGTTGCATCAGAAAGATAGCGCCGACGAGGGAGATAGGGATGGCGACCAGGGGCACCAACACCGAACGAAGCGAGCCGAGGAACAGGTAGATGACAATTGCGACGATGAGCAGAGTTTCAGTCAGAGTCTTGAGAACCTCATGGATGGAATCCTCGATGTACTTGGTGGCGTCGTAAGCAATGCCCCCGGTCAGACCGGTGGGAAGCTCCTTTTGGATAAGGAGCATCTCGGCGCGAACGCGTTTGATGACATCCAGGGAGTTGGCGTTGGGCAAGGGCCAGACGCCCATGAAAACGGCGCGTTGGCCGCTGAAACGCACCTCGGAATCGTAGTCTTCGGCGCCGAGGCTGACGTCGGCGATGTCGCTCAACCGAACGAGATTGTCGCCGGACTGGCGGACGACGAGGTTGCGAAATTCCTCGACGGAGCGGAGGTCGGTGTTGGCACTGAGGTTGACCTGGACCAGGGCGCCCTTGGTATGGCCGACGGCGGAGAGGAAGTTGTTGGCGGCCAAGGCCTCCCTGACTTGATTGGGGTTGATGTTAAACGCAGCCATGCGGTCGGGCTTAAGCCAGATGCGCATAGCGAAGGTGCGTCCGCCGAGGATGTCGGCCCGCTGCACGCCTTCCAGCGCGCTAAGGCGGGGCTGGACGACGCGCACGAGGTAATCGGTGATTTGGTTGGCCTCGAGAATGTCGGCGGTGAAACTCAGGTAAGCGGCGGCGAACTGGGAGTCGGCGGAGACAATGTTGATGGTCGGGACCTCGGCCTCGGGAGGCAGGTCGTTGCGGACCTGGTTGACCTTGGCGCTGATTTCGGCGAGCGCCTTGTTGGGGTCATAATTAAGCTTCAGGCGGACATTGATGGTGGAGAGGCCGAGTTTGCTGGTGGATTCGATGTAGTCGATGCCATCCGCGGCGGCAATGGCGCGTTCGAGGGGGGTGGTGACAAAGCCGCGGACGAGGTCGGCGCTGGCACCGACATAGACGGTGGTGACAGTCACGGCGGCATTGTCGCTGCGGGGATATTGGCGGACGGTGAGGGAGCGGATGGCCTGGAGACCGGCGATCAAGATGACCAGGTTCACCACCAGGGCGAGGACGGGGCGGCGGATGAAGAGATCGGTGAAGGATTTCATGCCGCGGCCCGAATGGAATCCGAAATCCGCAACCAAGTCGGAATGGCAGAAGGATTAGAGCAGAATGATTGAGGCGAGAAAATGGGAAAGAAATTCATTCTGAGATCAACTATCCGACGGTTTGGGAGCCTGGGCGGGTTTGGGGGTCAAATCATTGTTCTCGACCACGGACATTTTGTTCCGGAGTTTGAAGACGCCGGAGCTGACGATGCGGTCGCCGGGTTTAAGGCCGGAGTCCACGCTGAGGAAATCGCCGCGGGCGCGGCCGGTGCGGATAAACTGCTGTCGCACGGTGAGGCCTGGTTTTCCATTCTGGCCGGTTGAATCTGATTCGATCACATACACCGAGTCGCCGTAGGGAGCGCTCAGGACGGAAGTAGCGGGTATGACGAGCACGGTTTGGTCTTCGGGCAGGAGGACTTCGGCCCGGGCGAACATACCGGGACGGAGGGCTTGTTCGGCGTTCTCGAACGTAGCCTGCAAGCCGACGCTGCGAGTGGACTGGTCCAGGTCGGGATTGATCGCCGTCAAGGACCCTTCAAATTTGCGGTCGGAATAGGCGTCGGTGGTGAGCCGGACGCGCATGCCAGTTTTGAGGCGGGCCAATTCCTGCTGCGGCAAGGAGAAATTCGCAAAGATGGGGGCGAGCGACTGGAGCGAAACGATCGGTTTGCCGGTATCGAGGTACTGACCCAAGTTCACCTGACGGATGCCGAGGCGTCCGGCAAAGGGCGCGCGGATGGTCTTTTTCTCGATGGTGGCGCGGATGTTATCGGCATTGGCCTGGTTTTGTTTGAGGGTGGCCTCGGCGGCATCCAGTTCCGATTGCGAGATCATGTTCTGGCTGCGGAGCGTGCGCTCGCGCTCGAGGGTGAGACGAGCCAGTTCGACCTGGGCTTCAATGGCCCGCAGTTGGGCGTTCTCGGAGGAGATGTCCAGGCGGAGCAGCAGGTCGCTTTTGGCAACGACGGCACCCGATTCAAAGGCGATCTCGGAAACGGTGCCGGAGATTTCGGGTGTGATCGTGACACCCTGGACCGCGGTGACGGAACCGATGGCCGTCAAAGTGCCCTGCCATTTCTCCTCGCGCGCAACGAACGAGGAGACTGATTCAGGGGGCGGAGCAAAGGATTTGCCTGCGGCCATGAGCGCTTTGAATTGCATCATTTTGACTCCGGCCAGTCCGACGACGGCCAGCAGCACGATACAAACGGCGATGGTGATTTTAACTTTCATGAGTTGACACCTTTACCGCATCCGCGAATCTCCGTGCCGAGCAGCCGCCTACCGTCGCGGGGCAAAGCTCATGGGCGTGGCTCGCAAAACATGCGGCCACGCAGCAGAATTGGACGGGTGAACGGTCTTAGCCACGGTCACCGGAAGGTAGGTGAGGCGGTCGGTGGCGTCAAATGGATTGTGGTGAACGAAGAAGGTTGAAGGTTGAAGGTTGAAAGTTGAAGGTTGCCCGGGGGTCGGTCCTGTTTTGGGATGCCTGCGATGCAAAGCGGGTTTGTGGCCGAGGTTCGCCCCGGCCCCAGCGGGACGCAATGTTCCGAATGTGCAGGGCAGTTCCCCGGCAGCTCCCCGCACCTGCTGAAGCGCGGTGTTAATGAGAACGCGCCCGGTCGCTGGCCAGCCGAGCGGCACGTGGCCGGGTTGATTAAGAACCGGGGACGATAACGGTCATTTGCTGCAAGCGCTGGCCTCCGAGCAAGCGGAGGGCCTTGAGGATGTCACCGTCCTTCTGGATCCAGAGCTCAGGGGTGGAAGGAATTCCGAAAAGGCCCTGGGCGACGGGGTTATGGCGCAACTGGCAGCGAATGCCGGCCTCGAACAACTTTTTTCTGACGCGCTTGATTTCCGAGCGATCAGATGAGGAAAACAGCATTTTCATATCATCGCTACTGATACAATCTCGCGCTGGTGGCGCCTCGGCGCAAATGGAAGAATTACGGGCAGGGGCGGGGGTATTTACGGAGGAGGACCGAACAGGGGTTGTCAGGTTTTCAGGTTGTCAGGTTTTCAAGTTGTCAGGAGACGCGGTCGCGCTTTTTCCCGGTGAACATGGCCTGATTGAAGCTGGCAGCGGAGCTCAGCGGCGGCTTGGGTTACTTCGAGGGAACTTCGGAGCGGGGTTGGGCAGGCGGTTGGGCGAGCTTGCTTTTGCTCACGCCGTAACTGAAGTAAACAACCATGCCGATGACGAACCAGATAAGCAGCCGCAACCAAGTTTCAAGCGGCAAAAAAGCCATGAGCGCCAACGATGAGAGAGCTCCCATCGGCGCTACGAACCAGACCCACGGAGTCCTGAATTTCCGCGGCAGGTCGGGTTCGCGCAGTCGCAGAACGAGAATTCCGATCGAGACGATAACAAACGCGAGCAGCGTCCCAATATTGCACAGATTACCGGCATCTTGGACGGGTAACACAGCACCAAAGAATGCCACTATTACGCCCGTGGCGATCGTGATGACGTAAGGGGTTTTGAAACGCGGATGAACACTACTCACGAAAGGGGGCAAGAGACCGTCTTTGGACATGGTCCAAAAAACACGGGTTTGTCCTAGCATCATCACTAGAATGACGGAGGAGAGGCCGGCAATTGCTCCGAGTTTGATGACACGTCCCATCCATCCCATACCAGCGTGGTCGGCAGCGGCAGCAATCGGGTCAGCCACATCCAGTTGGGTGTAAGGCATAACTCCGGTGGCGATGGCTGAAACCAGGATGTAGAGAACCGTGCAAATAAGCAGTGACCCAATAATACCAATAGGCATATCGCGCTGGGGATTGCGCGATTCCTGTGCTGCCGTGCTGACCGCATCAAACCCGATGTACGCGAAGAATACCAAACTGGCGCCACGCATAACGCCCGACCAGCCAAATTCGCCGAAATGGCCGCCGTTAGGCGGGATGAACGGATGCCAGTTGGCAGGATTGATGGCGCGAACCGCACCGACAATGAACAGAAGAACGACCGCAAGCTTGATGAAAACAATGACATTGTTAAAGCCGGCGGATTCCTTGATGCCGATGACCAGCAAGAGTGTCACGGCTGCTACAATTATCACTGCGGGCAGATTAAAAATAGCGGTTGCATGGGGGAGGCTAGTGGGATCGGTACCTAAACTCCTGAGCTGGTCGGCCAATCCCGTGCCAACTGCCGTCCAACCGGGTCTCACTTTCAGGGTGGCTGCCAGAGCGGCTGGGATGTCTATCAGGTGTGTGCCACGAGCTGCGGCTAGTTCCGGTGGCACGAGAATACCGAAATCTCTGAGAAACGAAACGACGTAACTTGACCAGCCAACTGACACAGCGATCGCCCCCACAGCGTACTCCAAGGCCAAATCCCACCCGATGATCCAGGCAAATAACTCGCCCAGGGTGGCGTATCCGTATGTGTAAGCGCTGCCAGACATCGGCACCAAGGAGGCAAACTCGCTGTAGCAGAGAGCAGCGAAACCAGAAGCAATACCCGCTAGAATGAAGGAAAGCACCACAGCAGGGCCTGCGTGTTGCGCCGCGGCGATTCCCGTCAGCACAAAAATGCCTGTACCGATAATCGCGCCAATTCCCAGGGCAGTGAGGTTCACGGGGCCGAGTGCCCGATGGAGGCTGTGATCGGTCAGGGCCTCGGCTTGCAGGTCGGTGACGCTCTTGCGGCGGAATAAGTTCATGCGTGGTGGTTGTGAGGCACTTGATGTTGAGGTTGGTTAATGCGTGAGGGCGGCAGGGAAGTCAAGCTCCAGGTTCCACAGCGGGTTATGGAGGCAATGAAAGGTAGAAGGTCCCGGGAGAGCCGGGGCAAAGCATTGGTTTCGAACTTGTTCCCTTTGGTCGAGGAATCCTGAAAACCGCCGTGCGCGCGGGGGAAACCCTTGAAATTGAAAGGGTTAAAATCCGTCGACTCGCTCGGCACACCCCGCTGAAGCGGGGTGTTAATGAGAGCCTCCGCTGGTTCCGGTTCGGCGGTTGAGGTGAACCGCATCCTCACCTTCGCAGGCCCTTTCGGAGATCAGAAAGGACCGACTGAGCATCACGCGCTTGCAGTTGGCCCGCTTCGAAAGCATCAATTCTTCGATCGGACTCTGCCGCCCAGGCCGCTTCCCGCAGTTTGATCTCTTCAGAGGCAAGGGACTCCCACAGATCGTCAATCAGCTTAGCTCGCTCCTGAGCCGGAAGGTTGAGCATTTCGTCTCGAATTGAGGTACCGCTCATGCTGGTTCCTTACAGTGTTGCGGATGGGGAGTCAAGCTGCCCGGTCGTTGTTGCGGTGATCGTTCTCTGGGGGGGCCTTCTTCCAAACCAGGTACGCCGGGACTCCGGCGAGCACGATAACAAGACCGGGGCCGGCCTGCGCGCTCTTGTAAACCAGCAGGACGCACATGATTACGGTGGCGGCGAGGATGTACAGCGCCGGGATGACAGGGTAGCCGAATGCCCGGTAAGGGCGTTCGGCGTTGGGTTGTTTGCGGCGCAGGACGAACAACCCGGCGATGGTCAGGACGTAGAAGATAAGGACGGCGAAGACAACGTAATCGAGCAGGTTGCTGTAGAGATTCCCGTATTTTTGCATCCCCGTCGCGAGGTCCATTTGGGGGGCGCCGTGCTCGTCGTAAAGGCGGGTGCGGGGCAGGACCAGCAGGCAGGTCCAAATGCCCTGGAGGACCAGGGCGACGGCGGGCACGTGCTTCTGATTGAGGGTCCCGGTGGCTTTGAAGAAGAGTCCGTCACGCGCCATGGCGTAATAAACACGCGCGCCGGACAGGATCAGCCCGTTAATGCACCCGAAGGTGGAGATCATAATCGCGACCGCCATGATCAAGGGCCCGGCGCCGTGGAAGACGGTTTCCATCGCGGCAGTGGCGACGCGGTCATCGGGCGCGTGCTGGACTTGGTTGAGGGGGAGCAGGCAGAGATAAGCGAGGTTGGCCAGGATGTAGAGGGCAGTGACCAAGCCGGTGCCGAGGGCAAGCGAAAGGGGAATATTGCGTCGCGGGTTTTTTACTTCGCCGGCGGTGAAGGTGATGTTGTTCCAGGCGTCGGAGGAGAAGAGGGAGCCGACCTGGGCCACGCAGAAAGCGATGAACAAACCGAAAGCGCCGCTGGTGGCCACGACACTGGAGAGGGAGGACAAATCGGGTTTGACCGGGGAAACGCCTTGGGGAGTCCACAAGTCGGTGAAGTTGGCTTTGATGACCTCGGCGTTCCGGGCCAGGACGAGGCCGATAAAGATGAGGGCGACGAGCGAGAGGGTTTTGGCCGAGGTGAAGACGTTTTGGATGAGCTTGCCGATCTGGAGTCCTCGGGTATTGATGAAAGTGAGCAGCGCGATGAGCAGAATGGCGACGAGTTGCTGGGTGGAGAGGCTGAAGGCGTATTTGGCGGAAAGATTGATAGGCGCGATTATCCAAGCGGTAGATGAAATGGCAGGAACCAGCACGCCGAGGAAACGCGCGAAGGCGACGGCGACGGCGGCGATGGTGCCGGTCTGGATGACCAGGAACAGGGTCCAGCCGTAGAGGAATCCCCACAGGGGGCTATAGGCCTCGCGGAGATAAACATATTGGCCGCCAGCGCGGGGCATCATGGCGGCGAGTTCGCCGTAGCTCAGCGCGGCGCTAACGGTGAGGGCGCCGGTGACAAGCCAGGCCAGCAGCAGCCAACCGCTGGCACCGACCGACCGGGCGATATCGGCGGAAACGATGAACACGCCTGAGCCAATCATCGACCCGGCGACCAGCATCGTGGAGTCGAGCAGGCCGAGGCCCTGGACGAATTTGGTTTCGACGTGGGCGGGTTGGGTTGAGGTGGCGGCTGACATAGGTGGAAGATCTAACGCAAAGACGCAAAGACGCAAAGGCGCAAGCGAAGAGTCAAATGCGTTAAATGTGTTAAAAAAGTTAATTGAGGAAGCCAGCTTTTGCGGATGCTCAAGAAATTTGCGCACGCGGCAAAAACTTTGATGGATAGTAGCATGCTAGGACAAAGAGGCAAAGGCGCTGAGGGTGCCGGGCTGCAATTTGGAGGTTTCAATCGAGTTGCGTCTTTGCGGTTTCGCGTGTTTACGTTGAGGTCTCTGCCAAGCGGCTGCGGCGGAAGCCGTAGCAGAAGTAAAGAATGAGGCCGGCGACCATCCAGAGGAAGAAACGAATCCAGGTGATGGAGGGAAGCTCGGACATGAGATAGCCGCAGCAGGCGATGGCGCCCAATGGCACCCAGGGCACAAACGGTGTCCGGAACGGGCGCGGGCGTTCGGGTTCTTTATAGCGCAGAATAATAATTCCGGCCGCCACGAGCACGAAGGCGAACAGTGTCCCGATGTTGGTGAGCTCAACCAATTCGTTAATGTTCGCGACCGAGGAGCAAACGGCCACCACGATCCCAGTAATGATAGTGGTGACATGAGGCGTGCGGAAGCGCGGATGCACTTTGGCCGCCCAAGCCGGCAGCAGGCCGTCGCGACCCATCGCGAAAAAGATACGCGGCTGGCCGGCCTGATATGGGACGAGGGCTGAGGTGGTCGCGATGACGGCGCCGAGGGCGATAATGCTTGCCGTCCAGTTCATGCCCAGCGACGAGAAGACGTAGGCCAACGGCTCGGCATTCCCGAGCGTGTTCCATTTGGCCATGCCGGTGAGGACAATTGCGACTGCCACATAAAGGAAAGTACAGATAACCAGGCTGGATAGAATCCCGATGGGCATGTCGCGCTGCGGATTGCGGGTTTCCTCGGCAGCAGTTGATACGGCGTCGAACCCGATATAAGCGAAGAAGATAATGGCGGCGGCGCTGGAGATGCCTTTGAAACCGTTGGGGGCAAAAGGGGTCCAATTCTCCGGCCGCACGTACATCGCGCCCAGGATGAGGAAAAAGGCGATGATGACCAGCTTCAGCACGACCAGGCCGGTGTTGAAGCCCGCGGTTTCGCGGATGCCGATGAGGACGATCCAGGTCACCAGGGCGACAATGCCAAAGGCGGGGAGGTTGAAAACGATGGCCAGGCCGAAAAGGTGGGGCGCTTGTCTGAGAGCGAGGGCGTCGTGGAGCACACTCGGATCCAGCTTGGAGGGATCGGCGGCGGCGGCCACTTGCGCGGCGGCTTGCACCGCGGAACGGAAATCGGTGCCGAGCCACGAGGGAACATGGAGATGAAAAGCGGCGAGCAAGGTCTGAAAGTAAGCCGACCAGGAAACGGCCACAGCGGCATTGCTGATGGCATATTCGAGGATGAGGTCCCAGCCGATGAGCCAGGCGGCCAGTTCGCCCAGCGTCGCGTAGGCATAGGTGTAAGCCGAGCCAGAGACAGGCACCATCGCGGCGAATTCAGAGTAGCAAAGGGCGGCAAACCCACAGGCCACGGCTACCATCAGGAAGGAGATGACCAGGGCCGGTCCTGCGCCGATGTGTTCGCCGCCACCGGCTGCGGCTGTTCCAGCGGTGGAAAAGATGCCGGCGCCGACAATCGCGCCGACGCCCAGCATTGTGAGTTGTACCGGGCCAAGCACGCGGCGGAGCTGGCGCTGCGGGTCGGTCGTTTCGCCGACCAGTTTGTCGAGAGATTTGCGACGGAAAAGCTGGGTGGGCAGCATGGTTTAGCTTCGAGCCACAACTTAACTAAAGTCCGCTACGTTAAAACCGCGCGCAGCCGCCAATGCCAATTGATCTTTGTCGCCGCTGAGGAATAGGTCGGGATCGATTTGCTCGATGATGGCCAGGTGAAGAGTGTCCGCGGAACGAGCCTTCATCCTGGAGCCAAAGGCAGCGCTGATCTGATTTGCTTCGCGGATGACTTCCTGCCAGTCCACCCGATCTTGCTCGAAAGGCCCGCGGATCAAAAGGCGATTTAAGAATCTGCGTAGAGCTTCAGCTACTTCCGGCCGGGGGCCACTGGTTCGCGTGCAAAGATTTCGCAAGCTGTTGACGGTTTCAAATCTGGACCAATCCGATAAGACCCAGTCGTTATTGGGGTGGCCGGCGAACCAAAGCCTGGCTTTGTGATTCCGCGCATCCTGGCTATACAGCCAGGCAACCAGAAACGAAGTGTCTGGATAGATTCTCAATCCCGAAGGTCGTTAAGAACGGCCTGGGAATCCATCGGGGGAGCCCCCTTGCAGATGCGGTCAAGTTCAGCGTGTATTTGTTCGGCGGTGAGTTTTCGTTTCTTCCGCCGGGTCACTACCAGCGGTTGCTTTCCATCTTCAATCTCAAGGGACTCACCAGGCTTGAGATGAGAAACCAGGGAGGGGTTTCGCACCAGCTCCCGTTTCGTAAGCGTCTTCATGCTGACAAAAGTGTCATACGCGCAAGAGTTTTTCAAGTGCTTTTGGCTGGGGGAGGCAAGCCCGCAGCCCGATTTCTGCATGGGGGGATAAAAGTGCCGGGGTTGGTGACACCGAAGACAAGCAGGCGTCCGCCCGGCGATGTTGTTGACAAACTAACTCTTTCCTCACTACGCCGAAGTCCTAGAATGCGGGGCGATGATAACGGAAGTTCAAACTCGCCGTCATTTTGCCAGCGACAATTACGCGGGCATATGTCCGGAGGCCTTTGCCGCGATGGCCGAGGCCAACCAGGGCCACGAGGTCAGCTATGGCAACGATACCTGGACGGACAAGGCCGCCAACCTCATTCGCGACGTGTTTGAAACCAAATGCGAGGTTTTTTTCGTTTTCAACGGCACTTCCGCGAACTCGCTGTCGTTGGCGTCGCTCTGCCAGTCTTACCACAGCATTCTCTGTCATGAGATTGCGCACGTCGAAGGTTCCGAGTGCGGCGCGCCGGAGTTTTTCGCCAATGGCACCAAAGTATTGCTGCTGGAGGGCGCGAACGGAAAAATCGATCCTAAGTCCATCGAACGCGCCGTCAACAAGCGGACCGACATCCATTACCCCAAGCCGCGAGCGCTGAGCCTGACGCAGGCGACGGAGGTGGGCACGGTATATTCGCTGGACGAATTGCGGGCGCTGGCGGACGCGGCGCGGCATTTCCACTTGCGGATTCAGATGGACGGGGCGCGGTTTGCCAATGCGGTGGTCTCGCTCGGCGTCACCCCCAAGGAGCTGACATGGAAATCGGGAGTGGATGTGCTGTGCTTCGGCGGAACAAAAAACGGGATTGCCGTGGGTGAAGCGGTGGTATTTTTCAACTCGGAACTGGCGCGGGAATTTGATTATCGCTGCAAGCAGGGCGGGCAGCTCGCCTCGAAGATGCGGTTTCTCTCCGCGCCGTGGGTCGGGACGTTACAGGATGGCGCCTGGCTGCGGTACGGCAAGCACGCCAATGCGATGGCCAAACGGTTGGAAACAGCCATTCGGCCGCTGCCGGGCATCAAAATCAGCTTCCCGGTCCAGAGCAACGCGGTTTTCGCCCGAATTCCTGATGAGGTAGTCGAGGCGATGCACCAGCGCGGGTGGAAGTTTTATACGCATGTGGGCGGCTGGGAGGAATCACGGCTGATGTGCAGTTGGGATACGACGGCGGAGGACGTGGAGGCGTTCGCGGCGGACCTGAGGGAGCTGACGGAGGGGAAAAAGTTGGCCACAAAAGAGCCCAAAGAACGCAAAGACAGGAAAATGTGAATTGCATCTTCCAGTCTCTGCGGTCGCTCCTTTTGTCGAGGACGAGGATGAGAACGAGGAGGAGGAAAGCTTCAAAACGAGCCTCGACACGAGGCGGAATTTCCTCCTAAAATTTTTTAAAAAACACGTTGCATTTTTTGAAGACGCTGGTAGATAGAGCACAGTCAGTTTTTGGATCGGTTTTGGTTTTTACGCAGGTTCCGCTTGGGCGCTTCTATTCCTCACGACCAAGTTCGCGGAGTCGTAGTCAAATCGTGTCGGAATGAATGCACCTGTACTTTTAGCCGTTGGCAACAATGAAGCAGAATTGCTTTATGTGTGGCGGCAAGCCACGCCGGAGGCAAAAGTCATCATTTTCTGCCTGGTGATCTTCTCGATCATCGCCTGGACGGTGATGATCGCCAAGGCGTTGCAAATGCGCCGGGCCAAGCGGCTCAACCTTTTCTTCAACACTGAATACCGCACGCAGAAAAACGTGCTGGATGTATTCGACCGGCGGGTCCAAGCGGACGGCTGCCCGATGTTCATGGTTTATCAGGCCGGGAGCGTCGAACTGGATACACGGCTGAAGAATGCCGACGGCAACGGCCGCAAACGGTTCCTGTCGCTCAAAAGCATGGAACACGTCAAGCGCTCACTGGAGAACACCGTCGCCCAGGAATCGCTCAAGCTCGAATCGGGGCTGATCCTGCTGGCGATTGCGGTCAGCGGCGCGCCGTTCCTGGGCTTGCTGGGGACGGTTTGGGGGGTGATGAGCACCTTCGGGCACATCGCCCAGCAGGGCAGCGCGACGATGGCGGCGATGGCGCCAGGTGTGGCGGCGGCGCTGATTACCACGGTGGCCGGGTTGTTGGTGGCGATTCCTTCGATGTTTGGTTACAACTGGCTGGTGCACACGCTGCGCGTCCTGACGGTCGAGCTGGACAACTTTGCGCAGGACCTGGTCTCCAAGATGGAGACGGAGTATCTGGAAGAATGAGCGATGCGGCGATTTTCACAACGCAGTGCTTTGGTGACGCTGAGCGAGATCAACATCACACCGCTATTGGATTTGGCGTTCGTGTTGTTGATTATCTTCGTCATCACGACGCCGCTGTTGGAGAATGCCCTCCCTTTGAAGCTGGCCAAGGGTGGCCAGCAACTTCAGCGGGTGGAGCCGAGGGATATCCGGACGGTGGAAATCGATCCGCGCGGCATCTATTTCCTGAACCGTCAGCGGATGTCACTGGAGGCCATTCTAGCAAACCTGATAAAGGATTTCCGCGCCAACCCAAACCTGGTGGTTCGGATCCGGGCGGATGAGAACGGGCGGAACAAAGAATTATACGCGGTGATTGACGGGTGCCGGCGCAATGGGATTACGCGAATGGACCTGCAAACCGAGCCCCCAATCAAACGGTAATGGACCGGATGCAAAAAAAATGCTTAATTGTCTCCGCGGGCCTGCACTCGCTGTTAGTGGTGATCTTGTTCATCGGCCCGGCGTTCCTCGCGCCGAAGAATAAGCCGGATAATTTGCCGCTCCTGGAGTTTATCCCGTTGATGACGACGGACGCAATGGCCTCGGGTGGGGGAACCCAAAATGCCCATTCCGCACCGCCCGCCCCGCCATCGCCACCTCCGGCTCCGCCGGAAACCAAACATGACGCGCCCACAGTGCGCGAACCAAACCCGCCTGTGGTGAAGGAAACCAAACCGGAGGCGGATAGCCTGGAACCGAGCAACAAAAAGCCGAAAGTCGAGATCAGCACGAAAGTGGTCACGCGCTCCAGGGATACCGCAAAAGCGGATGCCAAGGCGAAGGCGGAGAAGGAGGCGAGAGAAGCAGCCCAGGACCGGGCGGCACGCCAGCGGATAGCCAACGAGGTCGAGCGGGCCGCCGCCAATATTGGTAATGGTATCGCCGGTGGAACCAGTATTAAACTGGAAGGCCCAGGGGGCGGCGGAGTGCCTTACGCCAATTTCCTGCAAGCGGTAAAGAGCGTTTATACCCGCGCCTGGATTGTACCGGACGGCATCGCCGACGATGACGTGACGGTAACGGCCTCGGTTACGATTGCGCGCGATGGGACGGTCGTCACGGGACATATCACCCGCTCCTCCGGCAACTCGGCGGTGGATGCTTCGGTCCGGGCGACGCTTGACCGCGTCACTTTCGCCGCGCCGCTGCCGCCGAATGCCAAGGAAGACCAACGTACGGTTACGATTAATTTTAACGTCAAAGCAAAAAGATTATTAGGATGAAAAAGTTCTCAATCTGCATGAACACGATGAGAAAGGACTTTCAACCGCAGAGACGCGATGGACGCAGAGCAGCCAGGCCGCACGCGAAGGGGTTAAAAGCGTTAAACCGGTTAAACGAGTTAATTGAGGAAAAGCGCACTGGAAATTTCGCTGCGGGCTGTGAGCGAGCTGGAGGAATGCCGTTGCGGTTGAATCGGTATCTCTGCTTTCTGTTTGCTCTTCTAACTGCGGTTGGCTCGGCCTTCGCGCAGATTGATATCACCAACGTAGTCCCCGTCGTTGGCGGCACCCAACCCGTCTGGGTTTCGCTCAGCGGTTTGACCGGGGAAGCCGCGCAGGTTCTTCAGTTCGACCTATATGTCCAGGGGTTTAACTTCACCAATGCTGCCGGGGCACAATTCCTGATCAGCGGCAGCAACAATGGCGACCTGCAAGCGCGGGCCACGGATAACATCAACAAGCACGTGCTTGTTTCAAAAGCTTACTCGGGCGCGTCCCTCCGCCGGCAGGTCCATGCTTTTGCGGATGATTTCGTGCAGGCGCTTGGGCGCAGGGGAATCGCACGGACCAAGGTCGCGTTCAAGGGGGAGATTGGGCAGAACGGTGAAATTTTCATTGCCGACTTTGATGGTTTTGGCGCCCAGGCTGTGACCAAGGACAATACGATCGTCGCTGCACCCTCGTTTGTGCCCGGGCGGCTGGCGCTCTACTACACCTCTTACAAATTGGGGAATCCAGACATTTTCTACCATGACCTTTCCACCGGCGCGCGCAAACCTTTCGCCCGTTACGGCGGGTCTAACATCAGCCCGGCCGCCTCGCCGGACGGCAGCAAAGTCGCGATGATCCTGAGCAAGGACGGTTGGACGGATTTGTACGTGTGCGACGCGGACGGCAGCGGGCTGAAACGCCTGACCAAGTCGCCTCAGGACGAGTCCTCGCCCTGCTGGTCACCGGACGGCCAATGGATTTGTTACGCGTCGAAGGACCGGGAGCGCCGGGCGCTTTCCAAGATCTCTGTTTCCGGCGGGCAACCGCAGCGGATCTCGACAGCCGGGGTGCCGAGCCCGACCGAGCCGGATTGGTCGCCCGATGGCAAGTGGATTGCGTTTACGGCGCAGTTCCGGGATTTCCAGATTTGCGTGGTGCCGGCGAGCGGCGGGGAGGCCAAAATACTGGCTCCGGGCGAAGACCCGTCATGGGCGCCGAACTCGCGGACGCTGGCTTATGCGCATCGGCACGGAGGGCATTACACGCTCTCTCTGCTTGACGTGTTCACGAAACAAGTAAAGGATGTTTCCCGAATTTCGGGAAGTAGCTCACAATCACAACCCAGTTGGGCCCGATAGCCCGAACCGAAATAGCACAAATGAAACTGATCAAGTTTGCGAATCTAATAGGGTTAGGATTAGTCCTGACCATCGCCGCCGTCGGCTGCCGCCATAATCCGCAGGGAATGACAGGGATTCCAAAAGGGAAGGATAACCTAGTTGGGGACATGCCGCCCGGGGGGAGCATTAACACGAACCAGGTTGCGGGAGGCCCCGGCATTGAACCAATTGCCTCTAATCCGCGCAATGCGCATGAAGGTTGGGGCGAAGACGCTGCCGCCCTGGCGGCGAACACCGTGCATTTCGACTTCGATAGCTCCGTGGTCAAGTCCAACGAGAAAGGGAACGTCAGCGCCGTAGCCGATTATCTGAAGGCGAACGCAGCCAAGGCTGTGAAAATCGAAGGCCACTGCGACGAACGCGGAACGGAGGAATACAACCGGGCGCTGGGCGAGCGTCGCGCGCTGGCTTTGAGAGAGGAACTCGTAACTCTTGGGATCGACCCGACCCGGATCGACACGGTTACTTACGGCAAAGACAAACCCGCGGTCGAGGGCCACGACGAATCGGCCTGGAAGCAGAATCGCCGTGGTGTATTTGTGGTGCTGACGCCGCCGGCACCAAAATAACCAATCTGACAAGCCGAGTGCACCTACCCGAGGCTTCTAACCCACCAAAAGGAAACCAATGAAACTGATCAATTTGAATCACATCTTAGCTTTAGGCCTCGTTCTCTCGCTCAGCGCCGCGGGCTGCAAGCACCGGACGCCGCCGGTGACGCATATCGGCCCAGGCGGCGGGCAAACCGGGGGTGGCCAAGGGGAGCTTGGCGCCGGCGGCAAAGTCGGTCCTGGTGGCGAAAACCCAGCCTCCACGGGAGGCGGGATTCCGCAAGGGCCGGGGCACCCCGGCTGGCCTGAGAACCCTGACATGTTTAAGTCCGATACGGTGTATTTTGATTTCGACAGCTCGGTCGTGAAGCCGGAGGAGAAGTCGAAAGTGGCGGCGGTGGCTGATTACCTCAAGTCAAACTCGGCGGATGCGCTGAAGATTGCGGGACATTGTGACGAGCGTGGTACAGAGGAATACAACCGCGCGCTGGGCGAACGCCGGGCGCTGGCGTTGCGCGAAGAACTCGCCAATCTAGGCGTTGACGCGACCCGGGTGGATACAATCAGTTACGGCAAAGATCGGCCCGCCGAACCGGGCCATGACGAATCCGCCTGGAGCAAGAACCGGCGCGGGGAGTTCATTTTGCTGATGCCGCCGGGGAAGTAGCCTGAGGGTTTATTCGTTCTCCGGGGCGGCTTTCAGTTCGTCGGGCGTGAAATTGGCCGTGTGTTTGGCGATTTCGGCGCGGACGGCTTGGACGTGCTCGGGTTTGATGAGGCCAGGTTTTTTCCCGAACTCGGTTCGGATATAGGAGATAATAGCGGCGATCTTTTCGGCCTTTTCCTTTTCGTCGCCGGGCAATTGATCGCCCATCGCCAGCATGGTCCCGGTGTTATAGACCTTTCCGCCGACTTCGATTGGACCAGTCAGGCCTTTGGAGACGAGGCGGATGATTCGGTCCGGACCAGGAGCGGCGACCCATTCGGAGCCGACCAAAGGCGGACAGCCGTTGGCTGGATTGCCGGAGCCGGTATCCATGTGGCAGACGGCGCAGTTGTCGTGAAAAAGCTTCTTGCCCTGAAGAATGAAATCCCCTTCCGGGTTGGAGGGCTGCATGGACACAAGTTCCTGGAAGGAGCGATACGGGATGTAAACGTGCTCGTTGAACCAGCCGCCACGCTGGTCGAAATACACCATGCCCCAGTAGAGCAGGAGGGCGAGGCAGACGAGAAGCCAGACCGGCACGACATTTGGCTCCTCCCTGGGTTCGGCCGGGGCTGGGGTCATCGGCATTGATTGGTTGGCTTCGGGGGTCATTTCGCCGGAGGATTGGTCGGAGCGGAATTGGTAATTGCAGTACCACCGGCGGGCGCGTTGGTGTCAGCGGGCGGGACGCTGGCGGGCACTGTAACAGGGGCCTCCCATAAGGGCGCATCGGCACGGAGACTGGCGAGATAGGCCGCCAGCGCTTTGGCTTCGGGTTTGGGAACGATTTCATAACCCGGAGGCGCAGGCAGGGGCAAGGCGTCGGACGTGGGAGCGCGCTCGATTCTTCTTTTCTCGAAAAGGAACCGGTAGGGCGGCATGGTCGAGCCGTTGACCAGGGACCGCGGGGCATAGAGATGCAACAAGTGCCACTTTGGATCGGAGAGCCGGACACCGACATTGGCCAGATCGGGGCCAATGCGTTGTGAACCGAGCATGACTGTGTCGTCAAAGAGGAAATCCTCCGCTACCGAATGGCGCAAACCCCAGCCGCGGGCAATGTCGGACCCGACCGGCACGAGCCAGAGGGAGGGTTTGGCATCGCCAACGGCTAGGGCTTTGACGGCGGTGTCAGCGACTTCTTTGGTAACGCCCTGGAGAACGGGTTTGGGAAGCGCGGCCAGCAGTTGTTTGGCCGCGGCCTCGGATAAGGGTTGGCCTCCATCCTGCCGGACTTTGAGCAGCGCCTCGAGGAGAGCCGGCTGATTAGTGCCAGCGTCGGTGAGGAGGACATCGCAAACGGTGCCGATCTGGCCGACTTGCTGGCTGTGACAGTAGGCGCAGCCGTTGGCGCGATAGATGTCGAGTCCCTGGCGGGCCAGGCCGGGTCGGGCCACCGGATAAAGGGCGCCGGCGGGGATAGTATTGGTTTGCTGGAGGTGGCCGACCTGCATTTGGGGGGTCAACACGAAGCCGAACCAGGAGCCGGCGAGCGCAAAAAATGCAGCGAGAAAAATCACCGGGCCGTAGTTCATGGCTTCACCTCCGCGGTTTTGAAGAGGTCCGCGGTGGCCAGGGCGTAGGCGGCGGCCATTTTGGCCTTATAAAAACGATGGGCCAACTCAATCAGATTGGCGGCAAAGAGAACGTGGCCGGCGGCGATGAGCAGGTCGCCGAGAGTGCTGACACGCAGAAACGGCAGGGTGGATTTGCTGATGGTGACAAAGTCGATGGCCGGGTTCGCGAGCTTGAAGGTCTCGACGATGCCGCCAATCGTCAGGGGCAAAAAGACGAGGACGATGCCAGCCGCGGCGAGCCAGAAGTGGGCGCGCATGAGTTTGGGCCAAGGGAGTTCAGTGCCGGTGAGTTGGGGCAGGACGCGGTAAATCGTCCCGAACATGACCATGGCGAAGAAGCCATAGATATAGAGTTGCTCGCGCGCCCGAGCGAACCAGGTGAAGTGGAGGAGCTGGTTGGTGTCGAGTAGCACGCCGCCGATTTTCATCAGGCCGGCGAGGAGGAACGCGGCGGCGCCAAAGACGATGAATCGGAGCGCGGGAAAGGCGGAGAGTTTCGAGAAATCCCCAGCGAGCGTCCAATGGACATTGAGGGCGACAGCCACGAGGGGAAGGAGCGTCAGGACCGTCGAGGTGGCGCTGAGAGCCGGCATCCAGGCTGGGACCGGGGCGGTGTTGGGGATTCCGCCCCAGCTTCCGAAGAGGATGAGCATCCAGAAGGTGAACAGGGCGAGGTAATGGCTGTAGAGCGGCCGGCCGGTGAGCTTGGGGACGAAATAGAAAATCGCGCCAAGACCGACCAGGCCGAGCCAGACCACCTGCAGATTATCGGAATACCACCAGTCGATAACGGATTGGGTTACACCGCGCACCGGGAAGGTGACGAGGAGCAATTGGGCAGTGGAATAAATCCAGGCGAACCAGAAGAGGGCGGCGAACAGGTACCATTGAGAAACGAAGAGGGCGCGCTGGCGGCGTTGATGAAAGGTGATGACGGCCCAGAAACCGATGAGCAAGTAACTGAGAAAGAGGAACAAAGTGGCATAAGAGGGCATCTCGAGGTTTTGGAAGCCGGTGCTGTCGCCGCCGAGGATGCCCAGCACGCCGATGGTGACGCCGAGGTTCCAGAAGGAAGCGCTCAGAGTGACGAGTCCGCGCTGGGCCAGAGTGGTCAGTCCGAGGTGGGTGAAGACCCAGAGGATGGTCCCGAGTCCGGCCTGGAGGCAGCAGCCGTAAAGGACGGAGTTTGTGTAGGCGGGCCAGACGCGGCCGTAGGTGAGCCAGGGACAATCGGCCAGGAAATTCGGGGAATGGAATTTGATCGAGGCAATCAGGGCGAAGGCCGAAGCGATGACGAGCCAAATGGCGGCGCTGAGGAACATGACGAGCAGCGGCAGGCGGCACGAAAAGGCGAGCTCGGCCGGCGCGATGGCGGGAGCGGAAGGAGAAGCATTTGGTGATGTTGGCGCGTCGGTCACTTACTCGAACTGGCTTGGCTTTTCGGGGGCCTTGGGGGGCGGTGGCGGGTTGGCTTTTTCGACACGCGCGATGAGGTTGGAACGGCCCGCGGCGGGATTCTGACCCCATCCGTGTTCGACCATGCTCATCGCATCTTCAATGCGCAGACGGACGAGGCCTTTGGTTGGGTCGATCCAAGCCGGCGTGGTGAGGGCTTCGGTTTCGGCGGCGCGCAGTTCGGCCAGGGCCTTGGCGCGCACCGCGGCGCGGTCTTCGCCCAGCGGCGGCGGCTGGGTGTAGCGATGGATGGCCCAGGCGAGCGCGGCAACGATCAGGAATGAGCCCAGAACGCCAATGGCGGTGGCGAGGGTCGAACGGTCACTAGCAGGTTCAGGGTTCACTTGGCGCCTCCTTTAAACTGCGGGGGAGCGTCCCGCAAGTCGTCGGTTTGGTCCAGTTCGCCGCCGGAGATTTGCGTCGGGACGGGATGATAGAAACCCATGGCTTCGATGAGCCTGGGGTCTTTGATGGGGTAAGGCGGATGCTTGGCGTATTGCCACAAGAAAATCTTGGTCAGCCCCCCGGCCATGAAGGCCCAGCAGCCGAAATGCAGCCAGAGCCATTGAAAGGGAAACCCGTTGCGGTAAGGCACAGGCATGATGTTGAAGGACAAATCGATCCAGTGCATCAGCCAGGCCCAAAGGCAGAGCGGGATCATATAGGAAAATTTGTTTTTGACATCAATCCGCAGCAGCGCGAGGAACGGGATGAAGAAATGGCCGAAGATAAGTACCAAGCCGACGTACCACCACGTGCCATTTTCACGGATGACGTACCAGAAGGTCTCTTCCGGCATGTTGCCGTTCCAGATGATGAAGTATTGGGCGAAATGGATGTAGGCGTAAAAGACGGTAAAAGCGAACAGTAACGAGCCGAGGAAATAATACTGGTGTTCGTGCAGGGCCTCGGTGATGAGTCCCAGACGGTCCAGGATCATGGTGATGATATAGGCGGTCGCGAGCATAGCCCACACGCTGCCAGCAAAGTAATAGACGCCGTACATGGTGGAGAACCACTGGTGTTCGAGGGCCTTCATCCACATGATCGAGGCGATGGTGAGCGTCAGGGCGAAAAGGAAAACGCCGATGCCCGAGTAAAACCGCATGCGATAGGTGGGTTTGGCGTCGCCGGTCTTGTCCTGTTCGAGCGACCAATAGCGGAGGCGATTGGAGAGCAACCACCAAATGACGAAGCACGCGGCCGCAACGACGTAAAACATCGGCACGGTGAACAAGGGTTGTTTAGCGGCCAGCGCGTGGTCGGTGCGCGGATCGGAGTTCATCCAGGGGTAAAGTGTCTTTGCCAAAAGGGCGATGGGGATGAAGAGAATGAGCATCCAGGGGAACAGCAGCGCCGCGATGTGTTCGCAGAATCGTCGGATCGGGACCGACCAGCCGGCATCGAACAGGTGGTGCGCGATGATGATGAAGAGCGCGCCAAGGCAAAGGCTCAGGAAGAACATGAACGAGAGCAGCCAGGCGTAGGCGAATTCTCTGTGCTCATGGCCGACCACAAATCCCAGCAAGGCGAGCACGAACCCAAGGCCGAGGAGGATGTTCGGCACGTTGCGCCATTTGGAGAGGTCGAGCGGCGCGTGTGAACTGGAGGGTTGGTGGTTCATTTCTTGAGGATAGCGCGGAGGTTTTCGGGCACATCATCGATGGCCCCGAGCTGGCTTAACTGGAGCGCGCGGAGGTAAGCAATGATGGCCCAGCGGTCTTCGACGGTCACGTTGGGGCCATAGGCGCCCATCAGATTGCGACCGTTGGAAATGACGAAAAACAATTCGCCGTCGGTCATCTCGACGATGCGTTTGTCGTGCAGGTTGGCGACCACGGCCATCGCGCCGATTTTCTGGGTAATACCTTTGCCGTCGGCCAACTGGCCGTGACAGGGCGAGCAATTGATCGCAAAGCGCTGCTGCCCGCGTTTGAGCAGGGCAGCGGTAATGGATAGCGGGTTGATTTCGACAAAATTCGTCGTGCCGGTGACGCGGCCGGTGTTGACGGGGGCATCCTCGTAAGGGTACACCGCGCCGCCGGCAGTCTGCAGGGGAAGGCTCCGCGGGATGGTGCCGGCGACCGGTAGTTGAGAACTGCGGCCATTGGGGAAGAAGCCGTTATCCTTTTGCGGGCGCAGCTTATATTGCCATTCCATGTCGGGAAAGATGTAGAGGGGCGGGTTACGGAAATGGCCGCGACCGCTGGTGTTACTGGCGCGGAAGCCGAAGATGCCGACGACTGCGGCAATGGTGAGGACAAAGATGAGCAGGAAATAACGCATTTAGTCCTCCACCACCTCGAGGTGCCGGCAGCCGGCTTCTTCCAGCAGCTTGCGGGTTTCCTCCTCCGCATATTTCGGGTCAGCGGTTTCCACCACAATGAAGAAGCGGTCGTGAGTGACCAGCGAGAAGCGCTTGTTTTTGAGCAAGGGATGGTAGAGCCGCGGCAGGCGATTCAAGAACAGCATGCCAAACAGGGAGCCGAAGGCACCGAACAGGATGGTCAGCTCGTAAGAGGGCGGGAACGCCCCGAAAGGGCTGAACATCGGTTTGCCACCGATGACGATGGGATAATCGAGGGCGTTCATCCACCAGATCATCAGCATGCCCGAGGTATAACCCGTGACGCCGCCCAGGAAGGCGAACCAGCCGACCTTGGAATTGCGCAGCCCCATCGCCCGGTCCATCCCGTGCACCGGGAAGGGGGTGAACACGTCCCACTTGCGATAGCCGGCGTCGCGGACCTTTTCGGCCGCGTGGAGCACAGCCGCCGCCGTGGTGAACTCGGCGATCATGCCGTAGGGGCGGGTGGAGAGCTCAGGCATAGCGAGACTCCTCTCGAAAACGTGAAACGTGAAACGTGAAACGTGAATCTGCTACGGCTGTCAGAGAGAGAACGCCATCACCCTGACCCGCCGACACCAAAAGCGCGGCGGGATCAGGATAAAGATTACGATTAAGATTAAGATTAGGACTCATCTTCATCGGGTTCAGGCTCCGTGGTTTTGGCGCCGCCGAGGGGGTGATGGGGATCGGACTGGGGAGTAACACCCTTGACTTCGGAGATGGCGATCATCGGCAACAGGCGGATGAACAGCAGGAAGCAGGTGAAGAACAGGCCGAAGGTGCCGATGTAGGTGCAGATATCGACCCAGGTTGGCCGGTAATAACCCCAGTTGGAGGGGATGAAATCGCGATGGAGGGAGAGAACGATAATGACAAACCGCTCGAACCACATGCCGACGTTGACTAGGATCGACATGATGAACACGACCACGAGGTTTTGGCGGACCTTCCTGAGCCAAAAGAGCTGGGGCACCAGCACGTTGCAGGAGACCATCATGATCCAGGCCCATTGGTAAGGGCCCAGAGCGCGGTTCAGGAAATGGAACCGCTCGTTGGGATTGCCGCTGTACCAGGCAATGAAGAACTCCATCGCGTAGGCGTAGCCGACGATCGAGCCGGTAGCGAGCGTCACTTTGCACATCACGTCAATGTGCCGCATGGTGATGATGTCCTGCAGTTTGAACATCGAGCGCAAAGGGATGAGCAGCGTCAGCACCATGCCGAAGCCGGAGAAGACGGCGCCGGCGACGAAATAGGGCGGGAAGATGGTAGTGTGCCAGCCGGGCAATTGGGAGACGGCGAAGTCGAGCGACACGATTGAGTGCACGGAGAGCACCAGCGGGGTCGAAAGGCCGGCCAGGATGAGGTAGGCCTTTTCGTAGTTGCTCCAATGGCGGTTGGAGCCGGTCCAGCCGAGGGCGAAGAGGCCGTAGAGGAATTGGCGGAGCCGGGTTTTGGCGCGGTCGCGCATGACCGCGAGGTCGGGAATCAGGCCCATGTACCAAAACAGGACCGAGACGGTGAAGTAGGTGGAGACGGCAAAGACGTCCCACATGAGCGGGGAGCGGAATTGCGGCCAAATCGAGTTGGAATTGGGAATGGGGAACAACCACCAGTCGTACCAGGCGCGGCCGACGTGGAGGGCAGGATAGATGCCGGCGCACATGACGGCGAAGATGGTCATGGCTTCAGCGGCGCGATTGACAGCGGTGCGCCAGCGCTGGCGGAGCAGGAAGAGAATAGCGGAAATGAGGGTGCCGGCGTGACCGATGCCGATCCACCAGACGAAGTTGACGATGTCCCAGGCCCACATGACCGGGTGCATGTTGCCCCAAACACCGACGCCGGTGGAAATCTGGTAGGTGAGGCAGAAGGTCAGCAGACCGAGGGCGAGCACGCTCGGGACGAACAAGACCCACCACCAGAAGGGCGCGCGGTCTTCGATGAGGGAGGCGACGCGATTGGAGATCCAACCGAAGCTGCGAAGATTGGCCACCAGCGGGACGCGTTGCAACTCGGGCGGGGGCTCGGGGACGTTGGCCGGGAGAGCAATGGCAGTGGCAGGAGTGACGTTGGCGGCGTCCATCAGCGAGGCCCTCCGGGGCAGTGGATGGTGGATGATGGATGGTGGATGATGGATGATGAGTAGCGCAGGCTGGCCGGGCACATTATTTGCCCGTTCCGTTTCCCCTCACCCCGGCCCTCTCCCTTGGGGAGAGGGAGAATCAAACACAGAGAATCGTGAATCTCCGGCATCATCGATTTTCGCAAGAACTCGCTGCGAGGTTCAGACTGAGTCGCAAAGCTTAGGGAGTGCGCGCGGTTTGGTTGCGGCACCGGTGCTCGGCGCGTATCGCGTTTCTGCCATCTAAAAGTGTTTCGGATTTCGGTCATTCGGATTTCGGATTTCGGATTTCCGCGGCGCCTTCGGGTTTTCCGGCCGGGGATTTCTCTTCGAACGGGCTTTCGTTGTGCTGCTCGTATTCCTGCAGGCTCAGCGGGGTTTCGTAATAGTCGGGCATTTTCGGATTGGGGTTGCGTACGCGGGCCAGGTAGGTAGTGCGAGGCTTGGTCAAAAGGAATTCCAGGACGGAGTAATCGCGGTCGAGCTGCTTCAGTTTTGAGACGCGGCTCTCAGGCTCGTTGAGGTTGCCGAAAATGATCGCGCCTGCCGGACAGGCCTGGGCACAGGCCGTGGTAAACGAGTCCCGGGGAACAACGACATCGCCGGAGGCGCCGGCTTTGGTCTTCTGGGCGATTTTGGCCTGCTCGATGCGCTGGAGGCAGAAAGTGCATTTCTCCATGACTCCGCGCATGCGGACAGTGACATCCGGGTTCTTGGACATCTTCATGAGGTCCCACTCGTCGTCTTTGCGATGGCCGAGCGGGCCGAGGTAGAACTGGCCGATGGGGCGCTTGTTCCAATCGAAGAAATTGAAGCGCCGAACCTTATAGGGGCAATTGTTGGAGCAATACCGCGTGCCGACGCAGCGGTTGTAGGTCATGACATTGAGGCCCTCCTGGTCGTGGGAGGTGGCATTGACCGGGCAGACGTTTTCGCACGGGGCGGATTCGCAATGCTGGCAGAGCATCGGTTGGGTGACGACCTGCGGATTATCGATCCAGGTCTCGAACTGCTGTTGGTCTTCGGTCTTGAAAGTTTCGAAAAACTCCTGTTTGGCCTCGGGACTGCCCTTGGGAAAGAGGGGCTGCCCGGCATAATAGCGGTCGATGCGAATCCAGTGCATCTCGCGGCCGCGCTTGACCTGATCTTTGCCGACAATGGGGACGTTGTTTTCGCTCTGGCAAGCCATCATGCAGGCGGAGCAGCCGACACAGAGGTTGAGGTCAATCGACATGCCCCACTGGTGCAAGCCTTTCTTCTTCAACTCATCGAACGGATTGGGATAGAGGGGCTTTTCGACCGGCAATTCCTCTTTACCCATGCTTTTGGCGAAGTTGGGATGCTCCCGATATTGCTGGAGATTCGCCTCGCGGATAATGGGCCGGCCTTCGAGCGACCAATGGCTTTGGGTGCAGGAGATTGGATAGGTCTGACCAGTGGCGCGCAGGGTAGCGCCGCCGGCGAAGTTACTGGTGTCGGCGGTGCGCAGCGGATAGACGTTGAAGCCGGCGCCCTGGCCGACGCGGCCCGTTCGTCCGCGGCCATAACCCAGGGCCAGGCCAAGCGAGTAATCCGCCTGGCCGGGCTGGACCCAGATCGGACCGCGCACGCTGCGATTGCCGAGGTTGATTTCGACGACGTCAGAATTCTTCACCCCGAGTTCCCCGGCCGTTTTGCGGCTGATGAGGACAGCGTTGTCCCAAACGATCTTGGTGATTGGGTCGGGCAACTCCTGAAGCCACCCGTTATTATTATAGCGGCCATCATCGACGCTGTAGTCACGATGGAAGACGACCTCGAGTTTGTCCCGGGCAGGCGCGGAGAACTTAACGGCGGCGAGCGCCTGGCCAACCGCCCCTTCATCGAGCTTCACCTCGACGGGTTTGGCAGCGGAATTGGCGAGGAAACCATCGTGCAGGAATTTGCGCCAGGCGGCTTCGATGTCACCACCGGTAATAAAACCAGCGAAGGTCTCGCGGACGATAGCATAGGGATCGGTCACGTTGGCGCCAGCGATGCGCGCGAGGACTTCGAGTTCGGTCAGCCCGCCGAAGAGCGGCGCAATTAGCGGCTGAATCGGCACCAGGGTGCCGTCGCTGGTCAGCGCGTCGCCCCAAGACTCGAGATAATGGGCGGCGGGGAAATGCCAGTCACAACCAGGGAATGTCTCATCTTCGTAAAAGCCAAGGCGGGCGACCATCCTGGCTTTGCGCTGGGTTTTGGCCCAATCGAGGTCCGCAGGCGCCGTATAGGCGGGGTTACTGCCCAGGACGAGCAGGGTCTCGACCTGACCGGAGTTGAGCGCCTTGGCCAGCGCGGCCAGATCGCCTTGTTTGGCAGCCTGAGGCGCCTCATGGAACAGGACAGTTTGGCCCAGGTTGCCCAGCGCGGCATTGAGGGCATAGGCGAGGATGTGAACTTCGAGCGGTTGGCGGTGACCGGCGACGATTAAGGATTTGCCGCGATAAGCCAACAAATCCTTCGCGCATTCGGAAAGCCACTTGGGCGCGGCGCCGGACAACTGGCCAAGGCTCTCGGAGACGGCAATCTCACTGCCCTGCGGCAAGATAACGGCAGCCAGCGCGCGCGCGGCCAAAAGCACGGCGCTACAGGGCACGCGCAACCGGTGGTCGGAGTTGAAGCCGGTCAGGCTGAAAAGGCTTTCAACGACGTATAACCGGTTGAGCGAGTCCTTCGGGTTTTCGAGATGGCGGCGCGAGGCAAAGCGGCGGATGTGGTTGTGGCCGTCTTCTTCGCAGCCGAGGAAATCGCAATCGAGCGAGACAATGAGGTCGGCTTTGTCGAACTGGTAGTAAGGCTTGACCGAGCGGCCAAAGGCCTGGGAAGCCGCGCGCCGATGAATGTCCAATTCGACAGGTTGGTGAACGAACCACTGCGCCTGCGGGAACCGGTCGGCGACGAGCTTTTGGATGCGGCGACGCGAGGGAGAATTGCCGGGCTCGAGCAGGATACAGAGGCCCTGACCGCCATTGCCCTGGGCCTTCTTCGAGACCTGAGCCAGGAAATCCAGTGAAGCCTCAGGCTGGGCGTTTTGGCCCTGGCTGGTGAAGCGAGTAGCGCGGTCGGGGTCGTAAAGGTTGAGAATCGAGGCCTGGGCGAAGCGGTCGGTGCCGCCGTTGCTGTCGGGATGAAGGGAGTTGCCTTCGATCTTGGTTGGGCGGCCGTCATTGGATTTGACCACTAGCGGAACCGCGCTGCCGTGAGTGGGCATCGCCGTGGCGTAGTATTGGGCGACGCCGTGTACGTAGTCTTCGGGCATCTTGCTGAACGGCTCGATTTTTTGGACCGGGCGGCGGCAACCGCTGGAGCCCAGGCCCAAGCCGGCCAGAAGGAACGAGGCCGACATGATCTTGACGAAATGGCGGCGGGAGACCGGGTCGGAGAATTCGCTGGCGCCTTGAGGGAACTCGCGCTCGAGCCATTGGCGGAACTCAGCCGTTTCGGCCAACTCATCAAGGCTGCGCCAATAGGTGCGGCCCGCAACCGGAGAAGGGTTGTCCCCAGCCGGCTGGAAGTTGCCAGGGTCGCTTAAGTCTTCGGAGGTGTTGCGGCTGGGGACAGCCGCGCTCCGGTCCGCCCGGGACGCCAGTTTAGCACTAGTTGGGGGAGTGTTTTTCATCGATGGCAGGCCGAGCAGTTCTGCAGGGATTCAACGTGCCATTCGGTCATCGCTTTCTGGCCAAACTCGCGCTGTTTTTCCGGTGATTGGGGCTTCCAGTCCAAGTCGGTGATTTTGTCCAGCGGGCGCAGTTTCATTTCGGGATGGCGATGGCAATCGAGGCAGAAGGTCATACTCAGCGGCTGATAATGAAAAACCTCGTCCATTTTGTTAATCGGGCCGTGACACTCGACACAACTAATGCCGCGATCGACGTGGATGGAATGGTTGAAATAGACGAAGTCCGGCACGCGATGAATCTGGACCCAGGGGATAGGCTGGCCACTTTGGGCAGTCTCGCGGACCAGGGCCAGGCGGGGATCGTCTTTAAGGACCTGGTTGTGGCAGTTCATGCAGAGTGAGCTGGCTGGGATGTTGGAGTACCACGATTTTTCGACGCCGTTGTGGCAGTAACGGCAATCGATGCCGAGCTGGCCCGCGTGGGTGGCGTGGGAAAAGGAGACCGGCTGGAGGGGCTGGTAGCCGACGCGGGAGTATTTAGGGGTAAAATAGTACCAAGCGCCGGCGACCAGCGCGCCCCCGACCAGGACGACGCCGACGATAATGAGCACCGGCAGGCGGTTGGTCCATTTGGGGAAGATGGCTGACATCGGGTCGTCTCTTTTTCAGGCGCGAATGACTGAGAATAACCGCAAATTGGCGCGAATTCCCGCGCTGAGGCCAGGAACCGGGGCACGCCGGTCCCCAGCGGCAGCGGTTTTAGGAAAACCGGAGCTCATAGACCCTCCCGGTGTGCGGCGGAAAATTGAGCGCTGCGGCTGAGGACAGCCACGCTCCAGCGCTCCAGCGCGGCGGCCAAGGCCGGCGGCGTGATTTCTGGTGCAATTGGCCACGACATAAATTCAAGAGCGCGTGATTGTTCTGAAACGGCGGTAAACGTCAATTGTTTTCTTCATGCCAATTTTAGTCAACCCAATACGGAATCCGGCCCAAGAGCTCCCGCGAGAAATCAGGGAGCGTTGCCATCGGCAATAGTTTGCATCTGATTTGGCGCTGCGCAAGCGGGGTACAACAGATTTTGGTAATGGTAATAAAGCAGATAAGAAAGTAAAATGGGCCGGGGTGAACACCCCATTTACGGTCGAGACAATTTGCCGACCTATTATTATTTCAGGGCGGCCCAGACCCGATGGACGTCATCGTGCTCCTCCAGTAATTGAAGGAACTCGCCAGCCTCGGTGCGGTGTTGCTCGTTCAACTCGGGATAGTTTTTAGGGACGTATCCCAGTTCGCTGGTGACCACGGTCCAGCCGTTTTGTGAGAGCCACTTGGAGACGGGGTGGAGCGATGCGCGGTCGGCCAGGAACCGGGCACCGGCTGAACCTTGTGGGATATCATCGTTCTGGTCGGGGGTAAGCGGCGCAACCTCGTTGGCACCCGCTTCGATGCCGGCGGCCTCCAGGTCGGCGTCGGGGTCCGGATGATGCGCCTCAACGATGCCGGTATGGTCGAAAAGGAATTTGTTACTCCCGGCGTTCCCGAGCTGGCCGCTGCGAAAGAGGTGGCGAATCTCCGGCGCGGTGCGGTTGACGTTATCGGTGTACACCTCGACGATGACCGGCACCTTGTGAGGCGCGTAGCCCTCGAACAGCACATGCTCCATCACCAGCTTTTCCCCGCCGACACCTGCCCCTTTTTTGATCGCCCGCTCGATCACGTCGCGCGAGACGCTCTCCTTGCGCGCTTTCTCGACGGCGGCAGCAAGGCGGGCATTGCCTTCCGGATCGGCTCCACCCATTTTCGCGGCGACCATGATTTCGCGGACGATTTTGCCCGTCGCCTGCGCTTTCTTCATCGAGGCGACTTCGCGTTTGGCATGTAGCCATTGACGTCCCATGGCCGCAGCGTAGCAGCCACCACGCGAAGAATCCAGAGCAGACTCCCCGGCAGATTCTTCGCCGTCAAAACACAACCACCGCCTTAAACGAGCCTCCGCCCCGTTGTCCATGACTGGCTCCTTCTGCCCATCCGGTTCTTCCGTTTTGCAGATCATATAGATAAGCACATTTTGATTCCGTCAGCGCGTTACTCCGGCCACGGAGGCCCGTATGCGAGGACGGGTTTGGCCGGCTGTTTCACCTACGAGCGGCCCGGAGACATCTCGTGGGCGGAGTGAAATCGGCTCGTGAAAAAAAATTTAGTGTTAAAAAAGGTTAAAAACCGCTAAAAAAGGTTAAAACCGCGATAGCGGCCGTAATTTGGATGGTGGGCGGCGGCAAGGGTGCGGGGGTTGTGGACGCCGAGGTGATTGAGTGCTGTCATATTTACTTCTGCGGTTTTCTGTTTTCCGGGCGGGGCGCGGTTGGCGACGGTGGCCTCTACTATGTATTGTGCGACAAAGGGTGTCCGACGGCGGACAGGGGCTGCAACCCCGTTGGCCGTTGGGGTTGACCGCGTTTCCGAGGGGTGCTTACCCAGGGTAGCTCGTTCCTCGCAACCCCGGGCTGAGTGATACAATCCCTTCGGGATTGTGGGCATTGCGGGGGCGGGTGGATGGAAGCGATCGGGTCGGGATTGTGGCATCGCTGGGATGGTTGGAGGGACGCGATCGCTTCGGGGTTGTTCCCACCCCTTCCCCGCCCTTGACACCCGGCTAAGCAGATCAATGCTATTACCGTACGTGGAACCACTGGAACCGCCAGATACCCATCATGTGGCCGCTGCCCTCGGCTGGCTGGGATTGGGCGATCTAGCCGAAGCTAAATCCGAATTGGCACACATTGGGCCGGCGCGCCAGTTTCATCCCGATGTGCTGGAAGCGCGGTGGTTATTGTGTGCTGAGGAGGGGCGCTGGGAAGAAGGATTGAAGGTCTCGCGCGCGCTGCTGCACAATGCACCGGAACGCTCCTCGGGCTGGCTCCACCAGGCTTATGCTTTGCGCCGGGTCCCTGATGGCAGCGTAAAGAAAGCCTGGGAGGCCTTGCTGCCGGCTTTCGACAAGTTCCCGAGCGAGGCGATTATTTCGTACAACCTTTCCTGCTACGCTTGTCAGATGAGCCAACTCGAAGCCGCGCGGGTTTGGCTTAAACGTGCACTTGTGATTGGCGGCAAAGGGCACATTAAGGAAATGGCTTTGCAGGACCCGGACTTGCAGGTGCTTTGGGAGGAAATCCGAGAGTTATGAGCAAGGGTTTCGCCGCGGATTTCGCGCATAAGAAACAACACGGGAGGGTTCGCGCCTTTCGGCATTTGAGCCGCAGTTGCCGTCTCCTAAAGCTGCAGGATGCGATAGAACCGCATGGCCGGTCCATTGGTAGTCGTGAAGCGATAGGAGCTGCCCAGGATGTTTGTGGTCAGGGTGGCTCCGGCATTGGTCGTCCAAACGGAATTCAATTGGTTGGCTTGGAGGAGCTTGAAATTCGCATTCGTGGGTGGAGCGATGGTGAAATCCAGGCGCACTTGCCCGCCGGATATGACGGGGGTGTTCATGAGCAGCAGCGGGACGACGGTGATTAATTTCGCCGGGCCGAAGGCGATTGGAAACTGAGTGAAGAGAACGCCCTGCGCTTCGAGGTTAAAGTTTCCCGCCTGGGCCGGTGTGAATGTATAGTTGGTTGAAGGGGTCGAGTTGATAGTTTGGTTTACCAATTGCTCGGAGTTCGTAATCACGATGTTTTCGATGCACCAGCCCTCAATCGGGTCCCCTCCGGGGAAGTATGAGAACGACATGGCGGGCGGAAAGTCGTAATTGAAGCGCAGCAAGGTTGCCTGGCTGGCGATGTTGGACAGCGCCAGCGTGTGCTGACTGAACGAGGACTCGACCTGGCCGCCGGTTCCGGCGAGGGTATAGAGGTCTTTCCAGCTCGTCCCACCGTCCGTGGACACCTGCACGCGCGCGACCTCGTTTGCCGAAGCGTAACCCAACTCGCTTTTGAAGGTCACCACCGCATTGCTGGCCGGAAACAACAGGCGGTTGAGTTGCAGCAGTTGGGGGACAGTGCTGGTAGCATCCGGATGAACCAGGTGGAAACAGTTACCCGAGCCGTCCGGAGCGTTGGTGATGGGGGGATAAATCGGAGGAGGGGAGAGCGTAAAATTTGTGAGGCCGTTTTGCGCATTGTCCACCAGATTGCCGGGAATACGTTGCGACGTTCGCCACTGATAGCTGGTCACGTTGGTATTGTTCGGCGGACGACAGGAGTAAGGCGTGCCAGTGCCGGCCGGGATTTGACTCGGCCCGGTGATCGTCGTTGGGACATAATCGGCGCCAGGAACGGCCGGATCGAAGACGGTGACGTTATAGCTAATGCTGATGTGGGAAGCCCCCACGCCAATGTTGCCAACGGTAATGCTATATACCGTGTCCGTTCCGTTGAACGGGAACACGGTTGATTGGCTGGTTGGGTCGAGACCGGTGGGGTACCAGACGAGTGTATTCTCACCAAAGCCGTTGGCGATGGGCTGCAAACTGACCGCCAAGCTCACGCCATTGCTGGTCATCGTGACGGTCGCGGCGCTGAAATTCGCATTGGATAAGCCGAGCGACCACTGTGGGAAGACCACCTGATAGGGCACAAAGCCCTCGGGCGGCCACGCCACATAAGGCTGCCGAGTAGCGGGGCGCGGACCTCCGAAATTCCCGTCGAATACCCAAGTGGTGTTGGCCGGTGCATAGCTGCCTGCCGCCGGCACATCTCCGGTGCCCATCACCTGGGTCTGCGGGTAGAGTACCCAGCGCCGGTGCCCGACCTCGTAATTGTTGCCGCCAAAGTCCCAAATGTAGCTGGTAATAGCGTCCGACCCGTCTGAACCGAGCGACAGGTTCGAATTGGAGGCAGCATTGGCGCCCGGCCCGGTAAAGCAGGTCCAGTTGTTTGGCGGGAAATGGCTGAGCATGTTGTTGGCCGACATCATGACCGCGCCCTGTTGGTTGTTGGCGCTCTCAGCGGCGTTAAGGGTAACGGCAGCGGGGATACCAGCCATGGCCCGAAACCAGTTAATGCGGCGCAACACCGCTTCCTGAAAAGCCGTCGAATTGGTGCCCGGGGTGCAGGTGGCAACGTTGGCGGTGGTATTCATCGGGACGCCGTCCGAGGACGGGTAAACGGCGTTGAAAAATGAACGCACCTGTTCGCGGGAATCGGTGTTGACGGAAAACCCGCCGGTTACGCTCAATTTGTGGGGCCCGCCGCGGGGCAGACCGGAAACATCGGTGGGCGCCCGCGGCGGGTCGCCAAGGATGATCTCGGCAGAACCCAAGTACGGGAACAGCAGCGTAGCTAAAAAGAGCAGTAACGAGATTCGCGTGGGGTTAGGTTTGTGCATCACAAGACTGTTGTTTTGTCGCGCCGAGACAGGATGTTTATGCACCGAGATGCGGCGCGAGTCAAGGAAAGTGGGCGAAGTGGGCACCTGTGGGCACCACATTTGGTAGCGCGCCGGGAGGGACGTGCCCTACCGGATTTTCGCAAAGATGCGATTGGCTTCTTCCAAGGTCTCTTTGGAACCGATATCGAACCAGAGCCCGGGGACGGTCCAGGTATAGACGGGAGTCCGTGGATAGAGCCATTGGATGAGGCGCCCGGGTTGGTCGGGGTTGTTGCCCTCGGCGATGTATTGGCGGATGAGCGGGATGGTTGCGCGAGGGTAATAGTATAACGCGATGGCGGTTACAGTATTCGTCGGGTTCTTGGGCTTTTCCTCGAAGAAAGTAATATGGCCGTCCGGAGCGAGGGTGAGGTTGTTGTATTTTTTGATCTGTTCCAGGTCCTTGACGTCGTAAACCGCGACGACAGGGGCTTGTTTTTGGCGGCAGAACCGGCCGAAATCTTCCAGTGTCTGGCTGAAAAGGTTGTCGCCCGCAACCACGATCAGATCATCCTCCACATTCTGTTTTTGCAGGACGAAATGGATATCGCCGATGGCGCCGAGTTTGTTGGAGTCATCGGTCGAGCCGTCGTTAACGACAGTGAAGTTGAGTTTAGCCTTGGACGCAGCGTAGTGGTCGGCCCATTTCTGGAAATGGCCGGCGAACTTGGCATTAGTGACGACATAGATGCGGTCCAGCCCGCCGATGGGCGCCAGATTGTCGAGCACGTAATCGACCATCGGCTGGCCGGCGACCGGCAGCAGCGGTTTGGGCTGAGTGAGTGTCAGAGGGTAGAGACGAGTGGCGTAGCCGGCGGCGAGGATGATGACTTTCATCTGCTTGAAAAAGTTAAAAGAGTTAAAACAGTTAATTGAGTTAAATACGTTTGTCAATTGCGGGAAAGAGCGCCTAGCGGTGTTCCTCTCGCCCTATCCACTTCACCTGTTACCCTTTGGATTTCATTTAACTCGCGTTCACCGGCTCACTTGTCTTCAAACAGACTAGGCGCAATCTGGCGCGCCAATTCCTGGCAGCGGCCGAGGATCTCGGGGGCCGATTCGCATTCCAGCGCGAAATCGGCCAACTCGCGGGCCTCGGCCAGCTTGAGGCGGCGAACGATGAATTTCATGGGCGGCACCAGTGGCGGGGCGGCGCTGAGTTCGTCAACGCCCAGGCCCAGCAGCAAGGGGGCCAGCACCGGGTCGCTGGCCATTTCGCCGCAAACGCTGACGTGGATTTTGTGCCGGTGGCCCGCTTCGACGGTTGCTTTAATCAGCCGCACGATGGCGGGATGGGTAGGCTCGTAAAGATGAGCGATCTTTTCGTTCATCCGGTCCACGGCCAGCGAGTACTGAATGAGATCGTTGGTGCCGATACTGAAAAATTTCAGGCGCTTGGCCAGCGACTCGGCCACGATCACCGCTGAAGGGGTTTCGATCATCGCGCCAATTTCGACGTGCTCGTCAAAGGGGATGTTCTCCTGGCGCAGTTCGGCTTTGTATTCCTCGACGAGGCTATTGGCCTGGTTCAGCTCGTCCAGGCCAGAGATCATCGGGTACATCATTTTGACGTTGCCCAGAGCGCTGGCGCGGAGGATGGCGCGGAGTTGTTCGCGGAAAATGTCCCGCTCCTGCAAGCAAAAGCGAATGGCGCGCCAGCCCAGGAACGGGTTGAGTTCGCGCGGGAGGGGCATGTGGGCCATCAGCTTGTCTCCGCCCAAATCAAGGGTGCGGATGACGACCGGGAGGGGCTTGAGGGCAGCGGCCGCCACGCTGTAAGCCTGGTATTGCTGCTCCTCGCTGGGCGGCGATTCGCGGTTCATGAACAGGTACTCGGTGCGAAACAAGCCGACGCCTTCGGCGCCGTTGGCTTTGACCTGTTCGGTATCGGCTGCTTGTTCGATATTGGCCGAGAGAAAAACCCGATGGCCATCGAGGGTGACGGCCGGTTTGAGCAGGATATCGCGGAGTTTTTCCTGCAGCGTGACCTGTTTGCGGATGAGCTGGCCGTAGGCGAACAGCGTTTGGTCGGTCGGGTTAACGATGATCAGCCCGTTAATCCCATCGAGCAACGCGTACTGGCCGGTCTCCAGTTGGCTGCTGGCGGTCTTCAAGCCAACGACCGCGGGAATGCGCAATGACCGGGCCATAATCGCAGTATGAGAGGTCTTGCTGCCGACATCGGTGGCGAAGCCCAGGACGTTCCGCTTATCCAATTGAGCGGTGTTGGAAGGGGTTAAATCGTGGCTGATGATAATGCAAGGTTCTTTGAGGTGGCGGAGGTCAGCGCCCTCTTCCAGCCCCAGGAGATTGTTCAGCACGCGGGTGGTCACATCGCGCATGTCGGTGGCACGTTCGCGCAGGTAATCGTCCTCGATAGCGGCCAAAGTGGCGGCGTAACGTTCGGCGACGGTGTGGAAGGCGTATTCGGAGTTGACCTTCTGTTCCTTGATGACTTTGACGACTTCGTCCAGCAGCGTGCGGTCTTCCAGGACGAGCAGATGGGCGTCGAAGATGCTGCCCTCGTCGGCACCCATGGCTTCACTGACTCGGCGCTGGACCTCGAGCAATTGCTGCCGGGTCTGGACGAGAGCTTTTTCGAGCCGGTTGATTTCCTCGGCCAATTCGCTCTCGTTAAGCCGCCGGTTGCCGATAGTCGGCCGGCTACGGTCCAGCACGACGATTTTGCCGCGGCACACCCCGGCCGAGACCGGGATGCCCCGGAAAGCCTGTTCTCCCTTCGGCAGCGGCTCTGGCATGGGCAATCTTTAACGAAAGCGTGCTGGCTTGGGAAGTAAGAATTCTCTTGCCCTCTGCGCTCTTTTTCTCATTCACTACCTGCATACGCTGCCGTCGTGCCCCATGAAACCTAAAAGCGCGAATACTCATAACGGCCTGCTGGCCGGGGGCAATTGGATTATCGACCAGGTCAAGCTCATAGACGTTTATCCGCAGCCCGAGCAACTGGGCAACATTCGAGGCCAATCCCAGGGAACCGGGGGGGCGCCGTACAACGTGCTGATTGACCTGGCCAAGTCAGGCGCACCTTTTCCGCTCCAAGCCGCGGGCATGGTCGGCCAGGACGCCCTCGGGGAACACATCCGCGGGGATTGCCGGCAAAACAGAATTGACATTCGCTACCTGGGCGCCACGCCAAAAGCACCCACCTCCTACACCGATGTCATGACCGAGCAGGGCCACGGGCGACGCACTTTCTTCCACGCGCGTGGCGCCAATGCTCTCTGGCGCGGGGCGGATTTGGATTTCGGCCGGCTCAGACCCCGCATTTTTCACCTCGGCTATTTGCTGCTGCTCGATGCGCTGGATGAGCCGGACGCCAAATACGGCACCAAAGCCGCGCGCTTGCTGGCGGCGGCGCAAGCGGTTGGCATCAAAACCAGCGTCGATGTGGTCAGCGAGGACAGCGACCGGTTCCCAAAGATTGTCAATCCCGCCCTGAAACACGTCGATTATTGCATTCTCAATGAGATCGAGGCCGGCAAGACGACGGGGTTCAAAGTTCGCCAACCCGATGGACGGTTGGACAACGTCGCGCTGCGGCATGCGGCGGGGGCGCTGTTACAGCAGGGTGTGCGCGAACTGGTTGTCATCCACTTCCCGGAGGGGGCTTTCGCCCGGACGCGCAAGGGGGAGGATTTCTGGCAGTCTTCGTTGAAGCTGCCTCCTAAATACATCGCCGGCACGGCTGGTGCTGGCGACGCTTTTTGCGCGGGGGTGCTGTTGGGCCTACACGAGGATTGGGAGTTGCCGCGCTGCCTGGTGGCAGGGGTTTGCATCGCCGCGGCGTCCCTCTCGGATCCGACCTGCACCGCCGGGGTGCGTTCACTAAGTTCCTCATTGGCTCTGGCCAAGAAGCTCGGTTTCAATCGGCCTCTCGACAACACGGATTGAAGGTTCCGAAGGGGCGTTACTGTCCCGCTCAGGCTCGTTCCATGTACTTGCCGGTTCGGGTATCGATCTTGATCTTTTCGCCGGTCTTGATGAACAGAGGGGCCTGGATCGTGATGCCGGTTTCCATGGTTACGGCTTTTTGGACGTTGTTGGCGGAATCGCCGCGAACGCCCTCAGGGGCATCCGAGACCGTGAGCACGACGCTGGAAGGCATCTCGATTGAAACTGCTTTCTCTTCGACGAAGGTCACCGTGACGCCGCCGTTCTCGACGAGATAATTCTTTGCGTCACCGACAATTTCAGGTGAGAGGGTGACGGTTTCGTAGGTTTCCGGGTCGGAGAAGACGAAATCCTCGCCATCTTTGTAGCTGAAATCCATTTTGCGAGTGACCATGGGGACCACCTCGATTTTCTCGGTGGAACTGAAGCGCACGTCGGAGGACCTGCCGGAGCGGATGCTGCGGAGACTGGCCTGGACGAAGGCGCGGAGGTTGCCGGGGGTGCGGTGCTGGCTATCCTGGACTACGCAGATGTCGCCGTTATAACTAATCGCCATCCCACGGCGAAGATCGTTTGCTGTTGCCATAGCTAATGTTGTCTAATTCAATTGCTGCCGCCGCTTTTGTTTCCGCGACGAGAGCCGAACAAGATAGCCAAAGCCAGGGCCAATGCAAGCCCGGTTTTCCGAATGTTTTGAATGTTTGAGCACCGCAAACAGCCGCTTTTGCCACGCCGGGTCTTTTATGGCCGGCTGGCCCGGAGCCTTGGCCTGGCAGCGGGAATTATCCTGGCCTCCCTCCTGATGGGCATGGCAGGGTATCATTATTTTGAGAAACTGCCCTGGCTGGATGCCTTCCTCAACGCCGCGATGATCCTTTCCGGGATGGGCCCGGTCGCGCCGATTCAAACTGCCGGGGGCAAACTGTTTGCCGGCTGCTACGCACTATTCAGCGGACTGGCCTTCATCACGGCGATAGCCGTCGTTGTCGCGCCCGTGTTCCATCGGTTCATCCACAAGTTTCATTTGCAAGCGGATCGTTCCACTTGACTCCCCCCCGCCCTCCGTTATTCTCTGCGCTCCTTATTCAGGAAAGCTGTTTCTATGGCAAAACTTACAGTGCGAGACTTGAAGGTGCGGGGCAAACGGGTGTTTGTCCGGGTGGATTATAACGTGCCGTTGGAAGAAAGGGATGGCCAGATGGTCATCACCGATGCGACCCGCATCATCGAAACTCTGCCTACGCTCAAGCTGCTGATCGACCAGGGCGGCAAGTTGATTTTAGCGGCGCATCTCGGCCGGCCGAAGGGCCAGCGCGAACCATCCATGTCGCTGCGCCCGGTGGCGGCGAAACTGGCCGACCTGCTTGGCCGGCAGGTCGCCTTTATCGACGATTGTATTGGCGAAAAAGTCGAGAAGACCGCCGGAGTGCTTCAACCCGGGGACGTGCTGCTGCTGGAAAACGTCCGCTTTTACAAAGAGGAAGAGGCCAACGACCCCGGTTTCGCGGAGAAGCTTGCCAAGGTCGCGGAAGTTTATGTGAACGATGCCTTCGGAGCGGCGCATCGGGCTCACGCCTCGACGGAAGGCGTGGCGCGGGTGGTGGCCAAACGGGGCGGCCCGTGCGCCGCGGGCCTGTTGATGGAGCGCGAACTGAAGTTTCTCGGCGACGAATTGGAAAAGCCGGCCCGGCCATTTGTGGTGATTTTGGGCGGTGCCAAGGTTTCGGACAAAATCCAGGTCATCGACCGGCTGCTGGAAAAGGCTGAGGCACTGCTCATCGGCGGGGCGATGGCCTATACCTTCCGGCTGGCGCAGGGCTACAAGACCGGCAAATCGCTGGTGGAAGCGGACAAGGGGGACGTGGCCAGGGCGGCGCTGGCGAAGGCCAAACAGCGCGGGGTCAAATTCCTGCTGCCCCTGGATGATGTTGTCGCCGTGCCGGTCAAGACCGAAAAGCTCGACAAGAAGGGAAAGCCGGTCATCGATTATCAAAACGTCCGCGTCAGTTCGGACATGAACTGTCCGGACGATGCGGCGGGCCTGGACATCGGGCCGAAGACCGTGAAGGCCTATTCCGACGAAATCGCCGGCGCCAAAACGATTCTGTGGAATGGGCCAATGGGGTTGTTCGAGGACAAGCGCTTCGCCGAAGGCACCAACGCCGTCGCGCGCGCGGTGGCGGAAGTGACCCAAAAAAAGGGCGCCAAGAGCATCATTGGCGGCGGTGACAGCGTCAAGGCGCTCAACAAGGCCAAGCTGGGCGACAAGGTGACATTCATGAGCACCGGTGGCGGAGCCAGCCTCGAATTCCTGGAAGGCAAGGTGCTGCCGGGCGTGGCGGCGCTCATGGATCAGTAAAAAGCTTTAAACCCATGAATAAAGAACGAAAATTGATTATCGCCGGGAACTGGAAGATGAACAAAACGGTGGCCGAGGGGCTTGACCTGGTGCACGGCCTCAAGCTCGAACTGACTAATGTCAAAGAGGTGGACATTGTCGTCTGCCCGCCATTCACCGCGCTGTGCGAGGTCTCGAAAGCCATTTTAGACAGCAACATCCGGCTCGGCGCCCAGAATATGAGCGAACATAACGTCGGCGCTCACACCGGCGAAATCGCAGCGGTAATGCTCAAGGAATTCTCGACCCGTTACGTCATTTTGGGGCACTCGGAACGCCGCCAGTACCAGAAAGAATCCGACACCCTGATTTCCAAAAAGGCTCTAGCGGCGCACACCGCCGCACTTAAACCGATCGTCTGCGTCGGCGAAACACTGGCGGAGCGCGAGAGCGGCCAGACCGAGAAAGTGCTGGACACTCAAGTGCGCGGGAGCCTGGCGGGATTAACAAAGGAGCAAATGACCGAGACCGTCGTCGCTTACGAGCCGGTCTGGGCCATCGGCACCGGCAAGACCGCTACTACCGCCCAGGCGCAGGAGACCCACGCTTTCATCCGGCGGCTCCTGGCCAGAATTTTCGATGAAACAGTTGCCCGGCGGGTGCGGATTCAATATGGTGGCAGTGTCAAACCGTCTAACGCCCGCGAATTGATGAGCCAGCCGGACGTTGATGGCGCGCTGGTGGGTGGAGCTTCACTTGAAGCTCGCAGCTTTGCGGATATAATTAAAAGTTCGATTTAAGCAAAGATAGTCTATGGGATTTATCATTGGTCTGTTGACCTTCGTTTTGGTGTTGGACTGCCTGGTGCTGGTCCTGCTCGTGCTAGTGCAACTTCCGAAGAAAGAAGCCGGAGCGGGCCTGGCTTTTGGCGGGGCCGCCACCGACGCCTTGTTTGGCGCCGGTTCCGGCAACGTATTGACCAAGGTCACCAAATACGCCGCCACCATCTTTTTCGTGCTGGCAGTGTTCCTTTCCCTTCTGCAAAGCCGGTACTATCACCGGACCGGCAACCTTTTACTAAAACTGGCGGCACCCACCGCCATGCCCAGCCTGCCCGGCGCTACGCCCAGCGTGCCCAGTGCCACTCCGGTCGCGCCGTTACTCGGCACTAATGCGCTCAGGAGCGCTGTCGAAGAGACGAATATGCCTGCGCCGCCGCCGGCCACGCCACCCGCGAATGCAACGGCTCCGACCAACGCCGCGCGGCAAAAATAAGGCGCCTCGGTCCAGGCCTGCGCCCCGTAATGCCTGAGCCGAACGGGAAGCGTGAAACGTGAAGACGGCATAGGTTCTGTGGCGGTAATCGAGGTGAATCCGTCGGAGCATTTGGGAACTATCCGCGAACTGTTCAGGGAGTACGCGGGTTCGATCGAAATTGACCTTTGTTTTCAAAATCTCGAAGGCGAACTGGCGGAATTGCCGGGCAAGTACGCGCCCCCGGCCGGCCGATTACTGCTGGGGCTGGAGGCTGGTGAACCTGCCGGGTGCGTCGCGTTAAGGCCCCTCGCGGCAGGCATTTGTGAAATGAAGCGGCTCTATGTCCGGTCGCACTTCCGCCGGAAGGGCCTGGGGCGTAGGCTGGCGCGAACGGTCATCAAGGCGGCCGGCGAAATTGGATATGAGCGGATGCGGCTGGACACGCTGGCCTCGATGAAAGAGGCGATTGCGCTTTACAAGTCTCTGGGTTTTTACCGGATCGAGCCGTATTGTCACAACCCGAGCCCGAGCGCTGTTTTCATGGAACTGAGCTTGCGAGGGGCGGGTTAGCCTGCGCCGGCGGTGGCCCAGCTTCCCCCATTAATCCATTAGTCCACTAATCCCACCCACCCCCGCGCCGATTCCCCGGTTGCAGGCGCCTGCTCAGCGCTTTAGTATGGCCGTTCATGAGCCGAGCCGAAAATATGCTTTCCCATCAACCCAATGGCCGCGTTCCGGCGCGCTGGCGCAAGGAGGTGGAACGCATTTTGATCACGGATGACCAGATCGCCACTCGTCTCAAGCAGATGGCCGCGGAGATTGAGCGTGATTTCAAGGGCCGGGAGATGGTGGTCGTTTCGCTGCTCAGCGGCACGGTGATGTTCCTGGCCGATCTCATTCGTCATCTCTCGCTTCCTTTACGGCTGGATTTCATCGGCGTCTCAAGCTACGGCGCCGGCACCGAATCGGGCGAGTTGGTGTTTACCAAGGAACTGCGGCTGGATGTCCGCGGCCGTGATGTGTTGCTGGTGGACGACATATTGGATACGGGGCGAACGATGTTTCGAGTGTTGGGGAAGCTGCGCGCGCTGGGGCCTCGCCGCATCAAGACCTGCGTGCTGCTCAACAAGGCCGCGCGCCGGGTCGAGCAGGTGCAGGCCGATTACGTGGGCTTCGAGATTCCAGATTTCTTTGTCGTCGGTTATGGATTGGATTTTGCGGAGCGGTATCGCAATCTGCCATTTGTGGGCGTTCTCTATCCGCATGTTTACAGACAAGGAACCGAGAAAAAAGCCGCGCATTAAATCCGAAATGGCCACAACAGAACAGAAAGAGCGCAAAGAACAACGAAGAAGCGAAGAACAGATTCGGACTCTTCGAATTCGGATTCTCTGTCGATATGAGCGTAAGAATTTGTTTCTACTCCTACTTTAAGGACCTCACCGGTTGCGCCGAGACAGAGGAGGTGATGGCGGAAGGCAGTACGCTGGGTGACCTGGTGAGGCAATTGACGGCCCGTTTTCCGAAATTGGGGGCTTTGGAAAAATCGATGCTGATGGCGGTCGGAGTTGATTATCAGCGTCCCAGTTATGTGCTCGGGGTGGGTGACGAGGTTTCGCTCTTTCCACCGGTCCAAGGAGGTTGAATGGGTTCCAGGTTGCCAGGTTTGCCAGGTTTTCAAGCCGGGGTGATCGCCAACCTGGCAACCTTATAAAGCTGATTGAGAACAAAATGCGCCGCCACCTCACGATCGCCACCGAACCCATTGATGAGGCGGCCCTGCTCTCTAAACGTCAACTCTCCACCGACATGGGAGCCGTGGTATATTTTTTGGGTATGGTGCGGGGGGAGGAAGCCGGTGCCAGGATCTGCGCCTTGGAATATGAATCCTTTCAGCGCATGGCTAAGCACCAGTTCAACCTGCTGTTTGATGAAATGGAGAAGCGCTGGCCCATTGAATCGGTGCGGCTGGTCCATCGGCTGGGCGTGGTGAAATTGAACGAACCTTCGCTCTGGGTGGAAGTGGTCGCACCGCATCGGGGTGAGGCGTTCGCCGCCTGCCAATGGCTCATCGACGAGATGAAGCGGGTGGTGCCGATTTGGAAGAGAGCGATATCGAGTACCTACTAATTGGCGTTGCTTGGTGGTGGTGATTGGGCTGCTGAGAATGGTGGGCGCTGAGGGATTCGAACCCACGACCTACTCGGTGTAAACGAGACGCGCTACCACTGCGCCAAGCGCCCAACCGGCAGTGAAACCGATGGGGTACTATGAAACAAAAGCGAATCGGGGCAAGCCCAAAGACACTCGATGGGAACCGGACGATCGCGAGATGGGCCAGAGAGGACTGAAACCGGATCAGCAAAAAAATATTTACGGACTCAGGATTGGTCGGGATTGGTCTGGATGGGCCGGGATTAAACGCCAAACAAAGCGGAAATAAGTGGAAAGGCCAGAAGCGGAAGATGCAGGTGGGGGGATAGGGTGTGCCTTGGGGGTGTACAGCCGTCCCACCGTCCCAAGGCCGGTAAATACGGGCGATCCTCACTCTTGCAGCCGTCCCACGGCCGTCCCGGACCGTCCCAACCGTCCCAAGGGATTTATGATTTATGATTTACAATTTACGATTTGGAACTGGCGCACGGGGTGGGCACAGGGGTTGACACATTGACAATGCCCTGTTTACCGAGTGATCGTGCATTTCAGGGGGTGCCAAAGTCGCTGATCCCTGGTGGTGGCCGGCGTATCTGGACACTGCCCCCAGGATCGTCCGAAACGCAGGAGTGCGCCTGCCGGTGGCTGTGACCGGAATAGGGTATTTACCTACGTGGAGGTTTGAGGGTAAGATGAGCGGCTCTATGAACAACGCGAACTCTGTTGTGCTGGGCGAACTGCTGGCGCCGGCCAGGATCAATCTAAATCTCAGGAGCGCTGACCGCGACGCAGTCCTGGGCGAACTGGTCAACCAGATTCCGGAGTTGGAGACGCAGCCCGAGGCCCGCCAAACGTTGCTACGAGCGCTTCATGAGCGCGAGCAATTGCACAGCACCGGCATTGGTGACGGCATCGCGCTGCCGCACGCGCGCAATGCGCTGGTCGGATTAGTGAACCACTCGCTCATTGTGTTTGGGCGCCACGCCGAGGGCATTCCCTTTGGGGCGATCGATGCGGTGCCGGCGAAACTTTTCTTTTTGCTGATCGCGCCGACGGTAACGCAGCACCTGGCGATCCTGGCCCGGCTGAGCCGCCTGCTGCGGGATCCGCGGTTGCGCCAAAACCTGCTGAAGGCCGACAAGCCGGAGAAGGTGGTGGGATTGATTCGGGAAGCAGAGGGGAAGGTATGAGGCGTGGAACGTAAAACGTGAAACGTGAATGTTGCCCGGAGGGTTTTCGCGCTTTAGGGCTTACGCATCACGCACTTCATCTCTGAACCCTTGTTGGCGGAGTGCTTCGAAGAGAACGAGCGCGACGCAATTGGAGAGATTGAGAGACCGGGCTCTGGGGTTGAACATGGGAATGCGCAGCCAATGTTTTGGATTTTCCTGGAGCAGCTTTTTTGGCAGACCCGCCGTCTCGCGGCCAAAAACCAGGTAGTCCTCGGGAGCGTATTGGGCTTCGGTATAAAGCTTGGGACCTCTGGATTCAATGAACCAGAGGCGGGCGCCGGGGGGCAGTTGCTGTTGAAAGGTTTGCCAATCGGGCCAGCCGCGCCATTGCACGTGCTGCCAATAATCCATGCCGGCCCGCTTGAGTTGCCCATCGTCGAGTTTGAATCCGAACGGCTCAATCAAGTGGAGTCGGGTGTAAGTGGCGGCGCAGAGCCGGGCAACGTTACCCGTATTGGGGGGGATTTCGGGTTCGACCAGGACGATGTGCATGTAGTCAGTAGTCAGTAATCAGTAATCAAGTAATCAGCGGACAGATACTCAACGATTGCACCACTAACTACGAACTACACGCTTCTTCTTTCGATAAAACACTTTCCAGAGCACCAATCCATGCGCGGGGGCGGACATGCCGGCGGCGCGGCGGTCTTTGCGGGCCAGCATGGGTTTAATGGCCTGCGCAGGGATTTTTCCCTGACCGACTTGCACGAGCGTACCGACGATACCTCGGCACATCTTGTAAAGGAAACCGTCGCCTTCAATTATAAACGTGAGCAGTGGCCCGTTGCGCTTGAGGTCGAAGCGGGAGAGAGTGCGCACGGTGGATTCCCGGGCATAGCCCGAGCTTGCGGCGAAGGATTGGAAGTCGTGTTTGCCGGCGAACAGAGGAGCCGCGCGGCGCATCGCGGCCACATCGAGCGGGCGGGGCACTTGCCAGGCGGTGTGCCGGAGCAAAGGGTTCATCGCCGTGTGGTTCCAAACGAAATAGCGGTACTGTTTGCCCGTGGCATCGAAGCGGGCGTGGAAGTCTTTGCGGGCGCGGGCGGCGGAGAAGACCCGAACATCCTCCGGCAGCCAGGCATTGAGGGCCAGCGCCAGCTTGCGGGGAGTCATCCGGGATTCCGGGCGCGGAACTTCGAAGTGGGCAACCATGCCGAGCGCATGCACGCCGGTATCGGTGCGGCTGGAGCTATGGAGCCGCGGCCGGCTCGGGAAGAGTTTTGCCAATGCCTCCTCGACCTTTTGCTGGACGCCAGTGCCGATCTTCTGGACCTGCCAGCCTTCGTAGCCGGTGCCGTCGTAGGAAATGGTGAGCTTGAACTTTACGGGATTCATTCGCGCAAAACCGTTGAGGTGAAACGGCAAGCGTGGAACGTGAATATTGTGCTGAGGGTGTTCACGTTTCACGTTTCACGCATCACGTCGCGAGGCTATCCAGATAACTTTGCAACAGGATTGCCGCCGCCATCTTATCGACCTTTTCCTTACGCTTTTCGCGGCGGACATTGGCTTGAATCAGGAAACGGTTGGCTTGGGCAGAAGTAAGGCGTTCGTCCCAGGTCTGGATGGGCACGGTGACGGCGCGTTTAAGGGCGGCGACGAAATCCTGGACTTTGAGTGCGGCTGGACCGTAGCTGCCATTCATGTTGCGAGGCATACCTACAAGGACCAACTCGACTTCCTTATCCCGCAGCAGCTCCTTCAGTCGGGCGAGACAATCGGCGAAAGGTTCGGCGGGAACGAATTCCAACGGCTGGGCAATCATTTTCAACTCGTCGCTGAGGGCGATGCCGATGCGTTTGGTCCCGTGGTCGAGGGCGAGGATGCGCATGAGAGGGATTGGCCACAAAAGAACACAAAGAACTCAAAGAAAAATGCACTCTTAGGGTTTTTTGTGTCTGTGGCTACAGGGTCTTCATCACTTTCGCGGCGGCTTTCACCGTCTTATTAATGTCGGCCTCAGTGTGAGCGGTGGAAAGAAACCCGGCCTCGAATTGGGAGGGCGCCAGGTAGATGCCTTTGGCCAACATGCCGTGGAAATATTTCTTGAACCGCTCGCGGTCGCTGGTCATGGCGTCGGCCAGGTTATGAACGGGTTGGCTGGTGAAATAGCCGCAAAACATCGAGCCGAGGTGGTTGAACTGGACGCTCACTCCGGCCTTTCCAGCGGCCTCCCTCATCCCGGCGGCGAGGGCGGCGCCGAGCCGTTCGAGGCGGGCGTAGGCGTTGCCGGCTTCGAGTTCTTCCAGGGCAGCGATGCCGGCGGCCATAGCGACCGGGTTGCCGCTCAAAGTGCCGGCCTGGTACACCGGCCCGAGCGGCGCGAGGCAATCCATGATTTCGGAGCGTCCACCGAAGGCGCCCACCGGAAGCCCGCCACCAATGACTTTGCCGAAGCAGGTCAGGTCGGGGGTGATGCCAAAGCGTTCTTGCGCGCCACCTTTGGCCAGACGGAAGCCGGTCATGACTTCGTCGAAGATGAGCAGCGCGCCGTTGGCCCGGGTGGTTTCGCAAAGGGATTCCAGATAGCCAGGCTTGGGCAAGTAAAGACCGGCGTTGCCCGGGACTGGTTCGATGATAATGCCGGCGATTTGGTTTTGGTTCGCAGCGAAAGCGGCTTTGACCGCTTCCATGTCGTTGAAGGGGAGGACGACGGTGTGCTGGGTAAACGCAGCGGGGACCCCGGCGCTGTCCGGGTTGCCGAAGGTCAGCGCACCTGAGCCGGCCTTGACCAGCAACGAATCGGCATGTCCGTGGTAACAGCCGTCGAACTTGATAATTTTGTCGCGTTTGGTGAAGCCGCGTGCCAGGCGAATGGCGGACATGGTGGCTTCAGTGCCGGAGTTGCACATGCGAACCTTTTGGACGCTGGGCACCCAGGAACAGATGAGCCTGGCCATGGTGACTTCAAATGGGTTGGGGGTGCCGAAACTGGTGCCATGCTTTGCGGCGGCCTGGACGGCTTTGATGATTTTGGGGTGGGCGTGGCCGAGAATGGCCGGCCCCCAGGTGCCGACGTAGTCGAGATAGCGGTTGCCATCGATGTCCCAAACACGCGCGCCTTTGGCCTTGTTAACGAAGAACGGCTGGCCGCCAACGGCGCGGAAAGCGCGCACGGGGGAATTGACGCCGCCGGGGATGTACTGCAGGGCTTCGGCGAAAAGCTGGTCGGATTTGGTCCGCGGCATCACGGGCTTCGCAAGTATTCGTCGATGGATTTAGCCGCGCTTTTGCCGTCGCCCATGGCCAGGATGACAGTGGCGGCGCCGCGGACGATGTCGCCGCCGGCAAAAACTCCTGGGAGGCTGGTCATGCCTTTCTCGTCGACGACGATATTGCCCCATTTATTGAGTTTGAGTTCAGGGCACGTAGCCGTCAGCAGCGGGTTGGCGCGTGTGCCGACAGCCACGACGACCATATCGCATGGGATGACAAATTCCGAGCCGGCGACCGGCACCGGCCGGGCGCGGCCAGAGGAGTCAGGGTCGCCCAGTTGCATGCGGACGCATTTAAGGCCGGTGACCCATTTCTTATCGTTGCCGAGGACCTCGAGCGGCGCGACCAGGAATTCAAATTGGATGCCTTCCTCTTCGGCATGGTGGATTTCTTCGGCGCGGGCCGGCATTTCCTTGCGCGTGCGGCGATAGATGATCCTGGAGGATTCGGCTCCCATGCGTTTGGCGGTGCGGGCGGAATCCATGGCGACATTGCCCGCGCCGACGGTGGCGATGTGTTTACCTTTGAGCACGGGGGTATCGGACCTGGGGAACTGGTAGGCGGCCATCAGGTTGATGCGGGTGAGGTACTCGTTGGCCGAATAGACACCTTTGAGGTTTTCACCCGGGACATTCATGAACACGGGCAAGCCAGCGCCATTGGCAATGAAGACGGCATCGAATTGGCCGCGCAATTCCTGCAAAGAGTAGGCTCGGCCAATGACGGTGTTGCAAAGGATATTTACCCCCGCTTTCACGAGGCGATTGACTTCATCCTGGACGATTCGCTTGGGCAGGCGGAATTCCGGGATGCCATAGACCAGCACGCCGCCCGGTTTGTGCAAGGCTTCAAAAACGGTGACCGCATGGCCGTATTTGGCCAATTCACCTGCGGCGGTCAGACCGCCTGGTCCAGCGCCAACGACGGCCACTTTTTTGCCGGTGGACGGACCGGGTTGGAGTTGGAGTTTGTCGCTATGGCCGCTGGCCCAGTCGCCCACGTAACGTTCGAGATAGCCGATGGCTACCGGCAGCCCCTTGTGCCCGCGGATGCACTCGATTTCGCATTGGGTTTCCTGCGGACAGACCCGGCCGGTGACGGAGGGTAGCGCGTTATCATTGAGGAGTGAGCGCGCCGCGTCGCCGAGGTTGCCGTCGGAGAGCAGTTGGATGAAACGCGGAATATTCACCATCACCGGGCAGCCGGCGACGCACTTAGGGTCCTTGCACTGCAGGCAGCGTTCGGCTTCGAGCAAGGCGACTTTTTCGGCCAGGCCGAGGTTGACTTCACCAAAATTCGAGTTGCGGACCAGGGGTTCCTGCTCCGACATTTTCTGCCGGTCGATTTGCAGGCGTTGCTTAGTGGAGAGTTTCGTGCTCACGTTCGGGAAGGGGTGAAAAGGTTAAAAGGCTTAAAAAGATTAGCGTTAAATCGCGAGCGTGGTTACCCCAACCCGATTTTACAAGCGCCCTCTTTGCAGGCGACGACGGCCTGTTGTTCGAATTCGCGATACGTGCTGAGCCGGTCCATCAGCAAGTCAAAATCCACGAGGTGCCCGTCAAATTCCGGGCCATCTACACAAGCGAAAAAGGTCTCGCCTCCAATCGAAACGCGGCAACCGCCGCACATGCCGGTGCCATCGACCATGACGGGATTGAGAGAAACGATCGTGCGCACACCCAGCGGTTTGGTCAGGTTCACCACGGCGCGCATCATAGGCACGGGACCGACGGCATAGACAATGTCAATACCGCTCTTGGCCAACGCCTCTTTGGCGGCATCCGTCACGAACCCGTGGCGCCCGTAGCTGCCATCGTCGGTGCAGACGACCACTTCGCCCAGGCGCCGCAATTCGGATTCGAAAATGACCCATTCTTTGGAACGCCCGCCGATGATGCTGACAACCGAGACGCCCCGGCGCTGGAGACCCTGGGCAATCGGGTGCACGACGGCAGTGCCGACGCCGCCACCGATACAGAGAGCCCGGCCCGAGGAGAAGATTTCGGTGGGCTGGCCCAGGGGGCCGGCGATATCTGCGATGGCCTGGCCGGGTTCAAGCGCGACCAGGTCCTGGGTGCTTTTACCAACCGCCTGGATCACCAGGGCGATGGTGCCGGCCTTCGCGTCGGCATCGGCAATGGTCAGGGGAATCCGTTCCGCACGGTCGTCCAGATGAACAATGACAAACTGGCCCGGTTGGCGGACTTGGGCGATGCGCGGCGCGACCACATCGAGGCGGGTGACGTTGGGGCTGAGGCGGATTTTGGAGACAACCGGATGCATGAACAAATTGAAAGCACTAAATAAAGCTCAGGTCCCCGTCGATCATGAGCCCCCGGTGGCCCAGAGGCGATTAGCTATAAGAGCCCAAAATGATGCGGCACTTAATTTCATAAGTCACACAAATCATGGAGAGGAACGCCGGGGGAGTCAATATTGTAGAAGGAGGTCAATCATTTAAGGCCCAGGAAGGACGATGGTTTCGGAAAAAAAGCTGGCGCGGGAGGCTTTCGCACCCGACCTTCTGCCAGATTTGAGTTTGTGAGCCAGAATGTCGACAAAGACGGCGGTGTGGCGGAAGCCGCCGCTGAAGTTGTTTCTGATGCGGACCTCGATCTGCCGACTCGCGGCTTTAAGGGGACGCCTGAGGAAATCGAACGGCAATGGTTCGAGAAAATCTATACCGGGCGCGGCGACCGGCAGAAACAATTGACTCTGCGCGCGGTCCTTATGGGTGGAGTTTTGGGGATGTTCATGTCTATTTCCAATCTTTACACGACCCTCAAGCTGAGCTGGGCTTTTGGTGTTGCCATTACGGCTTGCGTGCTTTCCTACGTCATTTGGAACGCGCTGCGCGCGCTCTCCGGCGGGCGGCTCAGCCAGATGAGCGTGCTGGAAAACAACTGCATGCAATCCACGGCTTCGGCGGCGGGTTATTCCACGGGCGCAACGATTGGGACGGCGTTTGGCGCATTGCTGTTGATTGAGGGACAGCACCGGGCCTGGTACGTCGTTGCTCTCTTCACGTTGTTCACGGCGGCGTTGGGGGTGTTTCTTGCCATTCCGATGAAGCGTCAGATGGTCAACCAGGAACAATTAAAGTTTCCCAGCGGCATTGCCGCTGCTGAGACGTTGCGGAGCCTCTATTCCAAAGGAGCCGAGGCGCTTAAAAAAGCCTATGCCCTCCTCATTGCCTTGGCGGCGGGTGGACTGGTGGGCTTGCTGCGTAGTTACGGGACGCTGGTCGAGCAGCTCAGCAAGACGGGCCGGCCACAAGCCTGGCTGGAGAAATTACAAAGTGTCTTTTACATCCCGGACGCGTTTAATTTCCCTGCGTTTTTGAACCCGATCGCGCGCGGGCAGATGGCGGGCCTGGCGCTGGAACCGAGCGTGCTGCTGATCGGCGCGGGCATGATTACCGGTTTGCGGGTTTCTCTCTCGATGTTGCTTGGCGCCGGGTTGCTTTATTTCGTGGTCGCGCCGCATCTGCTGGTGATGGACATGGCCCAGGCCGGAGTGCCGGGTTACGTGCGCTCGTTTTCAGTCAGTCCCGAGGGCAACTTTAATCCCACCCGCTGGGCATTATGGGGCGGGACATCGATTATGGTTTTTTCAAGCCTGGCCACCGTGGCGTTGCAATGGCGGACGTTCGCGCGGGCATTCACCCTTTTCAAGAAGAGGGAAAAGTCAGGCTATAGTGAGGCCATGGACGCCATCGAAGTCCCGTTTTCCTGGCTGGTAGCCGGCCTTATTCCGATTACGATTGGCATGGTCGCCGTACAGTATCTGGCGTTTCACATTTCCATCGTGCTGGGATTGATTGCGGTGGCGCTTTCCTTCGTGGTGTCGCTGGTCTGTTGCCGCGCGACCGGGGAAACCGACACGACCCCGATTGGGGCGATGGGCAAGCTGACGCAATTGCTCTACGCGGTTTTACCGGGAGCCAAAGGGGTGGCGTCGATCAACCTAATGGCGGCCGGGGCGACGGCTTCCGCCGGCGGCGCGGCGGCGGACCTGCTGACAGATTTGAAGAGCGGCTACATCCTGGGCGCCAATCCACGAAAACAGTTCCTGGCGCAGTTCATCGGCGTCTTCTTCGGCACGCTGGCAATCGTGCCAGCCTGGTATTTGATGGTTCCAGACAAACAAGCTCTGGAGGCTTTTAACCCGCCGGCAACCTACATGTGGAAAGCGGTAGCCGACCTCCTGACACAGGGGGTCCACATGTTACCGGTCACGGCGGTGTGGGCCATCGTCATTGGCGCGCTGTTGGGGCTGGCTTTGCCGTTGGCTGGGAAGCTTTTTCCCAAGGCTCATCCCTGCCTCCCTTCAGCGATGGGGCTGGGCCTCTCTTGGGTGATGGTTTTCCAAAATAGCCTCTCGTTCGCCATCGGCGCGGTCCTGGTCGCGCTTTGGAACAAATTCCATAAGAAAACTTCGGACCTTTATTATATCCCGCTCGCTTCGGGCATGATTGCTGGTGAATCACTGATCGCAGCGCTGATTGCGATTGCGTGCACGGTGGTCGGATTTTTGAAGGTGCATTGAGCGTCGGTTCACGCCGCTGCCTCGTCCTGAATATAAGCTTTTCCTTTATAGAACCTGGCAAAAAACACAAACAATGCCGAGGTGATGAGCATCACGATCACGAAAAAGAAGAAGTAGTTGGCACCCTTCAGCTTGACCGTTTTGTCGGGGTTCTGGATGAAAAAGTTGACGCCTGCGGTGAAGGCATTTCCAAGCGCCACTGCCCCCAAATACGTGCACATGACGAGCGACTTGAGTTTTTTGGGGGCCTGGGTGTAGGCAAATTCAAGGTGGGTCACGGAGACCATAACTTCAGCCGCAGTGAGCACAAGGAACGCGAGGATCTGCCACAGGATATGCGGCGTCTGGCCGGCATCGATGCGGAGTTGAATCCAGCCGACGATGAAAAATGCCAAGGCGGTGATGAAGAGGCCGATGCCGATTTTCCTCAGGGGTGTCAGACGAAACCCTTTATCGATGGCCGGATAGACGGCGTAGGAAAACAGCGGCAGCATGATGAGGATGAAGATGGGGTTGACGGTCTGAATCTGCGCCGGCTTCCAATCGATGCCAAAGAGGTGCCGGTCCATGTGTTCCGATTGCAGGACCCAGGAAGAGAAGTTTTGCTGCCAAAGCGACCAGAAAATCGCCACGAACGGCACGAGGATCAGCAGGTTGGCCAACGCCCTAAGGTTTTCGCGCTGGGAAATCTCCTCGATGTACCGCCCCAACCCTACCGGTGGGAGGTGAACGAACTTCTTTCGACCGAGCCAGAAGATAACTGTAGCAATGAACATCAGCAGTCCCGGCGTGCCAAAGGCGATATCGGGGCCATGCACCTTCTCCAAAACCTGGACGAGCCACGCAGGCAGCCTGGCAGCTTGTTCCGCAGGAACCTTGTAAGCATCCAACAGCCAGGGGATGAGCAGAGTCGAGAATGCCGAGCCGAAGTTGATCGAGAAATAAAACCAGCTAAAGACCCTGGGCAACAGGTGCTGGTTGGTAGCGCCGAATTGGTCGCCGACGTTGGCGCTAACGCACGGTTTGATGCCTCCGGCGCCCAGCGCGATCAGTCCCAGGCCAATGGTCAAACCCAGGCGGGTATGGTCGATGGCCAGCGTGAGGTGGCCAAAGCAATAGACAATCGACAGAAACAAGACCGTGCGGTATTTGCCAAGTATCGCGTCGCCGAGTATCGCCCCCAATATCGGCAGGAAATAAAGGCAGAAGACAAACGTGTGATACCAGGCATCGGCCTGGGCGTCGGTCATCGGGTCGGGCTGCCCCTGGCGGTTCAGCAGCAGATGGGTCATGAAAATGACCAGGATCGAATTCATCCCGTAATAGCTGAACCGCTCGGCCGCCTCGTTGCCGACGATGTAGGGCACGCCCGGCGGCATTTTGTCCGTCTTAATGGGGGCGGTGAGGTATTGGGTTTTGGCCATAGTTCCTGCGGAGTACCGACAAACCGGGCCCAAGGCAAGTCTTCGTTCAACCAAAGAACCAAAGACTTCGCTCACTTTTTCCGCTTCACTTCCGATGGGGCTATGCTAGCGTCTTGGCCATGAACCCAAAGTCAATTCTCTCTTATAGCATACTAGCAGCCGGATTAATTTTTGTTGGCGGCCTTTGTGCCCAAACGCAACCCAAGGTCGATTTCCCGCCACCCAGTCCGACCTGCACACTCAAGCAACGCGTCGGTCTGACCGACATTGAAATTGTTTACTCGCGGCCAGGCGTCAAGGACCGCAAGGTCTTCGACGGCATCGTGCCTTATGGCCAGGTCTGGCGCACCGGCGCCAACGCCTCGACCAAGGTTTCTTTCTCCACCGACGTGAAGCTCAACGGGAAGCAGGTTCCCGCGGGCAAATACGCTCTCTATACGATTCCCGGGGAAGAGGACTGGACGATTATCCTGCAAACGAATCTCACCGCAGGCGCGTTGAATTACAACCAGAAGGATGACTTTGTCCGTCTCCAAACCAAGAGCGTGAACCTCGGCGCCCACGTCGAAACCTTCACGATGGATTTCACCGATGTCCGTGATGATTCGGCCACGTTGTATCTGATTTGGGACCAGACTTACGTGCCGATCAGCATGGAACTGGACGTGACCGGCAAGGTCCTGGCGCAAATCGATGCGGCAATGAAATCGGAAGGCAAGAAGCAAGCCGGGTTCTATTACCAGGCGGCCAACTTTTACTTCAATCACGACCAGGATTTAAAGAAGGCCCTGGGCTGGCTCAATACCGGGTTGGAAGACAAGCCGCGCATTTCATATGAATTGCTTTACCTGAAGGCTAAAATTCTCGCGAAGCAAGGGGACAAGGAAGGGGCGACGGCGGCGGCCAAAGAGTCCAAGGACTCGGCTATCAAAGCTGAAGGCCCGAACAGCTCGTTTGTGAAAATGAACGAAGACCTGATTTCGGGTTTGCATTGAACATAGACAAAGCAAAGCTGGTCCATTAATTTTGGCAAACTAAACTACGGGAAAAAACTATGAAAAGAAACATCTCCAAACTCATCCTGTTCACAGCTGTGGTTGCCGGCGCCTGCTCGCTCCAGGCCGGCGTCAGCCCGCATGAGACGATTAGCGCGACCATCGACGGCAGCAAAATCACGCTTACCTATGGGCGCCCTTTCAGCAAGAAACCCGGGACCACTGAGGTCCGGAAAATCTGGGGTGGGTTGGTGCCTTACGGCAAGGTTTGGCGCACCGGTGCTGACGCCGCCACGGTCCTGAACATCGAGCAGCCGCTGGCGATAGGCGAAACGACCGTCCCGGCGGGGAAATACACCTTATTCACTTTTCCGGTTGAGGACGGCACTTCCAAGCTTATCATCAACAAAAGGACCGGCCAATGGGGAATACCCTATGACGAGAAAAAGGAAGCGGATAATGAATTGGCGCGCGTCGATATGAAGAAGGAGACACTGGATAAGGACGTGGACCAGTTCACGATGGCCATCGAGCCGAATCCGTCCGGCGGCGGCGTCCTCAAGATGATGTGGGAAAAGACCCAGTATTCGGTGCCGTTCACGGTAAAGAAGTAGAACCGGCCCGCCAAGTTGCAACCCCAGCAAAGGTTTCCAACCTTTTTTCCTAATCGAGGAAACCGAAACTGAGCGCAGAGACGCGATCAACGCAGAGAAAACCATGAGAGAAACTCTGCGTCCGTCGCGCCACTGCGGTTTTTCAGCCATTTTAGCGTCCTTCGTATGTTTCCTGAGCTGTTCGGTTCCCTGTTTCCCGTTAATTGCCGCCGAGCCACCCCCTGCTTCGGTCATCTTGCAGGACCTGCGCAGTTTCCGGCAGTTCGGGACTGTGCTCTATGTCGCGGCGCATCCCGACGATGAGAATACTCAACTAATCACCTACTTCGCGCGGGGCCGAAGTTATCGTACCGCCTATCTCTCCATCACGCGAGGGGATGGCGGACAAAATGTGCTCGGTCCGGAGTTTGGCGACGAGTTGGGGGTGATTCGCACTCAGGAACTGCTGGCCGCACGGCGCCTGGATGGAGGCCGCCAGTTTTTCACTCGCGCCATCGACTTCGGCTTTTCGAAAAGCGCCACCGAGACGCTGAGTATTTGGGACCGGCAGCAAGTGGTGAGTGATGTGGTGCGCATCATTCGCTCTTTCCGTCCCGATGTCATCATCACACGCTTCTCTCCGCAGCCCAGCGGCACACATGGGCACCATACGGCCTCGGCGGCGCTGGCGCTCGAGGCTTTCAAACTGACTGGCAATCCCAAGGCCTTTCCAGAACAGCTTGCCGAGCTTACCCCATGGCAGCCCAAGCGGATTCTTATGAATGGAGGCGGATTCGGCCGTGGGGGCGGAAATGAGCCGAGTTCCGGGGTGTTGCACCTGGACGTGAGCGGCAATGACCCGGTGACCGGAGAATCCTTCGCCGACATCGCGGGGCGAAGCCGCTCGATGCACAAGACGCAAGGCTTTGGCAACTTCACCGGCGGGCGCGGCGGCGGCGGCGCGCGGTCTGAACCTTTCCAGCTTCTGGGCGGTGAAGCCGCCACCAATGATGTCTTCGACGGCATTGATGCGACCTGGGGCCGCGTGTCAGGCGGGGCCGAGATTGGCCGGATAGCGGATGAAGTCATTGAAAAGTTCGACACGAATGACCCGGCGGCCAGCGTCCCCTCGCTGTTGAAGCTGCGCGGCGGTTTTGCGTTGCTGCCGGCTGACCGAATCGTCGACGAAAAGCGCCGGCAACTCGACCATATTGTCCAGGCTTGCGTCGGCCTTTCGGCAGAGACGCTGATATCCCAGGCCGAGGTGGTGCCGGGCGAAACAATGCAGTTACATCATACTGCAGTCGTGCATTCCAGTGTTCCGGTCCGATGGATGGCGGTGCGCTACCCGAGCCTCAGCCGCGGGATTACCAACGTCATGGACCTGCACGCCAACCAACCGGCAGAGCGTGACAGCACGCAAATCCTTCCAGCCAGCACGCCCGTTAGCCAGCCTTACTGGCTGCGCGCCGAGCACACGACCGGAATGTTCCGGGTCGATGATCCAAGGCTCATCGGCCGGCCGGAGAATCCGCCCCCGTTTCCGGTTGAGCAGGTCTTCGAAATCGGCGGTCAGACGCTGGTTTTTGCTGACGAACCCGTACAGCCGGCGGCCGATACGACAAAACCGGAAAACCGCCGTCGACTCGATGTGATTCCGCCGGTCACTCTGCGTTTTCTGTCAGAGGTCAGGTTATTTTCCCCTGGCGCAACGCGCCCGGTGGAAATGGAGTTGACCGCGCTGCGGGCCGGAGTGGGCGGCACGGTGCGATTGGACGCCCCGGAACGCTGGCCCGTTGAGCCGGCGGTCCAACCGTTCCACCTGGAAGCCGTTGGCGACCACGTCCGGTTGAGATTCATGGTGACTGCGCCTGGTGGCTCCGCCGCCGCGGGCCTGACCGCTCACGCCGAGGTTAAGGGCGCACGCTTCGGCAATCAACGCATAGAGATTCGTTACCCGCACATTCCCCTGCAACTGCTCCAACCGCCGGCGCGTCTGGAGGCCGTGAGCCTGGAGTTGGCGATTCGCGGCAAACAGGTCGGCTATGTGCCGGGTGCGGGCGATAGTGTGGCCGAAGGCCTGGAGCAGATGGGGTATGCGGTCCAACGTTTGGCTGGCGCCGACCTGACGGCGGAAAAACTGAAGGGCTTGGATGCGGTGGTCATCGGCATTCGCGCATTTAATGTTCGTACCGATCTCGCGGCGAACCTGCCGGCACTATTTGCTTACGTGGAAGGGGGCGGCAACGCCATTGTCCAATACAACCGCCCTAACGATCTCAAGCCGGAAAAGCTGGCGCCTTTCGAGTTGCGGGTGTCGAGCGACCGGGTGACCGATGAAAACGCACCGGTGACGTTTCTGGCTCCAGACCATCCGGCGCTGAACACACCTAACAAAATCACGAGCGCCGACTTCGAGGGTTGGGTGCAGGAGCGGGGCCTCTATTTTCCCAATCAATGGGACGAGCATTTCACGCCTCTCATTGCTTGTAATGATCCGGGGGAATCGCCAAAAAAAGGCGGTCTGCTGGTCGCTCGATACGGCAAGGGGTATTTCGTTTATACCGGGCTGGCCTGGTTCCGTCAACTGCCCGCCGCCGTGCCCGGCGCTTATCGGTTATTCGCCAACCTGGTCTCGCTGGGAAAGGCGCCTTCCGAAAAAGCCGAGGGAGCGAAATGAGCCGACAGTTCGAAGCCCAGCCGGGTGTGGTAGTGCGCGTGTGTTCCAATCAAAGAGACGCCATACCGAAGAGCGCTGCGGTTCCGGCGTTGACAGCGAGCCTTCCCGGCGCATTTGGGACAACTCACCCAACCTTCTGAACGCATCGTGACGCCGCCGGACGCCAGCCCTCCCTCTGAACGCGTGTCTCCCGAGGCTGCTCGTCACGCAGCGGAGGAAACGACCGGTCTTCCCCTTCTTCATACCTGGCGGAGCGTCTATCTGTTTGTGCTCGGCAGCTTCGTCCTCTGGGTATTGCTGCTGGTAGCGCTGAGCCTGGTGTTCCGATGAACCTGCTGGATTTCGTCGTCCTGCTCGGCAGCATGGTTGGGATTGCCGCTTATGGCATTTGGCGAACCCGGGGCCCGCACGATTTAAGGAGATACCTGAAGGGAGATGAAACCCTGGGCTGGGCCGCCATCGGTATTTCGGTGATGGCCACGCAAGCCAGCGCCATTACTTTCATTTCCACTCCCGGCCAGGGTTACCACGACGGCCTGGGGTTCGTTCAAAATTACTTCGGCATGCCGCTGGCGCTGATCATTGTCGCTGCGGTTTTCCTGCCGATCTACCGTCGTTTGAACGTCTATACGGCTTACGAGTTTCTGGGCCGACGGTTCGATGCTAAAACCCGCCTGTTGGGTGCGGCGCTGTTTCTCCTCCAGCGGGGAGTGAACGCCGGAATTACGATTTACGCCCCCGCGATCATTCTTTCCACGATGTTGGGCTGGCGGCTGGACGCGACGATCCTGTTGAGCGGAACCCTGGTTATTTTGTACACGGTCATCGGCGGCAGCCAGGCCGTGACCCTCACGCATAAGTACCAAATGACCGTCATTTTTGGAGGGATGGTGACGGCGTTGGTGGTGCTGGTGGTGAAGCTGCCGGCGGCGCTCTCCTTTACCGATGCCCTCGCGGTCGCAGGTAGTTTCAAAAAGCTCCAAGCAGTCGATTTTTCGCCTGATCTGCATCGGCGCTACACGTTTTGGTCCGGCCTCCTGGGCGGCATCTTCCTGATGCTGTCGTATTTTGGCGCCGACCAATCCCAGGTGCAGCGCTATCTCTCGGGCGGGTCTTTGCGCGCGAGCCGGCTGGGCTTGATGTTCAATGCCGTCATCAAGATTCCCATGCAGTTTATAATCCTGTTGCTCGGGGCGTTGCTCTTTGTTTTTTACCAGTTCGAGCAGCCGCCGGTATTCTTCAACCAGGCGGCCTGGCAGGCGGTCGCGCAGCATGACCCGGGATTGCACGCCCTGGAGCAGAAATTCGCCACGGTCCATGCTGAGAAACAGCACTTGATCGAGACCTGGCTGGCAGCCCGGCACGCAGGTGACCGCCAGACCGAGGCAGCGGCCAAAGCGCAAGCATTCGACGCCCACCAACGCAGCGAGGCCGTGCGGATCGAAGCCAGAACAGCACTGGAGGCGGCCGACTCACACGCCAAGGCGGGTGACGCCGATTATGTGTTTATTACGTTTGTGCTGCAGCATCTGCCGCACGGTGTGATCGGGCTGCTGATCGCAGCGTTCTTTGCGGCCGCATTGTCGTCAAAGGCTTCTGAGCTCAACGCCCTTGGCTCGACCACGACGGTTGACTTTTACCGCCACGTGCTCAAGCCGGGCGCGACGCAGGAGCATTATGTGGCCGCTTCGAAGTGGTTCACTTTATTCTGGGGCCTGGTGGCGCTGGGCTTCGCGCTGTTCGCGAACCTGGCGGATAATTTGGTCCAAGCGGCCAATATTCTCGGCTCGCTTTTCTACGGTGTCATCCTCGGCTTATTCCTGGTGGCGTTCTTCTTGCGGCGGGTGGGCGGCAGCGCCGTGTTCTGGGCGGGGTTGGCCGCGGAAGCGCTGGTGCTGGTGTTTCACTTTACCCATCTCATCAGCTACCTCTGGTACAATCTCATCGGATGCGCCGCTTGCGTCCTGTTCAGCCTTCTGCTCCAGACTCTGCTCGGTCCCAACGGGCTTGAAACCGGCGGTGAGTCGCGACATAATTTGCCCAATGTTCCCTCATGACCTCCGCCCCGACCATTGGTTTCGGCCAGCAGCCGTGCGGATTTTTTCCGCGCCGCTTTCTTTTTGCCAAAATCCAGACCGCGCGCAGATTGCAGGCGGAACTGGGCGGCGAGATTGTTTTCTTCTATCACGACAGCGACCATGACTCGCGCGAAACCAGGACCATCCTTCGCCACCGCAAAACCGCTGACCCGGCGCAACTCAATTTTGCTTTCGAAAACAAAATCCAGCGAAAGTTCTCGCCGCTTTACCTGAAGCGTGTTCCCGCCGGCTGGCAGGAACGGACGGCGCTGCAATTGCCCAATTACCTCGAACATGCCGCCATCGACGAGTTTAAGAAGGTATCCGCCTCAAACGCGGCTGATTTCTGCCTGGAGATGTACCGGCGGATGGGCCTGCTGGAAGCCATCCGGGTCGTTCGCTCAAGCGACGCCGCAGTGCGTCGCGCCGCCTGTGAGGTGCCGGAATTTTTTGTCGAAGTGCCGCACGAGGGCGAAATTGTCCGCGCCCGATACCTGGCGGGGACGCTCCAGTTGCACGAGGGGGGAGACGCTTTCATTACTTTGCCATCCGCTTCATTCACCAAAGAACAAGTCAGCCCGACGCGCGACACCCGCCTGCGCTGGATGCAATCGGTTCTGCACTGCACCCACTATATTGCCGGGGCCGGAGAGCAGGCCTACTTGCAAAAAGAAGAAACCCCGGAGATTGCTTTTGTCGCCCGTGATACGATAGACCGTTCCGATGAAGCCTATACCGAAATCCAAGCCTAGTTCACCGCCGTTGGTCGCTTTCGGCGCGCATCCGGATGATATCGAATTCGGCTGTGGCGGGGTCATCGCGCGTGAAACCCGGGCCGGACGCGCGGCACATTTTGTCGTCTGTTCGCGCGGCGAAGCCGCGAGCAACGGCAAGCCCGCACAACGCACGCTCGAGGCAAAGAAAGCGGCCGCGCTGCTGGGGGCGAGCATCGAGTTCATCAATTTGGGCGGCGATGCCCATTTCGAGGTTCGGACTGTCCACGCGGTCAAACTGGCCGCGATCCTGCGACGGGTGCGGCCGGCGATCGTTCTAGCGCCCAGCCTGGTTGAGAATCAACACCCCGATCATTGGCGACTTGGGCAAATGGTGCGCGATGCTTCCCGGTTAGCCCGTTACGGTGGCCTGAAGGAGCTACGCGCTCGGCCGGCCCATGCCATCAACCAACTGTTCTTCTACGCCGTCACCCTCGAAGCCGAACCCACGGACCTGGGCCGGGTGATGTTCGATATCTCCGCGCCCGGAATTGTCGCTGCGTGGACGGCGGCGATGAAGGCCCATGCCTCGCAGATGCGCACGCGCAATTACGTTGAGTTCCAGCTCACGCGTGCGCGGTTGAACGGTTTGCGTGCCGGGGTCGGGCATGCCATGGCACTTTTCCCGAATGGCCCGCTGGTACTGGACTCGCTTGCGAGGTTGAGCCGCGGCGCACATCATTTATGATTTACAATGTATGACTTATGATTTGAGGGCCGGACAAGACGCACGTGATCGTGGCGACCGGGCCCAATTCATAAATCGCGAATTATAAATCATAAATGAAGATCGGCATTACCTGTTATCCCACGGTGGGCGGCAGCGGCATTTTGGCCTCGGCGCTGGGCGAGGAACTGGCGCGGCGTGAGCATGAGGTGCATTTCATCAGCTACGAGCGCCCTTTCCGGCTGCCGTTTGATGTGCCGCGGCTTTATTTTCACCCGGTCGGCGTCAACGATTACGGATTGTTCAAGTATCCCGACTATACCCTGCCGCTCTCAGTCAGAATGGCGGAGGTAACCCGCGACCATGGGCTGGATGTCCTGCACGTGCATTATGCGGTGCCGCATGCGACCGCGGCGATTCTGGCCCGCGCGATGCTTCCGCTCCAAATGCAGCCGCGCCTGGTGACGACGCTGCACGGAACCGATACGACCCTTCTGGGCCGCGATGCGGATTACGCGCCGGCCATCCGCCATGCCCTGGCAGCCTCGGATGCCATCACGAGCGTCTCGGCCAACCTGCGCGAGGAAACCCAACGGGTATTAGGACTGAACCGGCCCATCGAGGTCATCCACAACTTCTTTACCCCGGGCCCGCCGCAGCGTTCTGCCAAAGAGGTGCGCCGGGAACTCGGGCTGGACCAGGAGGTAGTGGTGCTGCATTCCTCGAATCTCCGTCCTTTAAAGCGGATCGATTTGCTGCTGGAAACGGTTGCGCGCATCGAGGATCGCGACAAATTCAAACTCGTCATTCTCGCCGGCGATAGCTTCGCTCCTTTTGCGGCCGACGTGCGCCACCTGGGCCTTGAGGACCGGATCGTCGTTGTCGAGAAAGTCAGAGATATCGAGGATTACCTGCAGATTGCCCACGTGGGCCTGTACACCTCCGAAACGGAAAGCTTTTGCCTCAGCATCCTCGAGGGGATGTGTTTTGCCTGCCCGAGCGTCGCGACCCGCGTCGGCGGCATCCCGGAGCTGGTCGAGGACAACGTCAGCGGCGTGCTGGTGCCTTTTGGGGACACGGCGAGCCTGGCGGCCAACCTGCAAGGTTTGATCCAGGACCCCGCGCGCCGGGCTGCCTTGGGGCGCGCGGCCCAAGAACGCGCTCGCAAACTTTTTTCGGCCGAGGCGATCGTGCCGCAGTATGAAGCCCTGTATCGGCGGGTGTGCGGGTTAGTCAGCAGTTAGTAGTCAGTAGTCAGTGACCAGGGGACGTCACCAGCATTAAGAATCGAGGATGAGGACGAAGACGAGACCAGATTACAGATAACTGATTACTGACCACTGGCTACTGACTACTGGCCTCCGATGGCCTTGAGCATCTCCTCCGCATGGGTGCGCACCTCGGCTTCGACATACGGCCGGCATAGCGGCGCGAGCGTGCGCCGCGCCGATTCGGAGTCGTTTCTTGAGAGTTGAGCCTGGGCCAGCGTCAGCCGGTAGGCCTGGTTCTCAGGTTCCAATTGGATGGCCCGCTGAAGGTGTTGCTCGGCGGCCCCAAGGTTCTCACCCTGGAGCAACTCGAAAAATCCCAACAAATGATGAGCCGGCCCGAAGTCCGGCATCAGTTCGAGCGAGCGCTCAAGTTCGGCCCGAATCTCCGCACCTTCGGACCTCGCCAAACGCGTGAAAGTGTCCGGCGCCTTGGCGGTGAGCCGAAGCCTCTCCCGGCCGTAGATGTAATGAGCCAGAAAACTTCCTGAACCGTGCTGGACTGCCTGGTTGAGCAGCCGGGCGGCAGCCGCGTGGTCGCCGCGGTCGGCCGCCAGGAAGCCCAGTCCCTCGTAAGGAAATGGGCTGGCCGGAGCCAAGTTTTGGGCTTGCTCGAAATAAGACTGGGCGGCATCGGCCCGGCCGACGCGCAGCAGTTGGTCTCCAAGGCGGAAGCAGGTTTCCACCGGGGCCAGTCCGCGCGTGGCCACCACCTGCGGAGAGTGGAGGCTGGCTCGGACCACGAGACCCAGCGGCTCGAATCGGCCCCGCTCGAGGTAAGTGCGCAATTGCTTTTCCATCAGCGGCAAGGGCGTGCGAAACACATTCGTGAAAGCCGCCTCCGGGGATTGGCCCTCGCGCAGCAGGGTGGTGAGTTGTCCGAAGTGCGCTTTGTGCCACGGATTGCCGCCGAGCATCAGGTAATGGGTCAGCAACCACGATTCGGCGTAGAACATTCCCTGGCGCTCGCGTTCGTTATACTCGGGGGAATCGTGTTTAACGGCGAACAAGTCCTTCAAAGGCAACAGTGATTGCTGCGACAATAGATGCAAGTAAAGCGCCATTGGCCTTCCGATACGAATACTATGGTCGCCAGTGACCTCGAAGGTCGCATAAATATCGGCCATGCCTTCCTTGAGCCACATTGGCCAGAATTGCTCGTTATGCCGTAGCAACAGGTGCGCGTATTCATGAAAGACGGCTTCGAGCGATGTGCCGGCCCCGGCATTGGACAGCGAGAGCACAATGAGGTTCTCGTCGCTGCCGCGGCTAAAAAACGCCGCCAGGTTGGCGGGGCGGTTTTGATACACAGGCAGGAAAGGTTCCAACGCCGCATGTTCGGGAAAGGCCATGACAACGATGGGCGGGGAGGTCACCGCCTGGTTGCCCGCCAGGAGGGCGTAAGCCTCGTGAAATTGCTCTAAACGGGCGGCGAGCCTGACAACCTCCTGGGTTGGACCACAACTGTAGGTTTGGAAGTGAGGGCTGCGCACCTCGAACCAGTGGCGTTGCGCAATAGAGGGTTCTTCCGCTCGAGCCGAAAGCGCGATAACCAGCCAAAGGCCGGCGAAGAATCGGAAGCGTTCACGCACGATAGGAAATTAAGCGATCAAAAAGGGAATGTCACCTGTGAGGGTCCCTTGACTTTCCGCTGTCCCGCAAGAATCCCCCCCCCGGGCGGCGCTTACTCCGGATGCACGTGCACCGCGGCGACGTTATTTTTCGGGATCAGCGAGAGATAATCCACCAGGATGTGCTCAGCCTCATTGAGATCCGCATCCGGGAGCGGGGGTTTGTCCTCGTCAGGGTTGTCCTCGATTACGGCGCCCGGCGCAGGGTATTGCGCGGCAGCAGCGAGATTAGTGCCGACCGCCGCTGGGACCGGGCCCTGGTGAGCATCTAGTTTGGTGAGACCGGAATTGGTTTTGGTCATAGGGGCCGGCAACCCGGGCTCGAGGGCCTGTTTGAGACTGAGCTCATAGACTTTTTCCTGCGGGTCTTTGCGAGCCAGGCGCTCTTTGTCGCGGGCCTTGGCCTTTGCGTCCAGCTCGTGCTTTTCCTTGAGCCGCTCCTTTTCATTCAGCGACACCGTCTTATCCGCCTGCTGTTTCTTATACCATTCGATGTCCTCCTGAATATACTGGAAATCCTTATCACTGACAACGCGCAGCGCGGAGCGCTTCCGCAGTTCGGGCAAATACGGCTCGACCATGCCCACGCGCTCATATTTCGCGCTGGGGATTTCGTCCCATTCCAAAGCGTTGTCGAGCGTGCTTTCCCCGAACTCCTTGGAGTCATTCAGAATCGAGGGGAGGACAATGTCGGGCACGACGCCTTTCTTTTGGGTCGAGGCGCCGCTGGCGCGGTAGAATTTCTTGATCGTAAATTTCAAAGCACCCGGATCATTGGTGAGCGAACGGCCGTTGAACCGGAGAAAGTCATGCAGGGCCTGCACGCTTTGGACCGTGCCCTTGCCGTGCGTCGAGGCGTCACCGACGATGAGCGCGCGCCCATAATCCTGCAAGGCGCCGGCGACAATTTCCGATGCCGAGGCGCTGAAGCGGCTGGTCAGGACGATCAGCGGTCCATCGTAAGCGATTGAGGGGTCGTTATCGCGGTCTTCCTGGATGCTGCCGTCGAAGCCCCGGACCTGCACCACCGGGCCTTCTTTGATAAACAAACCGGTGAGCTTGATTGCTTCTTCGAGCGAGCCGCCGCCGTTGTGGCGCAAATCGAGAATGACGCCGCGAACGTTTTCCTGCTTGAGCTTGGCGAGCAACTTGGCGACGTCCTCGCTGGTCGAACTCTTAAGGCCGTTGGTGCCCCTGGAATTCGAGGGGTCAAAGGGCGCATAAAACGAGGGCAGATCAATAACCCCCAGGCGCAGGTTTGCGCCGCGCGTCACCGGCAACTCGATAATTTTTGCTTTGGCGGCCGAGTCCGGGAGAGAAATCTCGTCACGAATGAGGGTCACCTGCTTGCGAGTAGCCGAGTCCTCGCCCGCCGGGACGACGGTGAGCCGCACCTCGGTGCCCTTGGGTCCGCGAATCAGTGAGACGGCCTTGTTGAGGCTCATATCAATGATGTCCACCGGCGGCTGATTGCTCTGCGCGACTGCCACGATGCGGTCCTTCTCTTTGATTTTTTTGCTCTTAATCGCCGGACCGCCCGGCAGGAGCTTGTTAATCGTGCAAAAGCCATCTTCGGACATAAGTTCGGCGCCAATGCCGAAGAGGCTCAGGTTCATGCTGATGGCGAAGCTATCCAGACTGGCCTTGCCCAGGTAATCGGAATGCGGGTCGTAGGCGTGGGCCAGCGCTGTGAGATAGATTTGCAGGACATCATCGCTGTCAAAATCAATAAACGTGTGCAGGTTGCGGTGATAACGATGGGTGAGGGTCTCAACGATTTCTTCAGCCTCGGTTTTTTTCGGCTTGGGTTCGACGGTTGTTTCCGAAGAACCGGGCTGCAAGTTGGAGTTGGTCCCAGCCGAGACGAAAGAGTTAGTCGCAGACTGTTCGATGGCTCCATCGAGGGTTGGAGTCAACCCAGGCTGGACCGTTCCCTGGACCTCAATGCGCTCATTCCCGACCGTAACGCCAGCCGATTTCTTTTTAGCATCCAGCTTGCCGAGTTCTTCCTGCAGGTATTCGAAGCGCAGTCGGTCGCGCCAGAGTTTTTTGGCTTCGGCGAGGTCCTTTGGATAAGGCTGGTCCTTGCGGTTGAGGAGAATGCGTTCGTCGGAATCGAAAGTGAACTTTTCTGTCTTGAGCAACTCGTCCACGTAATCGACGCGTTGTTTGAGGCGCTCGACAAAGCGGTTGAAAATCTCGAAGCCAGGGTGGGTATCGGCGGCATTGGTGGGAGTAATCGTCATGCGGTTGAGGTTGGTCCGGTAGCGCTCGAAATCAGCCAAATCGGCCTGGGTGAAATGGACGTGCATGGGATCGAGGGTTTCCAGGTAACGGTCGAGGAATTTCCTGGAAACCGTCGCGTTGAACGGCTGTTGCAAGTATTGGTACTTTTCCAAAATCCGCGCGGTCAGGAAGGCGATTTGGCCGTCAGCAGGGCCGGGGTTGAGCGGTTGAAAGGTTTTGGTCGATTTTTCTGCGATTTCCGACGATTCGGTTTTATCCGCCGTGGCTTGACGGGCCAGCAGTGGGGTGAGGGAAAAAGACAGGACCAGATTGCCACTCAACACGAGCAGCAGGATTCTCACGGCGTAGCATTTAATCATGACTCGAATTTGCTTAATCATAACACAGCTTCGACGGGTTGCACTCTCGAATGTTCAGATTTCCCAGGCCATTCGGGCAAGCGCCGGCAGCGGCAGCGTGATATTGGCAGAGTTGTCCCGCAGAGGCAACCTCGCAGAATACGACTTGAACGAGTTAAATGGGTTAAAACAGTTAAATGAGCACGGGTCTGGCTCCATTGGTTACCTGGAGACCGAAGCGCGGGCCACTCGACAATTGCGGCCTCCTCTTTTATTTTCCGGCCATGGCGGCGACAGCCACACCCGAACTGCGGCCCGGCGTTGTAGAAACCCCGAAGGACAAGCCTGGGTCCGGGCTGGAACCGGGTTACCTAGTCATCTGCTGGAACGACCCGGTCAATTTCATGGATTATGTCACGCATGTCTTCCAGTTAGTGTTCGGCTGGCCGCGCAAAAAAGCCGAGTTCCACATGCTTCAGGTGCACGAGCAAGGGAAAAGCGTCTTGACTCGCGAGAGCCTCGAGAAAGCCGAACACTACGTTCACCAATTGCAACGCTACAGCCTGCACGCCACCATGGAGCGCGACGAGTGAAACTCATCCGGTCCACCAAAGAAACGCTGGTCTTCCAGCTCGGCCCGCGGGAGAAACACGTGCTGCTGGAAGTGCTCAAACTCTATCCCAAAATCCCGCCCGCCCACCAGCCCCTAAGCAAATCAGCGCGGCTGCCGGAACAGGAGGCCAGCCAGCGATTGCTGGATGATGCCCTGGCTGAGCAGCGTGTCGAAAACAAAGCGCAGGTGCAGAGGCTGCTTTCTGACCCCAGGCGGTTTGCGACGCATGAAAAGGGATGGCGCCTCTCCCTCTCTCGACCGGAAGTGGAATGGCTGCTCCAGGTGCTCAACGACATTCGGGTCGGAAGCTGGCTCATGCTCGGCTCGCCCGAAGGGCGAATCGAGGTCTTGACCGAGCAAACCGCGCCCCATGTATGGGCGATGGAGATGGCCGGGGCGTTTGAAATCGCAATGCTCCAGGCGCTGGAAGGCGGGAGTGAAAAGTGAATCATGATGCGTGAAAAACGAAAAACCTGCCGGCATTCATTCACATTTCACGGTTTCACACGTGTGCCCCATGCCAGTAACGATTCTCACTGACCGGCTCCACTTTCCTAACCCTCGTAGCACCGATGGTGAAGGGCTCGTGGCGGTGGGCGGAGACTTGTCGGTTGCGCGTCTGTTGCTGGCTTATCGGAGCGGAGTCTTCCCCTGGTCCGTTAACCCCATCACTTGGTGGTCGCCGGACCCGCGCGGTATTTTCGAACTGGATCGGTTCCATGTCCCGCGCAGCCTGACCCGGGTGATTCATAAGGAGGTTTTTCGAATTACCACCGACAGCGCTTTCGGGCCGGTGATGGAAGGCTGCGCTGCGCCGGGACCCGGCCGGAGGAGCACCTGGATAACTCGAGAGTTTATGGACGCCTACACGCAATTGCACCGCCGCGGCCACGCACATAGCCTGGAGTGCTGGCAACATGAGCGGCTTGCCGGTGGCATTTATGGGGTGTGCATCGGCGGGTTCTTCGCGGGCGAATCGATGTTCCACCGGGTCAGCAATGCATCCAAAGTCGCCTTATACTATTTGGTCGAGCACCTTCGCCAGCGCGATTTCACGTTGTTCGACATCCAGATGGTGACCCCGATTACGGCTCGGTTGGGCGGCACAACGATTTCCCGCGAAGAATATCTCCGGCGATTGGCCCAGGCGGTTCGGAGGGACTGTAGGTTCTGAACCCGTGGTTCTGTTCTCATTGGACTCCCGAACAGGCCGTGCGCACGACCAACCGGGCCGGAGCAAAACACCTTCTGCCCATCCATTTCAAAACGTTTCCGCTCGGCCGCGAAGGTCCCGGCGAACCCGCTCGAACGCCTCCAGATCGTCTCGGCTGATGCGAAGTCGCGAAACGGTTCGGCTTTGCTGGCGCTACTTTGCCAGCGGCAGTGCGCAGGTCACCAAGGTCCCGCGGGTGCCCAAACCTCTCACCTCCAGCGAAGCGCCGATCAGGCTGGCCCGGTAGTTCATGATGCGCAGGCCCATGCCGGTGGATTGGCTGCGCAAGTCCGGGAAGGGCACGCCATTGTTCTGGATCGTTAGGACGAGCCCGCCCGAACCACTTGCCAGGTGAATACCGACCCGCCGGGCTTTGCCATGTTTGATGCCGTTGGTGACCGCCTCCTGGGCAATCTTATAGAACTGGGCCACGAGGCTGGGATCTAGCGATGGCGCCGCCCCTTCCATGGTGAAGCGGCACGTAATGCGGAAGAGTTCGCGGGCATGGGCTGCGAGGTCGCTGAGGGCAGAGGGCAGGTCTTTCTGGGGCTGGTCCAGGGTGGCCATATCATGAGCCAGATCGCTCGCGTGACTCATCGCTTCTTGGATTAGGGCATGGATTTTGGCGGCATCCTGGGCTTCGCTGGTTCGTTGTCTGCCCAGCTTGAGCTCCAGACCCTTGGTCATGAGGGCAATGCCAGAGAGTTTCTGGCCCAGGTCATCGTGCAAATCCAGGCCGATGCGGCGCCGCTCCTTTTCAGTGATTTCCAGAAGTTCATTTTCGAGACGTTTGCGATCGGTGATCGCGGCCTGGAGTTTAGCATTGGCGGCCTTCAGTTCCGCGGTGCGCTGCTGCACGCGCAATTCCAGCTCTGCGTGGGCGTGGCGCAGAGCGTCCTCAGCATTGCGTCTTTGGATGAACTGACCGATTTCGCTGCCCACCGCTGCCATCATGCTGCGCAGCGTCGCATCCTCCTCCACCCGCCGGACGGTGAAGAATTCAAGGACGCCGAAGAAATCGCTGGCGTTTTGGATGGGAAAGGCGAGCGCGCTTTGGAGGCCGGCATGGAGAGCGGCGTTGCGCCGTTGCAGCGCGGGCTCCTGCTTGACATCAGGCACCCAAATGGCCCGGCGTTGCTCCCAAACCCGGCCCGGCAGGCTCACGCCGCGCGCAAAAGTGAAGTGGCGACTGGCCTCCACAAACATTTCCAGCGATGGAGTGTGAATCCGCAGGTCCAGCACCGCTGGTTGCAGGATTTGGCCGTGTGGATCTGGAATCCATAATACGCCCAGGTCCACTTCTAGGCCGCCGAGTAAGACCTGGAGCAGGCGGGGTCCCGCTTCCTCAAGCGAGGGCGCGTTGGCTAGGATGCGCGTGATGGCGTAGTCGGCGGCGAGGCGAGTTTCGGCCCGCTTGCGTTCGGTAATATCGGAGGCCGAACTGACCCAGCCGGTGATGTTCTCGAAAGCATCCTTAAGCGGAGTGATCTGCAACAACACGTCCAGGCGCTCGCCATTGCGCCGACGGAAGCGCAGTTCGAGGCTGCCCCCGGGCGGCTCGCTCTGAACCACTTTGCCCAAGGCTTCGGCAATCGTCTCGATTTGCTCAGGCGGCCAATAGAGAAACGGAGGTCGGGCCCCGACCAGTTCCTGTTCACTCCAGCCGACCATCGCGCAAAAAGCTGGGTTGACGTAAGTCTGGCGGCCCTCCAGATCGACTGCGGCGATGCCGGAAGGGACGGAATTCTCAATGGCGCGGCGGAACACCTGCTCGATGTGGAGTTTTTCCTGGGCGCGGCGGCGCTCCCGGCGTCCTTCGGCTTCGCGCAACTCTCGCTCGACTGCAGGGCCCAGCCGAGCCAAGTTGTCCTTCATCACATAGTCATGGGCGCCAGCCTTCATGGCAGCCACCGCCGTGCTCTCAGTGATCTGCCCCGAGACCACGATGAACGGCAGATCCAGCCCCATCGCCTTCACCAGACCCAGTGCTTCCAGGCCGTCAAAAGCCGGCATTTTGTAATCGGCGATCACTAGATCCCATTTCTGCCGTTCTAGCGCTTCGCTCATAGCTTCGCGAGTTTCGACACGGTGGCACACCGGCTCGTAACCCGCGTCCCGCAGCGCTTCTTGCAACAGCAGGACATCGTTTTCGTAATCTTCGACAAACAACACGCGCAGTTCCTTGCTGGCGAGACGTATTGAATGAGAGTCTTCGGGCGAACGAAGCGAAAGGGAGTGCCTCGAAGGCGCCGCCAGGGCGGCCCGGCCCGCGTCGCGGAATGATGGCTCAAACGTCTTCATTCGGCGGCAGAGCAAAGTAGATCGTCGCACCCCGGTTGACCGCTCCTTCGGCCCAAACCCGGCCCGCGTGACGGTTAATAATGCGCTGCACCGTCGCCAATCCGATGCCGGTGCCGGGAAAGTCCCGCTCGGAATGCAGCCGCTGGAACACGCCGAAAAGCTTCTGGGAATGAGCCATATCGAAACCTGCGCCATTGTCCCGCACAAAAAATGCCGGGACGGCGCCATCGGTGAGGCCGAATTCGATTAGCGGTTTGGGTGTTTTAGTGGTGAACTTCCAAGCGTTGCGCAACAGATTCTCCAGCACCAGCCGCAGCATCCGCTCGTCGGCCCAGGCCTCCAGGCCTGGTGCGGCGATGAATTTGACCGGGCGTTTTGGTTCGGCTCGACGCAGCTCGTCGGCTACCGCTTCCGCCAACTTGCTGAGGTTAATGCTCTGGCGGTGCAATTCGCTGCGGCCGACCCGTGACAGGTGCAGCAAGTCCTCGATCACGTTGTACATCTGAGTGCAGGACTCGCACGTCCGTCGCAGCAATTCCTGACCGGCGCCATCCAGCTTGGAGGCATAGCGCTTGAGGAGCACCTCGCTGAACCCGCGAATGCTGCGTACCGGGGCCCGCAAATCGTGCGAAACCGAGTACGAGAAGGCCTCCAGCTCTTTGTTAATGGCTTCCAATTGGGCGGTGCGGTCGCAGACCCGTCGCTCGAGTTCCGCGTTCAGGCGAAGGATTTCCCGCTCGGCCTCCTTGTGGTGGGAAAGATCGACCATTACTCCGAGGCTTCCTCGCGTATGGCCTGCATCGTCGAATAGCGGCGCGGCAGCAACGTAGGAGTTAACCACCCGGCCGTCAGCAAACACGACGTCTAGCTCCTGGCTGAGCACGGGTGCGCCCTGGCGGGCGGCCCGTTGCATCGGCAACTCCTCCGGGGGAACCTCGCGGCCGTCTCGCAGGAATTTGTAGGCCAATTGGCCGGCTTCCGCACCGTTCTTGGAGATATTGGTTTGGCCATTGGTCCCCAGCAGCGCCGCGCCCGCTCGGTTGACGTTAATCACGCGGCATTCCCGGTCGCGGGCCACCGCGATGCCCACGGGCGCGACCTCAAACAGAAGCTGCAATTCCTCGATGCGTTGCCGCAGCTCGCGGTTGAGACGTTCGATTTCCTGCTCGGCCCGGATTCGTTCCAGCGCACCACCGCAATGGTCCGCCAGCACCTGCAACGTGCGCAGGTCCGCCTTGGTGTAGGCCTCAGGCAGGTAGCTTTGAATCGACAGAATCCCAATCGTCTGCGCGTCCTTCCGTAAGGGGACAAACATCAACGAAGCCGACGGCCGGGTCTTGTCTCCAAAAGGCAGCGATTCGGGCGGAAAGCGGGTGGTCAGCGGGCGCAGCATCAGGGTTGCCCCGTGTTCCAATACCTCGCGGATGCAAGCCCCGGGCTTTCGGTGGAGGCACTGCGGGGGAATTTCCTCGCGCCGGCCGTCGATCGTATCGATGTACAGCACCGAACTGAGGCTCTTTTGGTCCGCATCCAGCAGATCGAAAGTACAAGCGTCCCAGCCAAATAGCGCCTCGGCCGAACCCATGATAATCTGCGCCGCCTCTTTATGTGTCCGGGCAGCGCTGAGCCGCCGGCCCAGCTCCGAAAGCTCGCGGTACCGTTCCTCCGAAGCGCGCAACCCTTCCTCGATCCGTCGCCGTTGCGCCACGCCGGCCGCCAGGACCAGCCACATCACGGTGACAATCGCCAGGAAATTCTGCAACAAGAGCAGCGCCATGGTTCGATTGGCGACGGCAAAAAGCCCATGTCCGTGGAGCGTTTCGGCCGTCGCCAGGAAGACGAGCAGCAGCGCAACGGCGGCGGTGCCGCGTTCCCCCCACCGCAGCGCTGCCCACAAAAGAACGGGGATGACCAGGAAGCCGAGCGGCCCGCTGTCGGTGTAAGCACCAAACCATCCGCCAAAAGCTACCCAAGAGAGCGGCAAAACCAGCAGCAGCAAGGCGGCCGCCTCCACCACCCGTGCGAAATCCATTTTCGGCCAAGGGTCGGAGCTCAAGATCAGCAACAAAGGCGTCAGCACGATGATGCTGAGCATGTCCGCCTGCCACCAGTCCAGCCAAAGATGGGCGAGGTTTTGGCCGTAAGCCAATCCGGCCAGCACCACTACGCTGGAGCCGACACCCGCACTCAACGCCGGGTTGAGGACGGCCGCCAGTGCGATGAACACGAAAATCGTGTGTGGTTGACGAAAAGCCTCCCGCCCTTGAGCGAAGCGTTGCACCAGCCATGCCCCGGCGAGAGCCTCCACCGTGTTGCCCAGCGAAACCCCGAACGACGCCGCCACCAGACCGAAGGGCTGACCGCGGGCTGGCGCCAGAGATGTGGCGGCAGTGACAAAGGCACCCAGCGCCACCCCGGGCCACACGCGAGAACCCGCCAGCAACACTGCTGCCAGGGCAATACCCGCCGGCGGCCAAACTGGCACGCCAATCTGGTAGCCGCCGGCCAGCCACACACCCAGCTTGCCCGCCACGAAATAAATCGCTGCCAAACCGGCCCAAAGTGTTGGATTGGGAAGCTTTGTTTTCATTACTGACGCAAACCCTGGCTGACCCAACCGGCGCACAAGGGTATTCCGATTGTCAAGCCCCCGTAGGGGCCGCTACTCAAAGGCTGGCCCGTACGCAGACCTACCCCCCGCAGCAAAGGCGCCCGGAACATCGCCGCGTTTCACCCCATAAATCGTCTCAGCCAACGAGATTTTCGATGCCCTCGACTATGGGACATTGGCTCCGAAAAGGCATGGGGTAAACACCCCATAGGCGGAAACGCGCGAGACATCGTAATCCATAACTCCTCCAGTCCTCGACTCCACTCCCTTCCACGATCTGAATTGCCAGCCGTAGACCAGCCTGTTATGTGTCTTACGTTGAACTTAGTGCATCGGCGGCGAACCATGAGAACGCGTCTGGACGTCCATAAGACTTACAAACTCTATATCGGCGGCAACTTCATCCGTAGCGAAAGCGGTCGCTGGTTGCCGGCCCAATCGGCCGCGGGCGTGTTCCTGGAGAACGTCTGTCATGCGTCTCGGAAGGATTTCCGCGACGCGGCGGTGGCGGCCCGGGCGGCCTTGGAAGGTTGGGCCAAAAAAACCGCCTACCTGCGCGGCCAAATTTTGTATCGCGCCGGCGAGATGCTCCAAAACCGCGTCCCCGAATTGGTAAACGAAATTGTGCGCTCGACCCTGGCCAGCCGGTCCCAAGCGCAGCGCGAGGTGACCCTCGCCGTCGACCGGCTGATCTATTTCGCTGGTTGGAGCGACAAGTATCCCCAGGTATTCGGCAGCGTTAACCCGGTTGCCACCTCCCATTTCAATTTCACGATTCCGGAACCGACCGGGGTGGTGGTCGTACTTGCCCCCGACGAACCGGTGCTGCTCCCTTTGGTCTCGCTCATCGCGCCGGTCATCCTGAGCGGTAACGCGGCGGTAGTCGTCGCCTCGGACAAATTCCCGCTGCCCGCCGTCACCTTCACCGAACTCCTGGCCACCAGCGATTTGCCAGGTGGGGTGGTGAATCTGCTGACCGGCAAACGCAACGATTTAGTTTCGCACATCGCCGGCCACATGGACGTCAACGCGGTGGTCGATGGTGTGGGCGACGCCGAGCTGAGCACCAAACTACAGGGCGGTTCCGCCCTCAACCTCAAACGTTACGCCCGGCACGTCCTGACGCCCGACCAGTGGTTGAGCACTCGGGCCGAGGACCCGTATTGGATTTTGGACACGGTGGAGTTCAAGACGGCGTGGCACCCGATCGGGCTGTAGCGGGTTAATCGAGCTAAATGAGTTAAAAAACTTATATCGGGAAGCCGAGCTTGGTCTGGGGAAATTGAACCCCTGCGAAAGTTGCCCAAAATTGTTGCCGATTTAACCTGTTTAACTTATTTACCCCACTTAACTCTTAAACCAATGGCAATTTTGGGACAAAAAGAACAAATTAGATGAGCACACCACCTCTGCGGGTCGCGGTTACCGGCGCTGCCGGCCAGATCGGTTATTCCTTGTTGTTTCGCATCGCCTCGGGCGCCATGTTCGGTCCCGGCCAGCCGGTGATCCTTCATTTACTGGAAATTGAATCGGCCCTGCCCACCTTGGGCGGCGTGGCGATGGAATTGGACGATTGCGCCTTTCCGCTGCTCAAAGGCGTGGTGCCGACGGCCAAACTGGACGAGGGCTTTCGCGGGGTTAATTGGGCGCTGTTGGTCGGCAGCGTGCCGCGCAAGGCCGACATGGAACGGAAGGATTTGCTCGGCATCAACGGGAGAATCTTCATCGGCCAGGGTCAGGCCATCCAGAAGAATGCCGCACGCGACGTGCGCATTCTGGTGGTAGGCAATCCTTGCAACACTAACTGCCTCATCGCCATGAACAACGCCTCCGATGTCCCGCGCGAACGCTTCTTCGCCATGACCCGCTTGGACGAAAATCGCGCCAAATCACAATTGGCAAAAAAGGCCGGTGTGGATGTGACCGCCGCCTCGAATATGGCGGTCTGGGGTAATCATTCCTCGACCCAGTATCCGGATTTTTACAATGCCAAAATCAACGGCCAACCGGCCGCGCAGGTCATCAAGGACGAAGCGTGGTTGAAAGGGGATTTCATCAAATCGGTGCAGCAGCGTGGGACGGCTATCATCAAAGCTCGCGGCTCTTCCAGCGCCGCCAGCGCCGCCAATGCCGTGGTGGATAGCGTCCGCTCGATTATCGAGCCGACCCCCGGAGGGGATTGGCACAGTCTTTGTCTCTGCTCGGACGGGAGCTACGGGGTCGAGCCAGGCTTGATTAGTTCCTTCCCGGTCCGCAACGTCGGGCAAAAGCTCGAGGTGGTTCGGGGCGTGCCAATCAATGAGTTTAGCCGCGCGAAGATTGATGCGACCGTGAAGGAATTGAAAGAGGAGAAGGAGATGGTGAGCGATTTGTTGCCGAAAAAATGATCGCCCGGACCCGCAGATGACGCAGATGGACGCAGATAAGAAAAAAGGAAAAAGAAATCTGCGTCCGTCTCCGTTATCTGCGGCCCCATCCGCACTCGAGCAACTCACTCGCCAGCTCGCCGCGTTAGAACCCCTGACCGAGGAGCAAGTCGGTCTCGCCATTGCGCAACTGATTGAGGAGAGCGTCCCCACAACGATTAAGGCGGACTTCCTCACTCACCTGGCGCGAAAGGGGGAAACGGCCGATGAAATTGCTGCTTTCGCTCGCCAGTTGCGTATTCGGGCGATTCAGCCCACCCTCGAGGCTGACCTGCGCGCGGCCGAGATCCTCGACGTAGTGGGCACCGGGGGCGATCGCTTGGGCACCTTCAATATCTCGACGGCCGCCGCACTGGTGGCTTCGGCCGCCGGCGTTAGGGTGGCTAAGCATGGTAACCGCGCCAGCACTTCGCGCGTCGGCAGTGCGGATGTGATTGAAGCGCTGGGAATTCCTTACGATTTGGACCCGGAGCAAGCGGTGCGCTCACTCCAGCGGCACGGGTTCGCCTTTTTTTTTGCGCCCAAATATCACCCGGCATTTCGATATATCATTCCGGCGCGAAAGCTCTGCGCTGAGCGGGGCCAAGGCACGATCTTCAACTTCCTTGGTCCCTTGCTAAACCCGGCGCGTCCCTCGGCCATGCTGGTCGGTGTGTCCCGGCCCGAGCTTTGCAACCCCCTGGCCCGCGTGCTGCAGACGCTGGGCGTTCGCCGCGCGATGGTCGTGTGCGGGTCGGCGCCGGAATCCGCTACCCACCCTCCCGCCTCCACCGTCCCGCCTCCACAGTTTCTGGATGAGTTATCGACGCTGGGGGAGAGCACCATCGCCGAGTTTCACCAGGACCTGGGCTTCTCGGTCTCGGTGTTGAGCCCCACCCATTTCCCACTTCAGCCCGCAACGCTGGCGGACTTGCGCGGCGGTGATCTGGACACGAATGTCAACATCATCCGTCGCTTGCTTAAGGGCGAGGAGCGCGGCCCGAAACGGGACGCGGTTTTGCTCAATGCGGCGGCCGCTCTGTTCGTGGCGGGACGCGTCCGGAGCTTGGCCGCGGGATGGGATTTGGCCGCGGCTGTAATCGAGAGCGGACAAGCCTTTGACAAGCTGAACGAGCTAACGGGTTGAAGGTTCCGGGTCGAAAGCCGAAAGGCCTTCAATGTTTCCAAGACTGGCGGGAAGCCGACTCCTCGATTGCCTTGGGCCAATTCCGCGCTATGGTGAACGCATGATCAAGGCCAAAAGACTTCTGCACACGCGCTATCGCGTCGATGATTTAGAGCGGACGATTCGGTTTTACCAGGAGGTGCTCGGCCTGGAAGAGGTGCGTCGGAGCAGGTCGCCTCGAGGTTCGGAATTGGCGTTTTTGAAAGCCCGCGGCAGCGAAGAACTCATTGAGGTGTGCTCATTTCCGGCCAGTGGTCCAGTGCACGTGCAGCCGGACCTGACACACCTTGCCTTCGAAGTGGACAGTCTGGAGGACTTTGGCAGACATCTCGAAAAGCTGGGGATGAAATATTCCGACGGCCCCCATTTGAAGCCCGATGGCGGCGGCATCGCATTTATCGATGCGCCGGAGGGCTATGAGATTGAGCTCATCCAAATGGCAACGACAGGACCAGGCTATTGACCAGTGGTGATTTACGATTTACGAATCCAAATCATCACCGGGTCGGAGGCGTTGGCTCGTGAATCGTAAATTCCGCACGTGATACTGAAAGCCTGCCATTTCCAGTTCACTTTCCCCCGTCCCGCGCTGGTGATGGGGATTGTGAACGTCACGCCCGATTCGTTTTCGGATGGCGGCCAGTTCCTGGAACCGCAGGCCGCGGCAGCCCATGCTTGGGAATTGGTGGCGCAGGGTGCTGAGATCATCGACGTGGGCGGCGAATCGACTCGTCCCGGCGCAGTGCCCGTGCCCGAGGCCGAAGAACTGCGCCGCGTGATGCCCGTCCTCGAACAGCTCGCGGCGCGGTTCCCAGTGCCGATTTCCATCGATACAATGAAACCGGCTGTGGCGCGCGCCGCCCTCCAGGCCGGCGCCAGCATCGTTAACGACGTGGGCGCCAGCCGGGCCGACCCGGCCATGTGGCGGTTAGTCGCCGAAACCGGCGCCGCTTACGTGTGCATGCACATGCAGGGCACCCCCCAAACCATGCAACTGCGTCCCTGCTATACCGACGTCGTGCGCGAGGTGAACACTTTCTTCCTGGAGCGCGTCGAACAAATGAACGGTTGCAGGGTGGACCAGGAACAAATTATATTGGACCCGGGAATCGGCTTCGGCAAAACGGTCGAGCAGAACTTGCAATTGCTCGGGGCGTTGCAGAAATTTGTCGAGTTGGAACGGCCCGTGCTGCTGGGAGTCTCGCGCAAGTCGTTCCTGGCAAGAATCGCGGGAGAAGGTCCCGCGGGACGGTTGCCGGCGGCGCTGGCCTGCGCCTGCTTGGCGGTCGAAGCCGGTGTCGCGATTATCCGAGCGCATGATGTGGCGGCGACAGCGCGGGCCATTCGCATGGCCGAGGCCATTGTGATGAGTAGAAAATAATGAATTGGGGAGACCTACAGATGGTTTGGCGACCCGTGGTGGAAATCCTAATCCTCACGGTGGGGATTTATTATGCCTTGCGCTTCATCCGTGGGACGCGCGGGGCGCCTGTGGTGACGGGGTTCCTGGTCGTGTTGCTGACGTTCGTGCTGGTGAGCTTCCTGCTCAAGTTGAAGGTGCTGCAATACCTGTTAGGCGCCTTTTCCGCCGCCTCGATTGTCGCCGTGCTGGTGATTTTCCAGCCCGAACTGCGCCGGATGCTGGCCGAGTTGGGCAACCTTCCGCTCTTTGCCACGGCTCACGAACAGCGCGAAAACATCGAAGTCATTATCCAGACGGTCGAACGCCTGGCCGATGTGCGCATCGGCGCGCTCATCGCGATCGAACAATCCATCCACGTTCAGGAGGCCGTCGAATCGGGTATCGTGGTGGATTGCGAAGCGACCCCTGAAATGCTGGAGACGATCTTCTTCCCCAACAACGCGATCCACGACGGCGGAGTGATTATCAAAGGCGACCGCATCGCCTTTGCCGCCTGCATTTTTCCGCTTACCCAGCGGCAGGACCTCAATAAATCCCTGGGCACACGGCACCGGGCCGCTATCGGGTTGAGCGAGGAGACCGACGCCCTGGTGGTCGTGATCTCGGAAGAGACAGGTGCCGTTTCCTATGCCTATAAAGGCCAATTGGTGCGCGGTGTGACCCTGGAGGAGCTGCGCGCCTTTCTTACCTCCGTCCTGGTCCCACCCGTCCGCTCCCGAAACTGGGCCGCGTGGTTGCGGCCCTGGTCGGTCGAGCGGGCCAAACCCGGTCCGGCTGTCGTCGCCAGAACCGATCCGCCGGCCGCCGTCACTGTTACGACCTCTACCAGCGTTGCCAAATGATCGCTGCGCTCCGTAAGCTGATCCTCCAGGATTTTTGGCTCAAGCTCTTCTCGTTTGTCGTCGCCGTCCTGATCTGGTTTACCGTCAATATCGCTCTCAAAAACGAAGGGTCGCTTGCTTCCCTCTCCCTCGTTCCTCCCGAGCAGCAAGTCTTTTCCAACCTGCCCGTCGTCGTTCTCTCCTCCGCCGAAGACGTCCGCAGCGTCCACGTTAACCCAAAGGAAGTTGAGGTCACCGTTCAGGGCGACCCGAAGCTGCTCAAAACCCTCAAAGCCCAGGACATTCGCGTGCTGTTGGATTTGACCGGCATCGGCGCCGCTCAGGCCTTGCGCAAACGCATCGAGGTCTCCACTCCTCCCGGCATCACCCACGTCCGCGTGTACCCCGAAGAAGTACAGGTGTTCTTCCCGTCTAAGGGGTGAACCAGACCCACGCGATCGTATGCGACCACCAAGTGGACAAAATGGAGTGCGGGAGTCATGGAGTATGGGATTGTTGGTCATCCTCCATCATCCATTCGCTGCTCCATCAATCCATTATTCCACCGCTTGACTCCTTCACCCGATGACCGCTCCCAACAAGAAGATCTTCGGCACCGACGGCGTGCGCGGCACCGCCAACGTCGAACCCGTTACGGCCGAAACCGCGCTCAAACTCGGGCGCGCTGCTGGCCATGTCTTCAAGCATCTCGAGAGCCAGGCCCGCAGCCGCGGCCGGCACAAGATCGTGCTGGGCAAAGACACCCGGCTTTCGGGTTACATGCTCGAGAATGCCATCTCCTCCGGCATTCTCTCGATGGGCGTGGACGTGCTGTTCATCGGCCCGCTGCCCACTCCCGGCGTGGCCTACGTCACCCGCAGCCTCCGCGCCGATGCCGGCATTGTCATTACTGCTTCGCACAATCCTTACGACGACAATGGCATCAAGTTCTTTCGCGCGGACGGCTATAAACTCGACGACAAGATCGAGTTTGAAATCGAAAGCCTGGTGTTCAGCGGGAACATTGAAAATATCCGGCCCACCGCCGATGAAATCGGCAAGGCGGTCCGCATCGACGACGCGCTGGGCCGCTACATCGAGCACGCCAAGGCCTCCTTCCCTCGCGGGATGACCCTCGAAGGCATGCGCATTGTCGTGGACTGCGCCCACGGTGCCGCTTACAAATCGACTCCCTGCGTGTTGCGCGAACTGGGCGCCGAAGTCGTTGTCTTTGGCAACCAGCCTGACGGCAAGAATATCAACAAGGAGTGCGGCTCGATGCACCCCAACCTCATGTGCCAGAAAATCTGGGAGCATCGCGCCGACGCCGGCATCGCTCACGACGGCGATGCGGATCGCGTCCTGCTGTGTGACGAGCGCGGCAAACTGATCGATGGGGATGACGTCATGGCGATGGCGGCGCTGGATCTGCTGGCCCAAAATGCGCTCGCCCAAAAAACCCTCGTCGCGACGGTCATGAGCAACGCAGGCCTGGACGCTGCGCTCCAGGCCGCCGGCGGGCGCATGGTGCGCACCCCTGTCGGTGACAAAAGTGTGATCGACGAAATGCTGCGGCAGGGCTTCAATCTCGGCGGGGAGCAGAGTGGACACCTGATCTTCCGCGATTTCTGCACTACCGGGGACGGACTGGTGGCCGCGCTGCAGGTCTTGCGCATCATGAAGTCCAAAGGCGTGCCTCTCTCGCGGCTGGCCCAATGCTGGACCCGTTTTCCCCAACTGGTGACCAACATTCTCGTGCGCGAAAAGCGGCCTTTCGAAGAATTGGACAATATTCCAAGGCTCGTGGCCGATGCAGAAACAGAACTCAAGGCGCAAGGCGGCCGCGTCCTGCTGCGTTACTCCGGCACCGAACCCAAAGCACGGTTGTTGCTCGAAGGTCGGGATGCGGCCACGCTCGAAAAATGGTCGCAAAGAATTTCCGACGCGGTCAAGAAGGTGGTCGGCGCCTGAAATAATCGGTTTTCGGGTGTTGACTTTTTCCACTGGGGCTGCCAAATCCAGTTTATCGGGACAAGTTGTTTGTAGCTTAGAAAAAAATTGCCTATGTCAAAAATCACGCTTGCCAGTTATTGGCGCTTTCTGTTAGCCGGTCTGATGAATCAGGGCCAGACAGGCGCGGTGATACCCTCGCAACGATTCCTGATTACCCGGATGCTCTCCCCGGTCCCTGAGGACTACCGCGGCCGCATTTTTGAGCTCGGAGCCGGTACCGGCGCCCTGACCTTGCGCCTGGCGGCCAAATGTCCTCACGCCCGCATTCTGGCCTGTGAAATCAATCCCGTGCTGGCCCAGGACATTCGGCGGACAATGTCAGCGGCCGGACTGCGCGACCGCGTCGAGGTTATCTCCACTGCCGCCGAGCGCCTGCTGGCCGACCAGGGCAGAACCGGAGTTGAAAGGCCCAATTTTATTATTTCCGGCATTCCCCTCGGCAATCTCGGCCGTGACCGCGTCCTGACTCTCATCGAACGCATCCGGGGGGCCCTGCCCAACGGCGGCATGTACATCCAATTCCAGCACTCCTTGATCGACCGCAAGAAGATCAAAACAAAGTTCGCCCGTTTGCGCACCGTCCCGGTCTTGTTGAACTTCCCTCCCGCTGTGGTCTATTACGCGCAGAAGTAACTCCGTCGCTACGGTAACACCAGTATCTCCAAGCGCAACCGTCCGACGCACTGGCTCGGCAGGTTCGCATCAATCGAGCCAGGAACGAATTTTTCCAGGCCGACATGGCCGTCGCAAAAGGCCACGTTCGCTTTTTCGGCGTGCCGGAAGTGCCCGTTGGGCGGTTCGCTGGTGTTATCGACATAATACCACTCCTCCAGCAGGGGATTGCTCGGCGAGGCCGGCGCCTGCCACGTATTGATTTGCGCTGCATCCGCCAGCAACGTCGTCACGGAGGGCTGCAACAGGCGCGAGGCGTTCACCAGCGGTGAGCGCGGCGGAGCGGATAAAAATCGGTTGTAGCCATACCCGTAGGAGGCCCCCGTTGCCTTCAGTTTGAATTGCGAAAAATAATAATCGAAAGCCGGGCACAATTCGACCCCCTGCCCCCGCAGGTACGGAAACAGCGCTCCTTGAGCCACATCGAATTGGCGCTCGCCTTCCGCTCCGTCCTGCAGCCAGCCGAACCAGTAGAGCCGACCGCCGTTGGTGTGGCCTAATTCCCAGCGAAAACACGCGCCGTTGTTGTCGTCCCAGTACATCCGTGCTGCCAGGCCGAGTTGATGCAGGCTGCCGCCGCACTTAACCCGCTGGGCCGAGCTTTTGCCCCGTGCCAATGCCGGCAGCAGCAGCGCCGCCAATAGCGCGATGATAGCGATCACGACGAGAAGTTCGATCAAGGTAAACCCGACCGGGAACTGTGATGCTTGGTCCGATATGCGTGATGCGTGAAACATGAAACGTGAAACGCGAGCGCGTTTTAGGTGTTCAATCTGCAATCTCAGACCGTCTCGGCGCTCGTCACGCTTCATCATGCTTCTCAAATTCACGTTTTACCTTTCACGCTTCACGGTCTCTCTGCGCGCACGCGGTAGAAGGCCCGGGCGGCCGGACTGTTCGTATCCTCCAAAACCAAACCGCCTCCGTTGCCGGGCGCCGCCCCTGAGGCCGCCGTCCACGTCTGAAAATCCATCGTCCGTTCCAAGGTATAGACCCAATTACTGCGGCTGACAAATTGCACCTGCCAAACTCCGTGATTGATGCCGCCGTTCAAATCCTTGACGGGGTTAGGGGGCACCGTCAGGACGACGTTATCCACCACCCCATGTGCCAGCAAGGAGCCTCCATACCTGGGGTCTTGCCCGGCGTCGCTGTAGCTCTCGATGGCGAATGTGCCCACCCGGAAATCGGTGAACGAAGGACTCAGCCTGACATCGTGGACGGCGCCAATGGACACGCCGTTCGTCGTGATGGTAGTCGAGAGAGTCTGGTTGCTGGCGGTGTAGCTCAGGGTGATCCGCATAGGGACTCCGACCGGCAAATCCATGATGGTGAAGTCCTCGGGCCCATTGTAATTGAGCAAACTGTTAGTGGACCACACAGCCGGCGAGACCGTTGGGCCGAACCCGGTATCTGGAAAGAAATCGAGTTCGACAAGGTTCGCAGAGGCGGTTCCGGTGCTCCGCAGGAAATTCGTTCCCTGCGCGTTCACCAGGTTTTGCAAACCGAACGCCAGCTCAAAGGTCGAAGGTTTGGACGGATTCACCCCGGCGGCGATGTCATCCAATCTCAAGTCCAACCCGAAACTGAAATCGTCATCCCGCGCCACAATCGTTCCCGGCAAAAACTGGAAGTAGCTGTTGGTTTGCGACGAGTCCCAGGTCACTTCCAGATTCTGGCTCGTCGGGTTCCAGTGAAATAAATCACGGTCGCCGAAGACCCGCCAGCCTCGCGCCAGCGGGTCCGTCGCGAAATCCTCCTGGAACGTCGCCGCCCCGGCCACCGTCGTCGTGAAGACAATGGCCATGGAGCAGAGCAAAAGGCGGTTCATGTTCCGGCCTTCAATTCTTTGTAACGCCCTATCCATCAAAGTTTGCGCACCTGGCGCAAATTTCCTGTGCGTTCGAAAAAGTGGTGTCCCTTATTTAACTCAGTTAACTCTTTTAACCCATTTGACTCTTTGGTTGCGCCTCTGCTGCGCTGTGCTCTTTTGTGGCAAAAACTCCTCCTCGCTCCCAACAGCACCGCCACCCCAAACCCTCCCAGCGCGTCTACCCCAGGCTCCGGCACCAGCGAGATGGCATCCACAAAAGCGCTGCCGCTCAGCACGTCCACTCTCACGAAGCTTGCCTGTGACAGTGACACACCCTGTCCGCCTCCATCCTGCGCCCACGAGAGGTCGTAGCCAGCCCCACCTCCCGAACCGGCGTAGAGCCCGCGGATGCCCGTCAGGTCTTTCCCCGCAAAATCGCTGCTGCTCAACCCTGGATTCACCGGCAAATGAAAATCCCCGCTCGCATCCGTCGGAAACAGCCCGTCCACGCCCGGCGCCAGTGCCGGATTGAGCGTGTAAAAAGTCAGCCCGTCGGCGCTGACTGACACGCGCGTCGAGGCCGCGCCACCCGTGAAAAACGAGCCATCGGTAATTCCCCCGCCGGAATAATTGCCGTTCGTAATCATGAAGCCGGCATGCCCGAAGACGATGAAGTCCAGGCCGAACGCATGGCCCGGGTCATTGCGAATCGGCGTGTTGAACTGGAGCGTCAACGAACCGCCTGCGCCGATCTCGGTCAGGTCCGTCGCGGCATAGGGAGGGTTGAAGAGGTCGGCGTTTTGATAGCCGATGAAGGTGGTGGGCGCGCCCAACGCCCGACTGGGGTTCGCATAACTGGCATTCACCCCGCTGCCCTGGGTATAAGCCACCACTGAGTCCGCGAACTGCGCGCGGCTGGTTAAGGAGAGGAACACGCTGGCCAACGCCAGCACCGACAAACGAATCTTGGGCATATGCTGATCTTTCAATAGCTCCGTGATCCTTCACGAAGCAGGTTAACGGTTGAGAGACCAGCGCGGAGAATGAAAATAAAAAACCCTCACCCTCCCGCAAATCGGAGAATGAAGGCATTCGACGAATCCCAACGCGCACCCGCGCGACAGGCTGGCCTCATCCTTCTCTTTGACGGAGAAGTTGGTCCGCAAAGCGGAACCACGACGAGCACAACCAAACCGGTATCCTGACTTCGGGTCTGAAAACCTCGCTCCCGCCTTCCCGGTCTGTTTCCAAACCAGTGGCCCTGGGAGTCTGTAACCCGTTACAGTGGCGCAACCGTCCCCGATTCTCACGGGGTTCCCTGACGTTTCGCTGTGGCAATGGTGGACCTGGGTCCACGCGTTTCAAAGAACACTTCTTTCTTAGATCACGTTCGGACGTTTGGCAAGGAAATATTCAGCGCCGTCGCTCAAATCACCGCTGCGCAATGCAGCTCAATTTTTCGTTCTCAAGTTCGTCACGAATCCGTAACGGAAACGTCACTCGACCGAAAGCTGATTCGGGTCTAAGCAGGCTGTAGTATCTGCATTTGTTCCATGACGAGATTCCGGCAAAACATTCAGGCCGGCCTGGCCCTCTCTCCTGAGCGGGAGTGGACCCAAACCCGGGACGCCGCGTGGGCCTTTTTAGCGCGGTACCGACAACACGCTTTCAAAGCGTTTCGTCGTATCTCTAACGTGTACACGGGCGAGGCCTCGAGACCAGCCGCCACCCCGGCTCAGGCCAACCTGGGCGCTGTTCCGGAGGCGGCATTATCTCGCTGCGGCGCACTTCCCCTTATCGCTGCAAAAGTAGAACTGGGCCCAGGCCATGCCGTGTTCATCCGTGGCGAAGGCGGCGGGCCGAGCTGGCACCGGGGCCTGCCACTGGACTGCATCGCCCCAGGCTCCTGGATTTGGTTCGCCACGGGGTTGGCGGAAAAGATCGTTTTTCAACTATTGCTGAACGACGCCATCTGGGCCAGGGGAGACAAACTCGTCCTCGAACCGGGGAATCGACTCGAATTGGCGCCTGACTTCGAGTGGCCGGAAATCCCGCGCACGGCCTGACGAACACTTCGCTTTGACGTCGCGCCTGAGATTAACCGCGAAGTGGCAAAGACGCCACGAGGGCCAGGGGATTGAGGATTAAGGAAAGCCGGCTTCAGTTTGGGTTCCGACAGGCGTCGTAAAGCAGCTTGAGCGTAAGCGCGAGGACCGCGGCAAGGAAAACCGGCCGGATGAATTTCGTTCCGCGGACGAGCACCATCCGCGCGCCAATGCGCGCCCCCAGGAGCTGGCCGATGCCCATCGCGAACCCCGCGGAGAATTCGACTTTGTGGGCGCAAAGAAAAAAGGCGAGCGAACTCAAGTTGCTGGCGAAATTCATCACTTTGGTGTAGCCGGTCGCGCGAGTTAGGTTAAAGCCCAGCCCGAGCAGGAAGGCCATGGTCCAAAACGTGCCAGTGCCCGGACCGAAGAAGCCGTCGTAAAAACCAATGAGCAGGCCGAACAGCACATCGAAAGTTCGCCGGTTCATCCGCGGATGGATGTCCTCGGCGCCGAGTTGCGGTTTTACCAGCATATAGACCGCGATGGCGATGAGCAGGAGGGGGATGGCTCGCCTCAGGAAGCCGGGATCCACGTGCTGCACTGCCAGCGTGCCCAAGGCTGCGCCGGCGACGGAGAAGAAGAAGCCTCGCGTGCAATCCCGCAAGTCAACGGCCTTGGCGCCGGAATAGTGCCAGGCTGCGCTGCCCGAGCCGAAGGTTGCCTGCAGTTTGTTTGTGCCCAGCGCGTGCTGGGGACTCAGCCCAAGGCTCAGCAAAACGGGCAAGGTGATCAGGCCGCCACCGCCTGCAATGGAATCGACGAAGCCGGCGACGACGCCCGTGGCGAACAGGAGTGTGAGGCGTGAGACGTAAAGCGCGAACATCGACAGGCGTGAGGTTGTCAGGTTTTCAAGTTTTCAGGTTGTCAGGTTGTCGGCGGACGGGCAAGCGAGGTCCGAACCTGAAAACCTGACAACCTGAAAACCTGAGAACTTCACCATTCCGAGCAGCTGCGGTTGTGCTGCGCTGCGTGGCCGGAGGTACCATAAGTGAAAACCTCACCTTTCGGCCTCGGCGGCGCGGGCTAGCAAGACTTTTTTGGTGGGGACATAATTGGCCACAAACTCGCGCCGGAATTCGGTGAAGCTGCCATCGCCAATCGCGGCGCGCATGTCGGCCATCACTTTGAGGTACATGCGGGTGTTGTGGACGCTGAGCATCCGCAGGCCGAGGATTTCGCCGACATTGAGCAGGTGGCGCAGGTAGGCGCGAGTGAAATGCCGGCAGGCAAAGCAATCGCAGCCTTCTTCAATCGGGCGGAAGTCGGCTTTGTACGCGCCGGCTTTGATGCTGACACTGCCTTTCCGGGTGAAGGCGGTGCCATTGCGCGCGACCCGGGTCGGCAGGACGCAGTCAAACATATCCACCCCGCGCGCGACCAATTCGACTAATTGTGCCGGGGTGCCGAGGCCCATCGCGTAGCGCGGCCGGCCGGCCGGCAGGAAAGGTTCGGTGATTTCGATGGCGCGCATCATCTCAGGCTCCGGCTCGCCGACACTAACGCCGCCGATGGCGTAGCCATCGAAGTCGAGGCCGACCAGCGCGCGCGCGCATTCCTCGCGCAGTGCCACATCCGTTCCGCCCTGGACGATGCCGAAAACTCTCTGGCCGGGAGCGCGGGGCTGTTCGCGGCACTCTCGGGCCCAGCGCACGGTGCGTTCGACGGCCGCCCGCATTTCGCGCGGGGTGCTCGTGTGAGACGGGCAGTCATCGAACACCATCGCAATATCCGAGCCGAGTGCCTGCTGGATGGCCATCGCTTCTTTGGGTCCGAGAAAGAGCAGGGAGCCGTCCAGGTGCGAGCGGAACTCGACGCCGTGGGCCTGGATTTTGCGAATGGTGGCCAGGCTGAAGACCTGGAAGCCGCCGCTATCGGTGAGGATGGGCCCCGGCCAATTCATGAATGAGTGCAGGCCCCCGGCGGTTCGGATGATGTCCAGGCCGGGACGGATCTGTAGGTGATAGGTGTTGCCGAGAATGATCTGGGTGCCCATCTCGTGCAGTTCGCGCGGGTCCAGGGCTTTGACGCTGCCCTGGGTGCCGACGGACATAAACACCGGCGTGTCGATGACGCCGTGGGGCGTGGTCAACCGGCCCAGGCGGGCTCTGGACGAGGCATCGGTCTTGAGCAGCTCGAACATAAGGCGAGGGTCGGGGAGGGGAGGATGGGCGGCAACTACAAAGTCGGAAGGCTGAAATCCCAAGGCCGAAAGAAGCCCGAAACCCGAAATCCGAAGAAGGTCCCTAACGGGCGGGCGAATGATTAGGCCAGAATGATTCTGCCTTAATCATTTGCCATGGCGCTTCTGCCCTCTAAGTTCGGTCTTCCGACTTCGGCGTTCTTTCGGGTTTCGGCCTTCGGATTTCGGGTTTCAGATTTGCCTGGCCCCGGTCACTTTGCGAACCGCTGCGAGTTCCACACAGTGCCCTTCCCGCGCAGCCTCAACCTGGAGTTTTCCTTTGCGGGTCGCCACCTGCCGGCGGGCGTCGGAGACCATTTGCGAGACCTTGGCGTCGGTGTGGTCCGGGTCGTGGTGGAAAAGGAAGAGCCGTTTGACATCGGCCTCGAGAGCGAGTGCCACCACATCGTCCAGGCAACCGTGGCCCCAGCCAATGTGCTGCTCATATTCGGCGCGATCATATTGGGCATCCATGATCAACACGTCGGTGCCGCGGAGGAACTCGGCCAGCTTCTGGTTTTCGCCGGGAGCAAATTCTTGCGGAGCCCGTTTCCCCTTCGAAGCTCTGGGGCGCTCGGAAGCCTGGCGAAGTTCATTATCGGGGAAAAAAGCAATTGACCTTCCGGCCATTGACAAACGGTAACCAACGCAAATGCCTGGATGGTAGGCGAAGAAGGCCTGGACCTGGACTGACCCGAGCGGAAAACTGAGGTCTTTGAAAACCTCGATGCAGATATTGGCAGGGACCTGGCGGAGGCCGATGGGGAAATAAGGGCTCTCCATCTGGCTGCTCAAAACATGCTCCAGGCTCGTCCGCGCACCCTCGGGGCCAAGGATGCGAAGCTGGTTTTGCGGTTGATAGACCGGCAGGAAATAGGGCAGGCCCTGAATGTGGTCCCAATGCGTGTGGGTCAAGAGCAAGGTGAGATTCAGTGGTTGCTGGCCAAACTCCGCCAGCAGGTCGCGTCCGAGCAATCGCAGGCCGGTGCCGGCATCAAGAATTATAATTTGGCCGTTGGCGCGGATCTCGACGCAGGAGGTGTTCCCGCCATATCGCACGGTCGCGCGGCCGGGAGTGGGGACCGAACCGCGGACGCCATAGAATTTGAGGCGGGCCACAGAGCCCCGGCCCGCTACACCAGGTTTCCGCAACACGGCCTCATCGTCACTTGCCAACAGGGTTCTCATGGAGGGCATGGCTTCAGGTCCGGCAACATAAACCGAGCGCAGCAAAAGGCAAGGCTGGGCTCCCGGTCATGTCATGCGCTGGGAAACTCGGCGCCCGGATTCTCTATATCCGTGAAATCCGCGAAATCCACGGTCAATACGGCGGTGGGCCAGACTCTGGCACTGCGCGGTAAAATCTCGCCTGATCGCTTTGCGCGTCCGGATCGACAAAATCAATCGCGCCGTTGATTACCTGGTTGGTGCAGATCGACGTCCAGTTCACCATGTCCGCCGAGTAATCCACATGGAACCAGGCGCCGTCCGGCCCGTTGGCCCCCAGATGGAAGCACTTGTCCGGCAGCATACCGGTCGGCGGACGCGGCCCCCGGTCGAGGATAATGGCGGCCGCGTTTCGCGGATACCCCAGCAGATAATCCGGCGGCACGTTCGTCGAGGGCGCCAGTTTGAGCACCACGGTGCTGGTGATGTCCGGCGGCCCGTCATCAATCGGCACCACGGTGATCGCGGCGGAACGTTCCCCGGCGGGTACCGTCACCACGCCGGACAAGCCGACATAATCGACCCCATTGGTCGCGGTGCCCCCGACGGCGTAGGCCACCACAAGGTCGCCATTGGTATCGCCGAAACGCCGCACGGTGAAACTGGCATCCTTGGGGCCGCAGTTGGTAAAGAACCGGCAGACGGCCGTCGGAGAGACCCAGTCGCTCCAGGTCGGTGAGGTGCTGGCCAGCCCCAGCCACGGCCAGCAATTAGTGCCTTCGATGGCAATGGGATCGGTCGCAAAGATGCTCACGACGGGTGGGCGGTTGGTCGGCGGCGGCAGCGGCGGCAGGATCGAGATGGTCACCGGCGCCGAAATCGTTGAGGCGCCGCCGTTGTCGGTCGCCTTGGCGGTCAGGGCGACGTTTGTACCCGGAGGCGCGTTGCTCCACACCAGGGCCCAGATGTTGCTTAGCGTAATGAGTATGGGACCGGGATTGGGGCCCGACGCGGCGACGTAAGGCGGGATGACCTGATGGCCCTGGCCTAGGCTCGTCGCATCGGCAAAAAACTCGACGCTGGCGACGTAGCCGTCAGGGTCAAAGGCATAGGCGTAAATTGGGATATTAACCGGCGCGCGGAACACCGACCCATTGGGCGGGCTGGCGATCCGGACCACCGGCGGAAAATTGGTCGGTGGCGGCCCTGCTTGCACGGTGATGTTGACTGCCGCAGAAACGGTCGAGGCGCCGCCATTGTCGGTGGCGACCGCAGTCAGCGGATAACTGCCCGCCGGCGCGTTGCTCCACACCAGGCAGAACGGGTTCATCGGGCCGGCGCTCATCGGATTGTTGGTTTTGACACCCAGGCTGTTGGTGCCAGCGAAAAATTCTACCGTCGCGACATAACCATCCGCATCTCGCGCGTCCGCGCAGATGGGAATGTTCACCGGCGTGAAAAAGGTCGCGCCATTCGTCGGTGTGAGGATGGAGACCGTGGGCGGGATATTCGGCGGCGGGCCCGGATTCACGGTAATCTTAACCGGATCCGAAGTGGTCGAGGCGCCGCCGTTATCGGTGGCTACTGCCGTGAGTGCGTAGGTGGCTGGGGCGGGGTTCGACCAGGTTAAGAACCAGACCGGGCCGACCACGCCATTGACGCCCGGTGGGTCCAGCACGACCTGATGCCCCGGGCCCAGATCCGTGGTCCCGGCGAAGAACTCGACGTTCGTGACGAAACCATCCGGGTCAGAGCCCTTGGCCAAGATTTGGACGTTCACCGGCGTATAGAAGACTGCTCCGTTGGTGGGGCTAAAAATGCTCACCACCGGCGGGATATCGGCGCCGTTTGTCCTGATGTAAACGGTGGCGTTACTGGGGTAGCCGATAGTGTAATTGACCGGCTGCAGCGTCGGCGAGGGGGCCAGTTGCAGCGTCACCGTCTTGATCGTGGTCTGGCCATTATTGATCGGGGTGATCACAATCGTGTTGGAATAAACCCCGCTGGGAATCTGCACATAGTTCCCAATCGTCTGATAGTCCACACCGTTGGACGCCGTTCCCGAAATACGGTAAAAGACGTTGAGGGTTTGAGATGGATCGCCGCGCCGAAAAGCGGTGATGGTGCCGGTATCCCCTGACCAGGAAGCGAATGGATCGGTCGCCTGGAGCGTGACCACTGGGAAAGTGGTGTTGGATTGGGCGAGCGCTGTGCCCGCCAGTGCCAGTGTGATTGTTACTACGAAGCCCTCGACCTGTTGCCAGGGCCACAACAAGCGTTTCATCATCTTCATACGGAGGCCTTTCTCGGTTATGCCCGCCGAACTGGTAAAGCAGCATAATTTACCCGCTGGCCGCCCCGAAAATCAAGAGCAAATTGAGGAGACCCCCGGAGCGCGGACATTCCTGTCGGCCGCAAGTTGCTCCCAGGCTGCGAACAATTTGAGCTATTGCAGTGCGATGGACGCAGAGGTTTCCCACAGGATGTTTTCTCTGCGTTCATCGCGTCTCGGCGGTTTATCTGCGCTCCCAGCGTGCAGGGCCGCGACCGTCTGTGGTATAACTTAGAAAGCAACAATAGCTTGTACCACCATGGCTAATTCAAATTCCTGCTCGGACCGGCCGCGTGTGAAAAATCCGGCGCCGTATAGAACGCCGGCCAATTACTCATCATACTGGCCGTCGCCGGGTCCTTCGGGCTTACCCGAACATTCAGAAGCGCTTCGGCCTGCCCCGCGCATCCACCGCCACGATGGAGATAATAGCCCAGTGATTCGTCTGATGGAGATCCCCCGGTGTTCCGCCGTCCACCACCAAGGCCCCGCCATTGGGGAGCAAAACCTTGCATGCCGCTGTTAAGTTCGTAATTGTCCCCACACTGGTGCCATCTGGCAGGAAATCACTATCGGTTGATGTCGCGCCCAATAACAAGTTGAACGAATGTCCGACCACCTTCGGCAGCAAATCGATAGTGAGCCCGATGAAGTTCGAGTTGGTCTTAGCGGCGGGAGGAGCGCCGGCCGAGAGCTGTGCTTGACCACCGTCGTATGTGGTCAAACTCAAAACATGAGCTACAGAGACACCAGGCAAGCCTTTGAGCTGTTGCTTCAGGCTGGTGAGTTCCTCAGCAGAGAGGAGCCAAGCGCGCGCACCATCGACGTTGGTTTGGCAATTGGAAGGAAGTTTGGCCCGCTGCGCCGCTTCAGCGCTGAGCGTCAGCAATCGAGTCTCGACCACGATTTGCTCCCGACCGCTCATGTACCACCGCCATAGCGGTCCCGGCAGTCTTAGAATCCTGAACTTGAGGCGTGTAAATGGTCCTGGCTGGAGGTAGTGCGCCAGCTCACCTGGCTTGAGCCAAATCAACCCTTTAAATTCGGTGCGTCCCCGGAAAGCGTACCACACCAGAATCACTAACAACACGGTTCCCGCCACCGTCCCGACTAGCTTGGAATGGCGCAATTTCACGAACGTCCTTCAAGCACAGGCTCGTCGTGCTGTGAAGCCATTCGTCCCGCCCTCCATGTGGTTGCTCTCAACGATTCGTGCACTGGAAAATTATCGAGCGGTTCCCCATTTTCAAATCGCTGGACGTTCAGAAGTTGGCTCAAGCGTTTGGATTGTAGCCCGAACCGCGGGGATTCAGCAATCATTTCACTCCCAACTGAAGTTGGGTGTTAATGAGAGCGGTGCGTTTGGGTGGAGAGCACCGACTGCGGCTGCCTTTCAAAATTGATTACTCCTGTCATTGTGCGAATGGTATAGGCAAATATTCCGTGCCGCGCGGAGTCGTGGACTTGAACCAACCAGATAACACTATGCCAGTCGATCCGAATGCCATTGCCAAATTCCAGGGCATCAAACGCTTCGTCGTCCTCATGCTCGAAAACCGCTCCTTCGACCATTTGTTCGGCTACCTTAAAACCACCAATCCCAAAATCGCCGGCCTGTCCGGCACAGAATCCAACCAAAAGGACCCCAACTCACCCGGCTCTCCCCCCATCAACGTCCGCCGCGCTTCCACCTTCGTCATGACGTTCGACCCCGCCCATGAACACTATGACGTCCAGGTCCAGCTCTACGGGCCGCTTGCGGGCACCGACCCCAGCCTTCCCCCCATCGCCAACCCGCCGAGCGACCCCGCGCCCATGACCGGCTTCATCACCAGCGCTTACCAGGCAGTCGATTTCAGCGGCGACGAAAACCTCGTCATGGGCTGCTTCCAACGCGATCAGTTGCCCGTCCTTTCCGCCCTGGCCGACGAGTTCGCCCTGTTCAATTTCTGGCACTCCTCCCTGCCGGGGCCAACCTGGCCAAACCGATTCTTCATCCACGCCGCCACCTCCGGCGCCCTTACCGACAGCCCGTCCACCGCCCAGATTCTGGAAGGATTCTCCTTTCAGAACGGCACAATTTACGAACGCTTGAAAAGCGGCGGCAAAAGCTGGTGCATTTATCACGATGGCCTCCCGCAATCAGCCGGCCTCTCCAACTTGCGCGATGAATTCATCAATCCGTTCACCGAGAATTTCCAGGACATGGACGACTTCTTTGCCGACGTCGATAAAGGCGACCTCCCTGACTACACCTTCATCGAGCCTCGCTACGATACCGGCAACAACTACCTGGCCGGCAATTCCATGCACCCGCTCAATGACATCAGAAAAGGCGAAGCCCTGGTTAAACAGGTTTATGAGAAACTCCGCAACTCCACCCGTTATTGGCCGGAGACCATGGTCATCATCACTTTCGATGAACACGGCGGATTCTACGACCACCTCTCCCCTCCCGCAGCCGTCCCGCCCGGTGACCAGGCCAAATACGCCAATCCCAACTACTCTTTCCTCTTCAATCGCCTGGGCGTTCGCGTCCCCGCTATCGTCGTCTCCCCCTACACGGCCAAAGGCACCATCGTCGGCGACGCTGGCAACCCGAGCAACCCCGACACCATCTTCGACCACACCTCCGTCCTCGCCACCGTCGAAAAACTCTTCGGCCTGCCCGCCCTGACCAATCGCGACGCCGCGGCAAAAACCCTCGAAGTGGCGCTCAACCAACCAACCGCTCGCCTGTCGGCCGCCGACGCCCTGACCTCCCTTCCCGCTCCCGCTCCCGATACCGCCGTCGCGGGTCCCGCCAACCCCGCCGACATCTTCGCCGCTGCCCCCCAGGCTCCGCTATCGACCAATCAAACGACCATGGCCGCTCTGGCCCTCGCCTGCGATTTGAAAATGAACCCGCCCAACTATCACGCTGCCCTTATCAGCAACCACCAGAAACTCGTCGAACAGAAAGACGCCGCCGACTACATCCAGACAGTCGAGAAGAAGGTCGCCTCCCGCCGGGCCGCCGCGCCGGGTCAATAATCCCCGGAGTGAGCCCCAGTAGGCCGGGATCAGTTGAGTCTTCCCGGTTCCAGCCTGCCCCCAAGGAAGGGACGCTAATCCTTGCCAAGGAGGGGCTGTCTTTGGTTTCATCTGATTATGGACAATACGAAAAAAGGGAACTGCCATGCTTAGATCGCTAAGGTTTCAGAACTTTAAGGCATTTCCAGACTTATCGTTTTCGTCTTTGAAAAGGGTGAACCTCATAACAGGCAAGAACAATACGTGCAAAACGGGCGTACTGGAAGGACTGGATATACTCCTAGCACCCCACCAGATGGATTTTCTTCCCAAAATCTTCCGCAATGGCGCCAATCTTGGCGACATGCGTGAGAATTACTGGAAGTGGCTGTTTCACAATCGCAATACGGCGCAACCAGTGCTGATTTCAGCCACTGGGGATGAGTTCGGAGGTTTCTCTGTGGCCGTCTTCCTGGGTCCCGGTCCGACGCCTGCAGGTTATATTCCTCGCTGGTCCGCCGGTCCGCTAGTTATCGCGGTAAATGATCCAGCCTCATTGCTTTTGTTATCAGGGGTAACGGCTTTGTCGGTCCGGCCCACGGAGCCGCAGCAGGATGCGCTCGATTATGATCGCGTCGTCCTGAAATCGGGAGGCGAGGCACGCATAGAGGCCTTGCTTCGCAAGATTGAACCGCGACTAAGAACCATAAGATCAATCTCACCGTTGGGAGCGCATTTGCTTTACGTCGACGTGGGGTTGAAAGACAAAATCCCCGCGGCTCATTTGGGCCAGGGCTTTATCCGCTTGTTATCGATTTACGCGGAAATAATCGCATCCGGGAAGAAGGTGCTTTTAATAGATGAGTTTGAAAACGGCCTTCATTACTCAGTATTGACCGAGGTCTGGCGCGGCATTCTCAACGCCGTACAGCAGGAGAACGTGCAGGTGTTCGCCACAACGCACAGTTATGAATGCATCAAGGCGGCACATGCAGCCTTCTCCGAAACAGCTGAGTACGACTTTGCCCTGCACCGGTTGGAGGAAGCTAAGGGCGAAATTCAAGTCACGACGTTTGATAAAGAGACCCTGGGAGCGGCCTTGGGGAGCAATTTCGAAATCCGATGAACGGTCAAAACCCGGGGGTGGGCCCGAAACCGATTGCAGAAACACGGGTCCTGGTAGGGGAGGGCAGGGAGGAAGTTTTATTTTTCGGCGCGCTTTTGGTTCACCTCGGGATTCACGGTATTCAGGTGGAAGAGTGCAAGGGTAAAGACGGACTGCCCTTATATCTCCGAACTCTGAAGGTACGTACAGGATTTGCCGGGTTGATGAAACTGGGGATCGTCCGCGACGCTGACGATAATCCAACAGGGGCGGCTTCAAGAGTGGACACCGCTGTTGCGCAGGCCGGTTTTCCTGCACATATCGCTGTAACGAGACTGATTTTGCCGGGTGCAGGTAAGCCTGGCGCATTGGAGAATCTCTGTTTGGAGACGATTGCGGGCCACCCAATCGAAACGTGCATTGAAACATTCATCGAATGTGCCGCCAGGGCGACTAGAATCACACATTCGGGAACGACGAGGAAAGCCAAAGCGCGTGTTCGAACGTGGCTGGCTTCACATGCCGAGCCGGATTTGCGCCTTGGCCATGTGGCAGAAAAGGGGTGGCTCAACTGGGACGCGCCACCCTTCGCTGAGTTGATCCAGTTTTTCCGCGCATTGGCCTGAAAAAAGGGTGCGCGTCAAAGCGTCGGGGTCGGGGTCGGAGTCATCGGGGTCAGGGTCAAATCAAGGTTGGGGTCACCATAGGGCGAACTCCCGCACTAAAACCACATTCTGGCCTGGCCGCACGATTTGGCGGATCGCGAAGGGACAGGCGTCAGCCAATGAGGCTCCCAACTGCCGGGCGGAACTCAGAATCAGATGCTGCGAAGCATCACTGGGCTGGCTAGTCGAAGGGAGGCCACCAGTGCCAGACCTTGACGAGGTACCAGTCGAGAGACTTGGCGAGCGGGGGACATCGGTAAGAGCAAAAGAACAGAGGTCTGTAGAGGGTGCGGACCCCGCTGGCCAGGGGCAGGTTCTTTTCGGTGAGTTTCAGAGCCGGGCCGGCACTCATGAAGTAGAGCAGCGGGAGAGAAGCAAGCACACAGGCGAGCCTGCCAGGGCCGATGCCTTTTGCATGTGCGGTGTCGGCTTGGAGCCCCGCCTTTTCCGTGTGCTCTTCAACCATGTGGGGACTGTACCGGACGGGGGGGTTCAGCGGCGAGAGATTTGTGCGATTGGCAGGTTTGCATTTCAAGGAATGGTTCAATGGTATGCATGTGTCGGCCAAGGCGATCGAGTTTTATCGGAAGGAGTAACCACAGATGAACACGGATAGACACGGGTGTTTTGCTACGAAAGGTCACAAATGCCGCGGACCGTTAACGCGGGCGTCCGTTAGTGGCTGGCTCAACGTGGATTCGGGCGATGGCGTTGGTGGCAAAGAAGCGGACTGTAAAGTTTGGGTCTGTCAGTATGTTACTCAAGGCTGGAAGGGCATTGGCAGCTTGGGCTCCGAAAGCGCCGAGAGATTCAGCGGCTGCTGCCCGAAGCTGTTCGGGTGCCGTCGGGGACGTGAGACAACTGATGAGGGCAGGAATAGCGGTGTCTGGCGCGTTTGGGTTGCGGCCGAGCCCCATGGCGGCGACAGGGGCAATTTCCGGGTGAGTTCTGTCACTGAGGAGCCCGATCAGCACGGGGGTGGTAATGTCGGCGAACCTGGATTCATTTGGCAACCAAGTAATCATTCCTACGGCGAAGAATCGAAACGGATATTGTTGATCTTGCGCGGCCGCGATCAGTGGCGGCAGGCCGTTCGTGCCGAGGAGGGTCAAAGCTCGCATCGCTCTGATGGCGGTCTGCGGTGCGTTGGTCTTGTGAATGAGGTTGGTGAGTTCCGGAACGGCAAGGGTCCCATTTGTTACGATGTGCCGAAATCCTTCTGCGCTGGTCTCGGCGAGCAGTTCGCGTTCACTGGTTATGAATGGCCGTGCGAATTTTTGGAGGGCCGAAGGTATGGCCTTGGCAACTTTAATTCTGGCTGGCGAACGCTCGTAGCGAATCCACTTCAGCAGGAACGGAAGGGCATTGGTCCCGAAATGAGCCAGCGCTTCGGCGGGGTCCTCCGGGTTGGTGTCTCGCTGCGATGCGAGCAGCCAGAAGCGCAAGGAGCGACCTTGGTACTCTGGTTCAGCGTCGTGCCTCGGAAGGGCGGTGAGGCCCAAGATTGCGGCGATGGCAGCGGTGCCGATGATCCGAACCTTTTTCCACGTCCGCATAAAAGGAGTGTGCCATGAAGGGGCGGCAAATGGAATTCCGAAGGCGATCTGCCCGGGCCATGCTCCTGCACCCTATCGCTTTGGCCCTCGCCTGCGATTTGAAAATGAACCCGCCCAACTATCACGCTGCCCTTATCAGCAACCACCAGAAACTCGTCGAACAGAAAGACGCCGCCGACTACATCCAGACAGTCGAGGAGAAGGTCGCCTCCCGCCGCGGCAACCCGCCCGGTTAGTGAATTGTTCATCCCGCACCGCGCACCGCTCCCATTAACACCCAACTTCAGTTGGGTGTACGTGGCTCCGAGGTCAGGTCAACTGTTTCAACAGTTTCCGTCGGGGAGGCCCCCCCGTTTTGCGAGCTCACCTGAGGCTCCCTTTCAACAGGTCCCCGATCTCTGCAAGTACGACCGTTGTCAAGCCGTCGGAAATGCCTTGACGATTCCCTGGACAATGATTTCAATCAACCCATGTCGCAGGGCGGCAAATTCAAGAAACCGAACCCCAAACCCATATGAGCAAGTTCGCGAAATGGGAGTGCCCACATTGTAGGCAGCATATCGAATATCCCACTGAGGGGGCGGGCACGGAAATTGGATGTCCCGGCTGTGGCGTTTCAATTACACTCCCGCCGACACTCTCCGATGCAGAGTTCGAAGCCGAGCTCAAAAAGATTAAAGACGAACACGAACAACGCTTGGCTGATTTGGCGAAAAAGGAGGAGATACTAAACTCAAATCCTAATCTTAACCTCTGCAAAACGTGCTCGGGCATAGTAGCAGCCTCGGCAGAGTTCTGTGTTCATTGTGGCCAAAAGTGGCCGGCACTGCACATAACGTGTGGCCATTGTGGCTCGGTCGATATTGAACTTGTCACTGTAGAGGATACGAGTTCCCTTTTTGTGACACCTTCGATTGCAGGAGCCATTGCGTCCGCTCTTTTTGAGGCTGTGCGTGCAAAACCAAAATTATATGCTGTATGCCAAACGTGCGGGCGTTCCCTTGAGATAAACGGCTGAAGATCTGGCAGCTTTGCCGTAGCCCTCTCCACAACCAAAATATGAAACAAGAGCAATCATCGAACACCCCCGATTATTGGGCAGACCGTGTTTGTGAAGTTTTCGACGGCATCACGAAATGCACGCTGGGGCCTAAACAAAAAGAAGCCATCAGGGCGAGCGTCCGGCATTGGGTTATCGACATTCGTGAAGACGAGACACAAGCCATAATCCGAGAAATCGAACGAGTTGCTGCCAGTTCACAAGCGACGCTCACGAGCAGCCAGATTATCGGCATCATTCGGAAAAGGCTCCCCAAACGGCCTTAACGCTGTCTTGACGGATTGTTGTCATTTCGGGCATGCCGGGGTCGCCGCATTTCCACGTATTCCAGTCTGCCAGTGATCGCCAGCGTGAGATGTGGTTAAAACCCGTGCTCATTCCGCCGCCCTGAGGGAACACCCGTCAAATACCTTGTCTCCCTTTCGTCACTTTCGTCTCTGGAATCTACCCTCCCGGAATCCCACGCTCACTCGAACATCCACGGAAACCACCTCTTTGCCAGGCCTCCAATAAAATCCAACACGCGGTTCAAAGCGCTTTTCGATAGAAGCTTTCCCTCCCAATGAAAATCGAAACTTCGCGAAATCTCCTGCTGCACCTCCAAGAAATCCTGCCGGCCGCGCACGGGCGCACCGCGACCCTCCCCAAGCGACCTATCTGTCGCTCTCAGCGTCTTTGTCACCGTGCGTTTGATAGAAATCTTCATTTCTGCGCAAACCACGGTAGCAAAGCGCAAAGTGAAGTGTCGGTTTCCGGCTACCTCCCTGCATTGCAATGAATTACAGAAGAAATGTGATTTCAGGTATTCTTCCTAGCACGTCCTGCAGCCCTCCTGCAACGCCTCTGCAAGGCCGTTGCAGGGAAAAGTGATGAAAACGCGTGTCAAGTGGATTCTCCTAAAATTCGACGGAATCTTTCCAGGCTCACCCTGGTCACGAAGATTTTTCGTCTTCCCGGCGTCGGTCTGACGCCCTCCAACTCACCCTCGTGGACCAACAACCGCACATATCGCTGGTCCGCCCTAAGAACGCCCAACTCCAATAAATAGGCCGCTACCTCGCGAGTCGAAATGTGCTCATCACGCGGAAGTGGCGGCAACCGCGCTGTACGCGCTAGTGTCATTGGAAAAGCCTGACTCCACGCATGCCTCGAAATTTCGGCACGGCAACGTGTCCGCTCGCGTGCCTTCAACCTGCCTTTCTTGATGGCTCGGAGAATCAGTGAGGGATGACACCCAACCAACCTAGCGATCTCGCTTGGAGTCAGTGCACCGCGCTTCTTAGGCCACCGAAAAGACGCTGCAGCCAGTTTCCGGAACGGATACCATCGTCCATCGCGGCACTTATTAAAGCGCCTCAAGTAATTCTCCGACCCAAAAGGCTTTGCGCGCTCCGCAAACCACCTGACGAGTTGGCAAAGTTCGTTTTTTGCATATCGAAGGCGTGGGCCACTCAGCTTCAGGTATTTCCGCTTCGTCCAGTCACGCAGCGGCTGGGTCGAAACTCCCAGCATCCGCGCCGCTCGACGCAGGCTTAACCGCGGGCTCTGACACCCCTCGAGACGGACCAGTATTTCCTCCGAATTGCACGCGACCCTCCACGCCACCGGGCCACGCTTCCACGGAAGTCTCGGCGCACCCCGCCTCCCCCCGCGTGGCTTGGGCTCATTGCGCATTCGCGGTTCGGTTATGAACTCCGAAGGCTAGTCCTCGAGCTACGAAATTTCCCTTGATCGTTCTCTTGTCCAAGATCAGCCGCTCCAACCTGGGTATTCCGCCTCTTGTATGCCCCGCTTCTTCTCATCAATACGTTTCAAAGTCTCCTCAATCGCGAATTTTTCCCACTGTGGCAACTTCGAAATTGCGATTCCTTTTAACTTTTGTTCGAGGTCGTCCAATTCGAAAAAATGCTCCAGAATTCCCCGGCTGATAAAGTAATGGACCTTTGTTCCTTGGTGGTTAGACACCTCGTTTCTGGAAATGAAGCGGCTTGCGCGCCACCCTACCGCTTGATGACAGACGTCGAACGTTTCCGACACAGTTCACCTTCCTGGATAGCGGGCGGTTCACCTGCAGCCTCAGGCTTGTTCTCATAACCTTCATCCGCCGCAAGGCTTCGGCTGGTGCCGTTGAACCAACTACATGATTGGAACTTTCACAAACAATTGTGCATTTTCGTCGGTAAATGTGGTCAGCACCGGCAAATCACGCCGCGCCGGACCTCGGGTTACGCGGCCGTCGGGGGAAAACGTTGAGCCGTGGCATTTGCAGTAGAAAGAACGGTCCGGTTCGGCGATGAGCTTGCACTTTTTGTGCGTGCAGATCGCAGAAAAGGCCAACAGTTTTTCCCCTTTGCGGACCAGGAAAAATCCCAGATCGCGGAAACCGCCATAGACACCATCCGCGGAAAAATTGGAGGCCAGCCCCGCATTCACGACCCGTTCCCCATGAGGCGCGGTCAAAGCGCCGCCGTTGTCCGCCGTTTGGCATCCTGCGAGCGCGCCGGTGCCCGCGGCCACGATCAGAAACTTTCTGCGACTCATGTTCATAGTCACATTTTCCGGGCGATTTCGCATTTTGTCACAATTTCAATACTGAAACACCAGACTCGTCACGATACCCCAGTGCGCGTCCGCGCGAGCACCATTATCAACGGGAAAGACAAACCCGATTCCCCATCGCGGCTGCACCTGGCCGATAGCCTTGAGATTGACGCGGACGCCCGCGTTGCCGAGCAGACGGTTATGCCCGGCGCTATCCTGGTTCAGGACAGTCTCCCCGCGCAATTCAAAGACGGGTATAAACTCCAGGACTTCGGGTATAGGAAATTGCCTGTGCGGGATGGTGTAGCCAAAAACCAAACCGTATTCAAAGGTTTGCAATCCGCCGTCCGGTTGCGGGCCAAAAAGGATGGAATGGCCCAAAACAGATTGGAGCGTAAAATGTTCGCCGAGCCTCAAATCATTAAATACTTTGGAAACCAGTTCGGCGTTCTTGCTTACCGCCGACTGTACCGGAATACCTGCCTCCACCGCGGCCCCAAAAGTTGTATCAATGAATCCCTTGGCCGAAACGAATTGATACAGGGGGTAGCGCGCGCCAAGATTGACGTTGTCAAAGCCTTTGGTCGTTTCTCCATCTGCCACGCTGCGTTCGTAAGGCACTTCCAATTCCAGGGTCAACTGGCCAAAACCTTTCTCCACCTCCACCTTCACTGAGTCACGGTGTTGATTGTCTGCTCTGGTGTGCAACCAATCCAGGCGGAATTCATTGGGTTCCAGGTCCGAATCATCCACCAGAAACGGCTCGGGAAATACTCCCACCCCATAAGCACTGCGATGGTCAAGCCCGTTGAAAAGGCCATAGCGCGTCCCGGCAGACGATTCTGTGGTCGCGGACACGGGCGCAGCCAGGTCGCTCGCCTTGAGTGTGGCCGGAACAAGACTTGCCGACAAGAGGCCGATACCAACAAGAAAGATGTTCTTCATGGCTGCGAAAATACCCGATGCCGCCAAGTCCTGCTGCCGGTGTGTTGCTATTTTTTGTCGGTAGATTGCCAACAGCCGTTTGGGAACCGCGTTTCGACCGAAACAGGATAGATCGCCGTGAATTCGCTCCGAGCCGCCAGGCAAAGGTCTATACCGCTTCTTTAGCCGGCGCCTTCAGCGGGTATAAGCCGGGACAACGGCCCATGACTCGACAGAAACTTTGACTGAAATGGCTGAGGCTTGAATAGCCCACTTCCAGCGCCGCCTCCGTCACGTTGTACTTGCCGCTTTGAAGCAGTTCTGCCGCCCGTTCCATGCGCAGCCTGCGAAGATATTGTGGAATGGTCATTCCCGCTTCCGCCGAGAACGTGCGGCTTAGATGAAACGGGCTGCAACCGACTTCACATCCGATCTCTTCCAAACTCACAGGCTCAGCAAGATGTTTCCGCAGAAGGGCCACGACCTGCTCCACACGCTCGCGCGCCAGCCGTTTTTGGCGGTCACAGAACAATTCGTCCTCGCCCCGCCGCTCGAAGAAAAACTCCGCCATTATTTGCAGCACCTTGCCCTGATACCAAAGCCGGCGCCCACCCTGAAAAACAGGTGGATGCAGCAAATGGGTAATTCGTTGCTCCTGGGCGGCGGTCAGTCTATGGATTTCGCCACAGCGCGTGCGGGACGCATCGCCGCGCACAACGCCTTCCACCAGCGGGTGAAGCGCGCCGTCGCACACGGCCAACTGCGCGCGCAAGAACTTGGGGGAGAATTCGACGGTGATGAAACGATGGCGCTCTCCGGGCCTTCGCCAGGCCCGCAACTCATTATTCCCAGGCAGGTAAAATCCCGTCGTCACTGGCTCGAAGTCAACGGCTCCTTCCGCGCAATGAATCGAGCCGTGACCGCTCAAGTTTAAGCAAAGCTCCAGGCTGTCAGGGTGAAAGCTGCGTGACCACTCGAACGGCTTTGATAATTCAAAATCGTGCCACTCGATACTGACGCCCAAATCGTAAAACCCGCCGTAAACCTGACGCCAACCATTCTGAACTGGCTCCCAAACGATTGCCTCTCGCAACCGTAATACAGGCGATTTCCGGTTGAGCTTCGGCTGCTTCCGGTGAAGCACCGATTCCGTTGTGGCAGTGTCACTCATTGTCGCTCAGTGATAATCAAAACGAGATTAAGACCCAATCTCATCTCGCACTCAACATTTATTGGTACACGATGGACATCTTTTGGCCGGTCCCCCGCCACTCGGACTGCCAACTCAAGGAAACGGCTCGCCAGAGATTTCCGAAACTCTCCACTCTCCACTCCGCACTCGGTAGAGGGCGGTGACGGGGTTCACCCTTATTTGTGCTGCCCGTCCTCCGCGGGAACTCTGTCGAAATCACGAAACACCCGCGCCGGTTTGATGTCACCGGAAAACCGGAAAGGCTGCCCGCCGATAACCTGGTCGCTGGTGATCGTCGGACACCAATATTTCTCGATATGCCAGGTGACCAGGTCGTTCCCGGTGAAATGATCGACAAACGGCTTTCGACGCGGGTTGTACATGCTGTCGGTCAGGTCGCGCACTAAAACCACATTTTGCCCTAGCCGCACCATTTGGCGGATCGCGAAAGGACGCCCCAGAACGCACATGTCCTCGTGAACGCCCATGACCATTACGTTGGTGATGCCCCGTTGCTGCATCAGGTTATACGCCTCAATGCTATCGGTGATTGCGTCGCCCTGCTTGATTTCCAGCGTCTCGATCTCTCGCGACCATGGCGCGCCTTGCGCGCACTGCGGGACGTCATCGCAGCCACCATCTGAATAGTCGATGGGCAGGGGCGGTTCGTCTTTGGGGTCCAGCGACCACGAACCTGCGACCGGCGCTCTCGCCACGGCCTTCGGCGCCGATTGCGCGAGCTTCCGGCCGGGGGTGCCTTCGTAAAACTTCATCGTCTCGCTCGGGCAGTGGATGATGAGGACTCCCCGGTGGCGCAGGTCGGAGACAAGCTGGTTCATGCGAGGCGCCATTTCCTTCACCCGCGCCGTGGCCCCTTTGCACCAATGCTGGTTCCACATATCGCAGAGCACCACGGCGGTGCCGGCCGGAGCCCATTCCGCGCGGGTCTCCACTGTTTTCCACTGGTCCTGGCCGGGCTCGGTTCTCACCAGGCGGCGCAAGTTGAGTTCGAGCGGAGCCGCCGCCGCAACCAGGCCGGCGAGAGCCAACGCAAACAGCCAAAGAGAACGGCGAATCATTTCAGGCATAGAGATCGCTTTTGGAAAAATTTACTCCAGACGTGTGACTTTGTCCCCACATTCCAAGTAAACCACGAATGGACACAAATGGACCCGAATTAAGCGACGATGGGGTGTGGTCGGGGGAGGAAGACGTCCATTTCACTGCGTTGCGCCACCCCGGGGGAAAACCGGATTTGCCACAAGAGAGCAGAGCGCGGCTGCGCCGCAACCAAAGAGTTAAATGGGTTAAAAAAGTTAAAAGAGTTAAATGAGGGACACGACTTTTTCGAACGCACAAGAAATCCTCGCGGAATTGTGCGAAGTGGACGGATAGCAGTACAAAGAGCACAGAGATTGGAGAAAACAGACGTGAATCTTGACTCTCCGGGCGAGGCTTTTAGGATGTCTCGATGAGTGCCTGGACTTTTCACCCTGATACTGAGCTTCCTGATATCAAGGCGAAACTGCCCGAAACCAACCTGCTGGTAATCCTATACTTCATGCTGCTCATCGCCCCTTCGATGGCCGCTTCCGAAACTGACTTCCACGCCTGGGCTCCGACGCCGCCGATGGGCTGGAACAGTTGGGACTGTTTCGGCACCACGATCACCGAGGCGCAGACCAAGCAGCAGGCCGACTTCATGGCTGAGAAGTTAAGGCCCCACGGCTGGCAATACCTCGTGGTGGACATCCAGTGGTATCAGCCCAAGGCCAAGGGGCATGATTACGAAAAGGGTGCGAAGCTGACGATGGATGGATTTAGCCGCCTGGTTCCCGCGCCTGAAAAGTTCCCCTCCGCAACTGAGGGCAAAGGTTTCAAGCCGCTCGCCGACTACGTTCATTCCAAGGGTCTCAAATTTGGGATTCACATGATGCGGGGCATCTCGCGCCAGGCGGTGGAGCAAAACACGCCACTCTTTGGCACCCCCATTCGCGCCGGCGACATTGCCGACCGGAACAGCGTCTGTGCATGGAATCCGGATATGTATGGCGTGGACATGAGCAAGCCCGGCGCACAGGCTTACTACGACTCGCTCATCCAACTGGTTGCCGCGTGGGAGGTGGACTTCATCAAGGTGGATGACCTCAGCCGCCCCTACCACCAGGCCGAGATCGAGGCCATTCGCCAGGCGCTCGATAAGACCGGCCGCCCGATCCTCCTCAGCACCTCCCCCGGCGAAACCCCGCTCTCCGCCGGCCCGCACATCGAGCAAAACGCGAACCTGTGGCGCATCAGCGACGACTTCTGGGATAACTGGAAGTCCCTGCGCGAGCAGTTCAAGCGCCTCCACGACTGGACGCCGTTCCGAATCGCCGGCTCGTGGCCAGACGCCGACATGCTGCCCCTGGGCGCGGTGAAGTTTGGCCGCCCGACGCGCTTTACGCCGGACGAGCAATACACGCTGATGACGCTCTGGAGCATCGCTCGCTCCCCGCTCATCTACGGCGGCGATATGACGAAGACGGACCCATTCACCCTGTCCTTACTCACCAATGACGAAGTCCTCGCCGTCAACCAGCACAGCGAGAATAACCGCCAGCTTTTCGGCACCGCCGACGGCCTGGTCGCGTGGAGCGCCGAGGTGCCTGGCGGCCGCGGAGACAAATACCTCGCGGTCTTCAATACCCGCGACGCCGCGAAGGATGGGCCAAAAGACGCCACTGTGCCCATCCCCGTGAAGCTGGCCGACATTGGCTTTACCGGTTCGGCAAAAGTTCGCGAGCTGTGGACGGGAAAAAAACTTGGCTCGATGAGCGGCGAATTCGCGCCCGAGGTGCCATTCCACGGCGCGCGCCTCTTTCGCCTCAGTCCGCGAAGATGACGCTGAATCCGAAATACTTGTCCTTCCGCGGCGGAGTTTGACAAGCACCCAGGGGTGTGCGTTGTTCTTGGAACACACGCTCCTCATTTAGGCCGCCGCCCTGGCTGGCCCCGGCGCCTGTTTTGGCAGCAGCCCGCTTTTGCGCTCCGCGCAGATGCGCCGGGGAGACGCGGGCTGAGAAAAAATGCAAACTCGGATTCCAAGAACGTATATTACGTATGAAGACACCCGCCTTTTTCGCGAGCCTGAAGCTGGGAGCATTTGCCGCCGCGCTGACCTGGTGGGCGGCACCCAGCGTCGCCCAGCCCGCTAACACGCTGGTTGTCCCCGGCTCGCTGGCCAATGTCGAGGGCGACTCAGGCAACAGCTACCCGTTCAATATCGGCGCCAACAGCACCATGCGTTACCAGCAGGTTTATGCGGCCAGCGAGTTTGGCGCCCTGCCGGCGGCGGGCGCATTTATTACCGGTATCGCCTTCCGCGTGGATGCCGGCTGGCCTGGGTTTTCATCAACGCTGCCCGGCGTCCAAATCAATCTCTCGACCACCTCAAAATCGCCAGACGGCTTGAGCACGACCTTCGCCAACAACGTCGGCACTGACGACACGATAGTTTTTAGCGGCGCTCTGTCGCTGAGCAGCGCCGCCAGCGGGAACCCGGCGGCCTTCGACATCCTGATCCCGTTCGCGACACCCTTCTTCTACAACCGCAATGCGGGCGATTTGCTGCTCGACGTGCGGAACAGCGGCGGCGGAACCACCAGCCAATTTGACGCCACCTCGGTCACCGGTGATTCGGCGTCGCGCGTGTACAACCCGGTCACCGCCACCACCGGCAGCGCCGACACTCTTGGCCTCGTGACGGAGTTCATCTTCCAGTCGGCGTCACAGCCCCCGGTGATCGTGGTCCAACCGCAAAGCCAAAGCGGTCCGTGCGGCTCGAATGCGAACTTTCGCGTCGGCGCAACGGGCTTTGCGCCTTTGACCTACCAGTGGCGGCGCAACGGGCAAGACCTTGCCGGCAACACGATCGGCGGACTGCCCGTTCCCAACCTGGACCTCACTTTGGAGGGCATCTACGACGTGGTGGTGGCCAACCGCTATGGCAGCGTCACCAGCGCCCCGGCCGCACTGACGGTGTTGGACCTAACGCCCTACCTGCTGAGTGTCGCCCGCCAGGGCAGCAATGTCGCGGTCGGCTGGCCGATGACCTGCGCCAGCTACGTGCTTCAAGAAACGACCAGTCCCGGCACCTCGGCAACCTGGATGGCCGTCCCCATGCCCGCGGACCAATCCGGCGGCAGTAATTACGTGAACCTCCCGCTCGCGCCAGACACCCGGTTTTATCGCCTGGTTTCAAGCGACGCCCGGGGCAATGTCGTCGCCGGACGCTGGACCTTCAACGGGCCGGGCCTGGCCGGCCGCCATTCGGGGATCATCGCCAGCCCATCCGATCCCAACACCCTGCTCGTCAGCTCCCCCGGTGGCGGTGTGTGGCGCACCATCAATGGCGGCGTTTCCTGGGCCCAACCCCTGAACTATGCCCTGGGCGACTACAGCGTCCTCCACCTCGAATGGGACCGAATCCGCGCCGGCCGCCTCTACGCCCCCACGTATAGTGATCTCTACGCCACGACTGACCTGGGAGATCACTGGGGCAATCTCACGCACTTTGGCGGTTACCCCGCTCCCCACATGCCCCTGGACCATACCACCGATCCCCGGCCCTTCGCTCAACTCGTGTACCCCATCCCCGCTCCCAAGAGCACCGTCTTCTGGAGCAAACCCTGCCTGGGACTTTATTATTCCTACGATGGCAGCACCTTCACCCAAACCTGGCCGTTCCCGGGCGGCCCCACCAATCAGGATAACTGCATCATCTCCATCGGCGCCGACGACGCGACCGGTTATGTTTATTTTTCAACCATGAATCGCGACCCCTTCGGGCCGGCCCACCTGTTTCGCAGCGCTTGCCCGTGGACGGCCACCACCCCCTGCCTGACCTGGGTTGCCGTCAATACCGGTTTGCCCAGCAATGCCCTCGTGGCCGCGATCGCCTACGGCGGCAGCGCCAATGTCCTCGCCGTCGCCATCAACGGCCCTTCCGACACCCTCGTTTACAAGACCACCACCGGCACTTCCTGGACTCCGGTCGCCACCCAACCCCCCAGCCCGGCCTGGGACCCTCGCATCCTCGTCTCGCCCGCCCCGAACCAACTCCTGCTCTCAACCGTCCTGGCCTATGAAACCCATAACTGGGGCGCCTCCTGGAACCAGGTCTGGTACGCGGGCATGCACCCGGACGTCCGCGCCTTCTACTGGGGCGGTTTTCAAGCCGGAAACTTTCTCTGGATGACAACCGACGGCAGCAGCTCCTCCGGCACTTACGCCGCCATTTCCCGTTGGAACTTTACTCCGGGCGCCACCCCGACGGGCGGCGTGACGGTCGGCGTCAACGGTCTGAATGACTGGCAAGCCTACTACCTGCTCGCCACGGGCAATTCCGGCGGTATGCGCCGCCGCTTTTTCATGGGGTCACAGGACAACGGTTGCCTCGCCTCGGATAACGGCACCACCTGGACCACCGCCGGCACTCCTCCCGGCGCCTGCGGCGATTATCCCTCCATGGCTTTTGCGCCCACCAACCCCGACAGGGCCTACGCCCGCACTTGCGACGGCGCCTCGTTCGCCCGTTCCGACAATGCCTATAGCGCCGCCACGTGCGCCGCCGTCACCTGGTCTACCATCACCCCCGCAACCGCCAACTACACGCCCCAGGTTTGGACCGAGAACATGATCGCCGTCGATCCCTTGAACCAGGACCACGTCTGCTTCGCCAATTCCGTCAACGTCGCGGTCAGCTCCGACGGCGGGAACACCTGGACTCCCCATTCGCTGCCGGGCAACGCCAACCCGGTGTGCGTTTTCTTTAATACCAACGGCGACCTCTATGCCGGCACCGTGGCGCATGGCGCCTATAAATCCACCGACAATGGCGTCTCCTGGTCGCCCTTCGGCCTGAACTCCCCGGGACCGGATATTGTCTTCGGCATCGCCCACTCGTCCGCCGGCGGTGCCGAAGGGACGTTTTTCCTCGCCACCACCAGCGGCCTTTACCGCAAACTGCCCGCCGGCTCCTTTACGTTCCAGACTTTCGATCCCGCCTATACGGTTAGCGACGTGCGGACCGATCCGACCAATCCCCTGCGTGTGTGCATCTGCATGGGCTACGCCTCCCTGGCCGGCCAGCATCGCGGCGGCGTGTTATTGAGCACCGATAACGGGACTACTTTCACGTCCTTGACCGCCGGCCTCGATATTCACCAGGCCCCCATCGCGGCTATCCAGCTCGACCCGGTGGACCCGCGCTACATCCACGCCGCCGTGTACGGCCTCGGCGGATGGAGTTGTTTCGCGCCGTAACCGCCAGCCTGGTGTCACTTTTCGAGGGCCAGGAAAATGGCGCTCAGGAGCGCTTTGGGATCGACCGGCTTTTGAAAGAAGGCCACAGCGCCCGCCGCCAGCGCCCGCTCCTTGTATATCGACGGGTCTCCCCCAGTGACCAGAATCACCGGTATCCCGGCCAATTCCGGAAACCTTCGAAGCCATTGCATGATGGTAAAGCCACTCCACTCGACGCCGTTGCTGGCGTTGAAGTTGATGTCCAGAATGATCAACTCGGCCTTGTCCTGTTCCGCAGTGCTGGCCGTCGCTGCCGCGTCGGAGAGGGTAGTGACACTGAAGCCGGTGGCCTTCAGCTTTTGTTCGAACGCTTTCAGAATCACCGGGTTGTCGTCCACCACTAGTATTCTCCGATTCCTGCCAATCAAAAGTGGCGGCTCCTTGCCGGACGGAGCCGGCCCGGCCTCGGGTAAAAAAGCATCCTTCTCCTTCTCTTTCTCCTTTTTGAGACGGGGACCTTTCTGCGGTTTAACCGCTTGGAGATGTAGCGCTACTGGCATTGCGACCGTTGAAATTTAATCAGTACTTTTCAAGAACCAGGACCCACGCGCCCTTCAGACGCTCAAATCAAGCTCTCGCGGATAATTTGCCTGCCAGAGCCCTGAACCGCCCAGCGCCGGCACTGGCCCAACGTTTCTGCTTGAAGCGAATGCTATGCCACAATCCAGCGATCACGCGGAACTCAACACGTCACCCAACCAGGACATGAGCGGTTCAAGGCGGGCTTGTCCTTAAGTTGGACAGCGCCGACAACCGATCCGGCGCAAGCTGGTCGAGATACTCGGGAGACTTCGCTTTTCCCGCGCGCATGGCACGTACCCTGCCATCAGAATCTCCATTATGAATCCAAAAGCCGTCTTAATCGTTGATGATAACGCTGTCGACCGCAAGGTCCTGTCGATGAAGTTGAGCCAGGGTGGTTATCGAGTGCTGCAAGCGGAGGATGGCGGAGAGGCAATCAACATTGCCCGCCGCGAAAAGCCGGACCTGATCGTCCTGGACATCGCTTTCCCGCCCGATGTCGCCCACGGCGGGGGCATTCCCTGGGACGGCTTCCTCATCCTGAGTTGGCTGCGCCGACTGGACGAAGCCAAACATGTCCCGGTGGTCTTTATCAGCGGCGGAGACCCGGTGAAATACAGGAAGCGCGCCCTGGAGGCCGGCGCAAAAGCTTTTTTCCACAAGCCCTTTGCCCCTGAAGAGTTGTTCGCTGTGGTCCGGCAGGCATTGGAATCTCAACCGTCGCCGCCTCCCGCTAAAAAGCGGATCCTCTTCGTGGACGACGAGGGTGATTGGCGGCTGATTGCGGGCACCTGTCTCGAAGAGGCCGGGTTCGAAGTCGTCACGGCCAAGGACGCCGCTGAGGCCCTCCGCCGGATGGAGACTGTCAAGCTCGATGGCATCGTCCTCGATCTCAATCTGGCCGGCGAAAATGGCCTTCTGCTGATGGAGCTTCTGAAGCAGAAGCACCCGGGCGTCCCCATCCTCATCTACACCGGCATGGACAATGACTCCGCCGCCATCCAAACGATGCTTGGCCAGGGCGCGCGCCAGTACCTGCGCAAAGGTTCCATGGCCGAGTTGTGCCAGACTCTCAAAACCATGGTGAATTAATTGCGACCACTACCCTGACTTGTTCAAAGACAAGCGTCAGGGCCGGCGGCCTGCAATTTCGCTGGAGTGAAGGATACCGGCAGATCGTCCTGCACCACTATGAGCCGAGCAGGGATTGATCAGAGACTCCTGACGTCGTCTCCTGCAATGGGTTTGGAGGGGGGCCAGAAACAAGCCGTCGTTGTCGGAGCGAGAGTTTAGCGAGGCATTCCGGAATTCCCGGGGAATCCCCAGGACAACGTTTCGGAGATTTCCTGGCCCTCTTTGGCAATCCTTCGGCGAGCCAAATGCTTCTATTAATTCTGTGAAATAGGCTCGGAATGGCCGAGTCCGGAAAACTAAAAGAGATAAGAGTGACGAAATTGGGAAGAATATGAAAAATCGACGGCTCGCCCAAAAGGCTTTGCAGCCGTTGTGGTTAGCCAAAAGCCAAATCTTATGAAACTGTCCAAGCCAGGCTTCAAACGGCCGCACGCGGAATCCGCTTATACCATAGCGGAAGTCGTTGTGGCTGTGCTTGTTCTGACGACTGTCATGATTGGCATTTATGGCGGTTTTTCTTACGGCTTTTCCACCGTCCAGACTGCGCGGGAGGACCTCCGCGCCACGCAAATCCTGGTTCAGAAAACCGAAGCGGTGCGGGTCTGCAACTGGTCGGATTTGTGGTCGAACTGCCCGATTAACTTTAAGGAACGTTATGATCCCATTGGAGTGGCATCAAATGCCGGGGGAGTGACTTATTATGGGACACTGGCGCTATGCACGCCAACCAACATTCCCGATACCGCAGCTTACAAAACCAATGTGACCCTGGTGAACATCAAGCTCACCTGGACCAATTACAATGGGAGCAAGGTTCTGGCGCACAACCGGGAGATGCAGACGCAGGTCGCCCGCTACGGTCTGCAAGGCTATATCTGGGGGACACAATGAAGAACTTCAGGCGAGGTCCGCAGGTGCAGTCTGCGCGTAGTCTTCAGAAGGCAATGCGGGCCAAGGGCTCGGCGGTCTCCGGCTTCACCATATTGGAGGCGGTGGTGGCTTTGGGCCTGGGCACGATGGTCCTGGGCGTGGTCGCGATCCTCACGGTCTATGGACTATTCAGTTTCGCGGCCATGGGAAATTACACCGATTTGGATTCCCAGAGCCGAAATACGCTCGACGTCCTCAACCGGGAGCTTCGGCAGGCGACGGCCGTGATTGACATGCAAACCAACCTGCCCGTTCGGTCATTGACGTTAACCAACACCGACGTGGGCCAGAACATCAAGCTGACGTGGGATTCAAGGGCGCAGACGCTGGTCATGGCGGTGACGGGGCAGCCGACGAGGACCTATTTGACCAAGTGCAGCGACTGGAACTTCGCCCTGTTTAACCGCGCTCCGACCGTCTCCTCGACCAACATTACCTTCAACACGGCCGGAAACCTTGGCGATGCCAAACTAATCAACATGTCCTGGAAATGTTCGCGCCCGGTGCTGGTCGGGCAGCGAGTCAACACGGAAAGCGTGCAGACGGCCCAGGTGGTGTTGCGAAACGATGTAAGTGACTGAGGGGACAATATGAAAACGTCCAGTTCAATCGAACGGAATCAACCGCGAGTTAGCGGGATAGAGCGCGGCTGCTCTCCCCGGGTTTTCGGGTGTGATCAGAGCTCCCTCACGTCGGCTCCTGCAATTCTCAGACGGGGCGAGCAGGGCAGCGTCCTGCTCATCACGATGTTCGTCGCCGTGATGTTTGGCCTGCTGCTGCTCTACTGCTATCTTCCCCTGGTTAACAACCAGCGGGTCTCGGTATCCCGCTCGCAGGCCTGGAACGGCGCCCTGACGATGGCCGAGGCTGGAGTCGAAGAGGCGCTGGCCCAATTGAATCCGGGCGCGGCTTACACCGGGGTGGATCGCACCGCCAACGGCTGGGGCTCACCCGTAGGAACGATTTACGGACCGAAGTCGCGAACTCTTGCCGACGGCACCTACGACGTTTCTTATACCACCGATGTTCAGCCGATTATTTATTCGACGGGGCATGTAGCGGTGCCGCTCGTTTCGGCCACGCTCACGCGCGTGTTGCGCGTGGCCACGACCAACGTGCCGTTGTACAATGACGCGCTGGTGGCCATACACGGAATCACCATGAACGGCAGCGGGATTTCCGCCGATAGTTTCAACTCTGCCAACACGAACCTGAGCACCAACGGCCAATATGATCCGCTAAAAGCCGGCACCAACGGTAACATTGCGAGCGTGTATGGGCCGATCGACCTGGGCAACCACACTATTAACGGCGATGTCGCGGTCGGACCCGGGGTGACACCTCCCAGCGGCGGCGTCACCGGCGCCATCTCAACGAATTTCAACCCCACGCTGCCCGATGTTGTTTATCCGGCCAACGCGGTGTTTTTGCCGGCTGGCCTCCCCAACGTCCTGCTCAATTTCTTGACCGGCGGCACGTTGTATAATTATGCGTTTGTTACCAGCGGAGATTTCCTGGTGTCCAGCCTGAGCGGCAACATCTATGTCGGACCGAACGCGGTCGTCCGGCTGAAAGTCACCGCCAGTTCCAGCCCGAGCGGCATCCTGGTGGACGGCACGGGACCAACTGCGGGCCATTTGACCATCTACATGGCTGGGCCCAGCTTCAGTTTGAGCGGAGGCGCCTTTGCCAACGGGGGCAACGCGACGAATCTGACCTACCTTGGGATGCCGAGCAACACGAGCATCAGCATGAGCGGAAACGCCCAATTCATCGGAACGATCTATGCCCCGGAAGCCAGCGTCACCCTGGGCGGCGGCGGCTCCAACCCTTATGATTTCATGGGCTCGTGCATTGCCAACAGCGTGACGATGAACGGGCATTTCCGATTTCATTTCGATGAGAACCTGATCAACGGGGCGTCGCGCGGCTACGTTGCCGTATCCTGGCGGGAACTGTAGGTGAGCATCCTTGCGTCTTTTGCCGTCAGAATGTGGCGGCAGGGACGCCGCGTCACTGGCAGGCTGGAAGCCCGCCGCCACGACTTTGGGCGCATCTTGCACCGTCCCGGTGCCCATTTCCCTCAAAACCACTGTTCTCCCGCGCGGCGAGACGCCGCTTTAACCCGCAGCCGAGACGGCTGCGCTCCACGACTTTGGTGGCTGTGAACTGCCATTGCCCAACCCTGCCGCCAGCGTTATCCTCCGGCCCTGATTCATGGAGCGGTCGAAAGCTGCAATTCCTAAAGCAGTCGCCGGAACCGTTAAAGCAACCGGCCCGGCCACTCTAGCCGCGCAACCGCTCCGCTACCGGGTTCTGAGACCGGCAGCGCTCGTCCTAAGTCTTCTTTTTTTCGTGCCCACGGCGTTTTTTGTCCTGCCGGACTTCGGGACCGAACCGAGCTGGCGGCTGATGCTCAATCGCGCGTTCTCGGAGGGTTGGGCCTTCGGTGACCGGGTGATTTGGACCTATGGACCGTTGGGGTTCCTGGAGACGCGCTTTCCCTACGGCGTTAGCCCCTGGTATTACGCGGGGTTCGATTTGCTGGTGTTGTTGCTCTTCTTCCGCCTGGCGATCGATGTGTCAAAGCTGAAGTTCGACACTGCGCTAGCCTGGGCTTGCGTGGCCTCCCTGTTCACTTGCAAAAGATTGATTCATGACCAGCCGTCCTCGGCCCTTTTTGTTCTGATCGTTTACTTGCTGGTACGCAACCTGACCCGGCCGGGCGCCTTTAGTTCCGCTGCGCTGGTTGCCGCGTCGGTGACCGGTCTCTTGTTCAAGCTGAACTTCGGTCTCGTGAGTCTTTTGCTTTGTGGCGGGGTGTTTTTGCTTAAGGCGCTGGCCCGCGAGCGGTCGGCCGGGTGGTGGTTGCTGGTGGTGGTGCTGCAAGTGGCGTTGGCGTGGCTGCTGGCCGCGCAGTTCAATACGAACCTGGCGGCTTACCTCAAGAGCAGCCTCCTGGTGATTGGGCAATATAGCGACGCGGCGGCGTGGGGGCCAGGTCCCGGAGCGGTGGCGCACCGCGTCGTGGTCCTGTTCTTTTTGGGCTATATCGCGTTGGCGGCTCTTTTTCTCCGCAAGCACGGTTTTGCCAGGGAACCTTTGGTCTCTTTGCTCATCGGGGCCGCTGCGGTCTTCATGCTCTACAAGACGGCGATTGTGCGCGGTGATTACAACCATACCAAATGCTTCCTGCTGGGCTTTCCCCTCATCGCGCTGGCCTTTGTCGTTCATGCGCCAGAGAGTCTCCGACCGCTTTGGCGGCTGCTTTTCCTGGTATCGACGGCTTACTCGAGCATGCTCATGCTGGCGGAGTTTGGGAACGCGCTAATTTATATGCAGCCCGAATACCTCAAAGCCTTTTTCCCGGTGAATTACCTCAAGGGAATCCAGGATTACCATTACGTGGCTGACTGGAAGGCCTATAGCGATGGGGTGCGCCGTGTCTGCCCCGAGCGCGCGGTCCCGGAAAACGTGCTGCAACTTATTGGGACGAACAGCGTCGATGTTTTCCCCTCGGAGACGACGCTGGCCTTAGGCAGCGGCCTGAATTATCAGCCCCGGCCCGTTCCGCAAAGTTACGCCGCGATACACCCGCAACTTCAAGCCCGGGACCTCGCTTTTCTTGAGTCCGACGAGGCGCCGCGTTTTATCTTGCAGGTGCTGGGAGAAAAAGCCGCCAGTCCCGATGGCCGCTATACACCCTGGGACGAGCCGGCGGTTCTGCGGCTCTTGCGCCGGCAGTACATCCTGCGGCTGGGGTTCACCAATTTGCAGAGCGCGGCCCCGGAGACTCCGCCCAAAATGAGCCCTATCCTGCTGCTGGAACGCGAGCCTCGTGAGGAGTTAAGAGGGTTAACTGAGTTAAAAGAGGTAAAGGGGGGAGACGGCAGGATGACCCCCTCGGTTAACGAACAAGCTGGGAGCGAGTTCGTCTTGCCGGAGCACGAGGGAGAACTCTATGCCCGAATCAAAATGAAAAAGACTCTCCTCGGCCGCCTCGTTACCTTCCTCTACCGGGGGGCGCCGGTGCACGCCCGGTTTCGCCTGGAGAACGGAACGACAAAAGAAGCGCGCGTGATCCCCGCCAACCTCGAATCCGGGGTCCTGGTGAACTATTTCGCCGAAGTCACTGACTCCGAAAGCGCCAGGAATTATCTCTTCCACCAATCGCGGGGAAACCCGAGATGCGTCGCCCTGCAATTCGATTTCGACCATTCGTGGGAATACCGGCGCGAGTTCGAAGTGACTTACTTCCACGGCTTAGTTAGTGGCTCGCATCTGCTTGAGTCCCGGCTCCTGACTCCTGCCCCTTGACCTCCGGCTCCCGGCCCGTTTTCAGCGGCGCTTCAAACAGCCGAATCGAATTCTCCTCCGTCGCAACCGCCAGATGCGTGCCGTCGGGCGAGAACCGCAGAAAGTTGCCGGCTTGCGGAAAATCCAGCGAGAGCAGTTCGCGCTGGGTGGCCAGGTGCCAGAATTTGAGGGACTCCTTCCGAGCAATCGAAGCCAGGGTCCGGCCGTCGGGCGAGAAGGCCACATCAGTGGCTTCCTCCATGTGTCCGGAAAGAGTCGCCAGGTCCTTCCCGCTGGCGGTATCCCACAAACGAATGGTTCCATCCATGCTGCCGGTGGCGAGGGTTCCGCCATCAGGCGAAAAGGCCAGGCCGCTGACGAAATCGCGGTGGCCGGCCAGTTGAATTTCGTGGCCGGTACTGGCTTCGAACAAGTGAACGAGCTTTTCTCGTTCGAGACTGAGCGCGAGGTGCCTGCCACCTGGACTCAGCACCGTCGAGCGGAAGGGCGGGGCCGGCCCGTGAGCCGAGCCGAGCAGCTTGCCGCTCGCCGTTTCCCAGAAGCGGATTAGCCCTGTCCCGTCGATTCCAAAAAACACCCTGCCCTCGGGCGAAAGGCCGGCGGCGTTCAAAGTTCCCGCAGCAAGTAAGAGTCCGGAAAGCTTTACTCTCGAAGTCCCAACTCCTTCGTGGGCCGGCTTGCCCGGAGCCCAAAAATCGAGGGTTCCGGCCATTTCATTCAGGCCGATGACCTGGGTGCCGTCGGGTGCAAAGCCGAGTACCCAGGCGCCTGGAATCTTCGCAATCGGCTGCCGGTTTGCCACCTCCCAAAGATTCGGCCGCCAAACTCCACCGCTCGGGCTGGACAATTCCAGGAACGCACCATCGGGCGAAAAGGAAAAACGGGTGTCATTCTCATGGGGTAGCGACTCCTGTCGGTCCGGTAACCCGGCGGGCCACAGCCGGACGGTTTGATCCTTGCCGCCCGTGGCCAGCATTCGGCCGTCCGGCCTGAAAGCCACACACCACACTTCGTTGTCGTGGCCGCGGAACACACCCTTCTCCCGCAAAGTGGTTGAATCCCAGGCGCGGAGGGTCTGGTCGGAACCGACCGTCGCGAGCGTCGAGCCGTCCGGGGAAAATGCGGCCGACCAAACGGTCAGCGAATGTCCCGTGATTTTAGCCGGGTGTTGGCCGGACCCCAGGTCCCAAACCAAAGCGTCGCTGGACCAGCCGGCAGTCGTCAGCCGTTTGCCATCGGGCGAAAATGCCATCGACCAGACAGATTTTTCGGTCGGCAGCGTGCGGAGCAATTCACCCGTGCCGGCATCCCAGAGAAGCACACTGGTTCTGGTGCCGGCGACCGCGAGCTGTCGGCCATCCGGTGAGAGCGCCAGAGCACGGCCTGGCCGCTTCAGCACCAGGAGCCTTTTCCCCTGACTATAGTCCCACAAAGTCACTTTGCCTGACGGTTCCCAGAAAAACGGGCTCGATTCTGAAATTGCCAGCAGCGAACCGGTTTTCGAGATGGCGGCGATTTGGCCAGGGTAATTGGTAATGGGCTGCCACGTGCCGGTCTGCCAAAGGTTCACCCCGTGATGACCCGCAGCCATCAGAATCTTGCTGTCAGGCGAGAAGCCGACAGACCACACCGCTCCTGCGTAACCGCCCAACGTCGTCACCGCTTCGCGGCGTTCAACGTCCCAAATCCTTGCGGTGCCGTCCTGGCTGCCGGAAGCCAGCAGCCGGCCATCGGGCGAAAAGGCGGCACAGGTTACAATCCAGGTGTGTCCGGTGAGAGTCGCGAGGTGGTTACCCCGGCACAGGTTCCACAGGTAGCGCCATTCGAACCCGCGCAAATCGGTCTCGCCGGGTCGCGGGGACAGTGCCGCCAAGGTTCGCCGTGCCAATCCAAAATCGCGGCGTTGGATGGCCTGGGAAGCAAGGTTTACGTCCGCCGCATAGAGGTTCAGCCTGACCTTGGCCGCAGATGCTTCCGCCAGGCGCCGCTGATTCAATTCGCCCGCGGCATTGAGCTCGGCGCGGCGCCATTCCAAAAGGACACCGCCGAGGCCGAGCACAACTGCCACGAGCAGCGCGGTCGAGAGGAGCGCGGGCCCGGGATGGCGCCGGCACCAAAGCCAGAGCTTTTGCGGGGCCGAAACCGGCCGCGCCTGAATCGGTTCGTTGGCCAGAAAATGGCCCAGGTCCTGCCCTAGAGCCCTGGCGGAGCTGTAGCGGCGTGCAGGCTCCTTTTGGAGGCATTTCAGGCAGATAGTCTGCAAGTCCGCAGGCACGCTTGGATTCAAACGGCGCGGCGGCACCGGTTCAGTGGTCTGCACCTGCAGCAGGATTTCCTGGAGGGTTTCACCTTGAAACGGCGGCCGGCCCGTCACGAGTTGATAGAGGATGGCGCCCAGGGAATAGATGTCGCCAGCGGGTCCGGCCGGGCCGTGTTTGCCGGCGGCTTGTTCCGGCGGCATGTGCTCGGGCGAGCCCAGGGCCTGGCCGGTGAGGGTCAATTGAGAATCGCTTTTGAGCAATTTGGCCAGGCCGAAATCCGTGATGCGCGGCTGGTCCAGGCTGTCCAACAGCACGTTGGAAGGCTTGAGGTCGCGATGCAGCACACCCTGTTCGTGCGCATAATGCATCGCCTCGGCCATCGCCTTGAGATAGACGGCGGCGCGCCGGGCCGGCAGCGGCTTTTCCCGGGCGACCTCGGCCAGGTTCCTGCCCTGGATGTATTCCATCGAGAAGTAGTGCTGGCCGTCGTGGAGGCCAACCTCATAGATGGGGACGATGTTGGGGTGGTGGAGCCCGGCAGCGGCCTGGGCCTCGGTACGAAAACGTTGGACAAATTCCTGGCTGGAAAAAGGCCCGTGCAGGACCATTTTCACCGCTACCGTCCGATCGAGGCTCAACTGCCGGGCTTTGTAAACCACCCCCATGCCGCCTCGGGCGATTTCCTCGAGCAGTTCATAATCCCCGAGGCGATGCGGCCGGGAGTCGGTGAACGGCCCGGCCTCGTCCGAGCCGCTGCCGGGCGAACCAAATGCCAGGCGCCCCAGACACTTCCGGCAAAGGCCATCCAGGGCCGCCTCGCTTAATGCCGCGCCGCATTTGGGACAAGTTCGCTCGGCGTTCATTTGCCTGAATGGGGCTTCATCAGAATAAGAAGCAAAACAGGCAGGGAATTACAGGCTTTCCGTGAGGACCTCGTGGAGATGCCGCATCTCTTCATCCGTTTCGAGCGGATTGGCCACCGTTTGGGCGACTTCGGTGCGCACCAGCTCACGATACCGGTTCCGGAGGCGGTGCACGGCGACCGCAACGGCCTGGCTGCTCATGGCCAACTGCACCCCCGCCGCGGTATAATCGCCCTCGCCGGGTTCATCGGTCAGATAGAGCTTTAGTTGCTCAAACTGACGGCTTTTGCCCCCGGCGGTCATTTCCGCCTGGAGTTTGCGCAAGGCTTCTTCCAGCACGGTTGTCGCCCAGCGGAGATCGAAAAGTTTATCGGGCGAAACATTGACGCTCGGCTCGCTCCCGTACCGCTGTTCAGATTCCAGCGCGTTGAGAGAGATAATTTGCTGGCCGCCGCCGCGCTTGGCCGCTTTGGACCAATCCCGTTCATTGGCGAGGAAATGGGTCAATGAGGTCAGCAGGAAGGTCCGGAATTTTCCCTTGCGCGGGTCAACCGCGCCGAAGTCTTTCCGTTCGAGCAACAGGGCGAAGAATTTCTGGGTAAGGTCCTGGGCGTCCTCGGGACCATAACCCTGCCTTCGGATGAAGCCATAAAGCGGCGGCCAATAGGTGCGACAGAGCTTTTCGAGTGCCTCGGCGCCCTGCTGCGACTCATTTTGACCGGCCAACAAAACCACGCTCCAATGGGTGGTGTTGAACTGGCGTCCCGGCGGGTCCAGCGGGCGGAGCATCTCCGAGGACCTCATAACACCTTCGAGCCGGACCGCGGACATTCCCGTCCTGTGCCACCAGGATTCGAGGTGTCATCCCGTAAGGAATGGTTGAGAATAGCCCACCGTTTCAACGGTGCGGTAGGCCAGCATTTAAAGTGTATAAAGTCCCGCCCGGGACGGCAGTCGAACGGGATGAATCTCGGGGTTGCAAGGGGATAACAATTAGGCGCTCCCCAAGACTCCGCTATCTGCCGTCCCTGGCGGGACTTGACCTCGCTCTCCCTTCCCTGCCCACCGTTGAAACGGTGGGCTATTTTCGAACGTCCCTTCGGGACAGGACCGGCAGTCGGGAGTTTAAGTCTCCCGCGGGCCATCACCGCCCGCTCACATAACAATCTCGTCATCATTCGCTAAACCCACGGCTTTGAAGTTACCTTACCCCCAAACACACGCCATTTCCAGCCCCTTGACCCCTGGAGCTGTCCATGCCTAAACTGGGTGCGCTCAACAAATGAAAGCCGTTTGTACATTGCTGGCCGCCGCCCTCCTTTGGATGGGCCTGCTTACTGCCGGGGCCGAACTGGTCAACGGTATCAATGCGATTGTGGATGACTCGGTCATCACTTACGATGAGGTGCAGGTTGAGACAGCGCGGATGGCCGATACGCTGATTCGGCGCTACCGCGGCGACCCGGAAACGCTCGATAAGGAGATGGCCGATATCAAGAAAAGGAACCTCGAAACGCTGCTCAATCGGCAGTTAATCCTGCACGAATTCAAGACCGCCGGTTATGTCCTGCCGGAGAGCGTGATCGACGATCTGGTGCGGGAACGTATCAAGGCGCGGTTTCATGACGAAGTGACCCTGACCAAAACGCTCCAGGAACAAGGCATGACCAAGGAGAAATTCCGGCAGCAAGTCCGGGAGCAATTCATCATCGATCAGTTGCGCTTAAAAAACGTCTCCTCGGACAAAATCATCATTTCTCCCCACAAAGTTGAGGCGTATTACCTGGCGCATCGCGAGGAGTTCAAAATTGAAAACGAGGTCAAGCTGCGGACGATCATCTTGAAGACTTCCGAGGACACGAATGCGCCGGCGCCGGCCAAACTCGCCGAGGAGATTTTCAAAAAAATCAACGGCGGGGCCTCCTTCGAACAGATGGCCTCGCTCTACTCCCAAGGCTCTCAACGCAGCCAGGGCGGCGATTGGGGTTGGTGGACGCGAAAGAAAATGACCAAGGGCTTGTCGGACATCGCGTTTTCTCTGCCGCCGGGAAAGTGCAGTGGTGTGTTTGGGCTGTCCTCGGGCGATGATTATTGGGTTTATCAGTATGAAGACAGCCGGCCGACGTTGGCGCGTCATTACGGCATCGACCCCAAATCCAACAAACAGGTGCTGCTGGAAGAACGGAAATGTGACGACGCTTCAGCGGTCACGAACCTGCCGCCAGCTCAGGAGTTTTATTTGCTCAAGGTCGATGAGACCCGCCAGGAGCACTTCAAATCATTGGGTGAAGTGCGCGATGAAGTCGAAAAGAACCTGTTGGAGGACGAAAAGACGCGCCTGGAAAATGAGTGGCTCGGACGGCTCCGCAAGAAGACCTTTGTCAGCTATTTCTGAGGAATGAAACGTGAATCGTGAATCGTGAAACGTGCGACCCGGTACCCGGAGAGCACCAGGATTCGCTTCACGTTTCACGTCTTACTTCTGACTCCCCATGCCTCGTTTAATCGGCATTTCACTTGGCGACATCACCGGCATCGGACCGGAGGTTACGCTCAAGGCACTGTCGGTCGAAGCCGCACTCGATGACACGCGTTACCTGCTGATTGGCGACGCCGACCACGCGCGCAAGCTGAATCAGCGGTTGGGTCTGGAGCTTCCGTTGCAGGAGGCTGCAGGCCAAAACGGGAAGATGCTCCTGTGCAACCCGCTGGCGGAGGCTTTGCCGGCGGATTTGTTGGAGGGTTCCCCCGCTGCCGCGCGCGCCGCCGTGGCCTGGGTCAAAGAAGGCGCCGCCCGTTGTCTGCGTGGTGAACTGGACGCGCTGGTGACTGCCCCGGTGAATAAGCAGGCCATCGTGCGCGCCGGCGTGGCCTTCATCGGCCAGACCGAGCTTCTGTCCCAGTTGGCCGGCACCGAGCGCACCGCCATGATGCTGCTCGGCCAGGATGACCGGGGTCGCTGGTTGCGCGTCGCGCTGGCCACTACTCACCTGCCGCTTAAATTGGTGGCCGACCAACTGACCCGTGCAAAAATCGAACTGGTAATCGAGTTGGCGGCCCAGGCCTGCCGCGACTTGGGCCTGCCCCGGGCCCGCCTCGGGATCTGTGGGCTCAATCCTCATGCGGGTGAAGGGGGTGAGATGGGGAACGAGGAGCAGACCACCATCGGTCCGGCGGTGCGGGCGGCGCAGGCCCGGCAAATCGAGGCCGTCGGGCCGCTCAGCGCCGACGCCTTGTTTTATTACGCCTATCGCGGGGATTACGACGCCGTCATCGCGATGTACCACGATCAAGGACTGGCGCCGCTGAAAATGGTTGCCTTCGAGCACGGCATTAACTGGACGCTCGGGCTGCCCTTCATTCGCACCTCGCCCGATCATGGCACCGCCTATGACATCGCAGGCCAGGGCCGAGCCAATCCTTCCAGCATGTTGGCGGCCATCCGGATGGCGAAACAGTTGGCGCAATCACTAAAGACTGGCCACAAGTTTCCCTCTCCCCGCGCGTGAGAAGGAACACAAGCCTTTCATGTGGCCAAAGTCGCCCGCTAGCCTTTATTGATCTGACCTCGTTGACCTCTGCCCAAGCCGACCACCGCGCCTGATTCATCCTCTTCGTTAGTATGGCAGTTCAAACGCTTACAGCGACCTGGGGAGATAAACCATTCGGTTACGCCAATCCCAAAGCCCGCCGTCCCTTTGCCAAAATCCTGTCAACAGGCGTGCGTGATAACCGTAGTCCGTACTCCGCACCGTGCCACGAAACAAAATGAGTCCGGCATGATCCTGACCCGCACGAAGTAGTTGGCCAGCATGCCAGCCAAGTGTGGAACGGTCGAAAGCAACCAAAACCAGATCCGCCTCAGCGCAACCGGTCAGCAGTGCGGCATCATCAAGGCCCAGCCACATGTCGTCCTGCCAATCGGCAATATGAACTATGGGTAAATCGGAGCTGAGCCGCCGACAGGCCGAAACCAGCCGGTGTGAGGTATTTTCGTCACCCAGCAGGCGCAACGCCATGGCGCTCTCCTTCCCGCGACCGGCGAATCTCCTCAGGGAAGGCGCTGGAGTAGGCGAGGGCGCGCCTAACCAGCACCGGAAGCCAGCGGAAATGGTCGGCGGTTTTCTTGAGCGATTTGGTCTCCGCGTGGACATCGGCCACTTCCCAAACCGCCACCCGGTGACCCGTCAGATAAGCCTCGCGGCCGGACAAGGAATCGCGAAAGGAAATCCCCGGAAACTCGGTTTCGAGTGATTTTTCGATGACGTAGCGGGCGACCAGATTGCTTTTCGTGGTCTTGGCCGCCTGCGCCTGCTTGACTACCAAGCGCTCGTAGCGCGGCGGCACCCGTCCGGAGACATAGGCAGTGCTCATGCACCTTGAACATCGTGCACCTTGTGCACAATGTCAAGCAGGCTCATCGATCTTCAGTGCATTTGCTTTGTGAATGGCCGGCAATTTTTCGCTCACCGGCGGATTTTGGGGCTTGCTGGCGGCGGTGCCGACGCCCGGCGCGCCGCTGCTGAGCATCACGCGGACGCCGACGAATACGGTGGTCATCTCCTGGCCGTCGCCCTCGACAGGCTATGTGCTGCAACAAACCTCGACTCTCACGCCGGCCACTTGGAGCAACGTCGCTCAGGTGCCGTCGGACAATGGCATAACCAAAAGTGTCGTGATAAGCGCGCCAACCGGAAACGCGTTGTTCAGACTAATGCATTAGTCGAGTCGGGGGCAGCAGGACCGTGAATGTGAAGGGGTCACAGATTCACAGATTGCGCTGATGCTCTCGAACGAGCGCTTCAAAAGCGTCCTGGTCGCCTTTCAGGCACTGGGCTACCCGGCCTCGGTCCTCGTCAATGGCAGCCATGCGGCGCTTATTCTTTACCTAATTTGACAGTCCTCGGCGAGGGATCCTTTGTACGAATTTGCCGGAGAGCCAGACCGGACCCTCATGAAGCTCAACCAGACAGCTCACCAACACGGTGGGAACGAGTTCGCCGCAGCGATTTTACGTGTTGCAGTTGAAGTAGATTCTTTTCGGCTGCTCCATCACGCCCCGCTGCCCTATGCGCGGCGCTCTTCTCTCGATTTTCACTACCTCTCCGCTTCTCCAATTTCCGATTCGACCAGAATCGTTTGGTACGGGTTCCAGGTGGAGAGCGTGTAACAGATTCGGCATTCGCGAGAGTCGCCTCGGGCGAAGCGGGGGATGAGATAGGGACCTCCATGCTCAGGGTTCTTCTCAATGGCTCATGAGGTAAAACAGGATATTGATTGCCAGGGGGTAGGCGCGCTGTTCGGAAAAGGTCCGGAAATACTCGACGTCCTCACCCTCGCGTTCCCAGCCGTCCCCGTTGTCCGTATTGTGAGTGGCGATAACCATGATCCGCTGTTTGTCGTCGAGCCAGGCCCGAACATGAACGTCCTTGGTGTCTTCGCCGCCGCGATAAGTGACGGCTTCGGCTCCGTCGCCGTAATACCGCCGGCGCTCCCAGATGTGGATGCTCGGGACCTGCAGCGCGTTTTTATTGCGCCGCAGATCGAAAACCGAATGAAAAATCGGGTGGTCCATGGGCAGCTCGGTCCAGGTCTGTCCGGGCAGCACCCGGTTGATTTCCTTCTCGAAGTTGTCCCATTCCCGGTCTCCCCAGAAATCGTCGGCCATGAGCGCCCCGCCGTTGCGGAGGTATTTCCGCAGAATGGGGACTTCCTCCTCGCGCAGTTCCATCCGGCCAGGTTTCACCATGTAGATAAAGGGAAAATCAGAAAGGTCCGGGCTGGTCAGTTTGAGCACCCGGGCGTCCGGGTCCACGCGCATGGAGGTGAGCTGCTGCAGGCGATAGGAGAGGTTCAAATCGCTGTCGGGATAATCGTTGATCCAACCCAGCCAGCTCGGCCCGGGCCGCCCATTGTATTTGTAAATGACGCGGGTGAAGGTGAACACGTCCTTTTCGAAACCGGGGGGATTGGTCCAGTTGGGCGTTCCCGTGCTGTGCGAGGCGGTCTCGCGCGCCGTGCGAACGGTGTCCTGGTTGACCTCGTCTCCGCCTTCGGTCTGGACGAACGGGCCATTGTTATCGCTCCAGCCCCATCCGCGACGGCCGCCGCCGCCCGGGCGGAATTGTCCGACACAAATGCCGGCCATCAGGGTGGCCAACGCACCTGCCAGAAAGACCCGTTTCGGCGCTTTCATCGGTTTCCCGGGGAAAGAATGTGTGCCCCACCCTAAGTCATGATGGCCGGACCCTCAAGGGGAAGGGGCCGGGGATAATTGCGGCTCAGGCCACACCGACCGTCGTCAGGTGCCGTTGAAGGCCGTGGTATAGCCCAGCGGGGCGATGCCGTTCATCGGGCCGGGGCGCGTAACCGGGCACCAGGCGTCTCTTGAACTTGGTAGTCAATAGAAAACAGCGATGGGCATCAAATGTCCCGTCCTGGAACAGGCCGGCTGATTGCTTATAGAACTCCGCCCCCTCGGCCGTGAGTTGCCACACATCCCCATCTCCCTCCACGATGCAACCGCCCTCGACACACGTTGTCCAGGCCAGGCCCATCAGCAGCTCCCATCTCGGCTCCGGCTGCAGCGCAGTCGGAAACGGGAGCCGATCCTCAGCCCCCTCCTCAAAATAGTGTCGCCTGGCAATGTGCCCGAGCACCTCGCGTTTTGTCCCCTGGCCGCCTAACTCGCCCAGCGCCGCCAGCAACAACAGGACGCACTGGCCGCGAAGGCTGTCGTAGTTCATCTTCATTCGGGTGCTCATGACTCGGAGCGTTTCCGAGCCGTTTATAGCATGGATCGTTCCGCTTTTGAGCTGATCGGACGGACCTCTCACCCCCAAATCCACAGGCGATTACAAAACTCCTTTCAACAAAATCACCGCCCGATGGCAAATTCCGCACCTGACGTTCCTTACTATTATGGGACGCTGTGTGTAAACGGCATCCCGCCAGCCCGTGGCCGTAAAACCAGCCAGCCCCGGCTCGGCTGAATAAATGAGAAAACAAGAATGATTATGAGAACCGGAAAAACCGGAAAGGGAAGGCTGTTTCAGATGAAAAACCCGCATTTTCAAAGCATTTCAAAGCATTTTTTCTCCAGCCACGTCCTGGCGTGACTAATAACCAACAGCAAACCGATCCAAACCACCTAACTAGCTATGGTTCAGCTTCTTAGGAGCGTGGATACGCTCCTTACCGCACTGATCCCCTAGTTTGGGACTACGAACAGGGAAAATGTGAGAAAATATGGGGCCCCTCGTCCCACACGGTATTACCAGATCACGAACTCATGCGCTAATGCATAATGCTGAATCATCGTCCAAACCCAGGCGCAGCTTTGTGGCGCTTTGCATACTGTGACGCCAACAATCCCAAAACTGGAAAATCCATCGGACCGCGTCTGACTAAATCTGACCAAATCTGACTAAATCTGACTAATTTTTTCACTCAGATGCCTCCCCGCCTCCTCCACCCCCGCAACACGGCTCACGTTTCGCACAACGCTTTTTCCGTTGCCCGTGCCTGTCGGCAAAGCTACCTTGTTCCCACCTTGTCCGGTGGTGTAATGGTAGCACAAGAGTCTTTGGAGCTCTTTGTCATGGTTCGAATCCATGCCGGACAGCCAGTTTTAGGTTCGACATCCCCCTGCTTTTCGCGCAGTCTCAGCCTCGCCCAGTTGGGCCAGGAAGAAATCCTTTTTTAACTATGGAACCGCCCCCACTACTGCCGGAGCCGCAAACCGAACCGCCGCGAACGGCCACCATGTCCGTCGGCGCAAGGCTGATGAACGTCTTTGCCGTTCCAGGCGAGGTTTTCCAGGAGGTGAAAGTTGCGCCCGCCTCTGCGGCCAACTGGGTTGTGCCGGTCCTGCTTTTTATTATCGTGGGTGTGCTTTCGGTCCTGGTGATATTCTCGCAGCCCGCAATCGTCCAGCAACTTCGCGAGCAGCAGGACAAGGCCATCGAAAAACAGGTCCAGGCCGGCAAGATAACTCAAGCCCAGGCGGACCAAGCCACGGCGGTGTTGGAAAAATTCATGGGGCCAACCACACTCAAGCTGTTCGGGAGCGCAGGCGTCGTCGTCGTTGGTTTTGTCCGGGTGCTTTGGTGGGCTTTTATTCTCTGGTTGTTCGGACGCTGGGTGCTGAAGGTCTCGTTGGACTTTAATAAGACCCTGGAGGTCGCCGGTCTGACTACGATGATCGTCGTGCTCGGGGCCGTCGTCGCCTTGCTGCTGACCGTGAACCTGGGCAAGCTCGGGATGGGTGCGAGCCTGGCGCTGGCGGTGAAGGATTTTGATATGAACCGCAAAAGCCATTTGTTTGCCGGCGCTGCCAATGTCTTTTCCTTCTGGCAATTGGCCGTTACCTCCATCGGGCTGGCCAGGCTGGCCAATGTCCCATTCGTCCGGGCTGCCTGGGTGGTTTTTACCTATTGGCTGATGCAGGAGAGCCTGCTCATTATGAGCGGGATGGGACAATGGGCGCTCTAACGTGAAACTAAACCGCGCTTGGCGTGTCTTAATAGGTGACTAACATGGCAAAATCGAAAAAGCGCCGGAAAATCCTCGTGTTTTCCGTCATCGGCGTTGTTCTGGCGGCTTTGACGGTGGCCGCCATCTTTCGCAAACGCGAGGCCGTCATTACCATCCAGACCGAGAAGGTCATCCGGACCAACATCACCGAGATCGTGACCGCGAACGGCAAGATCCAACCGGTGGTGCAGGTCAAAATCAGCCCGGAAGTCAGCGGCGAGATTATCGCCTTGCCGGTCAAAGAGGGCCAGTGCGTTCAAAAGGGCCAGTTGATTCTGAAGATCAAACCCGATTTTTACCTCGCCGCGCGCAGCCAGGCCGAAGCCGGCTACAAATCTTCCCTTGCCGCCAAATCCACCGCCGAGGCCAACCTGCGCAAAGCCCAAGCCGACTTCAAACGCAGCCAGGATTTGTCCCGTCACAAGCTCGTCTCGGATTCGGATTTCGACTCGGCCCAGGCGGCCTTTGACGTCGCGGAAGCACAGCTTTCCAGCGCCGAGCACCAGGTCGAGATGGCCCGCGCCTCGCTGGATAGCGCCGATGACGCGTTGGCCAAGACCACCATCGTCTCGCCTTTGAGCGGAACTGTCAGTAAGCTGGATTCCGAGGTGGGCGAGCGCGTAGTCGGTACCGCCACGATGGCAGGGACCGAGGTTATGACCGTCGCCGATCTAAACGAGATGGAAGCCCGGGTCGATATCGGCGAAATGGATGTCATCTTGATTCAACCGGGCCAGAATGTCCGCCTCGAAGTGGATGCCTTCAAAGACCGGAAATTCAACGGCACCGTCACCGAGATCGCCGATTCGGCCAAGAATAACAACCCCGCCCTGGGAATCAGCACGAGCGGCAACCAGGAAGCCACCAAATTTGAAGTCAAAATCCGCGTCAAGGAAAAGGAAGCGTTTCGTCCCGGCATGTCGGTGACGGCGGAAATCGAAACCCGCTCCCACTCCAATGTGCTGGCCGTCCCCTTTGCCAGCGTGACGGTCCGCGCGCCTAAGGCCAAGGACAAGAAGGCGGACTCGAAGCTAGCCGCAGCGAACCCGCCCTCCACCAATTCGGTTTCGGCCAAAGCGAACAACTCCGCTGCCAAAACCAATGTCCTGGTCGCCAGCACCAACGCCCCGGCGGCGGAAGGCACGAATATCGCCAGCGCGGACAAGAAATCCAAGGACGCCATTAAGACGATCGAAGTGGTCTTTGTCGTCGAGGGAGAGCGGGTGAAGATGGTTCCGATCAAGAAAGGCATTTACGACGATACGCATTGGGAAATCACCGAGGGTTTGCAGGAAGGTCAGGAGATTGTTTCGGGCGGTTATCGGGCCATCGCGCGCGACCTGGAAGACGGCAAAAAGATCCGCAAAGGGCCCGCGCTTGCTGACAAAGACAAAGAAGAAGCAAAAGGCGGGTAGTGAAACAGGGGGTAGCCGCTCCACCACCCCTCCATCACTCCACCATTCCCCCCATGTCGCTGATCAAACTGGAAAAAATCTCGCGCCGCTACCAGATGGGGGCCGAGACTATCCACGCGTTGCGCGAGGTTACGCTGGAGATCCGGCGCGGCGAATACGTCGCTATCATGGGCCCGTCCGGGTCCGGCAAATCGACCCTGATGAATTTGATTGGCTGTTTGGACACAGCCACCTCAGGCACTTACGAGCTTAACGGCGTCCAGGTAAGTCAGATGGATGACAACCAACTGGCCGAAGTTCGCAACAGAGAAATCGGTTTTATCTTTCAAACGTTCAACCTCCTGCCGCGTTCGGACGCATTGCGCAACGTGGAACTGCCGCTGATTTACTCCGGCATGCCCGCCGATGAGCGGCGCCAGGTCGCCCTGGATGCCCTGACCAGTGTGGGTCTGGCCGACCGGATTCATCACAAGCCCAATGAGCTGTCGGGTGGCCAACGCCAGCGCGTCGCTGTCGCCAGAGCGCTCGTCAATAAGCCCTCGATTTTGCTCGCCGATGAGCCGACCGGCAATCTGGATACTAAAACCGGCATCGAAATCCTGGCCCTTTTTGAGGAACTCTCGCGCAAAGGCAATACCCTCATTGTGGTGACGCACGAGGAAGACGTCGCCCGCCACGCCCGGCGCATTATCCGGATTCGGGACGGCCTGATCGCCAGCGACGAGGCCAAGCAACCCCAGCACGTCGAGGCGCCCGCTGCGGTCGTTGCCTGACAACGATGAACCCCAGGTCCGCCACTGTGTCTTCCCTCGTCTCCTCCTCTTCCTCGTCCTCCTTCTCGTCCTCGCTCTCACACCCACCGCAGGAACGGGGAGGACGAGGACGAGAACGAGGAGGAGGACGATTCCGGACGCGCCATGAACCTTCTCACCGAGCTTAAGGAAGGCGTGAACATTTCCTGGGGCGCGATCCGCTCCAACAAACTGCGCTCGATCCTCACCACTCTGGGCATCGTCATCGGCGTGATGACTGTCACGCTCATGGGCACGGCCATCACGGGTCTGGACCAGGCATTCCTCCAAAACATCTCCATCATCGGCGCCGATGTTTTTTATGTCGAACGCTTCGCCTGGTTCCCCGGCTCCGAAGAAGACTGGAGCAAGATGCAAAAGCGCCCCCCCATCACCCTGGCGCAAGTCAACGCTTTGAGAGAGCAACTCACCCTCGCGCGGGCAGTGGCGCCGGTAGTAGGCATGGGCGGTCCGGTTCGCTACCAGAAGCGCGGCTCCGACCGGGTGCAAATCATCGGCACGACTGATGAATACCTGTTTACCAGCAGCGTAGGGCTCAGCGAGGGGCGGTTTATTTCCCCGGGCGAGTCGGAGGGAGGAAGACCGGTGTGCATCATCGGTTCAGAAGTGGCCACCAACCTGTTCCGGGGAGCGCCGCCTCTCGGGAATCGGATTACGATCAGCGGTCACTGGTTTGAAGTCATCGGCGTGCTGGAAAAGCAAGGCACCTTCCTGGGGATGTTCAGCCTGGACAACCAGGTGATCATTCCCTTGCGGCAGTTCGTCGCCGGCTATTGGCGCGATCCGGACTACACCATCCAGGTAAAAGCCAAAGAGTTGGAACAACTCGAGACCACCAGAGAAGAGTTATGGTCGGTGATGCGAAAAGTGCGGCACCTGGCGCCGAAGGACCCGGACGACTTCGCCATCAACCAGCAGGATCAGTTTGTGAAGATGTTCCACAAGCTGGGCGGCACGATTGCAGCCGTGGGGATGTTCATCACTGGACTGTCGCTCTTTGTCGGAGGCATCGGCATCATGAACATCATGTTCGTTTCCGTGGCGGAGCGCACGCGCGAGATCGGCATTCGCAAAGCGATCGGCGCGAAGCGGCGGACGATTCTGCTGCAATTCCTGATTGAAGCCGCCAGCATTTGCCTGCTGGGCGGCTTGATTGGTCTGGGCATTGCGTGGCCGATCACCCTTGCCATCCATCGGTTCCTGCCCGCGACCATGTCACCGCTCGTGGTAAGCATCGCCATCGGCGTCTCCCTGGTGACGGGCGTAGTGGCCGGATTTTTGCCGGCGTGGCGCGCCGCCCGAATGAACCCCGTGGACGCGCTGAGGGCGGGGGAGTGAACCGTAAAACGTAAAACGTGAAACGTAAAACGTGAAACTGAAACGTAATCCGTGACCGAGACGCTATGAACTATGAAACTTGGGCTGAGACCGTGCCGGCGGAGATAACACAAGACTCACTGTGGAAGATGAAGGTTTATCGGCTGGCGCTGTTCCTGGCTGATTTGGCCTGGTGCGACGTGACCAAGCTGATGAGGGATAGGCGAACGATTGATATCGCTGGCCAATTTTACCGTGCCGTGAGCTCGATAGAAGCAAACGCCCCGGAAGGCTACTCGCGCGGCAGCGGTCGAGACCGGGCGCGGTTTTATGAGTATGCCCTTGGCTCGCGCCGTGAGAGCCGCGGTTGGTATTACAAAGGCCGCCACGTCTTGGGAGAAGGCGTTGCGACGCACAGAATGCTCCTGGTCACGAACATCGTCCGGCTGTTGTTGACAATGGTTCCTGAGCAAAGGGCGGCTGGCCCTTCCGTTCTCCATGAAAATAGCCGCCAATACGGGACCAAGACTACGGCAGAAATGCCTCTGATTACGGACGAAGTTGCTCAATTGGTGACTTCGCAAGATCTGGCGGAATTGCTGGAATCGGTCCCTATGCCATAATTACGTTTTACGCTTTACCCAATGCGTACCAAACCTACCACCATTTTCCTGGCCGAACTCCGGGAGAGCTTCCGCATGGCCATGGGCGCCCTCGCGGGGCACAAGCTGCGCTCGGCCCTCACGCTGGTGGGCGTGCTGGTCGGGGTTTTTTCGATCATCGTTGCGATGACGGCAATGCGCGTCTTGCAGCATGACGTCGAGACCGAAATGAGCGGACTTGGCACCCAGACCTTCATGGTTAGCAAATGGCCGGGCGTCTATTTCGGCGGCCACGAGGGGCTGGAGAAGTTTTGGCGCCGGAAAAACATCGATCTGGCCCAAGGCCTGCAGCTCCAGGAAAAAGCCACCCTTGCGCGCAATGTCGGCCTGGAGACGTCCTTTTGGGGGGGCCAGGTCGAGACTCGCTACAAAAAAACCTCTCCTAACGTGCAACTCTTAGGGGAAACCCCGGGCAGCTTTCCCGCGCGGAACTGGAGCTTGCGCGAAGGCCGCCTGCTGGTAGATGTCGATGTCGACGGCTGTCGAGAGGTATGCGTGCTGGGTGACGGCCTGGCCAAAACCGTTTTTCCCCATTCGTCGCCCCTGGGCGAACCGTTGAAGATCAACGGTATCAACTATATGGTCGTGGGCGTCCTCGAGCCCAAAGGCGGCTCGCTTAACGGCGACCAGGACAACTTCGCCATCGTGCCGGTCACCACCGGGTTGAACCGCTTCGGCCGCTGGCGCAGCCTGAGCATCCTGGTCCAGTCGCGCGACCAGGCCGGTTACGACGACACCCTCGAGCAGGCGCGCGGCGCCCTGCGCGCCATTCGCAAAGTCCCGCCAGGCAAGGAAGATGATTTCGAGATTTTTTCGAATGACTCGATGATCGCCCAGTTTAATTCGTTCACGTTCGCGGTGCGGGTCGGGGTGACAGCCGTCAGTTCGATCTCTTTGCTGGCGGCCGGCATCGGCATCATGAACATCATGCTCGTCTCAGTGACGGAACGGACCCGCGAGATCGGCATCCGCCGCGCCGTGGGCGCCAAGAAGCGGAGCATCATGACCCAGTTCATCATGGAAGCCATTGTGATTTGTGAAGTCGGCGGGCTCATCGGCGTCGTGCTGGGCATTCTGGGTGGCAATGCCACCGCATACTTTTTGAAGCTGGCGCCGGTCGTTCCAGTGGACTGGGTGGTGATTGGCCTGGTGATCTGCTCGATTGTGGGAATCGTTTTCGGGACCTACCCGGCCTACAAAGCGGCCAACCTCGACCCGATCGAGTCGCTCAGGTACGAATAAGTAGAGGCAGCCAGGATGGCCGCCTCCACGTTCATTCAGTCCTCCGCGAACAAGTAATCCAAATCCGTCTTGGACAAACTGCGGGCAAAGCCTTCCTCGCCCAGCACGTCGGCAATCGTCTGCGCTTTGCTTTGCTGGAGTTCCCAAATCTTCTCTTCGACCGTGCCCGGGGCGATGAGGCGGTAAGCGTTGACGGTGTGGGTCTGGCCGATGCGGTGGGAGCGGTCGATGGCCTGGGCCTCAACCGCCGGGTTCCACCAGGGATCGTAGAGCACGACATAGCTGGCGGTAGTCAGGTTCAAACCGGTGCCTGCGGCGCGCAAGCTCAGCAGGAAAACCGACGCGTTGGTGTCGTTCTGGAAATTGTTGACCACTTCCTGGCGGTTCTTGGTCTGGCCGGTGAGGATATGCGTGGCGATCTGGCGCTGGCGGCATTCCTGCTCAAGCAACTCGAGCATCTGCACGAATTGGCTGAAGAGCAGCACCTTCTGGCCTTCGGCCAGGAGCGAGTCGAGCAGTTCAAACAGGGTTTCGGTTTTGCCGGAGACAGCATCGCTGCCGACGAGCTTGGGATGGCAGCAAATCTGGCGCAGGCGCGTGAGAGCCGCCAGGACATGAATCTTGCTCTTATTAAGGCCCTTCTCCGCCACGGTCTTCATCACCTGCTCCCGGCTGCGGCGCAATTCGGCCAGGTAGAGTTTGCGCTGCTCTTCGTCCAGGTCGCAATCGCGGCGTTGTTCAATGCGGTCGGGCAAGTCTTTGGCGACGTGTTTCTTAAGCCGGCGCAGCAGCAACGGGCGGAGCTTGGCGGACAGGTGCCGGCGGGCAATTCGCTGGGCCGATTCGGCATTTTCGCCGCGGGGCTCGTAAGTCTCGGCGAACTGCTCCTGATTACCAAGGTAGCCGGGCTGGATGAAATCTGTGATGCTCCACAAATCGAGGAGGCGGTTTTCCAACGGGGTGCCGGTGAGTGCCAGCCGGTGCTCGGATTTTAACTGCTTGACCGATTGCGTCACCTGAGCCCCGGGGTTTTTGATGAACTGCGCCTCGTCCAGGATCACGGTGCGGAAGGCGAATTTCTGCAAGGCTTCCAGGTCGCGCCGCAGCAACGCATAATTCGTGACGATCAAGTCGTGCTGCGGAATCTGCTTGCGTAGATTGTGCCGGGCGGCCCCACTTTCAAGGACCAGAACTTTCATCTGGGGCGTGAACCGGTTGGCCTCGCGCCGCCAATTGTGCAGAACCGACGCGGGGCAGATGACGAGCGAGGGCTTGGGGTCCTTGCCATTTCGCTCTTTGAGCCAAGCCAGCCAAGCCAGCGTCTGAAGCGTTTTGCCCAGCCCCATATCGTCGGCCAGGATGCCCCCCAGCCGAATCTGGGTCAGATGACAAAGGAAATCAAAGCCCTCTTTCTGGTAAGGTCGCATCTCTGCCTGCACCTGCGTTGGCAAACCTGTGGCGGGGACGCCCTTAAAGTCTTTAAGGCGCTCGCGCAAGGCCTTGGCTTGCGCCGAATCGCGGAAACGTTGCAACCCGGCTTCATCCAGGTGGGCGACCTGCTCCAGCCCGATTTTCTGTGCCACCGGCACCAGCCCGTCCACGCCCATATCGGCCATGGCTTCGTGCGCGGATTGGACCGCGGCCGAGTCCAATTCGACCCAGCCGGCGTCAGGCAATTTGACAAAACGGCCCGTGGCGGCCTGCAGCCGCTGCAAGTCCGCCGCGCTGAGCTTCAGGCTTTCCTGTTCCCACTCCGCTGATACAGCCAGCCAATCGATGCCGCTGCCTTTTACAATAAGCCGGGGGCGGAGCTGGCGCGGCGTCAGGAAAAGCCGGTGAAAGGTGGGGTTGCCCAGGTAATCTGCCTCCTGCGGGCGGTCGGCCCAGGCGTGGGCGAGGGCGCTCAGGAAGGCTTCATTGGCATCACCCACCCACAAGCCGGGTTCGGGCGTAAACCAATCGAGTTGGCGCAACCAGAGTGTCGCCGGTTCCAGGCGCGGGTCGTCGAGAATCTCGGGCTTGTCGTTCGGACGCGTTTTAGCGTCCTGCGTTTGCCACTCGTGACCGTTCCAGAGCCAAATACTGTGGTCGTGCTGGCTTTTGGCCAGCAATCGCAAGCGAACGGTTTCGTCGAGCAACTCGAAAACAAATTGCGGCCTGGCCGGGTGGGCGACGCAGAGCTGCTCCCAATCAACGCCGTGATTGGACTGGCTCCGGCGCAAGTGCGTCAGGAGCCGATGGCTTAACTTGCGCACAGGAACCGCTGGTCGGTCTAGCCAATGCTGCAGCAACTGGGGCGGTGGCGCGTTCCGGAGCAGGTAAAAAGTTTGTCCGGCCAGCACAAGGGGCGGCCGCTGGTTGAAGAACTGCAATTCGGCCAGGTCATGGCTTTGGCCGCCGGGAACACTGAGACGATGAGTAAAGGCCAGCTCGTCGTCCCGGCTGGCCAGGTGCGGCAGCAATTCAGCGACCTGGCCATGGAAGGATAACGTTCGGGCCGCGGCAGCTTTGCCTGGAGGAGCGCAGAGATCCAAATCCGGGGAGTTGTCGGTGTGTTGTGCCGAGGTTGAGCCATGCACGCCGTTTGTCCTCGAGGCCAGTTCCAGGCGGGAGGTGTGGCCCCATCGCGCCAGCCAATGAAGCAGTTCCAAATCCGATAATACCACCGCCGTTTCCCGGTCCGCTGCTGTTAGCTCTTGCTCCTGGAGCTCCAGCCTCTGCTCGCGGGCTTCAGCCAACCATTGAATGAATTCCCAATCTTCCGGCGCAAACAGTTCCTGCTCGTGAGCGGCGCGCGTGGTCAACTCGACCAACTCTTCAGGCGTCTTGACTCGTTCGCCCGTACGGGGCCGCATCAGGTGAAACTGAACGGCCAGGCGATATCGGGCCGGATGTTGCTCGTCTGGTTGTGGGTGACAAAGGACGCGGAGCGAGGCCCGGGGGGTATCGAGGTGGACCGGTCGCGACGGGAGCAGCCACGCTTCGAGATGTTGGACCAATTGCCGTTCTTGGGTGGCTTGTTCAACCTGGTCAAAGCGAGCCAGATTGCCATAGGGGGCCAACTCGGTCGGCAACGAGCGTTTGGCCCGCAGGAACAGGAAAGCGACTTCCTCCAGCCGCGCTTTGCCCTGGGCGTTGAGCAGGTTTGGCCACCAGTCCGTGCTGGGGAAATCCTTGCGGGAAAGCGAGAGCTTCTCGAAATAATCCTCCAGCAACAGCCAGGCGCGCTGCGAATCGGCGCAAGTGGCGAAGCTCTTCAACAAATCCTCCCGTTGCACCACCGCGGCTTTCGAGTCGGATAGCTCCCGGCGCAGGTCTGCCAAGGCGCCGTAGGTTTTGGAAAGTACGTTGTGATGGGCGTCGTATTTGGACGCCTGGGCCGAACGTGAACCGTTCCCATTTCTTAATAGGACTCTTGCCATCTGACTAAACCAGCAGCCTGAATGAACCGTGTATAGGTTCTATTATCTCGACATAGAAGGCCCGGTTTGGTCAATAGAAATGTAAAAGAATTTTGCACGACATTGCGGGCGGGTTTCCCGGGTAAAGGGGTTGAGGCGTTGAAACGTGATGCGTAACGCGCGAACACCCAAAGCGTTCATTCACATTTCACGTTTCATGCATCGCGTTTCAGATCCTCCGGCTCTTCGGGTTGTAGGCCCAGCTTGGTTTCCAACTCTCTGACGCGCCGTATCAGGTCGGGCAATTTTTCAACGGCGATCATCTGCCGTTTGCTCTGGCGGTCAGGCCGCGCGGGAGCGCCCATCCATTTCTCGCCATCCGGGATGTTGTTCATCACACCGGCCTGCGCGACCACCGAGGCGCGGTTTCCGATTTTGAGGTGGCCGGCCACACCGACCTGGCCGGCGAGGATGACGTAATTGCCCAGTTTGGTGCTGCCGGCGATACCCACTTGCGAAATGAGGAGCGAATGTTCGCCGATAATCACGTTGTGGCCGATTTGCACGAGGTTATCGATCTTGGTGCCACGACCGATGATCGTCGGGCCAAGCGCGCCGCGGTCAATCGACACATTAGCGCCGATCTCAACGTCCTCTCGAATAATCACGTTCCCGATCTGCGGCACCTTGAGATGGACACCGGCATCCAGCACGTAGCCAAAACCATCTGAGCCAATGACCGTTCCGGAATGAATTCGGACTCGATCCCCAAGCTCAGTGCTCGGATAAAGAGTGACGTTGGGGAACAAGTGAACTTCCTCCCCAAGCTGGCAATGCGCGCCGACGTGGTTTCCGCCTTCCAGCACGGAGCGCGCGCCGATGCGTACCTGCTCGCCCAGCACACAATAGGGCCCGACGTAAGCCCCGGCAGCAACTTGGGCGCTGGAAGGCACGATGGCGGTCGGATGGATCCCGGGCCTGAAAACGGGGTCAGGGAAAAAAAGCCGAAGAACCTTTGCGAAGCCCACCCGCGCATGGGTGACACGAATCAAAGTTTTCTGGCTCGAACTGAAGGGGCCGTCGATGAGGATCGCCGAAGCCGCGCTTTGCTCCGCCCGGGTGAAGTAATTCTCGTTTTCGGCGAAGGTTAGGTCGCCCTGCCGGGCACGATCCGCAGGAGCGAACCCTGTAAGGCGCAAGTTAGGGTCGCCCGCGACCTCGCCTCCGAGGTGTTGGGCAATTTCAGCAGCGGTAAAAGGCATAATTCAAGTGGGTATCCATAAGGCAACCAAAGTCCCGGTTGACTTGCGCAATAGCGCTCACTATAAAGGCGGCGGGACCTAATTCAATCCCAACTTTGATTTAGTCGCAGAAACGAAACACGCAACAGCAACCGGAGATTCCACTATGTCCAAAGCACCCCTCAATGTTGGTTTGGTGGGCGGAGGCAAAGGTGCCTTCATTGTTCAGCCGCATCAGAAAGCGATCCATTTTGATGGCACGCGCCGCGTCACCGCTGCTGCCCTGTTTCCTGATCCCAAAATCGCCTTGGAAGAAGCCGCCAATTGGCCCTACCCAATCAAAGGTTACGGCTCCTATGATGAGATGATTGCGGCCAACGCCAGCACTAACGGCGAGGCGAAACTGGACTACATCGTCATTGTGACGCCCAACCATGTGCACTATGACCCGGCCATGAAGGCCCTCAAAGCGGGCATCGCTGTTTTCTGTGAGAAGCCGCTGTGCCTGAACCTGCAGGAAGCCGACGACCTGGTCAAAGCCGTCCGCAACTACAATGTCCCGTTCGGGGTCGCCCACACGTATCTTGGCCATTGGACCAGCCGGCTGTCGCGCTATATTGTCCGCGCCGGGTTGCTGGGCGACATCCGGTGGGTCGATTCCTATTATCTCCAGGGTTGGCTCGCTACCAAGCTCGAAGCCACCGGCCAGATGCAGGCCGCCTGGCGTACCAATCCCAAACTGGCTGGCGGGTCGGGCTGCGGCGGCGATATCGGCACTCATGCCCTGATGCAACTGCGCTATGTCACAGGCCTTGAGGTCACGGAATTGTCCGGCCAATTTGAGGCCTTTGTTGAGGGCCGTGTGCTCGACGATCACTTCACGGTCTATTGCAAGCTCAGCAACGGTGGCAAGGCCCTGGTCCGCGCTTCGCAGATCTCGATTGGACACAAAAACGACCTCGGCCTCGAAGTCGCTGGTACCAAGGGCACGTTGCGCTGGCGGCAGGAAGAACCCGAATCCATCACTATCCATTTGGCCAACCAGCCCGACCGTGTCTATTGGCGTGGCGCGGTCACCCCTGGGGACGGTTTCCTGCCCAAAGAGATGCCTGCCGACCTGATGGCCGAGCCTACAGTTCCGGCGGGCCACCCGGAGGCGTTCCACGACGCTTACGCCCGGCTGCACCGCTGCTTCGAAGCCGACGTGCGCAAGTGGAGAGCCGGCGAAGCCTTCAAATGCGACGGCTCCAAATACGCCAACGTCGAAGACGGGTGGAAAGGCATCGCCTTCATCGAGACCGCCGTCAAAAGTAACCAGAACAAAGGCGCCTGGACCGCCATGCCCAAGCCGAGCTGAGCCGGTCATCAGGATTTTATTGCCCGCACGCCCGCACAGACGTGCTCGAAACCCCTCGACTGAAGCAGTCGAATTGGTTTTGATTTCCGTCATGCATTGGCGCTTCATTTCCATTTTCATTTTGGGCTCAGTGGTGTTTTCGCCCCTCGACGACCTGGCTTCTGAGCCGGCTAAAGTCATCGAGCTCTGGAGCGGCGCGGCTCCTGGCGAGAAGGGAGACATCGGCGAGGAGCGGGATATGACCAAGCCAGGCGATGGCCTGGTCGCGGGCAAAGGGGTGATTCGGCTGGGGAATGTCTCGGAGCCGACGATCGCGCTCTACCGGCCGCCGGCTGCCAAAGATACGGGCGCGGCAGTCGTGATATGTCCCGGCGGAGGTTACAGTATCCTGGCGATGGACCTGGAAGGAACCGAGGTGTGCGACTGGCTTAATTCGCTCGGCATCACCGGCGTGCTGCTCAAGTACCGCGTGCCGAAGCGAGCGGGGCTCGAAAAGCATACCGCGGCTTTGCAGGATGCGCAGCGGGCGCTGGGTGTGGTCCGTTTCCACGCAAAAGAGTGGGGCCTCGACCCGAAACGAATCGGGGTTTTGGGGTTCTCCGCCGGCGGCCACCTCGCTGCGGCGGTCAGCAACAATTACGAACAACGCACCTACCCGAAGGTGGATGATGCGGATGCCACGACTTGCCGGCCGGATTTCACGCTGCTGATTTATCCCGCGTACCTGACCGTGAAGGAACAAAACGACAAGATTGCCCCTGACTTAAACATTACCTCGAACACACCGCCGACCTTTATCGCCATGGCCGAGGACGATCCGATTCGCATCGAGACAGCGCTGTTTTATGCCGCCGCGCTGCGGAAGGCGAAAGTCCCGCTCGAACTTCATGTTTATCCGAAGGGAGGACACGGATATGGTTTGAGGCCGACGAAAGACCTGGTAACGACCTGGCCGCAACGGGCGGCGGAGTGGATGAACCACCTCCCGGTTAACTAATTGCAAGGTTGCACGATTACAAAGGTACCTGGGCGAGCCGTTGTGGTGCGCACGCATATTTTAGGCCTTTTTCCCCTTGTAACCATGTAACATTGCAACAATGTAACTTCCGTTATCGTCACCACGGCTTTCTCTCGTTCATCGCCCCGACGAGCGCGCGCTTGACCGCGAGCGGGTCGATGCTTCCGGTTTCGCGGTAGATGACCTTGCCCTCCGGTGAAAGCAACACCGTATAAGGAACTTCGCCTTGCCACTCGGGAGCGAAAGCATCGATAAGCTTCTCCCGGTCGGCCGAAGCAAAAATAAGGTTTCGGCACGATGCCTGGTTTTTCTTGAGAAACTCGAGCGCGGTCTTCTCTTCGTCGGGCCGGTTGATCGACACCGTGACCAATTCGAAGTCGCGGTGCCGATACATGCGGTTGATGGTGATGAACTCGTGAAACTCCGCAACGCACGGCGCGCACCAGGTAGCCCAGAAACTCACCAGGCGGAACTTTCCGGAATCATTCTTGCGCAGCGCTTTGAGCGCGTCCGCATCGGCGGGGGCAACTGAGACCGGTTCGGCGGCCAGCTTTTCCAGGTACGCTTTGACCGAGTCAGATTTGCCGGCCCATTTGACGGAGCAGCCGACTACTTTGGTCTTTGTGACGGGCGGTTCCTGGCCGGCGAGCAGTGCGTCGAGCGCGTCCCGCGCATAATGTTTTTGGACGTGTTGCACCCGCTCCGAATCATCGATGGCGCCGACGTAGCGCAGCTTGCGTGTGGCATCAAAGATAAACGCGTGGGGTGTGGCCACAGGCCCGTAAGCCTTCGCAACGGCCTCGGTTTCTCCATCGTAGAGGTAGGGAAAATTGAACTGCCGGTCGCGGTCGCGGATCTTCATTTCGTCCAACGAGTCACTCAGGTCGGTCCAGCCGAGCTCGTCCAGGCGCACGGATTTGGGGTCGTTCGGCATGATGGCCACCACAGCCACGCTTTTTGGTCGGTAGTCCGCCGCAAGCTGCTTGATGCGCTCTTCGTAGTACTGTGCGGTCGGACAATGGTTGCAGGTAAAAATGACCAACAGGATTTTTGCCCCGGCAAAATCCTCCAGCGCATAAGTGCGGCCGTCGGTCCCCATCAGACTGAAGGGCTGAGCTGACGAACCTAGCGGGAGAGTCGCCGGTTCAAACCCGGCCGCGCGGGCGCCGGCGGATAAGGTGAAGGCAACGAGCAGAGCTGACAGGAGCCGGTTCATAGTTGCACCTTACACGCTTCGAGACCGTAAAGGAAGATACCTCCGCGATTTTCAGCGCGCCAGCGACCAGGCGGCACGCGGAGCGGTTGCGGGGCGCCGGGGTTTGGCGCGGGGCATTTGCGTGATCAAAGGGTCAAAGAACAGTGCCCGGATGGGCACCCCAGGCCTGAACTCTGCCACTCCGCGCATAAAAATGCCTACTACCATTGTAAAGACAAACTTCATGGTGTAGCTTGGTACAGTTGTTAGATGGGTAGCGAATGAAGCGTGGCATGTTAGTAAGTAGGAGTGAAGAGCGACTCGCATTCCTGACGAAAGCGCCACTGGAAAGTCTGACCCGTTACGCCCACGTCTGCCATTATATCAAAGGGGCGCCCATCTGCACCGAAGCTCAATTTTCCGAGCTGGCGTACTTCATCCTGAGCGGCAGTTGCGAGCTGCGCGCCGCCGGATCGGACGGAGCGGAGGAGGCGCTTGATACCCTTGGGCCTGGCGCGGTGTTTGGGGGCCTGGAGGAAGTCCAGCCGGAAGATAGCCCCATGAGTGTCGTAGCAGCTTCAGATAGCGTCCTGTTAAGGATCGAGCGCTGCCACCTGGAAGCACTTCGAGCAGAGGCAAGCGGTCAAGGCTTGGGCCCCGGCAACCGGCAAACCGACCCAATCGCTTTAAGCGTATCTCCGACCCTGGCCCGGCGCTCCGGACGACACCAGGTCGCCACGCTCACGTTTTCCTCCGAGCAACTTCCCGCCTCGCTGCTCGCCGAAACGTTGGCCCGGTGGCTCTGCGTCGAAACCGGAGCGTCAACGGTGCTGGTGCGGTTGGAACGGCAGAAGAATAACGAGGTGCAGTCCGCTCATTTTCTGAACGGCGAGTTCCACCTGCCCGCACGGGTGAGCAAGACCGAGGCCGGGTATCACTTTCTGGCTGTAGCCATCGCCAGCGAAGGACCTTCCCCAGCCGGCATTGCTTCGCTGCTAAGTCGATTGAGCGGCCACTTTGACTACGTGCTGATCGAGGCGCCGGCGAGCGAGCGCACTGCCCCCTGGTTGGTTGAATTCCTGGTGCGCTCGGATTCGGCCTACCTGTTTCTCGGAACGACCGAAGCGGATGTTGTGCAGCTCGACTTGCTCGCGCGAGCGGTACGGACGCGAGCCGGGGATAACGGGGTTCGAGTCAAACCCATCGGGTGCATTGCCGGGGGCAGATTGATCGATAGTTTTGATTTGCGCGCGGAACGGGCGGCCGGCCCGATGCATATGTACGTGCATGATTGTCCCGCGCTGGCGAGCGGCACGCAGGCTGGACCGACAGGTTCGTTCGAGGCGGACCTCCGGCGGCTGGCCCGGGAGATCGGCGGGCGGCTGGTGGGGCTGGCGCTGTCGTCCGGCGCCGCCAAGGGCTTCTCGCACATCGGGGTGCTCCAGGTCCTGGAAGAAAACGGCATTGAGGTGGACGTGGTCGCCGGGTCGAGCATGGGAGCCTACGTCGGCGCGCTTTGGGCTTACGGACTCGATGGCCGCGAGCTGGAACGGCTCGCGCGGGAATTGGAAGTGCCCAGGGCCCTGTGGAGCCTGGTGGACCCTGTCTTCCTGCCGCGCCAGGGATTCCTGCGGGGCTTGGGGCTCAAAAACCGGCTGATGCTTTCGATCGGCCATGCCCGGTTTGGCGACCTGCTCCGCCCTCTCCGCGTGGTCGCCGGCAACCTGGCCACGCTCGAGCGAGTGGTCTTCGCCAGCGGCGAAGTCGCCACGGCGGTGCACTGCAGCGCAGCCGTCCCGGGCATCTGCGTGCCGATCACGATCGACGGAGAAACTTACGTCGATGGCGCCGTTGTGGACCCCTTGCCCGTGGACGTGCTGCGAGAAATGGGCGTGACCCGGGTGCTCGCCGTGGACGCGATTCCAACACCCGACCGTATTCGCTACTCGATTCAACTCGAGCGCGAGCTGGCGCAACAAAAGCAGGCACAGACGTGGAAGCTATTCGGCAAGGGAGTGCCCCCGGACCAGCAGCCGAGCGAGTTCGCCCGAGGGAACCTGGTTCAGATCGTGATGCGCAGCCTGCACGGAGCTCAGATCCGCGTCGCGGAGGCGTCCTGCCGGCTGGCCGACCTGGTGCTGCGTCCGAACATCTACGACGATTCCTGGGCGGATTGCGCCAAACCGGGAAAATTTATTGCCCTTGGCCGCGAAGTCGCCGAGCAGCACCTCGACGAAATCAAGAAGTTGACGGCTGGAAGAGACGTGAACCATGAACGGAACCTTGCTTCGGAACCAGTGGCAACGATTGCCTGAGGCAGCCATTCGGCGATTGCAGGCC
>DATMQA010000070.1:0-2391 GCA_035566895.1 Binatia bacterium
TTTGGGCGAACCACTTGGCATGGAGCTGCAAAACTATTCTAGCGCGGAGATTGAGAGTGCGAATGCAGGTGAGCTCAACGGAAAACGTTTGCTAGAACTTTTCTGGCCCCAGCCGTGAGCCGGTCGGATAGCGGCACCGGAAAACCATCGAAAATGCGACATTCTGCTTTCGGAGTCTTCTAGGACATCTTTGAGCCGATCTCTTGTCCCGTACACAATAACCTTGCAATATTCGGAAAGTGGACAAACTTCGCTGTAACTATAAGCCACGACAGAAGATTGGTGGGATATCGGTATCAATGGGCTGACTGTAAAAAGTGATTTTCATACTACTGTCCTCGGCTACACGGCAGGGGCGTTCGGCCCATGAATATCAGCGTCCCGGCTCTCTCGGTTTTACAGTGGAACCTTGCGAGCCTGCCGCACGGTCGGAGCCGGGTAGGGAGTGGGCGCCACCTGTAGAGAACACCCCGGGAAGCGCAGCAGCCTTTAATCAAGAATTCTGCGCCTGCGACGAAACGACCAGAGCCGACTCTATCGCCAACATCGATCGCACTCCCCCTTGTGCAAAATGCCATATTGGCAGAAAGACATATCGGACCTCATGCATAAAATCAACTTAAGGCCCCGACTTTTTGGCGTCGCTGACGGACATTCTCAATCGATTTCACCATCCGTTGGAGTCAAATCGATCTGCGCCCAGCGCACCTGATCGCATTGCCGAATGGAAGCGGCCGATGCTACCAATCATCGCGCTCCCCCTCAGCAGAAGCATTCGCCGTTGGGGTCAACGGATCGCCGCCATGATCCGCGCCTCCTCAAGAACGAACCATCTACCCGCCATTACGCTAACTTCTATGGGACCGAACATCTGTGCCGCCTTTACGATCTTCCGCGATGGACCTGGCTCGGCAGATTGCTCCGGTTCTAAAGCAGCTTGCTCCGGTTCTTAAAACATACTTGAGCCCGAAAGGGCTCAAGAGGCTGTTCACCCGGTCGAGCGCCGACCCGGGACGTGAGCGGTACCGCCGCGCGGGTATGACCGCCTCCACGTCGTACATCGCAAAAGGTCTCACCCTGCTCATGGGTTTCGTTTCCGTGCCGCTTACGGTTGATTACCTCGGCGCCGAGCGGTATGGCGTGTGGCTGACCATCAGCAGCCTTCTGCTCTGGGGTAGCCCTGACCGATTTCGGTCTCGCCGGCAATGCTCTGGTAAATGTGCTGTCGGAGGCGGTCGGAAACGACGACTGGGAGTCGGCGCGTCACTACGTCGCGTCTGCATTCTGGGCGCTGGTCACCATCGCCCTAATTATTGGAATGGTCTTTATGGCCGCCTTCCATTTCATTCCCTGGCGAGCCGTTTTCCGCGTGTCGGATGCCACCTCCACCCAGGAACTGGAGTCGACCTGCGCTTTAGTACTGACATTGTTTGTGATCAACCTACCGTTAAGCCTGTTGCGATCGTTCTACAACGCTCACCAGGACGGCTATCTGGCGAATATATGGGGGATCGCGTACGGCGTTGTGTCGCTGCTTGGCCTGATTGTCGTAACGCGCTTTCACGGCGGGTTGCCGCAGCTGGTTGTCGCCCTATCCGGCATTCCCGCTCTCGTGCTCTTGGCGAATGCGTACCATGCCTTCGTCCGCCGCTACCCGTGGCTTGCGCCTGCGCCCTCAGCCGTGAGGTGGACCTACATCCGGCGCCTACTGAAGCTGGGCGGCAAATACATGGTCATGCAACTGGCAAGTTTGGGAATTTACCAGAGCCAGGCAATGATCATTACTCAAATGCTCGGCCCATCGAAGGTGGTTATCTTCGTAGTTACGGCCAAGGTCATCACGCTTCCCGTGGAATTGGCTTACATGGGGACAGCGCCCTTCATGTCCGCGTTTGGCGAGGCCAAGGCGCGGCGCGACTGGGATTGGATCAAGGGAGCTTTTAAAAACGCCACGTTCGTTTCGGTTGCCTTGGGTGTACCCCTCGCCGTTGCGCTGGCCCTCGTCGCGAAGCCCCTGATCCTCCTTTGGGCCGGCCCTTCCGCGGTGCCCGATACCCATCTGATTCTCTGGCTGTTTATATATACCGCGGTCGGTGTATGTCTCATGGTGCCGGGACAATTGCTCACTGGTGTCGAGCGACTCGAGCCGCTGGCGCTTTCTATCGTCCTCTGCGCGCTCGGCTGCGTGGTGTTCGGTGTTCTTTTCGCACCCTGGTGGGGATTAAGCGGCGTCGCATTCGCCATGGCGGCTAGCAAATTAATCACTTTTTGGCCCATTCAAGTGCATGAGGTGCGACGTATATTTCGCGCGGCTAACGCGGCCGGCTCCGGCCCCTGACCCGCAACGGTCCCGGTTTTCGGTGCGAAGCAAATTTTTCCCGGTGTTTCCAT
>DATMQA010000071.1:0-34941 GCA_035566895.1 Binatia bacterium
AAGTTGGCGACCTCGTATTGTTTGAAACCAGCAGGGGTGGCCTGTTCAACCAATTCATCGTACATCGCGCAGGCCAGGTCTTCATCCTCGTCGAATTCACCGGCCCGCAGTTGGGCGTAGAGCGCAGTGTCCTCTTCGTAAATGACTTCGTAGCTGGAGAGATGTTCGCTTCCCAGAGCGAGGGCCTGGCGGAGGGTTTCGCGCCAGATTGGGAGGGTTTGGCCGGGGATGGCGAACATGAGGTCGAGATTCAGGTTTTCAAACCCGGCCTGGCGGAGAAGGTCGAAGGACTTAAAAACCATGTCGCGGGAGTGGATGCGCCCGAGCCGTTCCAGCAGTGACTCGTCGAGGGATTGGACGCCCATGGAGATGCGGTTCACGCCGTAGGACCGCAGCAACCTGGCTTTGTCGAGCGAGACGGTGGCGGGATTGCATTCGACGGTCCACTCCTCGGCGCCGAGCAGGTTCAATCGCTCCATCGCCTCGAGGATTTGTTCCCACTGTCGCAGGTTGAGCAACGACGGGGTGCCGCCGCCGAAAAAGACCAGCCGCGGTTTGAGGTCGGCAGCGACCAGTTGCATTTCGCGAATCAGAGCAGCGACGTAACGATTGATCAGTTCACCGCTGGACGGCTCGGAATAGAAGGCACAATAGGAGCATTTGTGCGCGCAGAACGGCACATGCACATACAGACTGGCGATCGGCTCCGATGACGATTCGAGCATGCGTGAAAAATAGCTAAAAACGCGGGAATTGCTACAAAAGAACACACAAGAAATGGGATCATAAATGCAGACTTTGAGTTCTTTGTGTTCTTTTGTGGCGATCAATTGTACGGTTTCGCCGTGGCTCAGAGCCGGCTTCAACGTGGGTTGCGCGCTACCTTCTCAGGATTAGCGGTAAATACGGTTTTGGCCGGCAGCAAACTGGCGGCCGGCATTCTGGGTCATTCTCATGCTTTGATCGCGGACGCGGTCGAATCCCTGGCCGACATCTTCAGTTCGATTATCGTCTGGCGCGGGCTGGTGGTGGCGGCTGAGCCTGCCGACGAAGATCACCCTTACGGGCATGGCAAGGCGGAACCGCTCGCGGCGGCGATTGTGTCCGTGATGCTGCTGATGGCGGCGGGCTGGATTGCGGTAACTGCGATTAGTGAAATTCACCGGCCGCACCTGTCGCCGGCACCGTTTACGCTGCTGGTGCTGTTTGTCGTGATCGCGATCAAGGAAAGTCTATTTCGTTTTGTACTGCACACGTCGGTCTCGGTGGACAGCTCGGCAATCAAGGCCGACGCCTGGCACCATCGGAGTGATGCGATCACGTCGTTGGCCGCGGCGATCGGCATCAGCGTAGCCCTGGTTGGGGGGAAAGGGTTCGAAGCTGCGGATGATGCCGCGGCAGTGGCGGCCGCGCTGGTCATCGCCTGGAACGGCTGGCACTTGCTGCTTCCGGCCTTGAATGAGTTGATGGACCGCTCGCCCAACCGCGAAATAGTCGAACGCATTCGCCGCATCGCCGAAGCGGTGCGCGGCGTGGATGCGGTCGAAAAATGCATGGCCCGCAAAATGGGGCATCAATACTATGTGGATATGCACGTGGAGGTGGACCCGGAGATGACCGTCCAGCGGTCGCATGAGATTGCGCATGATGTGAAGGACAAAGTGCGGACTCAGGTGCCCCGCGTGCGCGACGTGCTGGTGCACATCGAACCTTCGCGGAACAACAAGGGTTAACCCGTCTCTCTCAGTCCGGGCGGATCTGGTTGGTGCCACCACGGCACATGGGAAAGACCTTTCCTCGACGCATGAACCAAAGAGCGACCCCTCACCCCGCCCTCTCCCCTTATGAAGGGGAGAGGGAGACCCACGGCCCGAGCTTCGGCGGAGCGACAGCGTGGTTTGCGGTGTCGAAATGCGCCTTCTAAACCTGCACTCGTTATTTTCCGCTTGGCGTTTCGAGGCTGTTCCCCATTATCTCACCGCATGAAAATTGTCTTAGCTTATTCGGGCGGGCTCGACACTTCGGTCATCCTGTCGTGGCTCAAGGAAACCTATGACTCGGAGGTCATCGCATTCTGCGCCAACATCGGCCAGGAAGAGGAGCTCAAAGGCCTTGAAGCCAAGGCCAAAAGAACCGGCGCCTCCAAATGTTACATCGTCGATTTACAGGAAGAATTCGCGCGCGATTTCATTTTCCCGATGCTGCAGGCCGGCGCGGTTTATGAGAGCCAATATTTTCTGGGCACCAGCATCGCCCGGCCGCTCATCGCCAAGGGCATGATTGAAGCTGCGCGCAAGGAAAAAGCCAACGCCCTCGCGCACGGCGCCACCGGCAAAGGCAACGACCAGGTGCGTTTCGAACTCACCGCCGCCGCCCTTGCGCCCGAACTCCAGGTGATTGCTCCCTGGCGGGACGCCCGGTTTCGCGACCAGTTCCCCGGCCGCGCGGAGATGATTGCGTATTGCGAGGAGAAGAAGATTCCGATCCAGGCCTCGGCGAAGAAGCCGTATTCGATGGACCGCAACCTCCTGCACATCTCTTTCGAAGCCGGCATTCTCGAAGACCCATGGATGGACGCTTTCGCGCCGAAGAACAAGGACATGTTCAAGCTCAGCGTCGCGCCCGAGGACGCGCCGGATAAACCGGAGTATGTGACGATCGAGTTCAAAAAAGGCAACTGCGTCGCCGTCAACGGCAAGGCGCTGGCCCCGCTGGCGGTGATGCGGACGCTCAACAAACTCGGGGGCAAGCATGGTGTCGGCCGGGTTGATATGGTGGAGAACCGCTACGTGGGGATGAAATCACGCGGCGTTTATGAGACGCCCGGCGGGGCGATCCTGCATTTCGCCCATCGACAAATGGAGACGCTGACGATGGACCGCGAAGTGATGCATCTGCGCGACTCGCTCATCCCGCGCTACGCGGAGCTGGTGTATTACGGGTATTGGTTTGCGCCGGAGCGGCTGGCATTGCAGGCCTTCGTGACCGAGAGCCAGAAGAACGTCACGGGCACCGTCCGCGTGAAACTTTACAAAGGCAACCTGATGTGCGCCGGCCGCAAATCCCCGGTAAGTCTGTACAACCCGGCGATCGCAACGATGGAAGCTGACCCGACCAAAGCCTATAACCAGGATGATGCAACAGGCTTCATACGGTTGAATGCGCTAAGGTTGAAGGTGGCGGCGAAGGTGCAGCGGAAGAAGTGAGTGATAATACAGTGTTTTCGGCCTGTAAGCAACGATGTCGCTGAGGTCAGACTCGGCAGAAGGGGAGATAATTACCTTCCGGCCCATTGATTGATCTTCGCTTTGACCTCTTCAATGGGAATGCCCTCGCCGCGGTCAAGTTCTGCCAGTGCCTTTTCGACCCCTTGGCGAAACTCAAGCTCCTGGATCGCGTCGGCCAGCGTTGCATCTTTGGGCAACTTCGCTGCTACTTCCAGCAAGATCTCCCTCGTGCTCATAAGAACAATCTCATCCCATCTTCGTAAATTGCCGCGATGGCTTCGACCGGTGTCGTCACGACCCGAAGCTATTGTCCGGACGGCATTCTGGCAAGATTAAGTGCCCGATTGAGTCGAGACAGATCGGCTCGGAGACAGGCCTGACGTTTCGGGAGCCGCGCCAGAAGATCCGAAAAAGCCAACCGTATTTCCTCTCAAATGACGCCGGCTTTTTTCTTGTTTTGTTTTGCGGCGGTAAAAATGCCTAAGTCCAAGCTTTGGTTCAGCGGCGAACGCCTTGACCTTATCGCCCCTATCGATCAGGCTGGCCGCGTGGCAACACGGTTCCACTCGAAGCGCACGATCCTGGCTCTGCTGGTCCTCATAGGCGTTTTGGTGGTCACTTCTCTGGCCGCCGAGGGCGCGTCCAAACCCAACTTCATCCTCATCCTGGCCGACGACATGGGCTACGGGGACATCGGGCCGTTCGGCTCGACCAAAAATCGCACGCCGAATCTCGACCGCATGGCGCAGGAAGGGTTGCGCTTCACCAGCTTTTATGCCGCTCCGGTTTGCACGCCGTCGCGGGCGCAAATCCTCACGGGGTGTTACGCCAAACGGGTCTCGTTGCCGAATGTGTTGTCGCCCGCCGCGGCCATCGGTCTGAGCACGAACGAACACACGATCGCCGAACTGCTCAAGGCGCAGGGCTACGCGACGATGGCCGTCGGCAAATGGCACGTCGGCGATGCGCCGGAGTTCCTGCCCACGCGCCATGGGTTCGATTCGTACTTCGGCCTGCCTTACTCGAATGACATGGGCGGTCCGGCCAACCTCGCGAAGGGCAGACGGCAGCGGCGTCCGCCGCTGCCGCTGGTGCAGAACGAGCAGGTCATCGAGACCGTCACGCCCGAAGGCCAGAACCGGCTCACGGAGCGCTACACGGAGGCGGCACTGAAGTTCGTGCGCGAACACAAGGACGCGCCTTTCTTCCTTTACCTGCCGCATACGGCGGTGCATGTGCCGATTCATCCCGGCGACCGGTTCCGGGGCAAATCGCCCAATGGGCTGTACAGCGACTGGGTCGAGGAAGTCGATTGGAGCGTCGGGCGGGTGCTCGACACGGTGCGGGAACTGGGGCTGGCCGAACGCACACTGGTGATTTTTACCAGCGACAACGGGCCGTGGCTTTCGCAGGGAACCAATGCGGGCGTGGCGGGCCCGTTGCGCGGCGGCAAGGGCGGGACTTACGAAGGAGGGGTGCGCGAACCGACCATCGCCTGGTGGCCGAGCAAGGTCCCGCACGGTGGCGCCGTCGATGCTATCGCCGCCAACTTTGATTTTCTTCCCACGTTCGTGAGCCTGGCCGGCGGCACGTTGCCGCCAGACGACAAAATTGACGGCCTGGACATCTCTCCCCTGCTGCTGGGCCGGACCAAAGAATCTCCCCACCAGGCGCATTATTATTTCTCCGGCAACGCGTTGCAAGCCGTCCGCTCCGGACCGTGGAAACTGGCCGTCGCCCGCCAGAGCGAAGGCCTGGGCAAGACGGCCGCCGCCCCGGACACCGCCAAGCCGTTTACCCCGACGCTCTATAACCTCGATGAAGACATCGGCGAGAAACGGGACGTCGCCGGGCAACATCCCGAGGTTGTGAAGCGGCTCCAGGGACTGGTCGCGCAAATGGGTGCCGACCTTGGCCTCACGGCCACCGGCCCCGGCGTGCGTCCGCCCGGTCGGGTGGCCCACGCGGTCGGGCTGTGGCTGCCCGGGCAAGCCCCCGCCGCGGATGTGTTGGCCGCCCATTATGATCTCCAGTCCCTCGACAAGCTGGAGATTGGGGATGTCCTGGACCAAGCCGAAGCTCCGCAGATCGCCGGCAAAGCGCTCACCATTTCAGCGGAGGTGAGCCCCGAAGCGCCCGACGGCGTAATTATCGCCCAGGGCGGCAGTTTCAATGGCTATGCGGTGCATCTGCGCGGCGGGAAACCAGCTTTTACCGTTCGCGAAGCCGGAGACCTGGTGTCCATTTCAGCCGCCAAGACACCGGCGGCCCACTTTCGTCTGGAAGCGCGGCTGGCTCGCGATGGCGCCATGATGCTGGCCATTGATGGCAAGACGGTCGCTCGTGGCAAGGCCCCCGGTCTCATCCCGGGCCAACCCCACGAAGACTTCTGCGTCGGGCACGATAACGGCAGGCCCGTTGGGGATTACGACGGCCGGACACATTTCCGGGGCGCCATTTCGAAGCTCAAAGTCGTCGCCGAATAAAGGCGTTCACTTAGGGCCCCCCTACTCTGAGAATCTCCATTATGAACCGACGAAATTTCCTGCGCGCGGCGGCGCTTGGGAGCGTCGCCACCCTCACCACCACGACCGCGTCCGACGCCCGCGCCGCCGCCCGGTCGCAGCGGGTTAGCCGAATCAAACCCTTCGACCTGGAAGAGTTGACGATTTCCGAACTCCAGCACCTGCTGGAGAACAGCGAGTATTCCGCAGTGGATTTGACCAAAAAGTACTTGGCGCGCATCGCGGCGCTGGACCGGCGCGGCCCGGCGCTCAGGGCCGTCATCGAGCTGAATCCCGATGCGCTGGCGCTCGCGGCTGCCTCGGACAAGGAGCGGCAGGCCAAAGGCCCGCGCGGCCCGCTGCACGGCATTCCCATCCTCATCAAAGACAACATTGACACGCACGACCGCATGACGACGACCGCCGGCTCGCTCGCGCTGGAAGGGTCGCTCCCGCCACGGGACTCCTTCGTCGTGACGCAGTTGCGCGCCGCCGGGGCCGTGCTGGTGGGCAAAACCAACCTGAGCGAATGGGCCAACTTTCGTGGCGCGCTTTCGACCAGCGGCTGGAGCGCGCGCGGCGGTCAGACGCGCAACCCGTACGCGCTGGATCGCAATCCTTCCGGCTCCAGCTCCGGTTCCGCGGTGGCGGCCGCCGCCAACCTTTGCGCCGCGGCCGTCGGCACGGAAACCGACGGTTCGATTCTTTCGCCGGCATCGTTCAACGGCGTCGTCGGGATCAAACCGACCCTCGGGCTGGTCAGCCGGGCCGGCATCATTCCGATTGCGCACAGCCAGGATACCGCCGGCCCCCTGGCCCGCACAGTCACCGATGCCGCGCTCCTGTTGGGCGCGCTCGCCGGCACCGATCGGCACGACCTAGCCACTGCGGATAGTTCCGCCCAAGGGCACCGCGATTACACCGCCTTCCTCGTTCCGGGCAGCCTGCGCGGCGCCCGCCTCGGTGTTGCTCGCGCGTTCTTCGGATTCCATCCCCAAGCCGATGCGCTGATTGAGTCCGCGCTCAAGGAAATGAAACGGCTCGGTGCGGAAGTCATCGACCCGGTTGAGCTCAAGAAGATGCCGGAGCTGGAGGAGGCCGAACTCGAAGTGTTTCGCTATGAGATGAAGGCCGACCTCAATGCCTATCTCGCCGGGCTCGGCCCGACGGCGCCGGTGCGCACCCTCGAAGACATCATCGAGTTCAACGAAAAGCATCGCGAACAGGAATTGCGTTGGTTCGGCCAGGAAGAGCTGCTCAAGGCGCAAGCCAAAGGGCCGCTGAGCGAAGAGGGTTACCTCGCGGCGCTGGCCACGTGCCGGCGCCTGGCCCGCACCGAGGGCATCGATAAAGTCATGGACCAGCGCAAACTCGACGCCATCGTCGCGCCCACGTCCACGCCCGCCCACCTCACCGACTGGGTGACCGGCGATCATGGGCTGGGGGACAGCACGACACCGGCGGCCGTCGCCGGTTACCCGAGCATCACTGTGCCTGCCGGCCTGGTGTTTGGTTTGCCGGTGGGCCTCTCCTTTTTTGGCCGCGCCTGGAGCGAACCGAGACTGCTGGGAATCGCATTCGCTTTCGAGCAAGCCACCGAAGCTCGCCGGCCACCACAATTCTTGCGCAGCCTCGAGTCCTGACCGGAATCGGATCGCTCGATGACCCGATCCAATCGAGACGGATAATTGCTTGCCGGTGACAGGCAGAGTTCAGGCCAACCGGCGGTTCCTCAAGAAAATCTTTCACTTGCATCAAGCAAGAGCCGTCCTGGCCAGTGAAGCCGGTGATCAATGCCTTTTTCGGCATCACAGGGACACAATTTGGGAATTACGGCTGCAAAGCAAGCCTGGAGGCTTGTGATGGGTAGCTGGAGTGGCTGGACAATGGCCCTGACCACCCCTCCACGAATTTCAACGGCAAGTCCTCGAATGGGCTCACCGGCCCGTACGATTCGACTCGTACATTTTCCAGATGGCGGGCGGAAGCCCTCAGGAATTCGGCCACTTTAATGGACCAGGTGATCGAAATAACGTTCTCGGGCGAGCGCCCCTCCAAGGATTCCGGAGCGGCGGGGAAATTGCCGACAATCCAAAGCCGATGACCGCGCACTAAGGTTGTGCGGATACCGTCGAAGAGAGGCCGCAGCGGCTGGACAGTGTCCGGCGAGTTCATTTGTGCCTGGACCAAGTCATACCGATGGAAACGATGAAAGTTGAGCGGGGGTAGCGTCATCCATGGAGTCGGGCCACGGTAATAGCGTTCGAACGAGATTCCGTTGTGCCAGGGATACACAAAAATCAAATCGTCTGGAGCGGCAAGTTGGCCGAGCCTCACCGCAACAAGGTCCACATTGGTTTGTCTCACCTGCACCTGGCTCCACGTCAACGGCAGAGAAGAAGCAGCAAGCGCAATGACCAAAACCAGCCGCGATGGCCTCACCCAACGGGCCTGCCGCAGAGTGTCAAAGATAAGGTCCAACAGAACAGCGGCCAACCCCATCACTGCGATGTAGTACCATGGGCGGGTGGGGTAGCTGAGGAGTTTAAGGAAACAAAAACAGCCGCCGACGGCGAGCAGCAGCGCGGTTCCCGCGAAGAGGAGGAGGTCACTCTCCCGGTCGTCAGGCGGCACAGCCGGGGAACGGACCTGCCTCGGCTTGAACCGGGAACGCAGTTCGACGGCAAGGCCTGAAAAAAAGAGCAGCGTCCAGAACCAGGCGTTTGATAAGCCAGATGCCGCTAGAGTTTGGTGGAACTCCAGCCAAATTTCCCGCAGGGCCACGGGCTTGCGCACCAGCACGTCCCAACCGCGGGCGCTTCGTAGCAATGCCCAGTAGGGCAGCAAGGAGATTGCCGCAGCCACGCCGATAAGCAGCACCACGGCTGTCAGCCGCCACGCCCCACGCCGCCAGGCCACGGCAACGCCGCCCAGGCAAATCGCCAAGACCAGAGGTGGGTTGTGCAGCAAACATTGCACGCTAGCCACCGCCCCGAGCGCCGCGCTCGCAATTCGCCAACTGGTCGGCCGCTCCACTACACGCCACACCAGGCCGGCCGTCAAAACCATGAAGAAGGTGCCCAAGCCATACCCACGAACGGAGTCACCGTAAACCAAGAAGGCGCTGTTGAAGCCCAGCAACGCCAGCGAGAGCAAGGGCGGGCTGCGCCGAACCGTCCAGGTGGTCCACCACAGAGCGGCGAGAATCGAAAGACCCACCAACATACCAAACGCGCGGAAACCCCAATCACTGTTGCCGGAAGCCCACGCCACGGTGCGAATCGCCGCCGGGACCAAAAGTGGGAAGGCCTCGTGTGGAAAATGCCGAACGACCTCCCGGACTGGCGACAACGTCGCCAGTCCGACGGCCGCCGCCTCGTCGCGCCACAATGCGCCGGCCTTCACGAACCGCACCGCATGCAAACACACGATTACCGCAGTAAGAACGAGCCCCACCAGGATCTCCAGTCTGCGGCTCGGGCGGGGCGCTGTGGTCATGGTCGGTTCGGAAAAGGGTCAGCGAGTCCCCGGTCCAAGGCAAGTCCTGAAAATGCTACCTGCTGGGCCGAATCCGAACGGCTGGTTCCCGACGGTCGCTTACACCGCGAGAGAATTGCGTGCGGAGTGCGGGTACAGTCAGCGGTTGTCTTAACGAGTGGATTCCCGCGCGCCTAACTTGACGGGGTTTTGCCACTCTGTATGCTCGCACCCATCAATGGGCGTGCAGACTGCTCTTCAACCCAATCCCCAAACCAAGTTTCCGGGGCGGACACTGGCGTTTTGGGCCGAACCGGGAGCGACCCTGGCCGCCACGGGCCTGGTGGCTGGTGTGCTGGCGTTGAAGGCTCTCAACGCGGGTCCGTTGTGGCGTGACGAAACCAACAGCATCAACGTGGCTCAAATGCCTTCGCTGAGTGAATTTTGGGACAGCATGCGTTGCGAATCGTTTCCAGCGCTCTGGCTACTGCTGCTGCGGGGTTGGAGCGCTTTGGGGCTGGCAGAAAGCGATTCCGGGATCCGTGTTTTGGGGTTGGTGGTGGGACTGCTCTTTCTAGGTTGCCTCTGGCTTTATTCCCGGTGGATCCACGGGCGCGCGCCAATCCTGAGCGTGGCCCTGCTCGGAAGTTTGCCGGCGTTCGTCAACATCGCAGGGGCCAATCGCGCCTATGGGCTGGCAATGTGCCTCCTCGTGCTGAACTTCGGCATGCTCTGGCGGTACTTGGAGTCGCCAACCCGTTCGCGGGCGGTGCTGGCGGCCCTGGCCAGCCTGCTCTTCGTGCACACTGTGTATTACGACGAGATTTTTCTTTGCGCGATGCTGGCGGGAGCGTGCGGGGTAGTGCTCCGGCGGCGCCAATGGAGGACGCTGGGGACGTTGGTGGGAATTGGCCTTGCCGCCGGGTCATCGACGATGATCTACTGGCCGAACCTGCGCCGCGCGGCTCACTACGTGCCTATGATCCAGGTGCCGTTTACCTTGCCCGACCTTTGGAAGAAGCTCAGCCAGGCCGTGGCAGCCCAAAGCAGCGCTCATTCTCCCGGGCCCTCGGCTTCAGGCATCTGGATCTGGATGATACTTTTGCTAGCAGGAACAGCGGCGGCCGTTTTGGTTCAGTTTGGGCCCGGACGATCTGCAACCGAGCGGACGACCAGCCTGGGCGGCGACACGGGTGACGCGGCTCGTGCGGACCTAGCCCTGTTCAGCGGTGTCAGCATGCTAGGCGGAGTCACTGGGTACTTCTTCTTCCTGCTCAAGCTCCATTACCCGACCGAGCCGTGGTATTATCTTGGCTTGCTCACTTTATTGGCGATTTCGCTGGATGGGGTGCTGGGTGCGGCCTGGCCGGTGTGGCGGCCGTGCGGCATGCTGCGCACCGGGTTCCTGGTCTTGATGATTGGGAGCACATCGGGCGCGGTTTGGGAGGAAGCACACACGCGGCAGAGCAACGTGGACCTGGTTGCCGCCGCGCTGCAAAAGAACGCGCAGGAAGGAGACCTTATCGTGGTGCAAGGAGCCTGGGAGGGGATCACGTTTGACCGCTATTACCGGGGGCGAACCCGCTGGGTGACACTGCCTCCGATCAACTCGCACAAGGTGCATCGTAACGACCTGGTATGGGAAAAATTGAACCAGCCTGAACCGATCGCGCCGGTGCTGACCGAACTCAGCGACACGTTGCGAGGCGGGAAGCGCGTCTGGGTCGTAGGTCAAGTCGGGGATGCCAACCGAAACCGCACGCCATCCCCGCTCCCACCACCTCCCAATCTGCCGACCAAATGGTATCTTGGGCCTTACTCACAGTACTGGTGCGCGCAGGTGATCTCACAACTTGTCGTGTCGGCGGGGCCAGCGCAATTCGTGCCGGTACCGGTCGAGCGGCCCGTGAACTTTCAGGAGAATCTTCCGCTCCTGCGATTTCCCGGATATCAGCCCGCCGACAGGCCTTAGTCCGAGCAACGCATAATCAGGTGAGTATAGGGAATGCGAAGCAAGTCATGCCTCAGGCACGGCTCTATCCTGGGAAACAAGGCTGACGCCAGCCGCAAATACTCCGGCATGGTGCGAACGAACTTGCCGCGATCATTACTGAGCATCCAGCGGGCGATTCGGGATTGGTCCCGAACATAGCAACCGTCATAGGTAATGAGGCGGCCGCCGGGACGCAACGCCCGATGCGCAAGACCGAACAATTTCGCGGCGCGTTCATCGTCCAGGTGATGAAGCACCCCCGTAGCCATAACCAGGCTGAAGGTTCCGTGCTCGCGCTCGAGGGTGGCCAAACCAACGTCGTTGCACAAGAAACGACCTTTGCTCCCAAACCGCTTTCGGGCGGAAGCGATGTATGCTGGACTGAGGTCCAGGCCCGTGTAGTCCACCTGCGGCAGGTACTCCAGGATGTCCGCCGGGCCACAGCCGATATCCAGGACCTTGTCACCGGAGACGGGTTTCACGTAATCAGACAAATAACGTCGCCAAGCGCTTTCACCCCCCACGATTCTGGTGAACAGCTTATAGCCGGCCGGGCAACCCAGCACGCGCGAAAGTTGGTGGATAAAGTTCATGCCACCGCGCCCACGAAAGGCGCAAGGACGGTAGATCGCACGCCCGGGAACTCCAGAACCGCCTCAATCACCTGGTCCTGCTGGGCCTGGGTGAGGCTATTGTAAAAAGGCAAGCGCACCAGGCGATCGCTCTTCTCCGCCGCTACCGGGCAAGCATCGGCCCGCGCCCCCATGCGCTGGCCCATCAGGGAAAGGTGCAGCGGCAAGTAGTGGAAAACGCTCAGGATGCCTCGCGACTTCAAAAACGCGATGAGGGCCTGCCGTTTTTCCAATGACGGCAGGAGCAAGTAGTACATGTGGTAGGCTTGTTCGCAATAGGGAGGCACGACGGAGCACCCAATTCCCCGTTCGCCCGCCCAGCCTCGCAAGTGGCTGTCGTAACAATCCCAAATCCGCCGCCGCTGGGTCTGGATGTTCTGCCAAACTTCCAATTGGGCATAAAGGAATGCCGCCAGAACGTCGCTCATCACGTAGCTGGAGCCGATATCCACCCAGGAATATTTGTCCACTTGTCCCCGGAAAAACCGGCTACGGTCCGTTCCCTTTTCGCGGATGATCTCCGCTCGCTCGACATAGCCGGAGTCGTTGACCAGCAACGCCCCGCCTTCTCCGCAGGTAATATTCTTAGTCTCGTGGAAACTTTGGGTAGCCAGGCAGCCAAAGGTCCCCAGCCAGCGGCCCCGGTATTTACCGAACAGGCCGTGGGCGTTGTCTTCCACGACCGGGATACCGTAGCTGGCGGCGAGGTCCAGGATTGCGTCCATCTCGCAGCCGACACCCGCATAATGCATCACCGCGATGGCCTTGGTCCGGGGCGAGATGAGGGCTTCCAACCGCGTTTCGTCCAGGTTCAACGTGTCGGGCCTGATATCGGCGAAAACGATCCGCGCTCCCCGCAGGGCGAAGGCATTGGCGGTGGAAACAAAGGTGAACGAAGGGACAATGACTTCGTCCCCCGGTTGGATGCCGAGAAGCAACGCGCACATCTCCAGAGCGTGAGTGCAGGAGGAAGTCACGAGCGCCTTCTTTACCCCCAGCACCTGCTCGAGCAGTTCATGGCACTTTTTAGAATAAGTCTGGTCTCCGGCGATCTGGCCAATCGTCATCGTCCGGAAAATATGTTCCAATTCCCGGCCCACAAGGGACGACTGGTTAAAGGGGATTGAGAAGTTCTGGAACATGATGTCAGCGACCTAGAGTGAGGGAAAGGCCGTTTAGAGCCTCGGCCGCACAAACGGGAGGGCCCCCTTCCAATTGAACGTCGGTAACCAGGATTGTTCCGTCCGCGGTCAACACTACCGCACCTGTCTTCGGACGTACTTCCACCACGCGACCCGGCACGCGCCCGATATAGTTGCGTTGTGAGGGAAGCATCTCTGCTTTCCAAATCGTAAGCTTCTTGCCCTGGAGCCAAGTATAGGCCCCAGCATAAGGCACCCCAACGGCCCGGACCAGATCGAAGATGTTTTTTGTCGGCGCGTGCCAGTCTATCTGATTATCGGATGGAAGGCGGCGGCAGGTATAGGTGGATCGAGAATGGTCTTGTTTCCGGCGAGGCGCGGAGCCGGCAATCAAGGCGGGCAGATTTCGCTCCAACAGGCGCAAATAAGTTGCGGTTACGCGATCGACCATGCTGGCAATCGTCTCGTCGCTCGCAATTTCCACCCGCTCCTGATCGACGATGTCTCCGGTGTCGATTCCATCCGCGATCTCGAAGAGCGTAACTCCAGTGTGGTCTTCCCCGTTAATAATCGACCAAACCGTCGGCGAAAAGCCCCGGTAGGCCGGGAGCAGCGAATCATGAAAGACGAACGCGCCGAGGCGTGGCTTTTTGTAAACCTCCATTGGGATCAAGAACCGCCAACTGACTACCAACATAAGGTCCACAGTTGCATCTTCCCAAAACGGCTTCAAGCTAGCAGCCGTGAGCTGGCGGGTCTCGAAAAAGGACCCTTTCCGGGCGAGAGTGCATTCTCGGATTTGTTCAAAGAAGAGTGGTTCTCCGGGCTCTTCTCGGAAACTAAAGACGGCCAGATCCCAGTCCGGCACCAGATCGGTCAGCTTCTTCAATACGGCCAGCCCACGGCGAGTTGCACAAAGCAGCGCGATTCTCATGATCGATCGATCGCAACCTGCCTCGGGGTTTGCTGGCCAACGACGTAGGTTGGACGCTCCATCATTCGGAAATGCATTCGGGCCAGGTACTCCCCAATAATACCCAGAGCGACGAGTTGCGCCCCGGAGAAAATGGTTATGATCGAGGCGAGGAACGAAAATCCCGGCACACTTGTCCCAAAGAGAAAAAACCGGCCAACGACATAAAGCAGAACCAGGGCGCCGAACCCTGTGCACCCCAACCCCAGAAGGTTGGCGAACTGCAGGGGCAAGGTTGAGAACCCCGTCATCATGTTCATTGCATGGGTGACGAGCTTGCGGAAGGTATAGTTGGAAGCGCCAGCCGCGCGGGGATCGTGCCTGACTTTGATCGCAGCAAATCGAGTGGTGGCCCACGTCAATACGACATCGATCGAAACAAACGGACTGTGGTAATTGGCGAAGGCGTCGCGGGCCTGGGCGCGAAAGGCGCGGAAGGCTGACACATGCCGCGCCGTTTCGACGCCCATCGAACTGCGGAGGGCCAGCTTGGTCAGTTCCGAACTGATATCCCTCAACAGTCCGTGCTGCTGTTGTTCGGGGAAACCATAGACCACATCGAAGCCCTTAGCCAGCTTTGTGAGCAACTTGGGGATCTCTTCTGGCGGATGCTGCAGGTCATCATCCATCGTCACGATGACTTGGCCCAGGGCCGCGCGAATCCCGCAAAGCAGCGCATTGTGCTGTCCATAATTCCGCATCAGGTTGATGCCTCGGACCCAGGGATGGTGGGTGGAGAGGTCCTCGATAGCGAGCCAGCTCTGGTCGCGGCTGCCATCATTGATTAACAATAACTCGTATTGGTCGGTGAGATGAGCCAGTACCGGTGCTAATCGCTCAACCAAGGCTGCCAGGATCGACTGGCTGTTGTAAACCGGCACGACCACGGAAATGGAACTAAAAGTCTTCAATCCCTCGGCTATCACCGGCTGTTCGGATACTACATTGCGCTCAACACGAGGACTGGTGGTTGCCGCCTGATCGCAGAGCATCGCTCTGCCTGCGGAAATACCGGGTTCCGCAGCCAGAACCACGTTCTGCGTTGCGCTACCGCCGATTCCTGAGATGTTCGCTAAAGACATAGACAAGTTCGATTCAGTCCGTGGTTTTGCACTGCGACGGCGCCAAGCACCGGCCGCACGAACCACAATCCTCGATTAGTTCTGCCGTCTCTCACAAGTAAGGTCTCCGGGAATGAGTGTTTTCCCGGTTTTTACAAGCAGGTTGTGTTCCCCATGTGGGATAAACCGAGCTTTGGCCGTCGAACCCGTTCGGTTTTGGCTTTCGACGGAGTTCAATTCGGAGGTTGCCGAGGCTGAAACTCGTTCGCTTTCCAGGCGCTTGGGGGCGCCGTGTCCATTTTTATTACACACGAGATACTCCGCATTGACACCCTGGTATCAGAGCACGTCTTGTGGAACATCACCTATGGCGGTGTGAGTTGGCCGGAGGCATCGACCGGTGAATCCCTTGGTCGAAATTCGGGACTTCCCCGAATTGTGAGTTCAATGAAAATGAATTAAGTAGGACCCAGCTTTAACGAGCTGTGGGCAAGAACGCGCTTTAACAAACTCGAAAGGTAGCGGGTTCTTGGCACAGCTTCCGGGCGGCCCACAAGTGAGGCTGCCCATTTTTTTGGAGTGGAGCCGGCTGTCGGGATTGAACCGACGACCCGCAGTTTACAAAACTGCTGCTCTACCACTGAGCTAAGCCGGCACTGCCACTGGAACATCGTTCACTTTCAAAACCGAGGTGTCAAGCGTGAGGAGCGTGGGGAGGAAAGAAGCGGCCCGGCATTCACCGGGGCCGCTTCCAACCCACTATGAAAGGCGGGCGGAGCCTTTATTTGTCAGCCCCGCCCGAACCCATGATGATGTAGGCAGCGAAACCTACAGGCATTTCGGGCTGCATACTTTGTGCCAATTCTCAAAGCTTGAGGCGGAAACCGAAACGATTCACGAGAGCGGTGAGGGCAGGCAGAACCGTGGCACAACCGGCCGAGCGGGCGATGGCGCAAGCCAGGCTGGGCTGAGCGAGTGAGGCGTAGGCGTCATCGAGGTGAAACCAGTCCAAGGCCGAAGGAAGCATCTCTGGAAGCAGGTAGGACAACAGGACATTTTGGCCAGCAACCGCACACGGTTTGGCCAGTTTTGCGACACTGCTTTTTGGACGCACGTCGGCCACGAGATAGAACAGGAGCCAAAGCCCTGCAGTGACAGCGCACGCCTAGAGGCACCACAAAGGTGTGGCGTTATTTTTATTGACCTCAGTGTTCCGCCCGCTTGGTGACGGGGGCCGGCTGGCCATCCACTCCGGGCGGCGGCTGTTGAACGGCGTACTGATCGTCGTCCTTGACCTCCTTTTTCAAGCGGTAGAGCTCGGCCTTAAGTTCCGCGACGGTCTTCTTCTGAGCGGGGTCATTGTAGAGATTGTGGAGTTCGTCCGGGTCTTTGACCAGGTCGTACATTTCCCACTGCTCTTTTTTCCAGAAGTAAATGAGCTTGTGGGTCGTGGTGCGAACGCCGTAGTGGGCGCGGGTGTTGTGGTCGCCGGGGTCGTGATAATAGCGGTAGTAGTAGCTGGTGCGCCACTGGGCGGGGGGCTGGCCTCTGAGGAGCGGCACGAGACTGCGGCCCTGCATGTCGCCGGGCACGGGCAGACCGGCGATGTCCATGAAGGTAGGCGCGAAGTCGGGGTTTATGGCCAGGTCATTCTGCACACTGGCGGGCCTGGTGACGCCGGGCCAACGGACGATAAACGGCATTTTGACCGAGGCCTCGTACATAAAGCGTTTATCGAAAAGCCCGTGGTCGCCAAGGAAGAAGCCTTGATCGCTGGTGTAAATGACCACCGTATTAGTGGCCAGTCCATTTTGGTCGAGCCAATCCAGCAAACGGCCTACGTTGTCGTCGATGGATTGAACGCAGGCCAGGTAATCCTGGAGGTAACGCTGGTACTTCCAGGCATTCAGGGAGGCACCGGTCAGTTTTTGTGGTTTGCCATCGGTTTCGACCTCGACCTCGGACGGTTTGACGTTCAGCCATTGATTGCGTTCGGGGCCTTTCAGTTCGGCCGGCGGGGTGAGTTTCAGGTCACGGCGGGTCAGGTCGTAGAATACTTTTTGAGTGCATTCGCGGATGGCATCGCTGCGGGTCGAGTAATCATCGTGGAGGGTTGGGAGTTCGGGGATTTGTTTGGAGGCAAACATGGCGCGGTGCTTTTCGTCGGGTTCCCAGGGCCGATGGGGGGCCTTGTGGTGGCACATGAGAAAGAACGGCTTGTCCTTGGGACGGTTTTTAAGGAAATCGATCGCCAGGTCGGTGATGATATCCGTGGCATAGCCTTTGATGACACGCCGGCCATTGGGCGTGAGGAAGGCCGGGTCGAAATACACACCCTGCCCGGGCAGGATATTCCATTGATCGAAGCCGGTCGGGTCGCTGCCTAAATGCCATTTGCCGAGCATGCCGGTGTAATAGCCGGCGGCCTGAAGGTATTTGGCGACGGTAGGTTGAGAGCCATCAAAACGATTGAAGGTCGGCACACCGTTAAGGTGGCTGTATTTGCCTGTCAAAATGGTGGCCCGGCTGGGACTGCAGATGGAGTTGACACAGAAGCAACGCTCGAAGCGCATCCCGGCAGCCGCGAGGCGGTCGAGGTTGGGCGTCTGGTTGATGCGGCTGCCATAGGCGCTGATGGCATGAGCGGCATGATCGTCGCTCATGATGAAAAGAATGTTGGGGCGAGCGGAAGCCTCAGCGCCCAAAACGTCCAAAACGGAGACCAACAAACACGATAGAGAGGTTACCAGGATCTTCACCGGAAGATTCTGAGCTCAAAGTTGCGGCCAAATCAAGCTCCAGCCGAAGAAACGGGAGACGGAAAAACCGGTGGTTTCCGGACTTAATTACTCCAATCTTCGGACCCTACCCGTTCATTTGCTCCTTTCACTTCGGTGGGGCTTTCTTGTTAATGGAGCATCGGCAACGGGTTGGGCCGACGAATCAGCTCGGCGTCCAGGTCCAGGTAGAAGTTCAGACGTCGCGCCGTTTCAGGCTCGTCAATGGACCTGGCCATTAAAAGGTAGGTGGCATAGTGATTGCCTTCGGATTCGACCAGGCTCGCGTAAAACCCCGCCAGCGGAGGATCCGAGGCTTTGAGTTCGGTCGCGAGGATTTGGAATTTCTCGCAACTGCGGCCTTCAATCAGGCTGCAGCAGAGCAAGTGATCGATCACCTGGGTACGCTGCCCGTTTCGAATGGACTGCATCAAACCGCCAATCCAGGGGCTGGGGTAAGGCTGGCCGAAGGGGATACCGCGCTTTTTAAGCAAATCCAGCACGAGCTGAAAATGCTGCAGTTCCTCGATGGCGATGGCGTTCAGCTCCGCGACCCGCGGAAACAGGTCGCGGAATTTCTCGAGGTTGAGCGCGCTGGTAGCCGCCTTGCGTTCCAGGTGCGCATGGTCCACCAACACCGCCGGCAGATTGGCCATGACCCTCGGGAGCCATTCCGGCGGCACCTTTTCGCGAAACAGGAGCATGACGCTGATTAGCTTTCCAGGACCGCCACCGCAGTGGCATGGTTCTGGGTGTGGCTCAGGCTGATGAGCACGGCGCGAGCACCACGGGCTTGCATCAGCTTTTGGCCGCCCGCGTGCAGGATGACGAATGGCTCACCGCTGTCACGGCGCCCCACCTCCACGTCGTGCCAGCCCAGTTGCGCGCCGATGCCGGTGCCGAAGGCCTTGGAAATTGCCTCTTTCGCTGCAAAACGCCCGGCCAGAAAGGGTCCCGGCACTTTGTGCGACAAACAATACTCGATCTCGTTCGGGTGGAGAATTCGGTTGAGAAATCGTTCGCCGAAGCGCTCATGCGACGCCTGGATGCGCGACACTTCGATGATGTCAATTCCGAGGCCTAGAATCATGTCCGAAGTCCACGGTCCACAGCCCCACGCTCCCCGGGTCCGCAGTGTATGAGCCGAGGGTGGGAATCGCCAAATCTGCCGGAGTGTGGACTCCAGGCCGGACCGCGGACTGTGGAACGTGCCCTCACGCGCGATAGTTCTGCATCAGACCGAGCATTTCCTTCACTGCGGTTGGCATGCCCACAAACACAGCGCGGCTGACGATGCTGTGCCCGATGTTCAGTTCGACCAAATGCGGCACGCGATGAAGAAGCGGCAGGTTCTCGTAATTCAAGCCGTGACCGGCGTTGACCTTCAGGCCCAGCGCGCGCGCCTGCTTTGCTCCGTCAATAAGCCGCTGCAATTCCAAGCCGGGTTCGTGCTCCGTTTCGAAACTTTCGGCAAACGCCCCGGTGTGTAGTTCGATAAATTGGCTACCCGTGCCGGCCGCCGCCTCAATCTGGCGCGGCTCCGGCGTGATAAAGAGGCTGACTTCGATGCCGGCGTCGTTCATGCGCCGGCGCGTTTCCGTTAACGCTGGCAGATTGCCGGCGACGTCCAATCCGCCTTCGGTGGTGACTTCCTGCCGGCGCTCCGGCACCAGACAAACAATGTCCGGCATAAGCTTCAACGCGATCGCGACGATCTCCGATGCGTTGGCCATCTCGAGGTTGAGCCGCGACTTAATCACCTCGCGGAGTTTCCACACGTCACGGTCCTGAATATGGCGCCGGTCTTCGCGCAGGTGCGCCGTGATGCCGTGTGCCCCCGCTGCTTCGCAGGCCACCGCAGCCGCGACCGGGTCGGGTTCGCCGCGCCCGCGACCGCGATAGCGCGCTTCGCGCACCGTCGCGACATGATCAATATTAACACCCAGCTTGAGCATCCATGCCAATTATGGTTTAGCCCGCGACGTCTTCGCAACCTGATTTGTCAGGGGCACCAAAATAGCAAGATTAAGGCGGAAAATGCGGCAAAATGCGGCGCGAAATAGGTCTCGACAAGGGAGGCGAATTATGCAAATTTTGGTTGAACTTGGAGCGATTCATGGCGAGTTTGCTCATCAAAACGGATGGTTTCCACGACCAGGTGATTGAGCTCAAACTGGGGCTAAACCGGTTTGGGCGGAGCGCGTCCAATGATTTCCAAATCGAGCACCCGACGGTCTCGGCTCGGCATTGTGAAGTGGTGCTCGCAGCGGATGAAGTGACGGTCCGCGATTGCGATTCCACCAACGGGACGTTCGTCGATGGCGAACCGGTTCAGGAAAGCGCACTACAGGCCGGTCAGATGCTGCGCCTGGGTGATATCGAACTTTTGGTGGAAAGCACCGAGGTGCGGATCGCAATTCCCAAGTTCGAGCTGCCCCGGCCTGCCCCACCGGTCGTACTGCCGAATGGGTCGGTGCTTTGCCAGCGTCATCCCCAAGCCCAAGTCACTCACCGATGCACCTATTGCCGCGAAATGCTCTGCGACGACTGCGTCACTCGCCTCCGTCGCCGCGGCGGCAAACTGCTGAAGCTTTGTCCGTTGTGCAGCCATAAAGTCGAGCCACTCGGCGGCGAGAAAAAGAAAAAGAAATCGCTTTTGGGGATTCTGCAGAGAACCGTCAAACTGCCGTTCCTGCACATTTCCAGCAAAGGGGACCGGGATTCTTAGTGTTCCCTTAAGGAGTTTGCGGCGGGGTAGAGGCTGGAACGGCGGCAGCCACAGGAACGCGGCCTTCAGGCAGCTTAAAACGGCGATGCGATGCTGTCACACGGATTCAAGGGCAGCCAACCGCGTCGCTTGCTGTTCCCATTCAGGAGTCAGCCGCGTGAGCCGTTCCTGGATTCCCAACAACTCCCGGTTGACCTCGACGGCATGACCAGGCTTCTCATAAGTGTCCGGTTTCTCGAGTTCGGTGACGAGTTCGGCCTGGCGCGCTTCGAGTTCGTGGATTTCGTGCTCGAGCCGATGCACTAATTGCTGCTGAGCTTTCCGCTCACGCGAACGGCCCTGGCGTTGCTCGGCTTCCAGTCGCTTTTGGTCTTTCCGGGAAACGCCGTTCTCAATCGCGGCTTGAGTCGCTGACAGGGAGGGAGAAGGGTGGGCTCGATTGTCGCCATCGTGCCGTCCACCTGCCGAGAGTGCGCGGCGGCCAGTTGAGCCATTGCCCGAGGCCCCGGTGTCGAGTTGGCCGGCGGTGAGGCCCGCGCGCTCGGACAGGGCCTTGGTTTTGTCGAGGTAATACTGGTAGCCGCCGGGGTAAAGCGTTAGCCGGCCGGCGTTGACGTGCACGACATGATTCGCGAGGGCGCGGATGAAATACACATCGTGGCTGATAAAGATGAGCGTGCCCTGGAACTGGTCCATCGCGTACGCCAGGGCGTCGATGCTCGACATGTCGAGGTGGGTGGTTGGTTCATCCATCAATAACAGATTGGGCGGGTCCAGAAGCATTTTGACCAACGCCAGCCGGCTCTTTTCTCCGCCACTGAGCACGCTGACGGGTTTAAAGACGTCATCTCCGCGAAAAAGAAAACATCCCAGCAACGTGCGCACGAATTGCTCGGTGATGCGCTGAGGCGTATCCAGCGCCTCCTCGAGCACCGTTCGCTCCAGGTGCAGCATATCCACACGGTACTGTGAATAGTAACCAGCCTTCGTATTGTGCCCGAGCAAGCGTTCGCCTTTTTGCGGAACTACAACTCCCGCGAGAATCTTTAGCAAGGTCGATTTGCCCGCCCCGTTCGGGCCGACCAGCACAATGCGCTGCCCGCGCTCGGCCTGAAAGTCCATGCCCCGATAAACGACGTTGTCGCCGTAGGCATGATGGATGCCGGAGAGTTTGATCACCCGCCGGCCGCTCTGCTGCGGCTGCGGAAATTGGAAATCGATTTTCCGCTCGTCATTGGTCGGCGCCTCGACTTTGTCCATGCGCTCGATCTGCTTCAGCTTGCTTTGGGCCTGGCTCGCCTTGGTGTTCTTGGCGCGGAAGCGATTGACGAACTCCATCAACCGGCCGATTTCGCGTTCCTGGTGTTTGAAGGCCGCCAGCAATTGCTGCTCGTGGGCTTCACGTTGAACCAGGTAGTCATCATAGGTCCCTCGGTAACGAAGCAGGCGGCTCTGGCGGATTTCGACGATGCTGCCGACGAGTTGGTTGAGGAACTCGCGGTCGTGAGAGATGACCACGAGCGCGCCCGGGTAGCTCTGGAGGTATTGCTGGAACCAGAGCAGCGCTTCAAGGTCCAGGTGGTTGGTCGGTTCATCGAGCAACAACAGGTCAGGTTCTTGTGTCAACAGCCGGCCCAGATGGGCGCGCATGACCCAGCCGCCGCTCATCTCCTTAGCAGGCCGCTCGAAATCCCTTTCACGGAAGCCCAGGCCGGCGAGAATCTGTTTGGCTTTGGCTTCCAGCCGGTAGCCGCCCAGTTCGTTGAAGCGCTCATGCACGTTATCGTGAATTTCCTCAGGGTGCAACGCCTCGACCGGGTGCTCGGCTTCCCAGGCCTTGAGGATGCGCCGAAGTTTGGTGTATTCCGGCGTGATCGCGGTGGCCAGTTCCACCACCGTCTCGTCACCCGCGGGCGCGTTCTCCTGCGGCAGGTAACCGAGCGTGACGCCACGTTCCAGGATGACCTTGCCCTCATCCGGGGTCTCCTGGCCCAGGATAATCGAGAAAAGCGTAGTCTTTCCTGCGCCGTTCGGGCCGACCAACCCGATGCGGTCCTGGCGATTTACTTGCACGGTGGCCTCGGCGAACAGAGTCCGCTCGCCGTGGCTCTTGCTGATACCTGACAAAGTTAACATTCAACCGAAGCTTAAGGCCAACAGACCGAAGTCCAAAGTCCAAAGTCCACGGCTGGAGAGGAAAATCGATACAGGTCCTTGTCTTGAGCATTTACAATAGCTCTGGCCCGGAGTAAGAGGGTTTAACCCAAACAACACCAATACCAATATGAGAACTTTCAAAACATGCATGGTTGTCGTATTCATGGCCGGGACAGGCATGGCCGCCACAGTCAATTTCGACGGCCTCAAGACGGGTTCACCACCAACAGGATGGACCGCCGCCCAAACCGGCAAGGGCCAGGCCAACTGGGCAGTCGTCGCCGATGACACAGCGCCCAGCAAACCCAACGTGCTGAAGCAATCCGGCGAAGCGAGTTACCCGGTTTGCATCAAAGATGATACCCACCTCAAAGACGGCTTTGTAGAAGTGAAATTCAAGCCCGTTGCCGGCAAGGAGGACCAGGCCAGCGGCGTGCTCTGGCGCTGCAAAGACGCGGACAATTGTTATATTGCCCGCGCGAATGCGCTGGAAGACAACGTTTGCATCTACCACACTATCCACGGGCGGCGCACCGAAAAGAAGCGGGCAGAAATGAAGGTTGGCTCCAACCAGTGGCACGCGTTGCGGGTGGAATTTCAGGGCAGTCATTTTACCGTCTTTCTGGACGGCAAGAAGGCCATCGAGTGGGACGACGAGACTTTCAAGGAGGCAGGCAAAGTCGGGGTGTGGACCAAAGCCGATAGCGTGACGCTCTTCGACGATTTCAGTTATGGTGAGAAATGAAGAGTGCCGGCCCTCAAGTGGTTGGCCTAGTTGCCTTCCTGCCAGAAGTATGCTTTACTGAACAGGTTAGCGGACCTAAAAAACCAGGATCCAACGTCAACCTGCTTGCGTATGCAAATCCAACGCCGTGAGTTTCTGAAACGTTCCGCCGTGGGGGTGGGTGGCCTGCTGGCCGGTATGCCCCTGGCCCGAGCGGCGGAGCCCAAACCCGCTTTTTTCGATCCGTACGAATTCGTGCCTTTGGGGAAAACCAAGGTCAAAGTCAGCCGGTTTTGCCTGGGCACCGGCGTGCACGGCGGCAACCGGCAGTCGAATGCGACGCGGATGGGCAAGGAGAAGTTTGAAGCCCTGATTCAAGGCGCCCATGACCGCGGTGTGCGGCTCTTCGACCTGGCAGACCTCTACGGCACCCATCCTTACCTGATTCCGGCCCTAAAAGGAGTTCCCAGGGACAAAATCGGCATCATCTCGAAGATTTGGTTTCAGTCCGGGGGGATTCCGGATAAAGAGCGTCCGGATGCGGACGTGGTAGTGCAGCGATTTCTAAAGGAGATCGGCACCGATTATCTCGACCTGGTGTTGCTGCATTGCGTTCAATCCGCCACCTGGCCGGAGGAGTTGGGCAAGCAGATGGACATTTTGGCCCAGCTCAAAGAGAAGGGAATGATTCGGGCGCATGGTGTGTCGTGCCACTCGATAGCGGCCCTGGAAGCCGCCGCCAACGAGCCTTGGGTGGACTCGGTCCATGCGCGGATTAATCCTTATGGCATGAGCATGGATGGACCGCCGGAAAAGGTCGTCCCGGTGTTGAAGAAGCTGCATGATGCCGGCAAGGCGGTGGTGGGGATGAAGATCATCGGGGAAGGCCGGTTGCGCAACGATGAAGATAAGCGGGATGAATCGGCGCGTTACGTGCTGGGTTTAGGTTGCGTGGATGTGCTGAATGTCGGCTTCGAGAAGGTCGAGGAGATCGATGACTTCGCCGCGCGCGTGCGCAAGGTGCCGAAGGCCCAAGTCTGAGGCAGCTACGTCTTGAACGCGGAATTCCGACTCGACGGGCGGCGTTCATTCCTTTAGCCTTAAGCTGTGGAAAAAAAAATCGCTCGCGTGCTGAAGAAAATCCGAAACGTCCCCGGTCTAAGCGACGACGAAAGGTTTCTATTCGCGCGGAGTCTCGCCGCAACCCCGGACGAGCGATGGCAGCTCCACGAGAACTTCCTCCGCTCGCACGACTTATACACGCGCTCAGCCAGGAGAAAATACGGTTTCAAGTAGCCGGGATGAGCGCGGCGATTTTGCAGGGAGTACCGGCCACGACCCTCGATACGGACCTCTGGATTGACCTGCCGGAGCGGCAGTACATGAGACTTCTCCGACTATGCGTGCGCTTGGGCGACTCGGTCCGCACCAACACGGTGGTGGAGCTCAGTGATGGTTCGATTGTCAATTTCCTCTACCGGGTCGATGGTCTTCGAAGTTTTTCGCGTGAATTCAAAGGCGCGCGTTGGATTCGGTGGCTGGGTACGAAGGTAGCAGTGCTCCCGTTGGTCCGTCTTTACGAAAGCAAGAAGTTCATTGGCCGGGCGAAAGACCTCGCCCATTTGCCGCTGCTCGAACAAACGCTGGCCCTGAAACGCCGTGTACGGGCTAGAGGCTAAGCCAGTAACTTGATGGATGGAATCAGTTTCAGTCCCGGGGAGGGGTTTTCGTCTCAGGCAGTGCGGGACCGGGCGCGGGAGCCGGTGCGGCGTTGGTGGCGGTTGCAGGAATTCCGGGAGTGACCGCACCATGCGAGATTGTGGATGAAGGAGCGTCGGCGCCGGCGAGTTCTTCGGACAGGATCGTGATGGCGATCCGCCGGTTACGAGCACGGCCTTCAGGGGCGGCGTTATCGGCCACCGGCCGGAACTCGCCGTAGCCCACGACGCCGAGGCGGCGTGGGTCCACACCGGCATTTTCAGTGAGGAAGCGCACGGCGGCGGTGGCGCGGGCGGTGGACAGTTCCCAATTACTGGGGAAACGGTTCCGCGCCGCGGCGCGGATCGGGACATTGTCAGTGTGGCCGATGACGTGGATTTTCAGCTTGGGATGCTGGGCAAGAATGGCCGCGACCTTGCGCAAGACTGCCGCACCATCGGGCTTGAGGTCAGCTTCACCGGAGTCGAACAGGACGCGGTCGAGGATGTTGACCGTCAGCTTGCCTTGGAGCTGGGAGATCGTGACATCCTTGGATTCCAGGGCGGCGCGCATTTCGTCTTCGAGGCTCCGGTGGGTTTGAACCGTTGCTTCCTGTTGCTTTTGCAGCTCCTCGATGCGCGCCTGGCTGGCGGCGAGTTTGTCCTTTAACTTGGCGGCTTCGGCAGCGTTCTGGGCCGCAGCGGCGCGCGCTTCGGCCAGCTCCGCCTGGGCTCGGTCCACGTCCTGTTTGCGCTCGTAAGAGGAAAACGCGAGCAGGCCCAAAAGCAGGGCTGCCGTCAGGATGCTGCCGATAATCCAGGTTTCTTTGGGCATGGGCCAGCAAAGGGTTACATGCCACTCCGTGACAGTGAAGCTTTTAATTGATTCTCATGCGAGGCGCAAGCAAAAGTGGACTTGCCGGACTTGCCCGACAGGTTGCCAGCCGGCCCACGGAACCTTAAGCTGTGGTCGTGCTCGCTTTAATTGATTATGGGTCCGGCAACCTACGTAGCGTCCACAAGGCCTTGCTGAAGGTGGGGGCGGAAGTGCGGGTGGTGCAGCGGCCCGAGGAGATCCGGGACGCGCGTGCGGTCGTGCTCCCCGGGGTGGGCGCCTTCGACGACTGCATTCAGGCGCTGGACCGGCAGGGGTTGCTTGCCGCCTCGCGGGAGTTCATCCGCATAGGCAGGCCATTCCTCGGCATCTGTGTCGGATACCAGGCTCTGTTCGAGGAGAGCGAAGAGTTCAACAGTTGCGCCGCGGGGATGGGCGTCTTTCAGGGCCGCGTCGTCCGTTTTTCACAAAATAACGGCCTCAAGATCCCGCAAATTGGCTGGAACCAGCTCGAAGTGGTCCAACCCGAGTGCCCTCTGTTCCGCGGCGTTCCCAGCGGCAGCTACGTTTATTTCGTGCACAGCTTTTTCCCCCAACCCGTCGATGCCTCGATCGTCGCGACGCGCACGACTTACGGCGAAGCCTTCGCTTCCGCGGTGTGGCGCGATAATGTTTTCGCCACGCAATTTCATCCGGAAAAAAGCCAGAAGGTGGGTTTGCAATTGCTACGGAACTTCGTCGAGTTGGTGGAGGCAAGCGCCCGCAAATAACCGGGATTGCTTGTTGTGCCTTTTTGTGGCCGTCTTCCTGCCCTTCGTTGGCTGTTCCCTTCTGTAAGATCTGTGTCCATCCGTGTCCACCTGTGGTTAGATCCTTTGGGTTGCGGCTTTCCGCTCTGTGCTCTTTGAGTTCTTTCGTTGCGATTTCTGGCCTGCTCGCTTGACTCTGGCGCAGACGTGCTATCTTACTGAGTTCGTTCGATGCCCAATAAACAAAAAGAGGGCATAGGTTGTACATGGCAAAAACAATTAACGCAGAAAAATTATGGCATACGAACTTCCTCCGCTTCCTTATCCGAAAGACGCGCTCGAGCCGCATATCGACGCAATGACGATGGAGATCCATCACGACAAACACCACGGCGCTTACGTCACCAACGTGAATAAAGCCATCGCGGGCAAAGCCGACCTCGAAAGCAAACCCGTTGAGGCGCTCATCGCCAACCTTGAGGCGGTGCCGCAAGACGTCCGCAATGTCGTGCGTAACAATGGCGGCGGTCACGCCAATCATTCGATGTTTTGGAAGCTCCTGGCGCCCAAAGCGGGCGGCGTTCCCGCGGGCAAGCTGGGGGATGACATTAAGGCCACCTTCGGCGGCTTCGATCCTTTCAAAGAGAAATTCGAGGCCGCGGGAATCGGTCGTTTCGGCAGCGGTTGGGCCTGGTTGGTGGTCAACAAAGGCAAACTGGAAATCGTTTCGACGGCCAACCAGGACAATCCGCTGATGGGCAAGGCTGTCTCCGGCGCGGAAGGGACGCCAATCCTCGGCTGTGACGTTTGGGAACATGCCTACTACTTGAAATACCAGAACCGCCGCGCCGATTATCTCAAGGCCTTCTGGAATGTGGTCAACTGGCCGCAAGTGGCGAAGCATTACGAAGCGGCGCACAAGTGAGCCAGGACAGGCAGACTTTCAGCAAGGCACGCCGGGGTGACTTGGCGTGCCTTGCCGATTTTGCGGAGCAGGGAAGTCGGGTTTCTATGTCGGGGCGGGTTTCTATTGACAACGCCATAGATTCCTCAACATTTTTGGAAAGTGGATCAATGAAAGCTAGGCGTTCCAAGTTCAAAACGACCGGTAGGATGGACCCCTCTTGGCGCAAGTCGCGCGTCCTCGCTCGCATCCTGCTTCGTGAGAAGGACGGCACGCTGACGGAACAAGACCGCCGTCTGGCCGGCAGATTGGCAAAGGACCCGGACGTGGAGAATCGGTTGATCGATCAAGCGATGGCTTGGTTTCGCGCCGATAAGAGGGCGTGAAGCTTTCCATCAAAGCCTGGCAACCCATGTTGGACTGGAGCGCGCCGGCCGGTCGGCTGTTGAAGAGATTGCTTGCCGCATTGCCACCAGAGTATCCTTTCCAAATTACTGTTTTTGGCTCGGCTCCGCTCCAACTGGCTATAGACCGCAGTTTTTTGAGCGCGGATGTGGATATTTTTTCCGAAGATGACTTTTCGGAGGTGATTCGTGAGGAGCATCTGGGAAAAGGCCACCGGCGCCCCTACCTCGAGCAGGTCCGTGCCGCCGTTTTTCACACCGCAGCCGATTGGCGCGCGCGCGCCTTCACCACAAAGCTCGAAAATGTGACGCTGGTCTTCCCCCACCCGATCGATTTGCTCGTAGCGAAACTGCAGCGGCTGGCCCGGAAGGATTTGCGGGCTTTCCGAATGGTCTATCGCCGAACTGGCTTTCCCCGCGAACGGGATTTGGTCCGGGTCTTGCAAAATGCTGTGGACCTTTACCGCTCCCCTTTCCCGGGCGAGCGGCCCGCGGGCGATATGTTCGCCAACACGCGCAAGGTGTGGCGCGAGTTGTTTCACAAAGACATCGATGTCCAAAAGCGCATTATCCAGCCAGTCCTGGCGGAGCGCGCGGCAGCATACGGTCTGGACCTCCCCGATTGGAAGGCCCACGCCGCCCGATTGGCTTCTCGCACCCGTAGCAAACGCCGCCGTTGCTCTCGGTAATCGAGTGCGAGTGTCTTTCTGCGATTTTTTGCCACCTTTGGATTTGACACACCAGTCCGTTGTGCCAGATTTTGGCGCAAATTAGCCAACCATGATGAAACAACGACTCTCCCTGATGTGCCTCGCGGCATTGTTCACCGTATCGATTCTCAGCGCTCACGGCGCGGAGAAGGCAAAACACCCAGTGGATCTAAGCAAGATCCCGCCCGCCGCCGACAAGAAGGACGTGACCTACGCCAACGACATCAAACCCATTTTTGAGAATTCCTGCGTGAAATGTCATGGCGCGCAAAAGCCGAAGGCCAAGCTCCGATTGGACAGCCTCGAAGGCGCGCTCAAAGGGGGCGAGGATGGCAAAGTCATCCTTCCGGGCAAAGGGGCCGAGAGCCTGCTGGTCCAAAACGTTGCCAATGTGGGCGATCCCGACCAATACATGCCCCCACCTAAGAACAAGGCCAATATTGGACCGCTCACCAAAGAACAAATCGGCTTGCTCCGCGCTTGGATCGACCAGGGCGCGAAGTAACAGGTAAGCGACGGCGTTCCGTTTTGCTCCCTGGCACAATTTCACCGAACGCCACCTCGGCCACTACGCCCCTTGCGCCGCACCAGGCCAATCGCATTTTCGGCCAGACCAGCATCTCGGTTGGAATCACTGCTCAGCAAGACCGTATCGTCAATCGCGGCATCGCTCCGGAACGAGTCGCGGCGGCGACTCATTCGCCAGTTCGCCCCGTCACGCTCCGCGACTCGAGCGGCTCTCGTTTCGGAGGAGGCCCATTCCGTCCCTTTTGTCGCTGTCGTCCCTTGGTCTCTGGGCATCTGGACTCAAGGCGGCAAGGGCTCGGCCAGCGAATTAGGACCCAATGCCTTCCCCACGGAAAAGCTGCCCACGCCCTGATGAGAATCGCTGGTGGCTAATCGCAAACCATTGTCATTTGTTTCCCGCCGTGTAACCTTCGGCGTGCCTCTCGCATTACACCTCGTGAAGGAGTATCCAGCCGAAGCTCCATGAACGTTGGAAGCACCGTGACCACCGGGTGGAAAGCCACCATCTCCGTGGCGATGTCCAACTATATCGATGCGGGCTCGATCATCGCCATCGCCACCAGCCTCGGGTTCTGGCAGTCGGCCTTTGGCCTCAGTGACGCCGCTATCGGTATGCTGGCAGCGTTCAGTGCCAACGCTTTTGGGGCAGCGATAGGTGCCGTTCTTGGGGGACCACTGACCGACTGGTTCGGCCGGAAATTCATCTACACCTATGATTTGGTGCTCTATATGGCGGGGGTGTTGCTGGCCGTATTTTCCGGCAATGTCGGAATGCTCTTCGTCGCCTTCTTGCTCACCGGAATAGCGGTCGGTGCGAGCGTTCCTGCCTCGTGGACCTACATCGCCGAGCAAGCCCCGACCGCTTCACGGGCTCAGCATGTGGGCACCGCCCAACTGGCATGGTCCATGGGTCCGCTCATCGGGTTTGCGCTGGCAGCCCTGCTGGCGCCGTTGGGGTTGCTTGGCAGCCGGCTCATCTTTGCCCATCTGTTCCTCGTCGCCTTCGTCGTCTGGTGGATTCGCCAGGGATTGCCCGAATCAGCCATTTGGAAACAGTCCAGGAGCGACCCGGCGCCGACCGCCGCAGGCCGCGGTTTGCTCGCGCTGTTCTCCAAAAAGGCGAATATTACCGCGTTGCTGTTTCTGTTTGGCGTTTACGGGTTCTGGAACCTCGCGGCCGGTCAGGCAGGTATTTTTATGCCGCGCGTCTATGCGGCGACTGGCGTGCGTGAACCGGTGCACCAATATCTGCTGCAGGTGCTCCTGTGGGGCTGCACCGTCGCGGGCACCTGGTTCGGTTTTATGCTCCTTGCCGACCGGATGTCGCGGCGCCGGCTCTATACCGGCGGAGCTGCCCTCGGAATTGCCGGATGGCTCGCCCTGGTTTTTGCGCCCCCTGGCTGGACTTCGCTGCTGGCATTTGCGGTTGCGTGGGGAACCTCGGCAGGCATCGGCGCGCAGGCCTTTTACGGGCTCTGGGCCGCGGAACTGTTCGCGACGCCGTATCGTGCCAGCGCTCAGGGCGTGCTTTTCTTTGCCGCTCGCGTCGCCGTGGGGTTGCTCAGTTCGGCATTCCCTATTCTGCTGACCAGGAACGGAATAGGTTTCGTTGGGACGCTGCTGATCGCTTTTCTGACGTTGGCCGCCCTCATCGGCGCAATCTGGGCGCCCGAAACACGGGGCAAGACCCTTCAGCAAATAGAGGCCGAGCGGTACAGTGCGTGAGCCCTCCGGCCCGCGCGGTGCAGAAACAGGCAGAGTGAAGCAAATGCGCCGGGGACCGCTGGTAAAACCGATCAACCCTGGGGCCACTCCTCGGTCCTTGGCAAACCGATTAACCCGGGCAGCCCTGCCGCGCAATTCCCATTGTACTACGGCCCAGCCGGCCTGGCACACATGACCATTACAGATTGGGCAAGATTTATCGCGCTCCATTTGCGCGGAGATCCGGCCAATCCGCATTGCCAGGCCGCGCTGCTCAAGCTGAATACATTTGCGGAAATGCACGCGGTCGCACCCACCACACCTTATTCCAAGGGATGGGTAATGCGCGGGATAACCCTTCTGGCAACTGGTGATGCCGCATCCGCCCTGACTTACCGTGCCGGATGGTTTATCAGCACGTCCAGTTGGGCAAAAGGCGCCCGGCCTGGAGACACCGGCCGCCGCCTCTGGCACGGCGGAAGCGACGGAATGTCGCACAGCGTCGTGTGTATCGCACCCGAAATTGACTTCGCCGTGCTCGTCGCGTGCAACCGCGGCCCGGACATCGCTATCTGGAAAACTCGCCAGGCGGTCAAGGCATTGATTCGGACATTTGCGCCCAAACGGACCTCATGATTCGAGTCCGGCTCAGAAGTCGGAAACTGAAGCCCAGGTTTGAGCGGGCTGATTTGTTCAGGCGGCTTGAGCGATAACTTTCGGGCTGGCCTTGGCCCACGCCGCTGGTGTGAACTCTTTGGTCTGGGTGATTTTGGAGGCAGGCAAGCGACCGAACAAATCTCTAAGGCAATCGAATGGGTTAGGGGACCAGGTAGCGAAGGGGTATTTGCAGGAGAATTTCATTGATACGTTCCGGCGGTATATTCCGAAGTCGGAAGTGGATGCGCTGAAGGCGGAAATGGAGGAAGGGCTGAAAAAGGAAGGAATAAAGCCGCCGACAGAGGAGTCGTCGGAGCCAGGGCAGCCGAAGGAGTGAGGGGTTACGGGTTAGTGGATTAGTGAATGGTTAGATTAGGTACTGACCGGAAGGCTGGTTCTGGCTGTGGTTTGTCATGCGCACCTGCCGTGGCATGCGGCGAGTGTGCGCGGAGCACAGCCGTGGTCAGAACAAACAAGGGATTGAAGTAGAGGCTTGACCCAGGCGACCCTCTTATAGATCGGTCTGACCCCGGCCCTCAGATCAACCGCGATGGATGGATGCCCAGCCAGGGTCAACCGGCACGAGTGAAAGGAGCCTGCACTGCTCAGGTTCTTTTCCTTGTGAAAAACCTACCGCGCGCTTAGGCTGCAACGCAAATCCCGGGGAACGCTATGTATTTACCGTTGGCACCGGCAGACCGCGCCAAAGTCGGTGAGTTCCAGCGCAAGCACCACACGCGCCTGCTCGCTCTGCTGTTCACAGACGTGGTGGGTTCAACCGAGCTCACGCGGGACCTGGGTGATGTTCCCAGCGCGGAGCTCGTCGAGGTGCATCATGAAACGGTCAGGCGCGTGCTGCGGTCCTTTTCCGAAGGCGACGAGATCAGTGTGAGCGGCGACTCCTTCTTTATTGTTTTCTCAAAACCATCAGACGCCGTTCGGTTTGCTCTGAGCCTGCAGGGCGCTTTGCGGACGGGGCAGGGACGCGCGGACGGCAAGAGAATCCTCGACCGGATCGGCATCCACGTCGGCGAAGTGGTGATCACCGAGCAGGCCGACGGCGCGCCGGATTTCTATGGTATCCAGGTGAACCTATGCTCCCGGGTTATGGAACTCGCGCAAGGCGACCAGATATTGCTCACCCGAACGGCCTTCGACAGTGCGCGCCAGATTCTTAAGGGAGAGGACATTCCAGATATCGGCCCGCTCTCCTGGCTCAATCACGGCACGTTCAGATTGAAAGGAGTCGAGGACCCCGAGGAGATTTGCGAGGTGGGCGAGGAGGGAAAAGCCGTGCTGAAAGTCCCGCCTGATTCGGAGAAAGTCCATCGTTATGCTCACCCGGATTTGGAACCGGTCATGGGTTGGCGGCCGGCCGTTGGCGTGGTGGTTCCCGGCACCCGATGGGTTCTCGAAAAAAAATTGGGCGAAGGCGGTTTCGGAGAAGTTTGGCTGGGCCGGCATGAGACACTCAAGGAACGGCGCGTGTTTAAATTCTGTTTCCGCGCTGACCGGGTACGTTCGCTTAAGCGGGAAATGACCCTCTTTCGGCTGCTGAAGGAGCGCATTGGCAATCATCCCAACATCGTTGCCGTGCTGGACGTCTACTTTGACGAACCACCTTTCTATCTGGTGATGGACTACGGCGAAGACGCAGACCTTCAGCGATGGTGCGAAGAGAAAGGAGGCGCCCAAAAAGTCCCGCTGGCCACGCGCTTGGAGATCGTGGCGCAGGTCGCCGACGCCCTGGAGGCCGCTCACCGGGCCGGAGTCATTCATCGCGACATCAAACCTTCCAACATCCTAATCCACGCTCCGCCGCGCGATTCATCCGCGGCTCTTCAACCTTCCCTGACCGTCAAGCTTACGGATTTCGGCATCGGCGAAGTCGTCAGCCGGGAAGTGCTGGCCGGACTCACTAAACAGGGTTTTACCGAAACCAGAAGCGTCCCGACACCCCTCGCCACGGGCACGCAACTCTACATGCCTCCGGAATTGCTCTCGGGGAAACCCGCCTCAACCCGTTCGGACATCTATTCCCTCGGCGTCGTGCTTTATCAATTGCTTCTCGGGGATTTCTCCCGTCCGCTAACGATTGACTGGCAAAACGAAATCACTGACTCCGTGCTCGCGGCCGATTTGGCAAAATGCCTCTCGGGCAATCCCGCTGGAAGGTTTGCCAGCGCTCTCGAGTTGGCTTCCCATCTCCGGGCCTGGCAACAGCGCCGGGCAGAACAGGCCGAGCAAGAGGCGGCCGCGGCTGCGCGTAAAAGAGCGGCTCGCCGGCGCAGGCTGGTCCTGGGTGCCGCCATCGCCGTCTGTCTGGTCGCGGCTGCGGTCGCCCTCGGCATCTACACCTACAACACGATTCAGTCCGAGGCGCGGGATCGGAAGCTCGCCAGCGAGGCGACCCTCCGCGCTGAGACCGCCCGGCATCAGGCCAATGACGCCGAGCACAAACAACTGGAATTGAGCCAGCAACTGACCAACGCTTTGCGTGAATTGAGTCAACTGCTTCAATCGACGTCGGCCGGTGTAAGCAATGCCGGCGAGACTACGGCAGCCCTCCGGACCCGCGAATACGAACTCAAGGCGGGCGTTTTGTATCACCTTATCGAATACGTTCAGTGGCCGCCGGTTGAAGCCCTCGCTCAGACCAATACCGCCACGATCGGCCTGCTTGGTGCAAACCCTTTCGAAGATGTCCTCCATGTCCTGGACGGAAAGACGGTCAAAGGCAAAATGCTCATGGTAAAACGGGTCAGCGAACCTGCCGATTACCAGGGTTGCCACGTCATTTTCATCAGCGGTTCCGGACGGGACTACCTGCCGCAAATCCTGGACGGCCTGAAGGGCAAACCCATTTTGACGGTCGCCGATACCCCGGGGCTGGCAGCGCGAGGCGTCATGGTCAACCTCGTTGCCTCGCCGGCCAACAGAATCTCAATGGAAATCAACCCCGAAGCTGTGCAGCGCTCCCATCTCACACTGAGTCCGCAGCTCCTGAAACTCGCTAAGGTCGTGCCTTAAGCTCTGAGGGAACCAGGGGGCAAGACCACGAAAGGGCACAAAAAGGCACGAAAAAAGCACACAAGGGACCCCTCTCCCGGCCCTCTCCCCTGTGAGGGAAGGGTGCATCGACGGGCAGGCGAAACCGTTCTTTATCGCCTTCGAACCGGATCTCGCGGCGCGGGACGGGTCACCCATTAGGGCGCCGATCAACAGAAAAAACGTTGTCCGCTCCGGTTTTTTTCTCTTCCGGTTACACTACGGCTTGAAATCGTATTTACAGGCCTGACCCGAATCTGCGTTTTCGTTGGTTTGATTCCGTATCGTTCCGGCGAGCCATTGCGCACTG
>DATMQA010000072.1:0-56484 GCA_035566895.1 Binatia bacterium
GCGGGCGTGTTTGAGCCGGCGCACGACGTTGCAGGTGGCGGCGAAACGGTGGAGGTCGGCGCGAAACTCCGGGCTGTCCGGGTCCAGGGTGTGGCGGCGAGTGAGGGAATAGCGAAGGCCATACTGGCGCAGATTATTGCAGACGGACATTTTGCCGCAAAAGCTGTCGCGCCGGTGCCGGATGGTCATCTTTTTGCCATCATCATTGAAGGCGTGGATGAGCACCGGCACGTTCAGTCCGGCCCAGCGCAAGGTGTTGGCGACAGCCCGCTCGTCGCCGAAGTTTGGCAGCGTCACCAGGACGCCGTCGATTTCGTCCCGATGGGCCTTGAACAAATCGGCGCACTTCTGCGCATCGGTAAGCGATTCCACCGCGCCGAACTTGGTGGCCTCGATGGGCAGGGTAATGGCTTTGATCCCTTCCTTTTCGAGCACGCGCAAAATGTCGTGGCGGCCGGTTTCACACAAATGGGCGGGGAAAAAGCCGCGGTTCCCGATGATAATGCCTAACGTACTCATGAATTTGTTCGGTTATGGTCGCTTGGTTCAGGGCTCGTTTGACGCCGGCGCGCCTCGAAGCTTAGCCTGGCCTCCTCCCGGGCCGGCAAAACCAGCCGGTCGATGCCAAAGGCGACCAGGCCGGCGGCGCGGCGGCGGGGAGCACTCTGGCAAAGGACTTCGCCAAACCGCCCCCACATCGCGCCGGCTCGAATCTCAGCCGCCAGGCGCTCGACGCAGCCCGGCAGTTCGGTGAGCAGACCGGTTACCACCACCCGATGCAGGCCCAGCACATTCAAAGCTCCGGCAATCACTCGGGCGGCTGCCGCGAGGCTCTCCGCCAGCCAGGGCTCGATGCCGTGCGCGGTCACCCGCTTCACCAGGGCGGCCCAAGTGTCTCCCGGATTCGCCGCACTCCGAAAGCTTTCGAGCAGGCCACGCTCAGAGACCAGAGTCTCGAGGCAACCGATTGCCCCGCAACCGCACCGGCGTTGGTTGCCGGGGACGGGCGTGTGCCCAAACTCTCCGCTGAAGGGTTTCGGATGCGAGTAGAGCTTGCCGCCCGCAAGAATCGCCCCGCCGACACCCTGGCCGAAATCAACCAGGAAAAAGTCCTCGCCTCCTGGTTCCGCCGTGAGTTGGCCCAGGGCCAGGGCGCGGATCTCCTGGAGCAGCAATACCGGAAGCGGCCACACCTGCTGAAGCAGTTCCGGCAGGTTGGTTTTTTCCAGCCAATGCAGATTGGGGGAAAAAAGGACCTTGCCCGCTGTTTCATCGATGATGCCAGGCACGCTCACCAGCACTCCCCAAAGCTGGGCGCCGCGGAGCTTGGCCGACAGCCGGTTCAACTGTTTGGTCAAAGCCTCGGGGGAACTCGGCGTGGCAAAGCGAACCGTCCATTCGTCGTGGAGCCTCACGCCCACCGGCAGAGCGGAAAGCGATGTCTCCGAAACGCCCAATTCGATCGCGACAAACCGGGACCGCCGATGATCCAGCCGCAGCATCTGGCCCGGGCGCCCCAGGCGGGGAGTCCGAAGTTCCCCGTTCGCCCCGGGGTCGTCGATGGCCGGGCCGCCGGTTTCCTGCAAGACACCCAGGCGCAGCAGTTCGGTGGTTATCTTTCCCGCCGTGGGCTGGCTGATGCCCGCGGCTTTGGCCAGGTCCGCCCGGGAAGCGCTGCCCAACCGCATCAGCAGGGAAATGATGGTGCGCTGGTTGGTGCGCCGCAGGCTCGCCGGCAGGGCGGCTGTTTTGACTCCGAGCATAGGGTCAAGTTGGTCAACTGTGGGTGAGGCTATTATATGAAGTTTGTTAAGTAAAGCGGAAAAGGGGCACCATACCCAAGCGGGGCGCAGCCTGACATTGGTTTGGTGGCCAAGCGGAACGGGGACGGGGAACGGCCTTGTCCTAACCTGGCCCGGTTGTGAACGAAGTGGAAAAGGCGACGAGCCGCCCTCGCGCCAATTGTCGGATGCGCCGAGCCAATACTCGATTGCCTTTCAGCTTGTTTGAGGCAAGCTGCGGCGGGTGAAAGTTCTCTGGGCGAATCCATTTTTTCGCAGCCGTTACCTGCTGGCCGTTGTCTCAGGACTATTGTTGGCGGCTGCGTTTCCACGGTGGGAGGTTGCGGGCTGCGCCTGGGTCGCTCCCGGCCTTATGGTGGCGGCAGCTCTGGGAAAGAGTGGGTGGGAGCGGTTCCGCGTCGGCTATGTGGCGGCTCTGTCGTATTACCTCACGACGCTGTATTGGCTGTTGTTGATCCCCTATCGCTGGCACGGCATCCCCCTCGGCCCCGCGGCGGGTTGGCTGGCGTTAAGCGGGTTCGCGGCATTGTTTCCAGCGTCGTGGGTTTGGCTGGTGGCGGCGGTCGGAAGACAAGGGCTGAGAGTCCACGGCCCACAGTCCACGGTCCACGGTCCAGAAACCGCAGTCCATGGTCCGGAGGGCGTGATGCCGGGGAGTTGGGTCAGGCGAATGTTGTGGGCGTTATCAGGGGCGGCCGCATGGGTGGCGTATGAGATGGTGCTGGCGCGGATCTTCGGTGGATTTCCCTGGGACCTGCTCGGTGTGTCGCAATACCGATTGGTGCCGCTGATCCAAATCGCGTCGGTCACGGGAGTTTACGGCCTGTCTTTTCTGGCGGTGTGGCTTTCGCTGGCGATGCTGTCGGGAGGGTTGATGGCGATTCGGCGGCCGACCCTGCGGTCGAGCTGGCTGGGGGAGGTTGTTCTGCCGCTGCTGGCGGTGTCAGTGCTTTTCAACCTGGGATTGCGGCAGCTTCGGCGGGAAATTCCACCGGCGCGCACGCTCAGAGTTACGCTAGTGCAACCGAGCATCCCGCAGACCCTGATCTGGGACGCAAACGCCGGTGAGACGCGGTTTCGCGAACTGCTGAGTCTGAGCGAACGGGCGCTGAGCAACCGGACCGAGTTGCTGCTTTGGCCGGAGTCGGCCCTGGCGAAGCCGCTGCGCTACGACCAAGCAACTTTTGATGCGGTGACGGAGTTGGCCCGCCGGCATCGGGTCTGGATCATTTTGGTTTCGGATGACTTCGAGCCTCGCGCCGGCGCTGTTAAGCCCGAGGAGCAGGACGAATTCAACAGCAGCTTCCTGATCAGCCCGGAAGGCAAGGTCACGGAACGGTACATTAAACGGAACCTGGTTATCTTCGGCGAATACCTTCCGCTGGAGCGCTGGCTGGCGTTTCTGAAATTCTTTACGCCGATTGAAGGCGGCTTCACCCCCGGCACTCACGCGGTGCAATTTCGCCTGCCGGACCTGGGCGTGCAAACGACGCCACTGATTTGTTTTGAAGATGTTTTCCCGCATCTGGCCCGGACCGGGGTCGAGCCGGAAACGGATTTCCTGGTGAACCTGACCAACGACGGGTGGTTTGACGAGAGCGCCGAGCAATGGCAGCAAGCGCTGAGCGGGCTGTTTCGGGCGGTGGAGAACGGGCTGCCGCTGCTGCGCTGCTGCAACAATGGCCTGACCTGCTGGGTGGACGCGCAGGGCCGGTTGCGCCAGGTTTTGCGGGATGAGCGGGGAGGAGTTTATGGCGCAGGGTTTATGACGGTTGACATCCCGTTGCGGGCGGCGGGCGAGCGCAGAGCCTTGACGTTCTACACGCGGCACGGAGATTGGTTTGGCTGGGGATGCGTGGGGATTGTTGGAATCACTCTGTTACGGCGGCTGCGTCTAAGCATTCGGTTCGCCCGGACACCATCAGCCCTTCACTCCTAATCTTAATCGTAATCTTAATCGTAATCCCAAGCGAAAACGTCCCGGTTTTGGCGTTCTCTTTTTTGTCTCAAAGACCGTTGACATATTCCAATGCATTGTCTAACCTGAGGATCGACAATTTAATCGATAAGAGATCATGCTTCGACTCAGTTTAATTCTGGCCATTCTCCTGGGGTTGGCGGTTACGGGCCTTAACCTGTCGCTAGTGAAAACCAAGATCGTCACGCTCCACGACGAGCGGGACAGCGAGAAAAAGCAGAAGGAGGATGCCCTGGCCCAACTCGACACCACGAGAAAAGACCTGGCTAAGACCACTGCCAAGCTCAAGCAGACGGAGACCACTTTGGCGGCGACTACTGAGGAAAAAGACAAGGCGCTTGCCGATTTGGCCAAGAAGACACAGGAAGCAGAGCGGTTGACAGCCGACTTGACCAAGACCCGGAAGGACCTGGGTGATGTGCAGGCCGACCTGGAAGCCTACCGGCTGGCGGGCCTCAAGCCCGAGGAGATCATCGCTTTCAAAAAGAACTACAAAACCCTCGAAGACAACCTGGCCGTCGCCAAGCAGGAAACCGTTATTCTGGCGCGGAAGGTGGATAACCTGCACACGGAGTTGCTGCGATATACCAACCCTGACATCCCCGTGTATCTTCCGGCGGACCTGGTGGGCAAGGTCATTGTGGCGGACCCGAAATGGAATTTTGTCGTGCTGAATGTGGGTGAAGACCAGCGCGTAAAAGAATACGGCGAGCTGCTGGTCAATCGGAACGGACACCTCGTGGCCAAAGTCGTGGTTCGCAGCATCCAGAAGGATCGCAGCGTTGCCAATGTGCTGCCGGGCTGGTCGCTTGGCGAAATCCTGGAAGGCGACCAGGTCATCCCGGCTCATCCGCAGCCGTCCTCATGAAGCTCCTTGGGCATCCGCGTTGGGTGTTGCTGCTCTTGTTGGTCCTGGCCGCGGTCGGCCTCAGTGCCTGCGCGAGCACCGAATCGGAGAATGCGTCCGTCCGGCCCTGGAATTCGCCTTATGGGTGGGAAAACGGTTTGCCGAGTTCGATGAACCAGGGGCGATAAAATCGGCAGAATGATTAGGGCAGAATCATTTTTTTGATGATTCTGCCCTAATCAATTCTGACTTCTCCTCTGAGTTATTTCGCCACTTCAATGCAGCGGGTTTCGCGAATGACGGTGATCGTGATCTGGCCGGGATACTGCAAATCGTTCTGCACCTGAGCGGCCACATTCCGCGCCAGGGCGAAGGCCGCTTCATCATCGATTTTCTCAGGCTGCACAAAGACTCGCAATTCGCGGCCGGCCTGCACGGCGAAGGCGCGCTCGACGCCGGGAAAAGCCCCGGCGAGCTTTTCCAGGTCCGCGATGCGTTTGAGATAGGTGGTCATGGTCTCGGAGCGCGCGCCCGGGCGGGAGGCGCTGATGGCATCGGCAGCGCTCACTAAGACACCGAGGGGGCCGACGGGAGGCACATCGTTGTGATGGGAGGCCACGCCGTTGACGACGGCATCGGATTCGCCACAGCGTTTGATGAAGTCGGCCCCGACGACGGCGTGGGGTCCTTCCACCTCGTGGTTGACGGCCTTGCCGATATCGTGCAGCAGGCCGGCCCGTTTGGCGGCCATGACCTCCACTCCAAGTTCCGCTGCCATGATTCCCATCAGGTGCGCGACCTCAACGGAGTGGTCGAGGATATTCTGTGCATAACTATGGCGGAAGTGCAGGCGGCCCAGCATCTTAACGATTTCCGGGTCCATCGGCGGCAGACCGGCTTTGGCGACCGCTTCCTCGCCCAGCCGCACGATATTCGCCTCCATCTCCTGGGTTACGGCGGTCACGACCTCCTCAATGCGAGTAGGGTGGATGCGGCCGTCGGCAATCAGCCGCACCATCGCTTCGCGCGCGACCTCGCGCCGTACGGGGTCAAAGCCCGAAAGCAGGACTGCGCCGGGGGTATCGTCAATGAGGACCGTCACTCCGGTGGCGGTCTCAAAGGCGCGGATGTTTCGGCCTTCGCGGCCGATGATGCGCCCTTTGATGTCCTCGCCGTTGGGCAGGGCGATGCTGGTGGTAGTGTTTTCGAAGGTGTGTTCGCCGGCGTAACGCTGGATGGCGACGCTGATAATGCGGCGGGCCTTCTCCTCTGCCCTGACCTTGGCATCATCGAGAATGTGGCGGGTGAGGGCGTTGGCCTCCTGGAGAGTTTCCTGCTCGATGCGCTTGAGCATGGCCTGGCGCGCTTCCGACTCGCTCAACCCGGCGAGCTGTTGCAGTTTTTCGCGTCCCTGTCGTTCCAGGCCGGCGATTTCTGTCTCGCGTCCCTCCAACGCTGTGGTTCTTTTCCGGAGGCCTTCCTTTTCCTGGTCGAGGTTACGCTCCGCCTCGACGAGCCGTTCGAGCTGGGAATTAATCAGGGTTTCGCGCTCGGCGAGGCGCTTTTCCAGTTCCAGCCGCTCGGCCCGGCGGGCAGCGAGGGCTTGTTCGGCCTGTTCGCGAACTTTGAGGGCCTCTTCGCTGGCGGCCAACCGTGCGTCGCGGAGGACGATTTCGGCCTGCTGCCGTGCCTGGTCCAGCAGCGTTTGGGCGCTTCCCACCTGGGCGGTGGCGTCTTTGCGCTTCTTCCAGCGCTGGAAAAGGTAAAACAATACAGCCCCGCTCAGCATCAGGCTGGCGTGTTCCAAAGTGTCAACTAACGAGCTCATTCAGAACCGCGCGCCGTTACAGCTCGAGCCAGCGCGTCGGCGTCAAGAGGCAATTCAAATGTACATCATGCGGTTCGACGGGCACCGCGCGCACGATTTGTTCATCGAACGCTACCCCGCAGGTCGTCCCGCGCATAGCCGTCAACAATTGGTCATAATGCCCTTTGCCCCGTCCAAGCCGGCGGCCATGCAAATCGAAGGCTACTCCAGGAACGAGGATTAAGTCCAGCATAAACGGAAGCGGCAAGCAGCTCTGGACGGGCTCACGAATCCCGAACTGGCCCAGGTGCAGGTCCCGGGCGGGGTCTTTGACCTGACAGGCCATGTAACGGTTTGCTTCAGAAGCGAACCGCGGCAGGCCGACGGATTTGCCTGCGGCCAAGGCTTCCTCCAGCAGCGGCCAAAGGTCCAATTCCTGTGGCAAAGGGGCGAAGAACAGCACTGATTTTGCCTGGTGCCATATGAGCTGCTGCAGCAGCAGGGTCCGGGCTTGCGCGCTGTCGCCAGATCGCTGTGCCGGGGTCATGGCGTTCAGTTGCTCGCGCACCTGCCTGCGAAGCGCCGCTTTGGAATCCTGAAGCCCTGTGTGCATCAGTCAGCGTAGGTTTTGCTACAAAGAGCTGCGTTACGGGAGCCTACTGCTCGATACGCTTCGCGCGGTTCGGTTGCGGCTCCGCAGCTCTGGGTTCTTTGTGCGTTTTCGTGGCCATGGTCTCAAGGGTTTGGGACATTGGATTTCGGGTTTCGGATTTCGGACATCTGTTCCCGCCACTTTTCAAGGCGCTCTTTGATCTTCTTTTCCACTCCTTGATCGGAGGGCTCGTAATAGCGCTTGTCGGCGCCGAGATAATCCTGCGGGACAAAATGGCCGGGAAAATCGTGAGCGTATTTGTAATCTTGTCCATGGCCGAGGCGTTTGGCGCCTGAGTAATGGCTGTCACGCAAATGCTCCGGGACCGCAAGGGTGCGGCCGGATTCGACATCTTTCATGGCGGCGCCGATGGCCGTGACGGTGCTGTTGCTTTTGGGGGCGGTGGCGATGTAAATCGTCGCCTCCGCCAGCGGAATACGGGCTTCGGGCCAACCGATGAATTCCGCCGCTTGAAAAGCCGCGTTGGCCAGGACCAGCGCCATCGGGTCGGCCAATCCGACATCCTCGGCCGCGTGGATGACGATTCGGCGCGCGATAAACCGCGGGTCCTCGCCGGCATGAATCATTTTGGCGAGCCAGTAAAGGGCGGCATCCGGATCGCTGCCGCGCATGGATTTAATGAAGGCCGAGATGGTATCGTAATGCGCGTCTTCGTCGTCATACACCACCGCCTTTTTCTGAATGCTCTGCTCCGCAACCGACAGGTCGATGGGCACGACTCCGCTCGGGTCGGGCGCCGTGGTCAGCGCCGCGATTTCCAAAGCGTTGAGGGCTTTGCGCGCATCGCCATCCGAGAGTTTGGCCAGGTGCCGCAACGCCGGTTCCCCGGCCTGGATTTTCAAATAGCCTAATCCTCGCTCCGGGTCGGACAGCGCGCGCTGCAGCAGCGCGTAGAGGTCTTCCTCGGTGAGGGGCCGCAGTTCGAAAATCTGGGAGCGGGAAACCAAAGGGGAATTGACAAAGAAGAAAGGGTTGTGCGTGGTCGCGCCGATCAGCCGTACCACACCGCCCTCGACATCGGGCAGCAAGACGTCCTGCTGGGCCTTGTTGAAGCGGTGGATTTCGTCGATGAAAAGGATCGTGGACTGGCGGGTGTTTTCCAGGCGGTTGGCGGCCCCTGCCAGCACCCGCCGCATGTCGGCGACGTTGGACTCGACGCCGCTGAGGCGTTCGAATTTGCTTTTGGTCTGGCGGGCGATGATCTGCGCGAGCGAAGTTTTGCCGGTGCCAGGCGGCCCGTAAAAAATCAGCGATTGAATCCGGTCAGCTTCGATGGCGCGCCGGAGCAGTTGGCCCGGACCAAGGATGTGGGATTGGCCGACGAACTCGTTCAGGCCGCGGGGCCGCATGCGCGCGGCCAGAGGCTGGTGGCGCTGGTGTTCGACCGCGGGCGCGCCCTCGAGCTGGGGAGCAGGGGCTTGGGAGAACAGGTCATCACGCGCCATGGGTCCAACATAACAGGTCGTAAGGGGGTTGGGAAGGGAGGGTGGGGCAATGGAGTGATGGAGTGAAGGAGTGTTGGATTAATGGATAAATGGATTGAAGGGCGCCACCCGGAAAGGGCCTTTACATCAACTTGCGGGTTTGCCGCATTACTCCAGCACGGCATTACTCCGTTACGTCCATTGTTCTGCGCCAAGGTTGTCCGATTTCGGTGTCCCGCCGGCGCTGCAGTACAAAAGAAACCCCGCCATTGCCGTGTGTAACAGTTCCTTTGAACTTCTTAGAAACAGGTGGGACCCGCCGGCTTGCTTTCGACTTCCAATCAAGGCCTGTCGGCCACAAACTCAGCTCTGATCCCGTGAGTTATTAACTACGGTTCAAGGACATAGTTTCTATTCACGAGCATAGGCAGGGTAAATTCAAAAATTACACCCTGGCTTTTCATTCCAAAGAACGAGCGTCGCGCTGCCATACGGACGCTTGCTGTAGCCAACTATCGTCGATGGTTTGGTTTTCTCAAGGAAAAAATTTACAAAAAAAGCTCCGCCCCAAAAAATTCTCCTTGAATCAATCCACACTGGCGGGGACTCGTGCGGGCAGGGGTTTTCGCGCCGGCGAATCTTCGGGGGTTTCCGGAGGGTGCGCCAGCAAGAGCTTAATCCGGGACACCAGCAGTTCCGGACTGACTGGTTTTGTGACATAGTCGGTGGCGCCGGACTCCAACCCGGCCAACCGGGTGATTTCACTGGTCAGGCCAGTAACCACGAGAATCGGCAGGGCGGCGGTAGCGCGGTCGCGGCGGAGGGTTTCGCAGACCGCGAATCCGTCCAGTTCCGGCAGCACCAAATCCAGCACCACCAGGTCCGGGGATACGGAGCGGGCTTTTTTCAACGCTTCGATACCATTAGTGGCCGTGGCTACGGAAAAACCGGCGTGTTTCAAATTCAACCGGAACAACTCAAGCAATTCGGTATTATCTTCGACAATTAGAATTTTCTTTCGCATATCCAATCCCCAACTCCGCGCAGAGGGCAACCCGGTTCCGGGGCTAAGAGTGCCGGGTGCTGACAATCCAACATTCCGACCTTAGCACAAACAATGCCGACTGAAGCTCCAAACTCCAAACTTCAAACTCCAGGAAAACTCCAAATTCCAAGCGTCAAATTTCAAGAACCTCGAATATCGCGCGTTGTGGCCTGTTTCCAGCCGGCCATCGAATTTGGAAGTTGGTGGAGTTTGGTGTTTGGTGTTTTCTTTGGGGTTTGCTCTTTGTGCGTTAAAACGGCACCATCCTTCCGTGTTGTCGTTCGGCAAACGCTGGAAGCGCCCGCACTGCGCCGGGTTGCTCTTCGCGGTGGTTTTGTTTGGCTGCTGGGGGGGCACCACGCTCCAGGCCACCGTCGGCGGAAGGCTTTCGCAGCAGGATTTTGCCATCTGGCGCGCGGAAGGGGGGTGGCAGCCCAATACCGTCACGGCGGTGATTCAATCACACGAGGGTTATTTGTGGCTGGGCACTTATCACGGCCTGGTGCGTTACGATGGCGCGCGGTTCACGGTGTTTGATTCCAGCAACACACCGGATTTGCAGAACGGGCTCATCACGAGCCTCTACGAGGATCCCGCGGGTGTGCTCTGGATTGGGCATGAGACCGGCCAGTTGACGCGGTATGCCGGTGGTCAATTTCGCGCGGTCAATCTCGACAAAAATTGGAGCGGAGGTGTCATCGAGGCGTTGGCGACCGATGAGGCTGGAGATTTGTGGCTGCTGAATGACAGCGGAATGCTCTACCGGGTGCGCGACGGCCAGACAGCGAAAGCTCCCGGCGGCGCGTCACCGACGCGCAAGGTGGCCCTGGCGCGAGCCCGGAACGGGAAGCTCTGGGTGGTGGCCAACGGCACGGTCGCGAGCCTGGAAAAGAACAAGGTAGAGCCGTTCCAGTTCGCCGAGGCGCAAGGGACGGATTATTATGACCGCGTACTGCCGGCGCGTGAGGGCGGAGTTTGGGTGTTGGGAAACGAGCGCATTCGCCGATGGCGGCAGGGCCGGTGGGCGGCGGAAATGGATTTTCGCGCGCCGCCGGCCGTGACCTGTTTGCTCGAGACACGCAGCGGGAACCTCCTGGCGGGCACTTTGCGAGATGGTCTTTATTTGCTGCGTCCAGGAACGGACGCGCTGCACTTCAGCCGCACCAATGGCTTGTCGCATAATTGGGTGCGCGCGCTGTGCGAAGACCATGAAGGCAACATCTGGATCGGGACTGGCGGCGGTTTCGATAATCTGCGGCCGCGCAAGGTCCAAATGCTTAGCGAGGCCGGCGGCTGGGAAGGCTGCGCGGTGCTCTCGTTTTCGGTGAGCGCGGACGGTTCGGCCTGGATCGGCACCGAGGGGGCCGGGTTATACCACTACGCGCAGGAGCACTGGACCACTTACGGCGTATCCAGCGGCTTGTCGAACGCGTTTGTGTGGTCAGTCCTGGAAACCAAACCGGGGGAGCTGTATGTGGGGACCTGGGGCGGAGGACTGGTGGTCAAAAAGGGCGAGCGGTTCGAGTCGCCGGGGGACCTGTGCCAGGTGACGGAGCCGGTGGTGGCGATGTATTCGGGCCAGCACGGCGAATTATGGGTGGGCACGACGAGCGGTTTGCGGCGCTATGAAAACGGCAAACTGGTTTGGTCCGCGGGCAAAGAGAAGCTCGCCTTGCCGGACGTGAGGGCGATCACCGAATCGGTGGACGGCACCTTGTGGTTCGGGATGTCGGGGGGCGGGCTGGGATATCTGAAGGAGGGCGTGCTGAAGCAATTTCAAAAAGGCGACGGGCTGGGCAGTGACCTGATTGTCGCTCTGTACGCGGAACCGGACGGCACGCTGTGGTGCGGAAGCTCGGATAACGGGCTGACGCGGTTGAAGCAGGGGAAGTTTGCGGTGATCAGCACCAGGCAAGGCCTGCCGAACAGCATCATCTCACACATCGTCGACGACGAAGCGGGCAATCTATGGCTGGGTTCACAGCGGGGGATTTTCCGGGCCAGCAAGGCGGACCTGCACCGGTGCGCGGATGGACAGGCAGGGACGGTGCCTTGCCTGAGCTATGGCAAAGATGAGGGACTTTCGTCGCTGAGCTGTTCGGGCGGCTTTCAACCCGGGGCTTGCCGGACGACCGATGGCCGGCTCTGGTTTCCCACGGCAACAGGTTTAGCGATCATTGATCCGGCCAAAGTCAGCACCAACGCCGTGCCTCCGCCGGTGGTCATCGAGGAGGTGCTGGTGGATGGCGCGTCGCTGGACCCCAAAGCGGTGGCGGCCTCGGCGATGGAGAGCGGAGTGAGCGGGAAATTGGATGAATCGGAGAATGGAGGGCAGAGCGGGTTGGAGGGGACTTCCCACTCCGCCACTGGTCCGTTCGCGCACATATCGATGGAGAGCCGCGGCCATCCGGCGGGTGCGCGGCTACAACGGCTGCGGATCGCTCCCGGGCATCATCAGTTCGAGTTCCATTACACGGGCCTGAGCTTTGCGGCACCGGGGAAAGTGCTTTTCAGGTACCGGCTCGAGGGCCTGGAGCCGGGATGGAGTGAGCCGGTAACCGACCGGGTGGTACATTATAGCTACCTGCGACCGGGGGACTACACGTTTCAGGTTATTGCCTGCAATAACGATGGCATCTGGAATGACACCGGCGCGGCGCTGTCTTTTACGACGCTGCCACACTTTTGGCAGACCTGGTCGTTTGAGATTGCCTCGATGGTTTCGGGAGCGGCGGCGGTCGGTTACGGGGTGTTATGGGCCACGCGGCGGCGGGTGCGCCGGAAGCTGGAGCAGTTGGAGCGGCAGCGAGCGCTGGAGCGCGAGCGCGCGCGCATCGCCCGCGATATCCATGACGACCTGGGCGCCAGCCTCACGCGCATCGGCATGTTGAGTCAATCGGTCCGGAGCGAAATCCAGAACCAGCCGCAGGCGGCGGCGGACGTGGACCAGATTTACCATACCGCCCGGGAATTGACGCGGGCGATGGACGAGATTGTTTGGGCGGTCAATCCGAAGCATGACACGCTGGACAGCTTGGTGACCTACCTGGGGCGGTTCGCGCAGAATTTTCTGAGCGCTGCGGCCATTCGCTGCCGCCTGGACGTGCCGATGTATTTGCCGGCATGGGCGCTGACTTCCGAGATCCGGCACAACGTCTTTCTGGCCTTGAAAGAAGCCCTCAACAACGTGGTCAAACACGCGGAGGCAACCGAGGTGCGCATTTCGCTTGAGCTGGCGCCGGGCGGGTTCCTGCTGGTGATTGCCGACAATGGACGGGGATTCGATTGGGCGGTGCTGCAGGCCCGGGCCGAGGCGCCGGCCGACGGGGTGCGGCTGGCCGGGGGCAACGGAGTGTTGAACATGCGCCGGCGCCTGGAAGAAATTGGGGGCAGTTGCGAATGGAATACGGCGCCGGGTGAAGGCACGAGAGTCAAACTGAGCGTGGCCGTCATCAAAATACATGACAATCGCTTTGCCGAAGCATGAAGTATAAAGAAGGTGTGGCGATAGCCGTATCGATCGTAGAAGACGACGCGCAAGCCCGGAAGATTCTGGCGGGCTGGATCAACCGCGCGTCGGGGTTTCGTTTAGCGGGCGAATGGGGGGACGCGGAGAGCGCTTTGACACTGCTGCCGCAGAAGAAACCCAATGTGGTCTTGATGGATATCAACCTTCCGGGGATAAGCGGCGTCGAGGCAGTGCGCAAGCTCAAGCCCAGTCTGCCGGAAACTCAGTTTGTGATGCTGACGGTGTATGAAGACGCCGACCACATCTATAACGCGCTGGCGGCGGGGGCGAGCGGCTATTTGCTCAAGCAGACCCCGCGCGAGGAACTGCTCAGCGCACTGCAGGAAGTCCATCACGGCGGCTCGCCGATGACCAGCAACATCGCCAGAAAAGTCGTGCAATCTTTCCGGCAGGCGCAGGCGACGGGGTCCGGCGGGGAAGCGCTTTCGCCGCGGGAGCAGGAAGTGCTGGACCTTCTGGCGCGGGGGTATCTGTACAAGGAAATCGCCGAGCGGTTGAATATCAGCGTGCCCACGGTCAACACCTACGTGCGCCGGATGTACGAAAAACTTCACGTGCGCTCGCGCGCGCAAGCGGTGGCGAAGTACGCCCACCTGGCGCACGGGGAAGAGCGGCCGCCGGCCGGGGCGAGGGCATAGCGCGGCCGGGGCGCAGATTTTCAAGCTTCTTTGTAAAGCAGGTTTTCAACCTACTGCCGGCCGGCGCCAGGGGTCTTTCGGGTCTGTGCTCCATGGCCAGGCGGAAGGCTGCCGATTAGAAATCGGCGCTACACCAGATTAAAAATCTGCGCTGTTCCTTCGGGGCGCGCCGGCTTCATTTCGTGTGGCCCTGCATCGGAAGGCGCCTTATGGCTGTCATGAGTTTTGATGACATGTCGGATTAGAGGTAAGCGTGGTAAAGTATCTTCCAGTTACCCGATACCGATATGAACGAACGCCCGTTGGCCGGCAAATCATAACCGAGCATGAACTCCGACCCCATCCCCCCCGAAAGAAACATGAAAACCATTAGCAGGCTACCGCACACCCATATGAAATTCAATTCCGCAAGGCTCGGACGTTGCACCAAAAGCGCCAGTTTGGCGTTGGCCCTGCTCGTGCTTGTGCCGGCCAGCCGCGCAAACGTGCACGTCGTCAGCACCTTTGACAATGCGTCGAGCGTTACCACCGGCTGGTATGTTCAAAACTGGAATGGGAGCACTATCTACTCCAACGCCTGGTCCACCAATGACGCTCATGGCAGCGCGAGCTCGGGGAGCATGGGCATGTACACATCTTTCGCCACCAACCAAACCGGCGATGTCTTCCGCTTGCCCCTCAATGATTTCAATGGCAGCGGCTACACCGCCGTTGAATTCGACGCAAAAGTGGACCCAGCCTCCTCGCTGGATCGGTATGGAAGCGCCTGCGCCTACCAGGTCGGCGTCTTCACCACCAGCGCCTACAACTACCATGCCAACTATATGAACATCAATCCGGTGTCAACCAACAACGGCTGGGCGCACTACGTGGTGGCCGCCAGCGCCATCGGCGGCGTGTCCGAATGGGCTGACATCAAGGAGATCTTTATCCAGAACACCGACGGCAACTACACCAATAGCGTTACTAATCTTAATCTTTGCATCACTTACATTGACAACCTTGTGTTCACCGGACCCAGCCCCACTTATTCAAACATAGTCGTGGAAACCTTCGACGACGCCAGCTTCCTCAAAAGCGCCTTCACCAATTGGTATGGCAAGCCCGTCACCATGATTTGGACTACCAATGACGCCAAAGGGCTGACCAACTCGGGCTCGGCGGAAATTATCGCCACCTTCGACGGTGCTGACAACACTGATGTCATCGGCCTGTGGTTCGGGACCAACGGGATCTTCACCGGCACCTTTACCAGCAATTCGCTCAACGGCACCCATTACAATGCCATCGAAATGGACGTCATGTGGGACACTAATCTGTCCACGGTGGATTTGACCACCTTCAACAACCACGGCGACATATTTGGCATGCCGCTAGGAATTATTTCCGGCAATGGCGGCCAGGTCGAGGCTTGCGGCACCTCCACCACCTACATTCCCAACGGCGCATCCAACGGCTGGGTGCATATCGTGCTGCCGATGAACCCCACGTCGGCGGGCACCGACGTCGAAGGCCTCTGGTTTAAGAAGTACCAATATCAGAATACGATCAGCGGAACGGTGGCGTATTTCATCGACAACGTTCAATTTGATGGCGGCCCCATCCTGACACCCAGGTTGCCGATGACCTTGTCAACGCCGATGGCCGGTTTGGAATGCGACAACTACGGCGGCTCTTATGACCGGGATGGTCTGGAGACGGTCGCCAATACCGTCACCTTTGTGGATACACCCTATCCATCCGTGTATAACGTCACGATCGACCGGTTTCCCGGCGTGAATTATCAGGGTTACTCCGCCCGTGTGTACTGGGTGCCCAATGCGGCGGCCACCGAAAAGGAGCCCGACTGGAATGAGCCCACGCTGCTCATGTGCGATATCTACCGGCAGGCCAACGGCACGGCCAATGCCGTGCTGCGCTGCAAGACAAACGCGCCGGCCAGCAATGGCTCTCTTTACGTCGGGGGGGCCGTCGGGAACCCCAGTTTTGCCTCCTCCAAAGTGCTGGGCACTTGGACTTTCACGTTCCTTAACGACACTAACATTAACATCCATGCTCCGGACGGCACGAGCACCAACCTGGCCTTCCCACTGGGGCTGGCAACCAGCGACGTGCAAAACTACTTTGGCGGTGGTGGGGGCATGGTGGTCTATTACGGCTCCTTCACGGGTGGCAGCGGCAACGCCGGACAGTATCTGGTGCTTGGCGGAGCGGGCCTGAACGCCAATGGCGTCACCAACTCAGATAATTTCACGACGGACTCCGCTATCGACCTGAACACCTGGGTGTTGCAAGCCGACGGCGGGGCCAGCTCGGTTTACATCGTACCGCCGGACACGGACATCCGGTACTATCTGGATTGGCCCGCGACCGTCTCAGGTGAGATGGTCCAAACAAACAACGACCTCACTAATCCGGCAGGCTGGAGCACTAACGGCACTCCAGTCGGCGTTCAGGCTGGGGATCATTACCACACGGTGTGGCACACGTCGGACCTGCCGGACAATGGCACGAACGGGAACTTCTATTGGCGCCTCGTGCATCCCGGGCCATGATTCAGGGGTCGCGCAAGGTTGAATCCCGGCGCCAGCTCCAACCGCAAACATCCTGACGCAGCGAATAGCTCACGAACTGCAATTCCTTTCACCGGGCTGAAGCAACACGGTGTTAACGCCAGGCGCCGGTGAAACACCCGGGAGAGTGGACACCCGACATGCCAACGGCCCGTGAATGGCACGGGCCAATTTACTGCTGTCCTGCATTTTGATGACATGTCTGCATGGGATAGACCCGTTAATGTCATTGGTAAGTTCACTTATTGATGTCCAACTAGCAAAAGAGAAACGGTATGACACACAAACCCCAAATGCATCGATGGTTCTTCTCCAGTCTGATTGGTCTGGCACTGGTGTCCTTGCCCCGCGTGGGCTCGGGAGCAGCCCAGAATGTTCAAGTTAACCCCACCGGCGTACAAACGAATGGCAACGCCTCGGACACCGGCCTGAACAACTGGGGCACCTACTGGATAACAGCCGCGACTGGGGCGACCTTTACTATAACGTTCGATGCCACCATGCGGTCTGCTGCCAGCATTCCCGGGTCGGTGTTTTGCGTGTGCGACTGGAACGGCACCGTAAACGATGATATCAACCTCGGCGCCACCCTGCCCAGCGGTAATAGCACCTGGCTGGGCAACCCGGCAATCAATGCGATTGACGGCACGGCGTACGCCTACCTGCTGATCGACATTTTCTGGACCAATGTCAGCGGAATCACGAGCTGGCCCGAGATTGGGTTAATGACACCCAACTATGGCAGGGTTGCGCTGACTAATAACGTGCCGATTCCAGCGACGCCGGGCTGGCAACACATGGTCATTCCAATCGATCCAAGCCTGGCTAACCTCTCGAGCATCGCCGGCGTTTACTTGTACCGATGGCAGCCCGCCGGCTCGCCCGCGCACGCAGAACTCTGGATCGATAACGTCCAAGTGATTGCCAAACTTGTAGCGACACCTCCCCCAACGCTCTCCCTGACCAAAGTCGTACCCGGTCTGACACAGTTCTCCGATACCCCTCCCACCTACAATCGCCAGAATATCCGCACCGACACCAGCGGGACCGCCGATGTGACGTGGTTCGGCAGAACCAAGCCCGTAACGTACTCCTGGACCATCGCGGATTTCCCGGGACCCGGCCACGCCGGATTCACAGTGGGGTTCAACATTACGCCCGATCCGCCCGCCTCCCAGGTTTATCCCGACGCGGATTGGTCGGCGACGAACGACCTCTATATCAGCATCGGTGAAGGGGCAGACGGCTCGGGCAATGCGAGCATCGCCTACAAGACGAACCAGCCGTCCGGCAACGGCCAGTTCGGCACCGCACCTACCCTGCTCGTTCCAGGAAACTTTCGCGTGCCCTCGGCCATCGGCAAGTGGACCTTAACTTTCACGAGCGATACCGCTATGACGCTCACGGGTCCTAACGGCGCGGTCACGAACGCGTCCCTGCCGGCCAATGTGGCGGCCCTGTATAATGGCCCGGTGGGTGTTTCGTTGTTTTCGCAGCCTAATACGACGGCCAACATCGGGCAACACATGACTTTCAGTTCCTTCCACATAACGGGGGTCGGCACGCCTGTGAACGAGGACCTGACCAGCGGTGCGTTGAGTTCGCCTTTCCTCATTCTGATGTCCCAGAATTACGGGAACAACGCGGCGCCACCCAACCAGCAATTCGTGACGAGCGCGGATGCCTGGTGGCTGCATTGGACGCGGCCCGATTCGGGCTTCGGGCCGATTACCCGTTCACCGCTCACGGCTCGATTCTGGAACGATCTTAACTTGACCACGTTCCTGAACGGAAGTGACACCTGGCTGAAAGTGCCCAAAGCCGACTTGCCGGCTGCCACCCAAAGCTACTTCGCGCTAGTCAAGCGGGTGTTTTCACAACTCCAAGTCCTGCTTCCAGGCGAGACCAACGCGCCCAATACTCTCACCGGAAAGATCGGGACGCCCGCGCCTCAGACCAATGCCATCCCATTCAATGTGGTGGTTAACGCCTGCGATTCAACCTGGCATCTGCTCAGCTCAACGGACACGGTGCATCTCGACTCGGCTGATAACACGGGCATCCCCGGCGATATCCCAATGGCGAACGGTACCGCTACGTTTAGTGTCTATTACTTAACTACCAGTCAGACCAATTACACGATCACGGCAAGCGACGTCACGACCAACACTATTACGTCTGCGACGAGCGCGCCGGTTACTGTCTATCCGTAGTATACAATTGACTTGCTGACGGAGTGGTCAGCGGTTGGGTGAGCAAGAGCGGCGGGCGTGGCAAAGGCTGCGCCCGCTTCTCAGCGTTTTGGCTTTTCTGGAGAGTGGGGGTAAGCGGAGGAGGAGGAGAAAAACAAAATATTTATGTTCGGATAGGTTCTGATAGCCGCGGATAGCCGCGGGTGGAAATTGGACGAGGCGGGAAGATGCGGGAGGGAGGGTGGGGGGGGCCAGGACTGGAGGACAGCCAGGTTTGTAGCTTGATTACCTTGATTTACTTTGATTTACCTTGATTGGCCAAATTCAAGACACGACCACATGGCTAAGGACGACAAGCCCGGGACGACGGCCCAGGGGGCGGGGGTGGGAGTACCCCCGTGGAGCCGGCACAGCGGCACAAGCTGCATTTTACTGGGAGATTTGCAACGCCGAGCCGGCACAAAAGGCGGCACAAGCCGGCACTCGGCGTCACATATTGGACAGCAGGCTCAGGCAGCAGGCGGTGGCAGTTGGTCGGAGGGAGCTGGGCCGGTGGGCGGCGGCTGAGGTGGGCCATTGGGTTCGGGCGGCTCGGGTTGGATGGACTGGAGTATTTCGGCTTTGAAGGCCTCAGCGTCGGAGCGGGGGATGTAGCGCTTGAAGGTTTCGCTAAACTCCTCGAGGACGTAGCCCTTGGCGGTGGAGTCGCCGAACCGGATGGACCTGGGACGGACGCCGTAGCGCTGGAGTTGGTGGCCGAGCCAGAGCGGGGTGATGGGTTTGCCCCGGTTGAGCGCGGCCCAGGGCCGGTCGGAGCAGGCGTTCAAGCCGGCAACAAGTTCGCGGCTGGCGAGGCGGTCGGCTTTATTGGACATAAAGACCATGAAGATATCCAGGAGCAGAGCGGCGACAGGGCTTTGTTCGTGAGCGCGGGCGGTCAGGTTGACGGCAGCCTGGCGGGCGAGCTCGGGCCATTGTCCGCCGGCGAGGTCGGCGAGGGCGAGGAGGGGTTCCCAGATATCGGCGGCGCGGTTGGTGAGGCCAGCGGGGATTTTGGGTTCGGCGGCGGCGATGGCGGCGGCGTTGTCCTGGACGAAGCGGAGGCATTTGCGCCGGAGGTCGAGCGTGTTGAGATGTTTGAGACGCTCGCACTGCTCGCCGTCGGCCTTGCGCTGCATGCTGATGACGATGCAGCGGCTGGCGAGGGTTTCGTTGACGCGGCCGATGGAGGCGATGGCTTTGGGTCCGAAACAGGAGAAGCGGACCAGGCGACCGGAGGAAACTGGATTAATGGATTTTTGGATTAATGGATTAATGGGGGGAGGGAGGGAGGGTTGGATTGATGGATTAATGGAGGGAAGCGGGGGACTAGTGGATTGTTGGATTGATGGATTAGTGGAGGAGGGATCGGCGGCTGGGAGGTCGTAGGAGATTCGCCAGACGAAGGCTGTCGCGCGGGTGTAGCCGGCATTGAGGATGCCGCGGAGTTCTTCGCGGCCACGGAGCATGGTATCGGCCTCGTCGATGAGCAACGTGGGCCCGAACTCAGCGATTCCGCGGAAGAAGGCGGAGGAGCTGATGTTGGCGGAGGGAAGCGGGCGGTAAACCAGGCCGAGGAGGACAGTTAGCAGGGTGGATTTGCCGCACTCCCGCTCGGGCGACTCGATGGCGAGGTAGGTAGCGACGTCGCGGAGGTAACAGGCGTAGGTGTGCAGGACCCAGAGGGCGATGGTTTCGGCGGTCCATTTGGGAAAGACGATAAAGCGGCGCAGTTCGGCGAGGATGTCGTCGAGGAGCGCCTTGCCATCGACGGGTTCGGGCCAGGGTTCGATTTCCGGGAAGTGAACGGAGGGATTGGCCAGGGGCTTAGGAGGCTCGATGTGCACGCCGTTCACTGGGCCGGCTGACTGGATGTCAGGCGGGATTGCGGGTTGATTGGTTGAACTTTGATTGCTGGGTATCTGCTGATTATTATCATGCTTCGTATTCATCTGATTTCAGTTTCCAGGACGACTTTGCATTTGTTACCGCTCTCCGACCATCGGAGGTTGGGGCAAAGATCCGTCCGAGGATGAATAAGCAGCAGTTTTCTTACCAATATTGTAGCTTGTGTGCATAATGTACAATGATGAAGTGCGATGTGCGCATCGTGGTCTCATTAACACCCTGCTTTAGCGGGGTGTTATGCGCACTCGGAGCGGCTGTCAACCGTTTCAACGGTTTTCCTGTGCGGGGCCCAACCCTGCGGAGAAACCGTTAAAACGGTTGACCATCCTTCATCAGCCGCCAAACACCCCGCTAAAGCAGGGTGTTAATGAGAGCATCGATACATCGATAGCGCGGAAATATCGAAGATGCGCGAATGTGGGATTTGCGATTTTTTCCCGGAGAGTGGGGGGGGCGCTGTCCGGAGAAGTGCTGATTCGTAGCTTAAAAAGGCTTAAAAAGGCTTAAATTGGTTGAATCTGGTGTAAATCGGTTTTAACGGAGCGGGCCGTGGGTCTTAATTGCCCCTACGCTGTGTTCAACTGGCGCGGCAGTATTTTGGAGGTGGAGTGTCCAAAATCTGGAGAGTGGGGGGTGCGATGGTACCGCGGTGCCTTTTTAATTTTGCACTCGGAATAACTCGGAATAACTCGATTTACTCGGATTTACTCGGAATAGGTCAGAGAGCGGCGAAACGGGGTGACGGTCCATGAGGGGGTGGGGGTGGGAGTACCCTCCTGGAGCCGGCACAGCGGCACAACCTGCATTTTACCGAGAGATTTTGAACGCGGACCCGGCACAACCCGGCACAAGCAGGCACACTGGCCTCAAACGGAATGATGGGGCATGGAGTGTGTGGAGTGAACCGCTAATGGGACAGGCTGGCGGTAGTCTGCGGTGTCCAATGGGTGGGCTGCTTCGCAGGAAGGTCCTTGGGCATATCCACTCCCGAGGGAACCGGCATGGTTTTGAGTTTCACGCTGGCAGGGCGAAGGCCCGGACTGGTCGCGGTGATGGTGAGGTCGTCAGGAACAAAACCGGATTGAGCAAGGATGATCATTTTGCCAGCGCGGAGCTTGACCGGGTTATCGCCGACGAGCTGGCCGAGGCCGTCGATGGTGAACGTGATCGATGCTTTGCAGGTATCGACCGGGGTGCCATTGGTATCAATGGCGGTGACGATGACGCGGCTTAGGTCCGAGCCGTCAGCGGTGATGGTGGGGCGGTCGGCTTCGAGGGTGAGGGCGACGGGATCGCCGAAGCGGCGCCATTCGTAAGCCGTTTTGGTGATACCGTTAGCGAAGCCCTCGGCTTTGAGGGCGAACGCGTTGGGCGCGACAGCGAAATGGAAAGGAGGATGGTGCAGGGCAAAGGAGACTTGCTGGCCGTCCGAGGCGGTGTAGCCGGCGTCCGGCTTTTGAGTGGCGACCTGTTTGTAACCTGCGCCGGTGTCCTGCCAGAGGCGGACCTGCTCGCAATTACTGAAGACGGCCGCGTGGGTGTCATCGATCCGCACGATGTAGGCCATGGGTGTAGTGGTCAGCTCGGATTGGTGCCAGAAATAACTGAATTTCGGGATGCGGAACAGGTCACAGACACCATGCCAGACGAGGCCCTGTTCGTTTATATTGTGGAACGTGTTGTAGTCGTACATGCACCAGACGGCCAGGCCGCAGTTATCGGGTTTCTGGTAAGCTGCGTTGACCTGCTGCCAGTTGCGCTCGGTCTGCTCATATTCGCGGTTGATATTGGTCACGACGATGTCGTGGCTGCCCGCTCCCGGGAGACGCCGCCGGACGAAGCGCGCGCCGCGTTCGGCGGGAAAGGTGTGGCCGGTGTGTTCGATCACCAGCGCGCCTTTCCCCGGAATGTTCTGCGGGGTAAAGGCCATAGGGAGCGGCACGGTGTCCTGGCCGCGTTCGCGGGTGGGGTCCTCTTCGATGGCAGCGCGAACCAAGGCTCGGTCGCCTTCGTGATGGTTGACACAGGCGCCCCAGACGATGATGCAGGGGTGGTTGCGGTCGCGGCGGATCATGCTGCGGAATGAGGTTTCAAGATTTGCCATCCATTTTTCGGACCCGGCCAGCATCCAAGTGGGTGGTTCCTCCAGGGCCATCAGGCCGAGTTCATCGAGAGCATCAAGGAAGTCCGGATCTTGCGGGTAGTGGGAAAGGCGGACCCAATTGACGCCCATGGCCTTGAGCTGCTCGGCATCGCGTCGCTGGAGGCTGTTGGGAACGGCATTGCCAATGAACGGCCAGGTCTGGTGGCGGTTGGCGCCGATGAGCTTGAGCGGATGGCCATTGAGGAAGAAACCCCTTTCCTTGTCGAACTTGACCCAGCGGATGCCAAGCGCGGTCTGCTGGCGGTCGAGCTCGCGGTCCCCTTCGCGGATAATCGTGTGGACCTGGTAAAGGTAGGGAGCATCTGGTGACCAAAGATGAGGATTGGCGATGGGTTCGCTTTTCTCGTTGAAAGTGTAATCGGCATTAGGTGCGATCTCCTGCTCCTGAACCAAGGAAGCGACCAGCTTCCCGTCCTGCTCGCGGATTTCTGTGACCAAAACACACTTGCGAGCCTGCGGCGAATCGTTGCGGACGATCGTTTCAGCCTGGACGATGGCCTGCTTCTCGGAAACCTCGGGCAACGTAAGCCGTAAGCCGGCCTTCCGGGCTTCCCAAGGGAAAGTCAGGTGTACGGGCTCGGTGACATGAAGAAAGACATCGCGGTACAGGCCGCCGAAAAGGATGTAATCGGTCTCTCTGCCATCGGGCGGGATGTCCGGGTCGGGCCGGTCATCGACCTTCACGGCGATGACGTTCCTGGCTTCGCTCACGAATGCTGTAATGTCGAAGTCAAAGGGGTCGTAGCCACTGACCGCGTAATCTCCGACTTTCTTGCCATTGACCCAGAGGGCTGTAGTCTGCATTGCGCCCTGAAACTCGATAAAGAGCTTTTTGCCCCGCCACTCGGGCGGCATTTGGAATTCCCGGCGGTACCAGCCGCTGTTTCGGCCGCGCTCGGAGAAGCCGATCAGATTCGCGGAGAAGATTTGATGCGAATGCGGCAGCGAGACGATGTCCCATCTGCTATCGTCGTAAGTCGCTGCCGCGGGTTCGCCCTGCGGCTCGCCGAGGTGGAAGCGCCAGACGGGGTTGAGGTTGAGTTTCAGTCGGCCTTGCCTTGGGGTTGGGGCGCCGACCGCGAGGCTGGCTGCGATACAGATTCCGGCTAAACAACCGAGGGTCTTTCGTGGTAATGGCATGGTCTGCATAAATCGAAGTTTACAGTTACTTCTGTTGGGTGTGAGCTATGCGGGCGAGGGCGGTTTCCGATCCCACTCGGGATTTGAAGTTGCGCCTAAAGAACTGTTGCAAATTCAGCGACCCATGGGCGCGGATTTGCCCGTCGCTTTGATCTTCGACGCGGCATTTAACCTGCGTTCCTGCCGGGGCTCCAAAGGCGGCCAGAGTATACGCTACGAGGCCTTCTTTCCTGCTACCGCCAGCGATCTGCAGCTTGGTCATGGTTCGATCCAATGCTACGGTTCCATTCGTCACTACGAGAACGTGGAGTGGAAGGTGAATAAAAGCGGGTTCGAAGCCGGTGTCGGACTTGGGTATTTCGTCTAGCTGCAATATAAGATAGAGCCGATACGCGCCGGCGTCTGTAAGAGCCCGTTGGATTTGCAGTGCCGCATTGGTCCCACACTGGAACGGAACAGTGTCGAAAACGAGTGGACGGTGGTGGCGAGACGTGAGCGCACAGCCCGACAGCAAAAGGGTGGCGCACAAGAGCAAAAGATGAATTCGCATGGCCGGGCAGTTGCTTAGCGTGTGCAGGTGGTGGTGCACTTCCATTTGTTGCACGAATTTGAGATGAGTTCCGTGACCCGGTCCTGAGCGTCCGGCGGCATGGTGATAGCTGGCGTGGCACCGTTTGCCAGTTGGTGTAATATGTTCCGGAGGAAGGTTCTGCAGTGCGTGTCTGAGGCTGCTCCGCATGGACAGTCTGGTTTCGCCTGTGGTGGGGGTAGGGCAGACTCGATAGCTTGGAGAGCCGCGTCAGCACAGTCAGCACCCAAGGACCACTGGGAGTCATAGTTGTTGGCGAGCCACTGGCTCACTTTTTGCTCGTCGAGGCAATCGAAGCATGTGTAGGTGAAGGTCGAACCGGGGAAACCGATTTGGGGATCTTGACTGAAGTCCATCTCCGGTGTTCGCCACCTCCCATCATGTACGTTGTCGCCGTCTCTAGAGTGGCTGATGTAGGCACTATTGTCGCAGCTCAGCACTGAATGACCATACTTGGAGCCTTCTCCAGGGCTGATAGTGATAAGGCAGCATTTTTTGCCGACGGGATCCACGGCGTGCTCCGGTTGGTTACGAACAAACAAATAGAGATTCTTAGTGTCTCGCTCTGCTATTGGATCTCTGTTCAGCCACCTCCCGGTGCTCGGGTTGTAAAAGCATTGGCCGGTAAACGGCGCCAGCAGAAGAAACGCGGTAGCAACGGTAGCGACTGTTTGCGCGATTGTTTGTGTGGGTGTTTTCATACGGTTAGGGGCTGTTTGCTAATGAATCTCGCTGGGTCGGGGATCGGAATTTGCGCTCGAGGTTTGCCTGCATGTCGCGGTAGGCTTGGCATCCGGGTGCCAGACGGGCGGCGGCGGAAAAAGCGTCAGCGGCTTCGGAAATCTTGCCGGATTCGCGCAGACACATTCCGCGAATCGAGAGGAACACGGCCAGTTCCTCTGGGGGTGTGAGGGATTTCAGGTAACCCTGGGCCGCTTCTTCGGCGGGCGTAATGTCGAATGGCCAATGACGGTAGTACTCGTCCGAAAACCGGTTCAGGCCGTGGCTAGTTGACTCGATGTTGAATCGCTCGCCGGCGCCTGCCCAGCGGACGAACAGATGGGCTTTGGTTGTGACCAGTTTGAGCGGGTATCCCAATTCCCGACCCACGGCGACATAAAGCACAGGCATCGAACTGCACGTGCCCTGCCGGTTTGGCCCCAGCAACCCGTGAAGAAATACGTCCTCCGGGTGAGCGAAGAATCCGTCTGCAGCGCTCGTTTTTGCCGGATCGCTCTTGCATGCCTCGTCATAGTGGATGCCGAAATCCTCGGCCAGCACAACGCTCAACATAAGCATTTGGAAGAAGCCTTCCGAATTCTCGAACTCGGCGGGATTTCGCTGGAAGCGGTACCAATGACGGTCGGTTTCGGATTTAACGCGCTCTGCCATCCGATCGAGAGTCCCGAGCAGTGCACTCAATTGCAGGTTATCGGCACCGGAGAGGCCCTGAGCACAGAGGAGATTAACTTCGGCAATCTTACCGGCAATTAAATCTTGCCGGCCTATGTTCAAGAGGCCTAGCAAGTCTGCAAACTTCGCGCCGGGTGCGTGCTGCTGGACGTTACCGCATTGGAGTTGACGCCGGCCGAGCATTGCAGCTGCTGCAATAACCAGCACGGCGGCACTTAGGGAAAGCAAAGGTCGTTTCAGTGTACTCCTAGGCACTTTCATTTGGCACCTACAAGCTCGTTGGACGGCGGTAAGAGGCGCCCCTGGATGTGGTTTTAGGCATATGTAATTGGGTCGCTCTTCTTGCGGGTCAGGGTTGAGTTGCTTTCCGGAGATCCTGCAACCGCTGTTCCACTATGTTTCGCACGGAAAGCTGGGGTTGCACATGTCCTGGTGTGTAGAATCTGTCTGTTAACCTGTTTCCTCCAAAGAACTGCGTTTTGATTGTTGGCGCGCGATCGACTTTGCTTAAGGCCTGTGCAGTTGCAGATTGGCTTTTGTTGGTAACCAAGATATCGGCCACAAGACACGATGCGTAAAACCTAACGTTCGGAGCCTCGCATCCGCTGACCGCAAGGCGCACAGCTTCATCCAGGGTGCTAACCTCGGCGCCGAATCGACTCTCATACGCACGTTCTGCCACTTGCGAGCTTTCGGAGTTCAACAACGTCAATACGTAGTCAAGCTTAGTTGTTGAGGCAGAGTGTATAACCCAGAAAATGAGTGGCACTGGCGCTAAATACGTGGCGAGAGCGCGCCAGTAGGCAAAACGGGGGCGAAGGCGCTTTCCAACCGCGGCTAACCCCAAAATGGCGGCGGAAGCGATGAATGAACAGAAGAAACTCGGCAACCAGCGGATACCAAGCATCAGCAAATCGTCGAGTCCGAATTCCATATTACAGCTTGCAAAGAAGGTTGCGGGCTTGGGGAAGGATAGTCATTTAAGGCAGTCGCAATGCTTACAGTGATAATTGATAACAGTGCCTGCGACGTATGCGCCGACGATGGCTGTTTGCTTCAGGTGCGGGAAGCCATCAGCACTGTGAAACTCAACCCACAGCGCATCCAGGTAAATTTGGTTCGAAAGCCTCGTACGCATGTAAGCGTCCACCTCAACAGGCGTGCCATTGCAATTCGGCGTTTGCGGGTCGCCTTTCAACCCTCCCAGATCGCTGGCACCGGAAAACCCACCAAAAGCATCGGATAACATATCATTATCGAGGCCTAGCGCATATAGTCCGGAGAGTGCTCCACTATAATCAACCGATACAACTGCTAGCTTTGTTTTTGGCGGACACGTGATCATGAATGAGAGATAATTATTGTGCTCTACTAAGCTGGTATGGGGAGTGCCGCCTGTGGCAGTTAGGAGTCCTCTCGAATCGAAGCGTGAGAGGGGGTTGTTGCACACGAAGGCATAGAGGTTGTTGCCCCCTCGCTCGTGTATTGGGTCGCGACTAAGCCATCTTCCCGTGGCCGGGTTGTAGAACGCGCGGGCAGCCACCGGCCAAAGCAGAAGGAGCAAGCTTAAAATGGTGCTCAGACGGATTCTGTTCGTAAAAGTTTTCATCGCTCAAGGTTGTTTGCGCCGTATGAGGCGGAGCGGAGATTCCAGCCATTCTGGTCGCCGCCGGCTTTGGTTTGCGTGCGATTCCCGATGTCGTCAAAAGAGTATTCGAACTGCTGGCCGGCGACTGGAGTCCAGTCGGCCCAGTAACGTTTGCCGGAGCGGACCTGACCGAGCGGAACATATTCGTAGATCCAGCGGGAGCCGTCGCCGAGCGTGCATTGGACGCGTTGGTTAGCAATCCTAGGCGACATATGTTTTCTATGGCCGGTCGCCTCAGACTTCCTCGATTCATTGGTTGGGTTCACTTTTGCATTTGGTTGACCTATGGCGTGGCAGAATTCTTATCACTCCGTAAGCCACGACAACTGACAAAAGAACTGCAACGGCAATCCGCTTGACAAGGCGCTCTGCATCAATGCGATAGGCAAATTCGCCGATCGGCGAAGGCGGGGATCCTATCCAGTGAACGCTAATGCGAGGGTAACTGTTGCCGCTTATTATCGTGTGCCAAGGTGGAAAAACAATAAGCACCGCAATTGTTAGGATAGCGGTCAGAATTGAGGCATACGCTAATGGGTGTCTATGCATAGCGATCAATCAGTTAGAAATCTCATAGCCGCTGGTAGTGGAATGATAGTAGATAAACACTCCCCAAGACAAATGAGCAACCTCTGGACTACCTGGCTTAGATACATCAAGGACAAACGTGTAGAAATCCACGTTGAAGTAGACTGGGAAGTCAGATTTAGCAGCACCGATGATGCCTGGTTCATCTTCGAAGTTGGCTGTCAATCCGCTCCAGCTACCCACCTCCCACCAGGTGGAACCGTCCCACCAGTCACCGCCATCCGGAACCCAGTTTTTCGAGGCCCAGGATCCAGCGTTTGAGTGGGCCTCACCTTTTCTGTTTTGCCTAATTCGACACAAACTCGTGTCCGAGCCTGGCTTGAGAACGAGTTGGAAACGTATTTTCAACTGCTTGCTGTAACCAAGGATTGCCCAAGTGGTTGGCAAGTTACCGGTCCATTTCCTGGATGTTATTGAAAAGGACTGGACGTCACAGTGAGGGGCTCCTCCCCCCCCGCCACAGAGTCCCAGCGTGTCAATTCTATTGATGGGGTCCCCAGAAAAGGGTGAATATAAGTTGATCCCGCCAGCCTCCTGAACCGGGTCCCTTCCCTCGAACCGGCCGGGACTGGCGTTGTAAAAACGATAACCGTAGTAGGAGAAGCCACTCTCGTCCTCATAGTATTTCGTTGAGAAGCGAGCGGCATTAGCTTTGGCCATTGGGCCCGTGCTTCGAACCGCTTCCCCGAACGGTCCATATTCGTAGTTCGCCGAAGCAGTCCCGTCGGCGGCGTTTACCAAAGCGGAAACGTCCCCATTCCCATCATACGAAACGAAATGAGTGGACGGCTGCGAGTTGATGGTGGATTGATCCGCAACGATCAGCAGTCCGCCGACGCCTCCGGCACCCTGAAGCGACCCGGAAAGGTCGTTGCCCCAGACGTAGGATCGCAGAAGAGCCGATGAGTTGTCGGTTTCGGCAACCAGGTTCCAGCCGTCGTAGAGGAAGTGTGTGCGTGGTCCTGTGGTAAAGCCGCCAGACCCATCGCTGACGGCAACGTTCTTCTTGATACGGCGGCCCTGGTAATCGTATTCAAACGTAAGCTGGTATTGCGCGGCGTATGGGACCGAACCGAGAGGCGCCATAAAAACCAAGCGGTTTTCTGCGTCCCACGTATTGGTCCAGCGGCCATCGCTGGTGAGATTGCCATCAGCATCATAAGTGAACGTCTCCGTCGTTTTGGGCATGAAGACATTGCCGCTGACGTTGGTGGCACCCTCGGTAACGGTGACTTGGGGATAAATCGGAGCGCTCGTGTTATTGCTGGAGACCTGGCTCCAGAAGTATTCGCCGTAGCGGTAAGCGGTTTGGCTGTTAACGGTGATAGCGTTGGTGGCGAAGCCGACGCCGAGGACGTCCACCGTGCCGGGAAAATCGCGGTTTGTGTATTGGTTCAGATTATTTGCGCTGTAGGAAGCGGAGCGGAGGTTCCAGCCGTTCCCGTCGCCCCCGGCTTTAGTCGAGGTGCGGTTGCCGATGTCGTCAAAGGCGTATTCGAACTGCTGGCCGGCGACGGGGGTCCAGTCGGCCCAATAACGCTTGGCGGAGCGGACCTGACCGAGGGGATCATATTCGTAGATCCAGCGGGAGCCGTCGGCGAGGATGGTTTGGATACGTTGGTTTGCGTTGTTGTAGAGGTACGCGTAGGAGATGGGAGATGGAAGTTGGGAGCTGGAGGAAGAAATGGAGGTCAGGCGGTTCAGGAAATCATATTGTTTGCTGGTGGTCATACGAAGCGTGCCACTATTGGTGAATAGAATCTGGCCCACGAGCGACGAGTTGGCAACGTACGAATAAGTGGCGGAATTGGTGCTGGCGGTGACGGTTTTCAGCCGTGAAGCGGCATCGTAAGAATAAACTGTGGCTACAAGCTGAGTTGAACCGTTAAAACCGGCAAAGTGTGTGCGGCGAAGGAACTGGTCATAAGTGTTGGAAATGGAGAGGCCACCGAGGGTGCCGCCGAGCCAGGACTCGCTGAGGAGGCTGCCGGCGTCGTTGTGGGTCATGAGGCAGACCGAGGAGCCGTTGGTGAAAGCGCTCTGACGTCCACGGCGGTCGTAAACGTATGAGAGGGCCGGGGTGCTGTCGGAGTAGGTGGTGGCCGCGAGTTGGCCGGCGCGGTTATAGGTGTAAACGGTATTGGTGCCGCGAGCCCAGATGCGGAGGCCCAGACGGCCGGCGGGGGTGTTGGTGTAAGTTGGGCCAGGGGTGCCGCCGTCATAGGTTTTGCTGATAAGCCAGCCTCGGTTGGTGTCGTAATTCCAGGTGGTGACACGCGTGCCGGCCCCAGCGACAAAGCTGCTCCAATTGGTCATGGTTTTCATCCGGCCTTGAGCATCGTAGCTGTAAGCGACGGGGTAGGTGCGGGAGCCATAGGTTCGCTTGAGCTGACCCGTTAAATAAAACTCGTTCGTGATGCCCGTGCCGTCCGGGTCGACAATGTTAGTAGTGCGGAGGGACTGGTCATAAAAGGTGAGAGTGGTTTGCGGGGAGCCGCCTATGCTGCCGGGGTTTGGCGTAGTGACGGAGCCGGTCTGGTCGGCGCCGTTGAAACTGTAGCTGGTCGTGCCATTGCGGGCATCGGTGACTGAACTTCGGCGGTCGTAGGCGTCGTAGCCGTTCGTGCTGGAGGCAAGAACCGAAGGTTGGGAATCCAGAGCTGTCGAGGAGATCGGAAGGCCGTAGTGGTAGCTACTGACGGTGCTGGAACCGTCCGGAGCGGTATTTGTTGCGTAACGGTTGCCGTTGTTGGTGAAGAGGGTACGGCCCTGGCTGGTAAGGGGCGTGTTCGCATCAGCGTAGGAGGTCTGCCAGGAACGGAACCCGTCGGCGGAAGATTCGCTGACGGAAACGAGATTCGAATAAGCTGAGCTGTTTGTGCTCCAGACGTAAGTGGAGGTGCGCAGGACGGTGGTTCCGTAAGCTGAATTCGTGTAAACGTCGTTTACGGTTCGCGTGATTCGGTCGGTGCCCGATTGCAGCGTGCCGAGAGATGAAAGCAGTGTGCCGTAATCGGCGATGGCAAGTGCGGTGTCGCTGATGGCGTTAATGGCGTATTCCTGTTCGCCCTTGGCATTGTAAGTGTAAAGCGTGGTGACACCGTCGGGATCGACCTGCATCCAAAGCTGGCCCAGGCCGTTGTAAAGGGATTGGCTATACGGGTATGGAGCGCCAGCGGCTGCGTACACAGTCTTGTAGGCGCGCCCGAGGCCGTCAGAGTAGGTTTTGACCCATTCGTTTGTGTGACCGCTTGCATCAGGCTTGATTTGCAGCGTGAACTCGCGCCATGGACCGCTGGCGCCGTCCTGCTCGGCGCCATACAAATAGGTTATGGGAGAAACCGCCGTGCCGGAAACGGATTCGAGCCGTCCGTCGGTACAGTAGGTTTCGATGCGGGTGCCGCCGTCAGGGTAGGTATTGGTGACGCAGAGGCGGCCGTTGGCAGTGACGTTGGTGTGGGTCGTAACGCCGCCGAGGGCGTTGGTTTCACGGATGGTGCGGCCGAGGACATCGTACTGGTAGTCAGCGAGGGTTATGGAGGAGCCGTTAGTGCCGATCCGACGGGTCTCGAGCACGCGGCCTGCAGAATCGAGGATATTTGTCATTTTTACCCCTGTTGCTCCGCCGCGGAGGGTGATGGCGGCAACGCGGCGTTTCAAACTGTCATAGTCAAAGACAGTGGTAACGCCATCAGGATCGACCGTACTCGAGAGGCCGCAACAGTCGAAATAGAATTGGTTGGTCAGGTTAGCCAAATCGGTCGTCTGGTAGTCGGTTTGAAGGGGGCCGGAGTAAATATTGGTTTGGCGAGACAGAACAAACGAAGCGGTCCCGCCAGTAATGTACTTGGTAGTCGTTGAGGTGATCTGTCCTACCGAGTTGAAGGTGGTCTCGACCTGAACACCTTCCAGGACATTGGTAGGATTGAAAGTGTCATTCGGTTGGCCGGTTTGGACAACGAGGTTGGTTACAACGCGGTTCGTGCCCTCCTGGTAGTTGTAAATGCTGGCGGTGCCGTCTGGCAGGAGCTGCCACTTGATTTGGCCGTAGGTGGTCTGGTCTGAATCGTCGAGAAAGCGCACCGTGGTAGTCAGCAGGTTGGCGGAATCACCGAAGGATGCGCCGGGGTCGGCGCACCGCCATTCCTCGACCTCATCGATTTCCGGCACTGACCGGTAAATACGCGAGACTTCCTGATTCGTCCAAACACTGCCCGTAAACACCGGGAGGGCAACGGTTTCCTGCCGAGCTACAGAAGTTTGCAATGCCACATGGTCGTCGCCTGATACGGAGTTGTACGAGTAAGAGGTGATCTTGCAGGGATATGTGGACGGGTCCGGGATGGAACCCGCCGGCGGGTTGGTGAAGTTGGAGTAAGCGGAGTAGTTGGTGATGACGCGATTAGCATTATCGTAAACGAAGTATTCCCACCGACCATTTGGGTAATCGATGCGCTGGACGAGATTGTTGGTGCCGTAGGTGGAGGTGGTGGCGTTGGTGACGTTCCCGTCACCTTCAATCTGCTGTTTAAGCACTCGGCGGCCATCCACGAGATCATACACCTTCTGAACTTTTTTGAGCACCGCGCTGCCGGACTGCGTAACTTCGAAGGCATTAGTCAGAGTCGGGTTATTAGTATCTTGCTGTTCCCAGCTCAGGGAGGTCTGGAGCGAAGCGCCATCAGTCAACTGCCAGGTAGTGACTCCGCTGATGTTGGTTTTCAGGTAGGTAAATTGCCGGTCGGCCGCTCCGGGGCGGCTTTCGGTGGCGCGCAAGCGGTTGTTGGTGACTGCGCCGTCAGGATTCTCAATGGTCCAGGTGACGAAGGCGGCGGCGTTGGTACCGTAAAGCCCATTAGTGCCTTTACCGGTCACATTTTGGGCATAGAACATTTGCATGAGGTATTTATATTGATTGATGACAGCGACGTTGACGAGACCGTCGGGCGCGTTCACTTGCTGGATCGCGCTGCCATTTGTGATGGTCTCGATAAATGCGGTCGCATTGCTACGGACATAGGGCACTGAGAGGAGGGCGGGGTCGGAGAGGCTGCCGGTGGCACCCTGGGTATCTAACATGACCACGCCGCCGTCCTGTGCAGCGCTAATTTGTCCTAACGGGAGTTTGACGACTGGCCTTCCCTTATTGCTGAGAGCGCCACGACCAAGGACCGGCTTGAGGGGGAGTTTGAAAGGTGCGCCATTGTGCGACCTGTTTTGGTTTTTGGCCTGATTCATCAGGTTTTGAAGCTGCTGGAGAATGGTTTCAACAACACTGAACTGGATGGCGTTATTATCATCCGAGGTGGTGGTGGTATTTGACGTCGAGGTGTTGTCATTGGCGGTACAGCCGCAGGAAGATCCCTGGTCCGTGATATCGAAATTGACGGTCTTGGTGATAGGCGAGTTGGTCGTCCACTTCGACGTTGGTACGTCCCAGTAATAGTATTCAATGACAATCGTTACTGTTACTGTACGATTTACCGCTGTTGGGCTTCTCTCGATGGTGGCTTTATTCGGAAAAGTCTTCGAGGGATGGAGCCAGCAATCATTGTTGGTCTGGCTGGACACCCAATTCTGGGCGCTGGTGTTCCACGTCCAGTCCTCTTGGGGTGGGAGTTTCCAGTGCTGGATGTCCGAGCCTGAGCACAGGTTTGTGCTAGTCACAACCACCTCGATCCCTGAGGTTGGACTGCAAGGAGTGAGCTGGTTGGGTGGCGTAGAGTCACCGCTGGCTTTTGTGACATTGATGGTTACCGTGGGGTTGTCCGCACGCATTGTGAATCCCGAGATGACAAGCAGGAACAAGATTAGAGAATATGAGGTGAGGCTTCTGTGCGTGTGCGGGAGTATATCTCCTGGGGCTTTAGGGTCAGTGGCTCCTTGCGTTCTTGTTGGACTCAGAATGATTTTCATAAGTTCCGATGCTAAGGATTCGGGTGGGGACTTACTTGAGCGGCGTGAAGACTTGTAACCCGCTGCCGTTGGTTAGTCCGTTGGGCGAGTAATAATTTGTCCAACTGATTTCGCCGGGGTCCACGAGGCCGTTGCCGTTGGCATCGGCGAGGTAATCCGGGATACCGTCCCCCGGCGTGCTGATCGGCACGCCATTCGTATCCACGGCGACATAGTGGTAGGAGATGTCGACGATTGAGTTGGTCTCTTTCATTTGGTTGGTTTGGGTGGTGAAGTGATAGAGACCGATAAGATCTGCTGTCACCGAGCCCTTATCGATTAGAGGTGAGTTGGTCGGCTGATAATAGTTGCCGAGCCAGCTTGACTGCCAGTTGAACGTATTCGTGACCAGGACGTCATGGGGACCCGCAGGGGTCAGGCGAGGCTGGCCGAACAGGAAGGCGTTGTAATCGAATCGGGTATAGTTTGTGTTTCCGGAAGCGGCGTCGTTGAAATTGGTGCTTGTGCTGTCGAACGCGGTATCGAGGATGGTCCATTGGGGCCAAGGGCCGGCGGAGCCCCGAGTTGGGCCGAGGTTGCCGGCGTGCCAAGCGGCGTTTCGGATAGTGAGGGTGCAGTTGGTGGTCGGCTGCCCGTCCCACGAAGTCCAGAGGTTGGCGCGATCAAACAGGCAGTTGGTGTAATTTAGCTGGCTGGCGTAACCGCCGAGGGAGCCGCTCCAGAACTCGCAGTCGCGGGCGTGGACGATGAGGTAGCCATTGTCGTCGCGTATGTGCGTGGCGTCGTCGGCGAGGCAGGAGAGGCGGGTAAAGCGCATCCAGAGGTTTGGGGCCTGGGTAAAGTTGGGCCAGGTCCAACCGGTGATGCCGCCAGGACCGTACAGGCCCTCAGACAGGCCGGGGATGCCTTCCTGGACGGTGCTTCGACGGACCCAGTAGCAGGGGGCAGAAGCCGTGCCACTGAACGTAACGGCCTGGCCGTCCGCGATATGAATGCCGTGGCCAGCATGAGTCCACCCTTGGGAAGTGCGCCACCAGCCGACCGCGGTTCCCGGGGCAAAGGTGAGGTTGGTATTGGCATCGCAACCGCCGAAGATGTAATCAAGCGGGTCGTAGTGGTAGCCCAGGTCAGGAATATCGGTATCGCGCTGGGCTTGGGGCACGAAGGTGTTGCTGGAGGAGATGGCGGCGTTTGAATAGAGGATTGGCGGGTAGGTGGTCTTTTTCTGGAGGTCGGCGAGGAGCGGTCCGCTAATGTTCGTAGTGCCGTAGTTTCTGTAAGGGCTGTCGGCGGCGAGATAAAAGCTACCGGCACCGACGGTTTGGAACGGGGAACTGCTGACGGAGGGTGCGATGTGGGTCCCGAAAGAGGGGCTTTGGTAAAAGGCGTTGTAATCGGCGTTGGTGGTGAGGACGCCGGCGAAGAGATTGGTGACGTTGGCCAGGATGCAGTTGGTGAGCGTGACTGACGTGGCGTTAGCCGAAGAGGGACCAGTGGCCAGGTACGCCGTGCCACTGAAGGTCACGTTTTCCGCGGTGGCGGTGACGCCGCCCGTAGGGACGGCGATATTCGTTGCCGTGTTAGCGAACAAAACATTCCGGAGGTTCACGGTCGAATTGCTTGCGTTCACCCCTTGCTGGCAATTGACGAATTGGGCATCGGAGATCAGGGAAGAGCTCCCTGACAGCTCAACGGCTTGTTTGGCGTAGGCGAACCGGACGCTCGACAGGCCTGGCACGGTGGGCGAGACTACCAGTAGGAGGGCGGGGTTGGCATAGTAACCGGCGGGCGAACCAGTGCTGCCGGAAATGGTTTCGCCAACTGAATTGTCGTCCCTCGCTGTAAAAACAATTGGCCGATAGGCTGAACCGAGAAAGCTGACAGTGGGAGTGGTGAAGATCGGCTCGACGGTAATCGAGGCGTTGTTTGTGTATTTTATTACAGTTCCGCCTTCGAATACATTGCTGCCTGATAGCAAGACACTTCCACTTACGTAATAAGTGGTATCTGACTTGGCCAAGAGGTTGGTCTGAGAATTTAGCAAACTGTAATCCAGGGCGAGGCCCTTGCTAAGTGTGGCGTTTGAAATACGGAATGGGGAGCGGGTGGTGGCGGTGGCGGCGAGTTTAGGCAGCAGCAGCCGGCGATGGCTGGCGAGTTGGTGGAGGACCGAGCCGGGCGGAGCTGAGAGGCGGGCGGTGCCCGGCGGGGGAGGCGGGAGGTCTTGCATGAGGGGCAGGAGGTCCGGGAACCTGACACTTTCGATGAGGAAAGTGCGGCCATCCTGGACGAGCCATTGTTTGGAAATCTTGACTTTGTTTTCTTCCGAGCCGAGGGCGAAAGCATAGCCAGGCCCCATTTTCATGGCACCGAAATCAATGTGTTGATCGGTCACTCCGTTTTCCTGAAGCAGAGCGATTTGCGGTGAAGGCGGGTTGATGAATTCCGTGGTGAGCTGCACGAGGACGGTCGATGGGTCCATGTTCCATTTCGTTGGCGAGGGTAATTGGGTGGTAAGCACCACGAGTTGCTCGAAACAGATAATTGAGTTGACGTAGAGGACATCCGCAGAGAGGCCGGTAAACGCGTCTGGAAACCAGGCGCGGTCTTTGGTGGGGAGAAGCTGGCCGCTGGAATCTTTGATCGAGGCAATTATGGCTGAGTTTGAGGTGGCGGTGTCGAAGTAGCTTAATCCAAGGATATTGCTAACCAGGTGTTTGCCTTCTGGAGTCGTTGTATCGACTGCTCCGGAGGTATTGATATTGCCAAGGAATGAGACCTGGTGTTGAGCGTTGGTGGCCTGAGCGCCGGTGGAGGTTACCTGGATTTCCGGTGAGGAATCCACCCATTGATTGCCGACCAAGTGGGACATGCCGGTGGCGAGTTCAGTATAAGAGTGAACGTGGGGAATGCGTTGACCGGCGAGGCCGCTTTCCCATTCGGTGCGTTGCCAGACTTTGTGGTGCGGACCTTGTTCGACGACGGTGTAAGCTGAAGTGTCGGGAGCTGCGGTTGTGGCGGTTTGGGCCTGTTGGGCGCTGGCCGGAATAGTGGCGACGCAGGCCAGTGTCAGGATGCGAAGGAGAGTTTTCATGATTGAGAAAGGGCGACGTTTATCCCTGGCTGGGATAAGGAGGTTTTGCTTATCCCAACAAGGGATAAGGCGGGTTGGTCCGTTGCAGGGTGAGGGGCGGCAGGTGCGGCTGCATCCTGCTCCCTGGAGAGGCGATGGGCCGCACCGAGAAGCCGGGTTGCGCGGCGGCCGTACTGGCTGCGAATGGTGGCTGCAATCGCAACCGCTTCCGGAGGAATTTTGGGCCCGGCGCCGCGTTTGCGGCGCCTTAAACCCGCTTCCAAGAGGATCCGGCTAATGAGTTTTCGGATGGGCCGCTCGGCGTGGCCGGCGCGGGTGGCGCGTTGGACGATCTCGCGGGAATCAATGCCCAGGCCGACCACGAGAGCAAGGACAGCCTGGCGCAATTCTGAGCCGACGGTGGTAGCGACGCGGAAGCAGTTCAAGCACTTGAGCATGAGGGATTCCTTCTCCAACCGGGCGGCAGTGGCCGAAGAGCCAGGTTCCGCCGTTTGTATTTCTCGCATGGTTTTTCTCCTTCGTTTTTTTGTATCAACTCACTTGTCGAAATCTTCCCGGAAGGGGTGCTTTCGCAGCATGACCTCCGCGAGCAAACCGTCTGCCGGTTGACTACAATGCGCTCACATACTCTACAAACGAAAAACCAGGGCAAGTGGTAACCGAAAAAGAATTTTTATTTCATCTGGAACGTCAAGCTGCGCAGGGAAGGCTGAGTTGAGTGGCGATGAAAGCGATTTTGTTCATGCGCTTCAGAATGGCAGGATGGGTCAGGCCAAGTTTCCGGGCAATTTCCCGGATTCCACAGCCTTCAGCCAGGTGATCGAGAATCTGGCGGTCCCGGGGTGTGAGGCTGGCGGACAGTTGAGCCAGCAGGTCCTGGGCGCTGACGTATTCGTGGGTGTTGGCATCAAACCGCAGAACATGGTCCAACTGGCTATCCTGGTCCGGGTCGCTGGTGATTTGGCAGCCGAGATGTCGGCGTTTGGGGGAGTCGAGGCTGCGGCCGGACTGCAGCAGATGCCCGATTTGGAACCGGCAGCTTTGGACGTACCAACTGAGGGTGTGGCCGGGGTTTTCGTTTTCAGTCAGCCAGAGGTGGACGAGGGCTTCCTGCATGAGGTCGTCCCGCAGAGCCGGGTCCGTTGTCTTAGTGTGGATGAGCCTGTCAAGCCGTGCGTGGGTTCGGGATTCGTCAATAAGCGTACGATAGAGGGGATGGGAGGCCACCACGGAATCCGTGGCCGGGCCGCCGGGTTTTTGGAGCCGGTTGGAATGCACAGGGCCGTCCTGGTAGATGCAAAAGCATATGGCGCGATTTGAGAAAGCGGATGAGAATCTCCTGTTACATTTTCTTAGAGCTGACGGCGCGCACTTTCCCAACAATAGCGGTTCGATGTCGAGGTGGGTGTCCACCCCACTCACGGGTGTCGGCAAACTACCTCCCCGCTTTCTAGAAAAACCCTGTGGGACCGGGGGCCCCGATCCAGCGGGGCGGCAACCACGGAGTTAAATGAGTTAAAAAAGTTACATGAGTTACATGGGTTGAATGGACACGGGGCGGCGGAGCCGCAACCCAAGGAGTTAAATGGGTTAAAAGAGTAAAAAAGTTAAATGGGTTAAATGGACACAAAACCACTAATGGACACAAATGTACACGAATGGAGGTCTTAAGGTGAGCTGAGGATTTCGGCGACGCCGGTTTTCAGGTCCAGGGTCCAGGGCTTGGGCACGGGCAGCCACAGCTTGCCGTTTCCAATCTCCAACGGCATCCACAGGTAGCGGGAATCCCACTGCGATTGAGGCTTCCATATATCGCCCATGAAAATGACGGTTGTCGTTTTGGTGCCCACGACTTTGAGCATCACAGTCGATTGCGAGCCGTAGGTGTTGGTCTCCGGCGGCGCGATGTCTTTGAACTCCGACCACGGGCCGGACAGACTGGTCGCGGTGGCGTATTTGTTCGGGTTGGGCCGCCAACCCGTTAAGGCGGAACCGATCGCATAGTAGAGCCCCTGGTAGTGGACAACCGCACCCCCTTCCAGGTGTTCCGGGATGAGGCACATCTCTTTTTCGACGATCAAATAATCGTCGGACAGTTTGGCAATACGGAAGCCGTAAGGGCGGTCTTCGAAAATCAAATAAGCGCTGCCATCGTCGTCGATGAACTGCCCGATGTCTCGGCTCTCATGGCCCAGCGGGCGGAAGCTTTTCAGATATTGATAATCGCCATCGATGGTGTCGCAGGTGAAGACAGCGACGCTGGCAAACTTGTACCCGCCCTTGCCGTCGATGTGGGCGTACATGACATATTTTTTCGTTTTGGGATTAAAGAAGACTTTGGGCCGCTCCAGCACCCAGCGTCGTCCGAGGTCCTCCGGGTCGGCGAGCTTGACGACCTGCTGGCGAAAGGTCCAGTGCGCGAGGTCCTGAGACGAGTAACAACTGACGTAACGGAACGCGCGGTCCAGGCCCTGCGTCCGGTCCTCCCCGAACCAGTAATAGGTGTCGCCGAGTTTGAGGATGCCGCCGCCATGGGCCTGAATGTGCTGGCCGCGATTGTCCGGCCAGACGGCGCCGGGGTTAATCGTCTGCTGCGCCGGCGCAGGGGACCCGACCAGGAGCCAGAACCATATGTAACGCCAAAACCGAGTGACACGTGTGCCGTTCAATCCAGCAAGGATAGAAGGTCTCCAGCGGGATTTCAATCCGTGAGAGGTTATGGAATCTGAACCTGGAAGAATCGCTGGTCAGTCCACGGTCCACAGTCAAGAGGCGGGGGAAGTCCAGTTCAGCACGCCTGCACCGTAACCCTGACCAACTGGCCGTCTGGCACTTTCTTCGCCGAATGGCAGCCTCATCCACGTTATCACCGGCAAAAGATCATCGTAATTCCGATCGCGTCGAATGTGCCGTGGGCGACCACCGCCTCCCAACAGGATCTCCGCCGCAGGTAAACCAGCGCGAATAGAACTCCGCCGACCCCGAGGGAAAAAGCCGCGGCGTTCCCCTGGTAAAGATGCCCTAAACCAAACATTACGGAACTCAGCACGATCGCGACGATGAGCCCGGCTCGCCCAAAGGTCCTTTCAAACCGTGTTAAAACAAAAGCGCGTTCGGCCTCCTCGGTTAATCCTCCGGCGATCAAGCCAAGAAAAATCCATGCCGGAATGGCTCTGAGACTTTGAAACCAATTTCCTATCGGCGAGGCCTCGGGGCCTGGAAACCAGCCTCGAGTCAACGTCGGAATCAAAACGTTGCAAACGACAAGAATCCCAACGCCAAAAGGAATCCCAGTCACAAAACTCCTTTTCAACTGCTCTTGGCGTAACCCGAGCTCACTGAGCTTCTGGCCGTCGTGTTTGACGAGCAGCCACATTAAAACCCACCTGGCGGCCGTAGCAAGCAGCGCGAATTTAAAGAGGTGGCCAAGGCTCCAGCCGGCAGCGTCGCGCGGGGAAAACCGATGCAAGGTAGTAAGCGTCCAACTCGCAACAATCATCAATAGTGACACATGACGCCATACCCAGCTTCGGATTATAGAAAAATAGCGCACTACCGATTTACGTGGTTGGACGCGGCACCAATTGCTGCCGCCCAATCATACATTTTCGACAGTGCGGCGGGAGTAGTTGGAAGCTTGCATCTTCCCCTGCGTGCAGGATTGCGCGTAGGTAATCAGATGGTGGGCCACGGCGGCGATATGAAAGGTGTTTTCCAGGTCGCCCCGGCGCATCAGCGACCGGAACATTTGCCAAAACTGCCGCCGGTAATTGCTGCGGATACCCACGCGCCAGATGATCCGTCGCAGGATTTGCCAGGCGCGGCTGAGGTCGGAGCGATTTAAGCGGCTCCAGGGATTGGCCGGACGGCAGCGGTTCGGATAGGTTTGGGCCGCCTGGGTGGCGAAACGGGCAAACAGGTTGGCGGGCTCATAGATTTGGGCGATGACCCGGCGCCACCGTTCGACCACGGTTTCGTAGGGCTCCAAAAAAGCGATGTTGGAATCCCGGCCCTCATCGGGGACGAGCCGTCCCGCCTTTCGCAGCCGCTCGTGGAGAGGCGTTTGCGGCAAGGCGAAAAGAAGGTTGACGGTCATGATGGGTATTTGGGATTCATTGGCAAATTCGGTGATGGCCTCGGCCGTTTCCGCCGTGTCGGTGTCCAATCCCAGGATGATTCCCGACGCCACCTCCAACCCGTGGCGGTTCATGATAGCGACGCTCTCCAAAATGGGTTTGCGCAGGTTCTGGGTTTTCTTCATGGCCCGCAGGGCGGCGGGCTGGGGCGTCTCAATCCCGCAGAAAACGGTGATGAAAAACGCCTGTCTCATCAGTTCCAGAATCTGCGGGTGGCCGGACAGGTTTAGCGTTGCCTCGCACGATAACCTCATGCGGTAATCGTGCCGCTGCTGCCAGCGGACGAGGTGCGACAGCAAATCGGTGGCTGCCTTGGGGTTCGCAATAAAATTATCGTCCACGAAGTAGACCGCGTTTGCGCCTCCGGCCAGGAGTTGGTCGAGTTCGCGGAGGACTTGCTCTGGCGTCTTGACCCGCGGATTGCGCCCGTAGAGTCCCGGGATGTCGCAGAATTCGCAACAGTAGGGGCAACCGCTGGAAAACTGCACACTGCCGGTCAAATACAGCCGCAAGTCAATGAGGTGATAGGCCGGCGCAGGGAATTGCGCCAGGTCCAACCGTTCCGTGGTGCGAAAGACAAGCTGTTTGCCGGGTCGCTCGATGGTATCACTCAAATGCTGGAAAAGCCGGAGGGTGCCGTCGCCGGCCTCTCCACAGTGCAACAAATCCACTTCCGGATAATACTCCGGCACAGCGGAGACCGAAGGGCCGCCGAGGGCGGTGATTTTTCCGGCACGGTGCGCGCGGCGATTGATATCCTCAATGGCAGCCTTTTGAATGTGCATGCCGGAGATAAAAACCGCATCCGCCCAGGCAAAATCCTCCGGCGAGGCCGGCGCGATATTTTCGTCCACGAATTTAGTTTCCCATTTTGCGGGGAGCAATGACGCCATTAGCAACAGGCCCTGCGGCGGCATGAATGCCTTGACGCCGACCAGGTCAAAGGCGTGATTGAACGTGCCGAAAGAATGGCTATAACGCGGAAACACCAGCAGGACGCGGCGCCGGTTGTTCGGCGAGAAGGTCCACGAATGAGATGGCGCGGACTCTTTTGCGATGGCTGACGACATTTTCTTTGTGCCTCTTGCCCAAGCGAAGGAAACTATGATTCGCTGGGGATGTCAAACCGGGAATTGCGGCCCAAATCCTCGCTTAAGACTCGGAAATCTGCTAGCCCAACACAGCCTGTTCTGGCACTATGGGATTATGCGCATTCCTCTTGTTCTCCTGGCATTGCCGGTCGTTGCGCTGAGCGCGCCCGCCCCTTCGCCAGTCACCTTTAACGAGCAGGTTGCCCCCATCATTTACCGCAATTGCTCACCCTGCCACCGGCCTGGCGAGGCCGCCCCTTTTTCCCTCTTGTCGTATCAGGACGTGGTGAGGAAGGGAAAAACCATCGCGAGAGTCACGGCCTCACGTCTCATGCCGCCCTGGAAGCCGGAACCGGCATCGTATTCGTATCGCGACGAGCGGCGGCTGACGGAGGATGATTTGGGACTGATCCAAACCTGGATCCGCCAGGGAATGCCCGAAGGCAGCGCGGCCGGGAAACCTCAGCCTCCCCATTTCGGTTCCGGCTGGCAGTTAGGGGACCCAGACCTGGTGGTGGAAATGCCGGCGGCGTACCATGTCCCGGCTGATGGACCTGACATTTATCGCAACATTGCCGTGCCCCTCGGGCTGACGGAAGATAAATGGGTCAAGGCAATCGACATGCGGCCCTCCGCCCGGCCAGTGGTTCATCACGTCCTGTACTTCGCCGATCCGAACGGTCGCGTTCACGAAAAACCGCCGCAAGGAACAGAGCCGGGCTTCAGTGGCATGCGCGCCGGCGGCGCTACCATTCCACTCGGCGGCTGGGCCGTGGGCGCTCAACCGCATTTCTTTCCCGAGGGATTGGCCCTGCGCCTTCCGAAAGGTTCCGACCTGGTGGTGCAGTATCATTTTCATCCCACGGGCAAGCCGGAAATTGAAAAGTCCGTGCTCGGCCTTTATTTCGCCAAAAAGGCCCCGGAACGAACCCTCACCCGCGTCCAAATGCCGCCGCACTACTCGCTCTTTTCAGGACTCGACATCCCCGCCGGCGAAAAAGACTTTGTTATCCGCGATTCGTACACAATGCCGGTGGCAGTGGACGGTGTGGGCATCAGCGCCCACGCGCATTACCTGGGCAAACGGCTGAAGATGACGGCAACGTTGCCGGATGGGGGCGTGAAAACTCTACTCTTCATCAAAAACTGGGATTTCGCGTGGCAGGACCGGTATTTTTTCCGACAACTGGTGCCGCTGCCACAAGGCACCCGCCTCGACGTTGAAATCCATTGGGACAACTCGGCGGAGAACCCGCGCAATCCCTCGAACCCGCCGGTGCCAGTGACCTGGGGCGAGGAATCAAAGGACGAGATGGGCAGTATCAGCCTGATCGCCGTGCCCCAGCAGGAATCTGACCTGGCGACGCTTCAGGGCGACCTCGGCCGGCGGGGCAAAGAAATGGCGCGCGAGCGAATGCGGGCCGACCCTGGGCTGGCGAAAAAGGTGGCTCAGCTTCTCGCCGAATAGACAGGCAGGAGCCGAGTGAGGAGGCTCAAATTATCTGGATTTTCGGGCCTGATCAGAGCCTCTTTACGTCGGCTGCGACAATTCCCACCGAATTCGCAGGGCGTCAACCTTGGAGGGCAGTCGCGATCAGCTCGCGAAGGCCGAAGACTCCATTTACCGCCAAACCGGGAGTCCAAAGTGGATTTTGGGCCAAAAACGAGCTGCTATCGCCCAGCAGGATTCCGACGAAAGTTTCGGCAACGATACGTCCGCCGACAGGGCCCAGTTTTCGCGTTTTAATCTTCCGGTCGCCCTTGGTGGTTTTAATCGTCACTTCGGTTTCCACGGTTTCGGCCAGGACGTAGGTCCAGAGGGGGCAATTCTCCTTGAACGCCGGGTCGATTTGATCAATCGGGCCGATGATGTCCGCCGGAGCGCCGGTGAACTTGCCGATAAGGATTTGGCTGTCAGGCAGAGGCTTTAATCCCATCGCGCGAGCGATGTCCTGGCCGGTGGGCAGTCGCATCCGCCAGCCACGTTCCAGATTCCGGAGGGCGAGGATGTTGGGATTGATGGCGACTGAGGGAGGGAGGTTGCCGAGCGGGTTAACGAGGGAGGTGTCGATTTTATAGGCGAGCTGAGTGCGGGTCTTGTTGCCCGGGTCATTGGGGTTGTTCGGATCGCCGGGATCACGCGGTTCAAGATCAACGAAAAGGTTCCAGTCAATCGCCCAGTTGGCGGGAAACTCACGAAATCCGGTAAGACCCTTGAGCGGGTCATTAAAAGTGAAGATAGAGAGCGGGCCGACGGTTTCGCTCAAGCGATATCCCGGGCGCACCATCGAATGGCCAAAGCGATAAGCGGCCGCGGAGAACTCGAGCGGCATGAAGAGATCTTCCTTTGGGTGATAGAACTCCAGGTGGGGCTCGTGCAACCGATGATTGCTTTTCTTCCCGACATGCGGCACCACCTGGTCCAGAACTTCCCGGGAGACGAGCGCGGGCAGGAAGTCATTCAGCACGGCCCATTGGTAGTGGAATCGGACCTCGCGCTGAACCTCAGTAAAAGACCAATCGGGGTGGTCGGCGGCAAGCTTGTTATGAAAGCGGTGAAAAAGACCCTGAAGCTGAGAGACGATGATGTTCTCATCGTTTCGCGGATCGCCAATGATCGCCCGCCGAGGGTTTGTCTGGGGGGCGTTGACCTGGCTGCGCGGCAGATCTCGCGCCCTGGGATTGGCGGCGGCCCCGGTCAATTGTCGGCCCAGGATGAAGGCCCTTCCGTCTTCAAAAAGGTAAGGCTGATCGTCTGGTCCACGGCCGTACACGTTATCCAGGTCAAAACGCGGGGTGCGGAAGTCAACCAACGCATCGGGATCGTTTTGCTTTTGCAGACTGCTGGCAGGATCAAAGGTCAGGTCGTGATCGATGAACTGACCGAAATAGGTGTAGGCTGCCGGGATGCCGCCTTCCTCAGTGTCGGGCCCATCTTTTGGGTCGGCCGGGTCGGCCGGGGAAATCATTTTACCGGCGAGCACAGCCAGCGCCGCCAATGTGTGTTGATCATCGTCTCCGAAATCCGCCGGGGGCAGCGCGCGGAAGATGCGGCCGAAGGGGCCGCCGAAGAGAGGCGAGCTTCTGGAAAGGTTGGCGCCTCGAAGTCCCGTACCGTGAGGGCGAGGACGAGTTACGTTTTGAGCGGCCATTTTATTTTTCCTTTCTGTTGCTGCCCTAATGTGTAGCACATGCGGCCTGCCTTCGTGTCTGGGGCCAATACCCCATTACAAGGGTCGCGAGCGTTTAACAGTTAGGCCTGCGCTTGTGATTGATGATCCCTGGGGGGCACGAATTATCCGAGTTGGGTCTATGGGGTCATGACCGATCCCACCGAGGCGACGAATGTGACCTTGATTCAACGAGGACTGCTTGCCATCATTCAGCTAGAATGAACCGCACCCAAACACAATTCTCATCCAGCAACACACAATCCGCGGGTCGTTGCTCGAAACCGGCCGTCGGGCTCACGCTGGTTTTTTCGATGCTCACTTTCCTGACCGCCTTCGCCTATTCCACGAACTGCGTTATCACCGGGTTCAGTCCCATCGCGGCGCCCATGGGGGCAAGTGTTGCCATTACCGGCACCAACTTCAGCACGAATCCCGCCGGGGACGTAGTCTATTTCGGCGCGGTCCGCGCGCAGGTAACCTCGGCCAGCGTGACTAACCTCACGGTCACAGTGCCCGCCGGTGCTGTCTATGGACCGATCACTGCGACGGTGAACGGACGGACGGCCTACACCGGTTCCGCTTTCCTGCCCACCTTCGCCGGCGGAGGCCTGGCGATTGACGCGAACAGTTTTGCCCCTTCCTTCAACCTGAGCGCCGACAACGGGCCAATCCAGGTCGTGCTCGCGGATCTCGACGGCGACGGCAACCCGGACCTGCTGGTGGCCAATGCCTACGACCACACCATCTCGATCTACCGGAATACGAGCACCAACGGGTTGCTGGCCCCAGCCTCGTTTGCCCCGCGGATAACCTTCCAGCGAGCCGAGGCCAGCGACAGTCCCCTAAACGTCCTGACCGCGGACATCGACGGCGACGGAAAATTGGACCTGGTTGTTCCCGATTATGCCGCCAGTGTGGTCTCGATTTACCGCAATCTCTCCACTCCAGGAAACATTTCCACCAATTCCTTCGCTGCGCCCGTGAATTTCCCGGTCGGCCCTTCGCCCAGGGGCGTGGCGGTGATGGACCTGGATGGAGATGGCCGGCCCGAAATTGTTACCGCCAATACCGGCAACGCGACCGTTTCGATCTTGCGCAATTTGGCTTCGCCGGGCGCCCTCACCACCAACTCGTTCGCACCCGAATTCGAGCTTCCGGTCGGGGACAGCCCGCAAGCGGTGGCCGTCGCCGACCTCGATGGCGATGGTCTTCCGGACCTGATGGTCGCCAACGCCAACTCGGCATTCGTCTCGATCTATCAAAACATCGGTTCGCCTACCGGCATCTCCAGCAACTCGTTCGCGCCGAGGCTCGACCTGCCCGCCATGACCGGGTGCATCGCGATCACCGCGGGCGATCTCGATAGCGATGGCCAGAGCGAACTCCTTTTCGGTTCCTACTCCAGCCAAACGATTGCTGTCTGCCGCAACCTCGCCACTCCGGGATTGCTGACGACGAATTCGTTTGCGCCCAGGATCGAATTCGGCACTCCCGGCCGTGTGCACAACATTGTCCTCAGCGATGTCAATGGCGACGCGAAGCCGGACGTCGTCATCGTTACCGAATTGAACAGCGCTCTCTCCGTTTTCCAAAACGTGAGCACCCCCGGCACTTTCACCAATACGTCGCTGGCGGCGCGCGTCGATTACGGCACCGGCTTCAATGCCTGGGGCGTCGCTGTCGGCGATCTCAACGGAGATGGCCGGCCGGACATAGTTTTCGCGAACAGCTACGATCCAAGCATCAGTATTTATCAAAACGTAGTGGCCAGTCCACCCGTCATCGTTTCAGAACCCGCCGAGACTTCCGTGACGCAAGGCCTCGATGTGACTTTATCGGTCACCGCAGCGCCGCCGCTCGCTTTGACCTATCAGTGGCTTTTCCGCGGGGCTCCCATCACCGGGGCCACCAACGCAACGCTCACTTTGACCAACGTCCTCTTCTCTCAGGCTGGCCTTTATGCCGTGCTGGTGACCAACACCTTCGGGTGGACCCCCAGCTCCAATGCGCTGCTTACCGTCGATGCGCCGGTCCTGGTCGGCGGCATCAATGTCTCCGCGGGCGGCATTGCCACCGTTCCCATTATCCTGGACGCCAGCGGCCAGGAAAACGGCTTGGGCTTCAGTCTGAACTTCGACCCTGCGGTGCTGACCTACATGGGTGCCACCCTGAGTGGCGGCGCCCCGGGCGCGGTTCTTTTCGCCAACACCAGCTTGCTCAACAGCGGCAAATTGGGGCTCGCGCTGGCCTTGCCCTCCGGTTCGACCTTCGCCGCGGGGACCCAGCAAGTCCTTCAGGTCAGCTTCTCAGCCGCCATCATTTCCGTGGCCAATGCTTCAACCGAAATTGACTTTGCCGACCATCCCACGCCGCGCCAGCTTTGGGACCCGCAGTTCAACCCGCTGGGCGCCGCCTGGTTTGGCGCTGCCGTCTCCGTCGCCGCCGCCACGGCCTTCGAAGGCGACGTCTTTCCGCGTCCCGGTGGCGACAACAGCGTTACCCTGCTCGACTGGCTCCAAGTGGGCCGCTATGTGGCGCGGTTGGATTATCCGACTAACGCGGCTGAGTTTCAGCAGGCCGATTGCGCGCCGCGCTCGACCCTGGGCGACGGGGCGATCAAAGTCACCGACTGGGTTCAGGCTGGCCGCTACGCCGCCGGACTGGACCCTTTGACTCCGGCGGGCGGGCCGACCAACGAACTTGCCGTGGCCGGCGCGGGACCATCGGCCTTGCGGTTGATAACGCTCAGCAGTACCCCGTTCATGCCGGGGCAGGGGGGCACTGTCAGTTTAAATCTCGCGTCGCAGGGCAATGAGAACGCTCTCGGGTTCAGCCTCTCGTTCAATCCTGCCGCGGTGGCCTTCACCAGCGCCAACCTTGGCGGCGGTGCGGGTGGCGCAACTCTCTACGTCAATACCAATCAGGTCAGCTCCGGGCGAGTTGGTGTCGCCCTGGCGCTGGGGGTTGGCGGCGCCTTTGCTGCGGGCACCCGCGAACTTGTCCGGGCGAACTTCCGTCCCTTGCCCGGCACGACCGGCAGTTTCGGCCTTACGTTCACCGACCAACCCGTCCCGCGCGAAGTCTCCGACGCTTCGGCCACGGCCCTGCCGGCCAGTTTTGTCAACGCGGTCCTCGCGATTAATTCCCCGCTGGTTTTGCGAATCGCGCGTTCGAACCAAAACATTATTTTGGCCTGGCCTCTCTGGGCGACGAATTTTTCACTCCAGGAGGCCTCCCCGGCTTTGACTCCCGCGGGTGGCTGGACAAATCTTTCCGTTACCGCCGCAGCGAGCAATAACGAGAACGTCGTCGTCCTTCCCCTCGGCAGCACCAATAAATTCTACCGGTTGTTTCATCCCTAGCGGAATACACGAAGGGCAGGGGCCAAATCGCCTTCGGAGATTTACTTTGGTTCCTCAGTGACCACCGTAAACTGGCGCTCGCCCGTATTATAGACGACGACGGACCGCAGCGACTCGTGGCCGAGAACCTTCGCCTGGTGTGGCACGCCCGCCGGCACGCGCAGCGCATCACCCGCCTTTAGAATCACGGTCTCCTTGCCGACGCGCTGCTCGCACCGCCCCGAGAGCACATAAATCACCTCGTCGGAATTGCTATGGACGTGCAACGGATTGGACTGCCCGACGTTGAGCTCGACGACGCCGAGCGTCAAAGGGGAGCCGGGTTCGAGCTTCGCATTCATGAGCCAGCGGAGAGAGCCCCACGTTGATTTGTCCTCTGCCACGCGATTAAGGCTCTGCACGCGAGCGGCCAGCGGCGGGTTCGCGGGCGAGTCTGTTTCGCCGGGTTTGCGTGCCTCGGCCGCGAGGACCGCGGCCACCGCCAGGGCCATGAACAACAGGGCGGGCGCCAAATAAAGAACCGCCCGCGCGCGTTCGCCCTTGACCTTTCTGCCGGTTATAGAGGAGCCGGATACGACGGGGTTGCGTGCGGGCTGGGAAACGAGAGGAGCAGATTCTTGGGGGATATTCATGGCCGATAGCCTGGCACATGAAGCTGACTGAAGCCAGCGAAGAGCGCATGGAAAGCGAATTGGTTCCTTCGTCCGAATTCAGCCTTGGCCTGGGGTTTCCCGCAGGACGCTGGTCTCGGCAGGTGCGGGTTCGCGCAGACCCAGATACTCGTCAATTTCCGGTTGGACACCCTCTTCGCTATGTGGGATTATGCGGCGAGAATGAGCCACCCCCAAAGCCATTCGCGCTTACGCGCACAGCAAGAAAACTGGCAGCGCGGCAAAAAGCAAATTCCCATTAGTAGTTTATAATGCTGGCTGGAGTTTGAAGACATAGCCCGATATGAAATCATTTTCCCGTTGGCACCCCGCAGGTCTGACGGCCCTCTTAATATTTTGCCTGGGGCCAGTCTCTGCCCAGATAGTTTTTACTGACAATTTTGACGCCGGAGCATCTCCACTTTGGAGCAATTTGCGCGGCAATTGGGCCAGCAGCGGCGGGGTCTATTATGCCACGCAGCCGAATAACATACCGGCTACCTTCACAGGTTTGCCCTTCGTACTGCAGAATTTCGCGATCGACGTGGATATCAACCAGGTCGCCGATGGGGGCATTTGGCTGCGCTCGGATGCTTCCGGTACTAATGGCGTCCTGCTGGTAACGGGCGGTTACGGGTGGGGAAGCGGCAATCGCGGACCCAACGCGGGACGTTCACTTTATTGGCACGTGATCACCGACGCCAATTATAATAACCCACCTATTCTGAACCCCGTGTTCAACGTCTTTACCAACCCCGGAGTCCAAAACGTCCATCTGCGCATCGAAGTCGTCGACAACCAATACTCTGCCTTCGTGAACGGCTCCACCAATGCCACCACCTCACTCCTGGAAACCAATCGCACATACTCCTCCGGGCACGTCGGGCTATACGACTTCTCATCGCAGACTTTCGACAACTTCGTCCTCCAGATTCCTCCGGGATTCGGGCCTTACAGCCTGGCCATCACCAGCGGGTCACCACAACGGGTGACACTCTTATGGACTACCAACGCTGTGGGCTGGGCATTGGAATCAGCCGTCTCGCCGGTTGGTTCCATCTGGAATTCGGTGACAAACGCACCCTTGTCTGCCGGCACAAATTTTGCCGTAACCGTTCCGTCCACGAGCAGCCAACAGCTCTTCCGCCTTCGCAAGCAATGACCACTCCATGGGTCCGGGAAAATGGTCCCTCTTAAGGGCAACCCGCTTGACGACATCGGCACATGCGAAAATTCAATTCGATGGTGTACGGCGGCGGGCTTTTTCGCAAATCCGCGCAGGATGCGATGCTGGCCAAGCCGAAGCTGCGACCAGGAATTGAGGCTGAGTCGAGTCGAAAGGCCTTCGATTCCCGTCAGGGACGCGCGACAATAGCCCACCCGTTTCAACGGTGGGTAGCAATGCGCCCGAGGACCAAGTCCAGTCAGGGACGGCAGAGCGCCGACAGCTTGATGAGTCCCCTATTGAACGGAGCGAGCGAGAGCTTTCCTCGGCTGACCTTTTCAGCATTTCAGTTGTTGCTCTGGTGGCTCTACCGCACAAACCGTATCGCGCCCCTGCTACAGAGCTCGCGCCCAGGAAGCTCCCTTGACCAAAAGAGCCGAAACTCTCGCGTAACTCACCTTCCCGCAAAAGGCGAAAAATAAATTTCATCGTGACAAAGTTAGAAAGGCTGATTAAATTGTGCCATGAGCTTCAGCGAAGTTCTCCAGGAGCTGCCCGGGCTTACCTTCGAGCAGCGGCAATTGGTTGTGCGACGCGCCCTGGAACTGGATGATCCACCGCTTAGTGGGGCTGATGAATCCCTCGTGGAAGAGCGGTTGGCCGCCCTGCGGGACGCTCCGACCTCCGCGATACCGCTCGATGAAATGAAGGCCCGGCTGCGGTCGCGTTACCGCAAATGACCTGGCGCGTCGAGTTCGCGCCGCAGATCGAGCAAGACGTCGCCGAGGCGGCTGACTGGTACGAAAGCCGGCAACCCGGACTTGGTGCGCAGTTCATCGAGGAAATCATCCGTGTGTGGGATGCCCTGGCACAGAACCCACTGCTCAATTGTCGCCGCCATCACAACAGAAATATTCGTTGGCGCTATCCAGACCGTTTTCCCTACCGAGTTATTTACGAAGTAAACGAGGCAGAGAAGACCGTTAAGGTGGCCGCCGTGTTCCACGCGGCGCGGCATGACTGGCATTGGAAGAAACGCCTATGAAGTCAAACAACCAAAACTGCATTCGGCGAAACAAATTGAATTCGACCCGGACCTGCTCCTTCAGAGCCTGTGTCGTCATCCTGAGCATCTCGAAGCCAAAAAGAAGCTCATCCTGCGTGTGACCAGTCTTTTTCTCCTTGCGCCGGTCCAGGGACTCAAGCCGAAGAACATTGTCGGCATTCGCCAAAATCTCAACTGACCCGCCTTCGCAGCTCTGTATGCGCTGGTTTACTTCCGCAGCTTTGCTGGTCCCGCTTTTGATGGCTCAACCAGCCCTGGCTTTGGAGCAGCAGGTTCTTGCGTTAAGCCACGTCACGTTAATTGATGGAACGGGTGCATCGGCTCGGCGCGACATGACGGTAGTAGTAACGGGGGACCGCATCACGACCATCGGAAAAAGTACCCGCGTGCGTCTGCCAACCAATGCCGTTGTAGTGGATGCCACCGGAAAATATCTAATTCCAGGCATTGTCAACCAACAAATACACGGAGCTGCGGTGCGGGTCGGTGCGGGTGTGGGTCGGTCGGCTCGGTTGTCTGGGACCTTCGATGAAGGATAAGTCGCGCCTTCAGCGCTAAAAACGGTTCGGGCCCACAACCCGTTCACGAGCGACAACCGAGAGATCCAGCCTCTTCGTCTGCCGTCCCTGGCGGGACTTTGCAGACCTCATCGGCTGGCCCCGTTGAAACGGGTGGGCTATTTTCAACCATCCCTGGCGGGATGAGGCTGAAAAGCAAAAAGCAAAGGCGGGTTGGGCCTGACGGGGTTTGAGGCAACGGAACAAAACAGCCGCTGGAGGTTTCGCGACGAGCATAAACCGTTGAAAAGGTTCCCACGGTCTCGACGTCGTGCGCCACCCCGCTGAAGCGGGGTGTTAATGAGAGCCGACACGGGACCAGGTCGATGGGCTTGCCAGCCGGTAGAAGGCTTTGCCGGCCGGCGGTGTAAGCAACAACTCGTTTTGCAGGTTCGTCGCAGGGGTCGGACCAGAGTTCAGTCCCCGCGAGGTATGGTGCGCCCTCAAGTCGTTGGAAAGGCTTAAGCCCCCGCAACGTAAATTCCTTGTTGCCTCAACGATTTTAAGTTGAAGACGAGAATCCGTTGTGAGATTCAACCGGCGTCAGGCTGGCAGGATGCTCGTTTTACCCTTATCCACAAACACTTACAGCGATTCATCAGCGGTGCAGAACATGTGGCACGGCACCAGCAATACGGGGAAGCTGTGTATGAAATTCACAATACTTTGTCGTATCCGATGATCGCGCCAGCTTCGCCAATTGCGAACGAGTTGGAAATAACACCAAACGATTTGGAATCCAACTCGAGGGATTCTCGCATCCCTCGAGCGCGAGTCGTTTCTTTTGTGACTGTGATCGTGGGCGTGCTGCTCGCGGCGAACTGGTTCGTATGCCAGACCTGGAATCACTTTTGGGGAACGCCATCGGTGCCGCTCTGGCAAATCGTTCCACCGGCGCTGACTCTCGCGTTTGTCGTCACCACGCTCCTCGGATTCCGTCAGGCGAACGCATTCCTGCGAGTTATGTATCGAGTTTCCGCAACCTGGTTGGGCGTTTTTAGCTTCTGCCTCTTCGCAGCCGTCGGGTGCTGGTTTGTTTACGTTCCTGTGAAGCTTTTGGGCTTGCCGGTTGAACCACGCGCGATTGCGGCGGTGCTTTTCGGCCTCGCCTTCTTCGCCAGCGTTTATGGTCTGGTGAATGCTGCCTGGATTCGTGTCACACCTATCACGGTGAAGCTGCCCAATCTGCCCGATGCCTGGCGCGGGCGAAGCGCAGCGCTCGTGACGGACCTGCATCTTGGCAATGTCCGGGGCGCCGGTTTCACCCGGCGCGTCGTGGCCAAACTTCAACGCCTGCAACCCGACGCGGTTTTTGTCAGCGGCGATATGTTCGACGGCACCAGGGCGAATTTGGAGCAGCTCGTTGGTCCGTGGCGCAAGTTATCCGTGCCACGCGGCATGTATTTCGTGAGCGGCAATCACGAGGAGTTCACGACCCGCACCGGGTTTCTTGATGCAATTGGACGCACCGGCATCCGCGTGTTGAACAATGAAAAGGTGGAGGTTCACGGACTTCAAATCGTTGGCGTGCATGATGGCGAGGCGGGCGAGCCCCAAGTTCTGCGCGCCGTCCTGCAATCGGCCCATCTTGATGGCCGGCGTTCGAGCATCCTCCTGGCGCATCAACCTTCGAACCCGTCGATTGCCGCCGAAGCCGGCATTTCCTTGCAGCTCTCCGGCCACACGCACGGTGGACAAATCTGGCCGTGGAGTTGGGTCGCCGCGCTGGTCCACGGACGATTCAACTACGGACTAAACCGCCTGGGCACCTTGCAGGTTTTTACCAGCAGCGGCGTCGGCACTTGGGGTGCGCCGATGCGGGTCGGCACAAAGTCCGAGATCGTCCTGCTTCGATTTGAAGCAGCGGAAAACCAGAATCCATAAAGCTTCGCCATGAGAGGTGTCAAACAATAGGACCCCACCGCAGCGAGCGCCAAACCGCTGAATATACCAGGCCAGCCTGAAGCTGCAGCCGGCCTAAGCTTCATTGGGCCAGAATCTCGGGGGCCGCCTTGAGGCAGAACTGGTCCAGCAAGCCCGGCAGGTTCTTCGGATCAGTTCCGATCTCCGTGGCACCCATGACGGACAGCGTCTCCGGTTGCATGCTTTCGTAGCGTCCAATCGGTGGACGCCGTGCGGATTCCACCTTTCATGCGACTCGTTTTATTCTGGCACGAGAGACGATGCGCCGGCGAATTTCCGCCAGCACCTTCCGTCCACGCGCCGGATTGCCCCGCTTTTGGCGCGTCACAAAACGGGCTTCCGCCTGGCGCTCAGCGATGACATGAGTGACAAAATTATCGAACAGCCTTTGCACACTCGTCCCAGTGGAACGCGCCACACCGAGCAGCGCCTTGTGCCGGGACTCGTCACAACGATAAGGAATGGTTTTCATTTTACGATTTTCAGATGTTGCGCCGGTGTCACCACGCGCGGCGAGACAAATTGAAGTTCGCCCCGCGCAAAGTCATGCGCGAAAGGAGTGAACCCGGCATTGACGAAGAGTTGCTGGCAAGCTGAGCCATATGCCAAGGGAATGCGGCGTTTTAAGCCGTCACTTGGTTTCCTGCGCCCGGTTGCCACGGGAAACTTCGTCGATACAATGGCGCCATGAACAAGCATCTGCGGGATGTGGTGGCGTTGGGTTGGGTGCTCATACCGCTGGCAGGGTTGGGAGCGGCAGTGGACGCAGCCAGGCCGGCGGGCTGGAGTTGGCAGGAAACTTACGCAGAGGTTGACCCCAAGGGCGACCTGACCTGGCAGCCGCACCCCTTCGTGTTCGAAGCGGCGGCCCCTGTGCGCTACATTGACTTTGAGGCCGGCGGTGACACGAATCCCGGCGACGCGCCGGGGAAACCCTGGAAGCATCATCCGTGGGACCCCAACGCAACCGGTAACGCTGCGGCGGCGACGGGGATTCGAACTTACGTTTTCAAGCGGGGCAGCGTTTATCGCGGGCGGCTAGCGGTTAAGGAGACCGGGCAAGCAGGGGCGCCCATCCGGCTCACGAGCGATCCGACCTGGGGAAACGGCGAGGCGGTCCTGTGCGGTTCCGAACGCGTGCGGGGGTGGCAGCGGGGGACAACGCACAAGGACATCCCCGAGCCGGACCGCGTCTGGTGCGCGGACCTGGATTTTGCGCCACGCTGTGTTTGGAGCGTCAGCAAAGAGGGCAACATCACGCGGATTCCGCTGGCCCGAACGCCGAACTGGAAGGTGTCGAACCCGGACGACGTGAAGAGCGAGTGGTGGGTCTGGGACAACCCGGGCAAGCCATTCGGCAACACCATCGCAGACGCGCGTGGCCAATTGATGCACCTGGGCATTGATACTAAACACATCAAGGACCAACCGGAGGATTATTTCAAGGGAGCGTTGATCTGGCCCGAATACGGCTGGGTCATGAGCGCGCCCTATCCCACCGAGGTCGAGGTGGTGGACTTGCAGCGGCACGGCCTTGGCTTTGGCGGGTGGACCGGTGGTGGAACCGGCGGCGTCATCATGCGCAACATGCGTTATTACCTCGAAGATAAACCGCAGTATCTCGACGATCCCGAGGGCGAATATTGGTTTGAGAAAAAGGGGGCGGGCGGGCGCCTTTACCTGCGGCCGCCGGGCGACGTCGATCCCAACACGCTACAAATCGAGGCAGGCCGCCAAATGAACCTGGTCGAGGGTGAGAAGGTCGAGCATCTCCATATTAGCGGCCTGACGTTTCGCTTCACCACGCCGGCATGGGATATCACTTCGGCGCCATGGGATTTCAGCACCAAGCCGTGGACTTTCCGCAAGGAAATGCACCCGGGCTGCGTGCGGGTCTGGGGTTCCGGCCGGGACATCCGGATTGCCAACTGCCGTTTCGAGCATGTGTTTTTCCCCATTCGCATTCGTTCGCTGCTCGCGGGGCAGCGGGTGGATGACGTGCGGATCGAGGACAACGATTTTCGTTTCACGGACGACGGTATCCTCTCGGTTTCAGATGGGTCGGGCTGGGGCTATGCGGCGTTGCGCGGACGGCTGGGCGATGTGCGCATCTATCGCAACCACTCCTTCGAGACGGGCCGGCGCCCCGCCCGCTACAGTACCGGCACGGGCATGGAAGTGACCGGCGCGCGAACGCTCGAGCTGGCGGGCAACGTCATCGAGCGCAGCTACGCGCAAGGCATAGACGTTCACGGCGCGAAGGTCAGCGGTATGTGGGGCGATGTGCCTTTCACGCGCCTGCTGGTCCATCACAACAAGGTCTGGGAGTCGATGCTCAACTGCAATGACTACGG
>DATMQA010000073.1:0-3136 GCA_035566895.1 Binatia bacterium
GGCGGGTGTGAGAATGGCAACATCGAACGGCTCGCCCGCTTCGATCTGAGGTTTCAGTGAAGCCGCCAGGTCAAATTTGACGGCAACCTTGAAGCCCGTCTCGCGCTCGAATTTCGGTAAAAATTCCTCTGTCAACGCCGCCTTGAACGGAGCCGCTGCTAAGACTTTGATCTCGGCGGCATCACTAACCACGGTTCCAGCCACTGCCAAAACAAATGCCGTTACCGCAAATAATATCTTCCTCACTGGCATCCCCCGCTGCAGGTTTAAGAGGTAATCTATCTTAGTCCCTCTTGCGGCATCAGGGAAGTGGCGCAACAAAGCCGCGGCAGGCGGAATATGAGGGCAAGGCGGTATCGGAGAGGCCTCGATTATTTCAGCCAGCGTGTTTTTGGGTGCGCCGACGCCATGTCACCCCGTCGCACCATCGCGCGAGAGAGTGTCACGGGCCGCCAAGCGAAAACGACGATGACCGTAACGGTCGTTGGATTTCAATTGATGCGCAAGTGGAGTCCCACTGTCGAAATGAATGCGGACCTCTGAATGTTCGCAAAAATGCCAGCCATGTTGTACCGGTCGGATCCCAGATCGAAGTACAAGGTCTCGCTCTTGACCGACACGTTCGGCGTCAGACCAAACTCGGAACCCCAGCCTACCGTCCAGCCGGTTTTGGTCTTGGAATCGCTTTGGGCGGGACATCCAGCCAGAGGCACGATCGTTGGCTGCGAACCGGTGCTGCACGCGAAGTTAGCTTGATCCTGCGCAACCGCTGCTCCGCCCTTCACATACACCAAGACGTGATCCCAATAGGCGTATCCGATCCGAGCAGTGGCTGTGGACAGCCAATCTAGGTCCATTTCGCAGTTGAAAAAGAAACCGTTCGAACAAGACCGCGCGCCGTGGGCATTGGTCCAGCCCGCGCCGCCTTCAATGCCAAACACCCATTTCCCGACCTGATGATTATATCCGATTTCACCGCCGCCAAGGAAACCGGCATAGCGGGGGGCGGTCATGGCGGCGTCAGCAAAGGTCCAACTCGTGAGTCCCCAGGCGGCCCCCGCATACCCACCAATGTAGAAGCCGGCCCAGTTGTACGCGGCTGGTGCGGCGGGAGCCTCGCGAATTGGCGCCTTGGCGATCATGGGTCCGCGTCCCCTGGCCGGCGGGTCCGGGACGAACTGATAGCGAAGGCCGCCATTCAGGCTCCAGCCCTCGATGTTGTCTCCAGTCCGATAGTCCCCGCGCAAATAACTGACCCAGCCCGTGTTCGTAAATTGCGCTGCCATGCCCAGGCCAAATTGGCCATAGGTCCCGAGGCTCGCGGTCGAGACCGACGAACCGAGGGTCGGAAGGGGTGAGCCGATCGAAGCGAAATTGGTCGTCAGACTCGACGTGACTTGTCCTTGGAATTCGTGAAAAACGCCGGCGGAGGCAAACAGTTGCAGAATCACATTACCGGACATGACGGAAGTGCCGACCCGCACATTCAGACGTCCCAGCGTGCTCTGGATGTCGGCGACTGTCAGGACCCAGGGCGGGACGAATCCAAACCCATAGACCACAGTCCCAGGGACATTCACCGGATCAACCTGTGTTCTTGACCAGATGATGCCCGTGGTCGGCTCGATGAACCAATTATTGCCGAGATTTAGGTTGTAACCCACATCGCCGGTCAGACTAACGCCGCGCGCGTCGAAATGCTGACCGAACAGTCCGTGGTTGTTGTCAGAGACTTCGTTTTGGTAGAAATCCCAGCGTGCCTGCCCGTCAACGAAAAAACCTCTATTCGTTGCAGCGCCATAAATACCAACGAAAGGAATTTGGAGGCTGTCGCGAAAACTTGGAGGCGGATTAAGGCCGGGCGGGGTGGTATCTTGTGTCTTCGATCCCAAATAGCCGATCGTCGAACCTGCATGCAAATTCCACCCATTCACATTCAGTTTGGCAACGTCGGTGCCGATCTGAACGCCGGTGAAATCGTCCGCCGTGCGCGTGTTGCAAGTAATGCTGCCAGCGACAGGCGTGCCAAACATTATGTTTCCGGCAGTTGCGGTCGCGCCGGAAGTCACATGGCCGCCAACACCACGGCCCCACACGCCACCACCCTCCTGATCCGGCCGAGGATTGGCCGGACTCCCGATAAACGCAGTCGACTGTGTCAGGAACGCGGTATTCACGGTGTTGATTGAGGAAACAAGTGAGCCAACGGATGCCGACACGCCAGCAACAGCTGCGGCTGCTGCGTTAGTCCAGGCAGGAGGCGGCCTGTTGAATCCAGCCGAGGTGCACTGAGCTTGGGCGACTGAGCCGGAAGCCAGGACAAGCACAAGTGCGGCGGCGCCCAGAATCGGGCTCTTTGTCCTCAAGTGGCAGGTCAATACCTTCGACCTGATGGCCAGCCTGCTTACGCTGCTCATTACCTAAACCACTGAGGACGCGACGGTATGATATCACTTCTATAAGGGCATTCCATAAAGCGTATAAGACGACGCACTCCGCGAGAAGCGGGTTGGGTGCAGGGCCTCCGAACTCCGATTGTTTTTTGGAGCCTGTTTCATTTTGGCAACAGTGGATCCGGAATCGAGCCAGGAAGGCACCACGAACTGGGCGTGGCATCCCCATGACGAGAGCGTAGCTACGGAACATTATCCCAAGCGCCCGCTTGGGCCTTATCGACTGGGGCGGTCTCATCTCGAAAGGTCTCGGCCGCGCGCAGGGAATGCGGTGAATGCCGGCGCAGCGCGTTAGTGCGGCGCGGAGCCGAACGGGCCGCTTCCAAGAAAGCAAGTCTCTCGCAGCACCAAGCGCCTCTGCTCCTGCCAACTTGTCCGGCCAGTAGATCGATCTCGCGTACTGCAGCGGCCACTCCCCCACATCTGCTCGACATGAAATGGCCGCGTCGTGTACGCGACACGATCCGGACGCGAGCGTCGCCCAGCGCGCGTAGAGGGTGAGCGTCAGGAATCGCTTCCCAGCATCTGTACATCGGCCTCCAACCATGCTGGTGCCTGATATCCTCGCTTCCGGGCTTCCGGGGAACCTAGAAAAGCACTACTATTCACGCTGGCTTCGGGGGCATTTGGAAAATACCAGCCAAGTACCGTCGGCCGCCATTCTCCTGCTGTCACCAGATCCT
>DATMQA010000074.1:0-68561 GCA_035566895.1 Binatia bacterium
CGCCACCACCCCCCGCACATAATTCGACCAGGCCGGCTCCCCGCGCTCAATCTGCCCCCGCACACTGAACCTGGCCGTCTCCCCCGTCGTAACGCTGTGCAGCGTCACCTCCCGCTTCGTATTGCTGTCCCCGGCGATCACCATGTAACGCTCGATCGCCATCGGCAGCACAAACCCGTCGTTGTAATCCGTATGTTCCCCAATCAAATTCACCCGCCCCGGCGCCGCCACCACCCACCGCGGCGCATGCCCGAAGCAGCGCCCGAACAATTCCGCGCTATGCTCTGCCATCGACTCCAGCGACATAGTCTCACACCATAAAGTCCCCGCCTGCCGATGGCCAATGGATTTTGCCCGTTGACAACCGCCCTCCAGAAAATAATCTGTCCCGCTGACTCATGCCGGGCGCCGGCCGCGCTGGCCAGGCCCCGGCCCGGGTCCATCGAGAGGATGTGAACGAGTCTTGACCGATATTAATCTGAGCCATCGAACCGCCTGACCCGCCGCCATTCCCATGTATTCCTTCTCCACCTGCTGGAACTCCCACCGCCACACCGACGGCCGGGCCATGTTGAGGGAAATTCGCGACCTGGGTTTCCATTACGCTGAACTGAGTCACGGCACCCGCATCAGCCTCCTGCCGGGCATCCTCGAAGCCGTCGAAGCCGGCGACATCAAAATCTCCAGCCTCCACAACTTTTGTCCCCTGCCCATGGGCGTCAATACCGCCGCCCCCAATCTCTACCAATTCTCCGCCGAACGGCCCCGCGAACGCGAACTCGCCCTGCGTTATACCCTCAAGACCATCGAACTGGCCCAGCGCGTCAAAGCCCCCGTCGTCGTCCTCCACCTGGGCAGCATCGACATGAAGCATTACACTGACAAGCTCCTCGGCCTCCTGGCGGACGGCCAGAAGGACACCCCCAGGTATCAGAAGCTCTGCGCCGAGCTGGATAAAAAACGCGAGGCCAGGAAACCGCCCCACTTCGAGCGCACCAGGGACGTCCTCAAGAAGCTCTTGCCGGAAGCCGAATCGCGCGGCATCAAACTCGGCGTCGAAAATCGCCAGGGCCTCGAAGAGCTGCCCCTCGAGAGCGATTTCCAACTCCTGTTCCGCGAGCTCCCCAGCGCCAGCCTCGTTTACTGGCATGACACCGGCCACGCCCAAATCAAGGAAAACCTCGGCTTCCTGCCCCACCTCATGCAATTGGAATCCAACCGCGAGCGCCTCTTCGGCCTCCATGTTCACGATGTCCAATCCCCCGGCCGCGATCACTGCGCCCCCGGCTCCGGCACCATCGATTTCCCTGCCCTCAAGCCCCTGGTCAAACCCGAACACATCAAGGTCTTCGAACTCACCCCCAGCGTGACCGCCGGGGAAGTCGCGAGCGGCGTCGAACGCATCAAACGCCTTTGGGGACCGGAATAACCTGCGAATTTACGATTTGCGATTTACGATTTTACCCGGTGATGAAGAAAATCCCCTCAATCGTGAATCGCAACTGACCGGCATGAGTGACAAACCAGCCAACTCTTTGCGCGACCAGGCCACCGGCATCGTTCGGCGTTTGCAAGCCGCGGGCTTTGCCGCGTTCTGGGTCGGCGGCTGCGTGCGCGATTTCCTGCTGGGCCGCGACCCGGGTGATTACGACATCGTCACCTCGGCGTTGCCCGAGCAGCTCGAACCGCTGTTCAAACGCACCATTCCCGTCGGCCGCAAGTTCGGCGTTATCGTCGTCCTCCAGGGCCGGCACCAGTTCCAGGTCGCCACCTTTCGTGCCGAGGCCGATTACCAGGATGGCCGCCACCCCCAACACGTCACCTTCGGCAATGCCCAGGCCGACGCCCGCCGCCGCGATTTCACCGTCAACGGCCTCTTTTACGACCCCGTCCGCCAGGAACTCCACGATTGGGTCGGCGGCGAGGCCGACCTTCGCGCCAAAATCCTCCGCACCATCGGCCCGCCGGCCGAACGCTTCGCCGAAGACCATTTGCGCCTCCTGCGCGCCGTCCGCCTGGCCGCCCAACTCGACTTCCAGATTGAACCCGAAACCCTCGCCGCCGTAAAAGCCCTCGCCCCCAGCATTCGCAGCATCAGCGCCGAACGGATCCGCGATGAGTTGCTGAAATTGTTCCGGCCGCCCCACGCCGCCCGCGGGCTGGACCTCCTGCACCAGAGCGGTTTGCTCGAACAGGTCCTGCCGGAAATCGCCGCTACCCTCGCCTGCGAGCAATCCCCCGATTACCATCCCGAGGGCAACGTCTTCGAGCACCTGCTGCTCATGCTCAGGCAATTGCCCCCCCAGGCCGCCCCCTTGTTGCCCTGGGCCGTCCTGCTCCACGATGTCGCCAAGCCCGTCACCGCCTCCCGCGACCCCGCCACCGGCAGCATCCACTTTTACGGCCACGAACGCATCGGCGCCGAAATGGCCCGGGACATTCTCAACCGGCTGCGCTTCCCGGGCAAACAAATCGAGGATATCGTCCAGGCCGTCCGTTGCCACATGCAATTCAAGGACGCCCTCGAAATGCGCAAATCCACCCTGCGGCGGCTCCTCATGCGCCCCACCTTTCCCCTCGAACTCGAGTTGCACCGCCTCGATTGCCTCAGCTCCCATGGCCAGCTCGACGTCTTCAATTTCCTCGTTGCCCAAGCCCGGGAACTGGACCAGCAACCCCAAATCCGCCCGCCCCTGCTCAAGGGCGACGATTTAGTCGCCCTGGGAATGAAGCCGGGACCGGCCATGGGCGCGCTCTTAGCCGAAGTCCGGGAAAAACAATTGCAGGACGAACTTAAAACCAAAGCCGCCGCCCGCAAATGGGCCCGGGCGCACATCGCCAGCTCGAACCCTCCGGCCAAACCAGGGCGAAAACACCGTGGGGCAGGGCATTAACCCAATTAACTCAATTTAACCCAATCAACCCAATTAACTCAGTTAACTCATTTAACAACCCCTCGGTCCCCGCGTCAGTCGCGGAGTTGCTTCCGGGGCAGTTTCGGTTATTCTAGTGCTTCAATGAGCAAGCTTTTGTTGATTGACGATGAAGCGGACGTGCAATACTCGTTCCAGCGCATCTTTCATTCGCCCGAAATCGAGCTCACGACCGCCTCCAGCGGCGAGGAAGGTTTGCGCCTCATCCCCAAAATCAAGCCCGACCTCGTCATCATGGACGTCCGCATGGGCGGCATGGACGGCTTGGAAGCCCTGCGGCGAATTCGCCAGATGGATTCCAAGCTGCTCGTCATCCTCATGACCGCTTACAGCACCACCCAAAGGGCCATCGAAGCCATGAAACTGGGCGCTTACGATTACCTGCTCAAACCCTTCGATGTGCCCAAGCTCCAGGAAATCGTCGCCAACGCCCTCAAGGCGGCGCGCGACATGCGCGAAGGAACCCGTTACCGGTTTGTCAACGCCGAGGGGCGGCCGCTCCTCGAGCCGGAGGATTTCCAGGCCGAGATCGTCGGCAAAAGCGAGCCCATGCGCGAGGTCTTCAAGCTCATCGGCCAGTTCGCCGGCACCGATACCACCGCCCTCATCACCGGCGAAAGCGGCACCGGCAAGGAATTGGTCGCCAAAGCCATCCACGACCACAGCAATCGCTGCGACAAACCGTTCGTCGCGATCAACTGCGCCGCCATCCCGGAGCAACTCCTCGAAAGCGAGCTCTTCGGACACGAGCGGGGGGCCTTCACCGGCGCCGTCAACCAGCGCATCGGCAAATTTGAGGAATGCAAAGGCGGCGTCGTGTTCCTCGACGAAATCGGCGATATGACGCCGGCGACCCAAACCAAGATTCTGCGGGTGTTGCAATCCCGGAAATTCGAGCGCGTCGGCGGCAACGCCAGTATCACCGCGGACGTCCGCGTCATTGCCGCGACCAACAAAGATCTGGAACAAGCCGTTGCCTCCAGCCAGTTCCGCGAGGATCTTTTCTACCGCTTGCGCGGAGTCGGCATCCATTTGCCGCCGCTGAATAAACGGCAGGGCGATATTCCCATCCTGGTTAAATACTTTTTGCACAAGCTGGCCGGCGAGCTGACGCCCAAATCGATCGCGTCCAACGCGATGGCGGCCCTCGAAAAATACCATTGGCCCGGCAATGTGCGCGAACTCCAGAGCGTTCTTAGCCGCGCCCTGGTGGTTTCGCAAGGCGATGTCGTGTTGTTGAAGGATATTCCTTCCGAAGTCCGTGGTGAAAACCCCTCCGCCTCTCCCGTCGCCTCGGTCCGGACGGTGGTGGGTGAAAGCGGCGTCTCCCAAATCGCCGGCCTGGCGCGTCAGTTGTTCCAGTGGGCGCGCCGCGATCCCAAGCTCAAAGTGATCCCCGCCATCGAACGTGAGCTGGTGATTGAGGCCCTGAAAGAAACCGCGGGCAACCAGGTGCATGCGGCTAAATTGCTCGGCATTACCCGGGCCACGTTGCGCAAACGCGTCGAGAAGTTTGGGATTCAGAAGGAATTGAGCATTAAATGATGCTCCTTACTCTCCCGTGACTGAGCCCAGCCTGTTGCTCCTCATCCCGGCCTATAACGAAGAGCACCGCATCGAACCGGTGCTGCGCGACTATGCGCGGTTTTTTGAAAAGCAGTATCACGGCAAATTTCAAATGGTCGTGGTGCTCAACGGGTGCCGGGACAATACCCTCGGGGTGGTCCGGCGGGTCGCCGCCGACCATCCGGCCATCAGCGCGATGGAATTTCCCGAAGCCATCGGCAAGGGCGGCGCTTTAATCGAGGGCCTTAAGCTGGCGCCCCTGGCGGATCTGATCGGTTACGTCGATGCGGATGGGGCGACGCCGCCCGAGGCCTTTTATGATCTGGTGAAACGAACTGCCGAAGCCGATTGTGTGATCGGCTCCCGCTGGTTGCCCGGCGCGGTGCTCCATGTCGAGCAGACCAGCAACCGCCGCTTTGCCAGCCGCTGCTTTCACCTCATTGTCGAGTTGCTCTTCCGCCTGCACATCAAGGACACCCAATGCGGCGCCAAAGTCATGCGGCGCCCGGCGGTTGAAAAAATTCACTCGACCCTGCGGATCGCCGACATGGCTTTCGATATCAACCTGCTCTATTCCCTCAAGCGCGCCGGCTTTCGGGTCCTCGAGGTCCCCACCGAATGGACCGACCAGGTAGGCTCCAAGGTGACCCTGTTCCGGACCTCGCTGACGATGTTTCTTTCCGCGTTCCGGATTTGGCTGATCTATTCGCCTTTGTACCCCTGGCTGCGCCCGTTGCGTCCGCTCGAGGCCTGGATTTACCGGAAACTCCGCCAGCCCCAGCCCCGCCCGGGGCCGGAACTGAATGCGACAAACGTAAAACGTGACGCGTGAACACGTTCTCCCTACTTCGCCATCCCAAGGTTCTCCATCAGGAAGGCATAAGCATCGGCCTTCTCTTCGATGAGCTGGCTGGTGGTCGGTCCGTGGCCGTGGCCGGTGGAAAGCCGGACGCGCAGCAGCACGGGCGCCGGCCCCGCCTGGGCGGCTTGCAGCGCCGCGGCGAATTTGAACGAATGGGCCGGCATCACCCGGGTATCATGGTCGCCTGTGATGACCAGCGCCGCCGGGTAGCGTGTGCCGGCCCGCACGTTGTGATACGGCGAGTAGGCGTAGAGGGCTTTGAAATCATCCGGATTGTGCGGCGACCCAAAGTCGCCCACCCACCCGGCGCCCTGGCCGAATTGGTCGAACCGCAGCATGTCCATCACCCCGACGTAGGCCAGCGCGGCCTTGAAGAGGTCGGGGCGCTGGGTGAGACAGGCGCCGATGAGCAGCCCGCCGTTGGAAGCGCCCTCGATCGCCAGTTTCGGCGTCGAGGTGTAACGCTGCGCAATCAGCCATTCGGCGGCGGCAATGAAATCGTCGAATACAACCTGTTTATGCCCGCGGATGGCTTGCCGATGCCATTGCTCGCCGTACTCGCCCCCGCCGCGAATGTTGGCGACGGCAAAGACGCCGCCGCGCTCCAGCCAAACAAGTCGTGTGGCATCGAAGTGCGGCACCATCGGAATCCCAAAACCGCCGTAGCCATAGAGCAGGGTCGGGTTGGTTCCATCCAGCTTCAGCCCCTTCTTATAAACCAGGGACATCGGGATGCGGGTGCCGTCTTTGGCAGCGTAGAAGACTTGTTTTGCTTCAAGACTGCTGCAGTCGAAGGCGATTTTGGGTGCGCGGAACACCGTGCTGGCGCCCGTCTCCAGGTCGAGACGGAAAATAGTGGGCGGCGTGATCAGATCGGTAAACGAGTAAAAGGTCTCCGCGTCGGTGGGCTGGCCGTCGAAACCAACGGCGGTGCCACGGCCCGGCAAGGCGACTTCGCGGCGCACGCGGCCATCCAGCCCATAGGTGCTCACTTTGCTGGATGCGTCGTGCAAGGTTCGGACGATGAGTTGATGATCAACCAGGGTGACGCTGCCTCCGGCCACATCCATCGCGTCGGCGCCCTGGGGGACGATTTCCTTCCAGCGGGAGCGGTCGGGACTAGTGGGATCGATGGCGATGACGCGGCTGCGGGGCGCCTCCAGCGTGGTCTGGAAATAGAGCAGCCCGCCATCGGCCCCGGCGTAAATGTAAGCGGCGTCGAACCCTTCAGCCAGCGTCAAGACCTCGGCATGGGTCGAGTTGAGGTCCAACGCATAGACATTTTCCAGTCCTTTGTCACCCACTTCGCCTTCGCCCGCCGTGAGGACGAGCCAACGGCTGCCTCGCGTCAAGTGCGGCTCGAACTGCCAGTCGGGATGGTCAGGTCGCGCGTAGAGCTTGCGGTCAGCCGATTGAGGCGTGCCCAGGGCGTGGTAATAGACCGCATTGCCAAGGTCGCGGGCCCTGAGTTCTTCACCCGGGGCGGGTGCTGGGAAAGCGCTGTAGTAAAGGCCCTTGCCATCGTGGGCGAAAACGGGGTGATAGTATTTTGTCCAGCGCAACACGTCGGGAAGGTCCTTGCCGCCGGCCAGGTCGCGAAGGCGCCAATCGGTCCAATCGGAGCCGCCCCGGGAAACGCCGTAAGCCAGCGTCGCGCCGTCCGGACTGGCGACGTAGCCGACGACGGCCAGGCTCCCGTTGGTCGAGAGGGCATTGGGATCGAGGACAACCGCAGGCTTGCCGGCGGGGCCGGGGGTGGAGTAGAGGACGCTCTGAGGCTGGAGCCCACCGTTGTGCGTATAGAAGTAGCGGTCGCCTTTGTGGAAAGGGATGCTGAACTTCTCAAAATCGAGCAGCTCGGTCAGCCTTCGCCTGAGTGCCGGCCGGGCGGGGATGCGTTGCAAATAAGAATCCGTGAGCTGCGCCTCGGCGAGCACCCAGGCGCGGGTTTCGGCCGAGTCCAGTTGCTCGAGCCACCGATAGGGATCGGAGACTTTAACCCCGTTGTAGTCGTCGATCGTGCTGTCGCGCCGGGCAGGGGGATAGGCGAAGGTCTGTGGCATGGGAGGTTGGGCCGCGGCCGCGGCGAGCGGGACGAAGAGAGACAACGTGATGCGTGAAACGTGAAACGTGACTTTCATAGTAACAGTTTGCAGCGAAGGAACGATAATGGAGGCGAAGGGGCGTGGAAAGTAGGATCGGTGTACGCATGCCTAACGATTTCACCTTCACGTTTTACGTTTTACGTTTCACGTTAAGCTTGTCTCCAATCCGGCCTTCTCCACAATGCCAGCGTGTCGAACTCGGCGCTCGTGTCCTTTTGCCTGCTGGCAGTGTTGCTGGCGGGTTGCTCCACTGCTCCCCGCCCCAACACTGCCCAGGTGCCCGATTGGCAGGAGCGCGGACCTGAGGCAGGACGAGATCTCCCTCCCGTGACCTCGAACTCGAACCACATCGCCGCCGACACCGCAGGGACCCCGCACTCAGCAGGCTCCAACAGCGTCCAACCTGTCCCTCGCTTTACGGCTGCTCCCACGGTGGAAACCTGGACCCCGCTGGGGCGCTGGTCCAAAGCTAACGGCTTCGCCGCGCCGATATTCCTGGCGGCCACGCCCCTGCCCAGCTACGCGCTACGCTCCAGCCAGGGCGTGCTGGTGCTGCACACCGGCAACCAGCTCGCGCATTGGGACGGGATCGAATTACACCTTGGGTATGCGCCGCAATTGATCGGTGGCCAGCCGTACGTCCATGGCCTGGACCTCAGAACGAGCCTCCAACCGCTGCTGAGCGGCGGGCCGGCCCCCTGCCTGAGCGCCCGCCCGGTTGTTGTGCTCGACCCGGGTCACGGCGGGACTGACTCCGGAACCCACAGCGTTTTGGGCCATTACGAGAAGGAGTTCACACTGGATTGGGCGCGGCGCCTGCAGGCGCTCCTGGCCACCAACGGCTGGCAGGTGCTACTGACCCGCTCCGGGGACTTCGACCTGGCGCTCTCCAACCGTGTCGCTTTCGCCGAGGAGCACAAAGCCGACCTGTTCCTGAGCCTGCATTTCAACTCCGCTGCCCCCAACCAGGCCGAAGCCGGGCTGGAGACCTATGTGCTAACACCCAGCGGCATGGCTTCGAACCTGACGCGCGGGTTCGCCGATGATGCCGACGCGCTTTTCCCCAACAATGCTTTTGACACCCAAAATCTGCTCCTGGCCGTCCGCGTCCACGGCGCTCTGTTACAGGTCAACGGCCATCGCGACCGGGGCGTGCGTCACGCGCGCTTTCCAGGGGTGCTGCGGGGCCAACAGCGGCCGGCGATTCTGGTTGAAGGCGGCTACTTGTCCAACCCGCGCGAGGCGGGGCTAATCGGAGACGGCGATTACCGGCAGAAACTGGCGGAGGCGGTCGCGGGGGCGTTGGAAACAATCCGGCGCCAGGGAACGTGATGGGTAATGCCCCCAAACACACCCTGGTGACCGGCGGCGCCGGCTTCATCGGCTCACATTTGGTGGAGCGGCTGCTGGCTGAGGGCAAATCGGTGATCGTCATTGACGATCTTTCAACCGGCAGCCTTGAGAACCTGCGCGAGGTCGCTACCCATCCCAGGCTTCGCGTCCTTCAGACCCGGGTTTCCGCCTGCGACAACCTCTCGCAGTTGGCCGCACAGGCCGAGTCTGTTTACCATCTGGCAGCGGCCGTCGGCGTCGAGTTGGTCGTCAAATCTCCGATTCAAGTTCTGCAAACCAACCTCCACGAGACGGAGGTGCTGCTGGAAGCCGCGGCGCCGCACCGGGTGCCGGTGCTGCTGACCTCGACTTCGGAAGTCTATGGCAAGAGCCAAAAGGCGGCGTTCAGCGAGGAAGACGACCTGCTGATCGGCCCGCCGCACCAGGCGCGGTGGAGCTACGCCTGTTCGAAGCTGATGGATGAGTTTTTGGCGCTGGCCTACGCCCGAGAACGCGCGTTGCCGGTCGTGATTGCCCGGCTGTTCAACACCGTAGGCCCACGGCAGACCGGGCGGTACGGCATGGTACTGCCGCGCTTTATCGCCGCCGCCAAAACCGGCCAGCCGCTCCGGGTCTATGGCGACGGCCGGCAGACTCGCTGTTTCTGCTTCGTACGCGACACGGTGGAGGCACTGCTTCGGCTCCAGAACTGCCTGGCTGCCCGCGACCAGGTCTTCAATGTCGGCAGCACTGAAGAAATCTCTGTTCGCCAATTAGCGGAGCTGGTAATTCAGAGTCTGGGCTCAAAGTCGCCGATCGTATCGGTCCCCTACGGTCAGGCCTATGCCCCGGGTTTTGACGATATGCGCCGGCGCAAACCGGTGGTGGACAAGCTGGCCGCGGTGGCCGGATTCCGCCCCGCGACGCCCCTCCGGGAGATTATTCAATTGACCGCCGCAGGTGATGGGCACACAAAAGCGCCAGCGAATTAAAAAGACGCGAAGGCGCTGTGAATAACAACTAGGTCGCAAGAGCCTTTGTTCCTTTGTTGTTCAATTCAGTTTCTTCTTCCCGTCTTCGCGGCTTCGCTGTTAGTCCCCCCAATGCGTGAAAATCACGCAAAATGCGTGAAAATCACGCCTTTTGGTAACGGCGAGGCAAAGCGGTGTGCGGGTTTTCGGGCATTTTTGAAGCTCTTGCCCGCTGGCATCTTGGCTGCTAAACAGAAAGTCAAATCGGTTGACAGCGTGGACAGGGTTACCTAGAGTTCGCGAACTGTCTGCAACAAACGAAACAAAACCAGCAAAGTTATGAACAACCTACGGAAAAAAATCGGGGCTTTCACGCTGATCGAACTGCTCGTCGTGATCGCCATCATCGCCATCCTGGCGGCCATGTTGCTGCCTGCGCTGGCCCGCGCCAAGGCGCGCGCCCAACGCATCAACTGCACCAGCAACCTCAAACAGATCGGCATCGCTTTCAAGACGTTTGCCCTGGACAACACCGACCGTTACCCGATGTTAGTGCCGGCCGGCGAAGGCGGCCCACCGCAACAATCCGTTCTCGGAGGCTTAGTTAAGGGGCCCGTAAAGTTGCACTCTAACAGGCCGCAAGCCACCTATATGTACCAAATCTTCGGCGTGATGTCGAACGAGCTGAGCACGCCCAAGGTCGTCATCTGCCCGTCGGAGGACCAGAACAGCGCCCATTCGAACTTCTTCATGGGGAGCGCCGTCACCCTGCCGCAAAGCCGCCAAGGTATCTCTGACGACAACACCTTCACCGATGTCAACGTTTCCTATTTCGTCGGCGTCGATGCCATAGACGCGAATCCGCAGATGTTCCTTGCCGGCGACCGCAATATCGTCGGGCAAGGTCCGGGTGTAGCGATCCTGCCAAACCCGGTACCGAACAACGGTTATGGCGGCGGCAACAATGGGCAATACTGTTCGGTAGCCTTGGGTACTAACTTCCAAGGGAACGTGGTCACGCCAGCGTGGACGGATAAACTGCACCAAAAGAACGGCAACGTTCTCATCTGTGACGGCAGCGTCCAGCAGTTGAGCAGTTCGAGAATGCGCGATGCGCTGCGAGTCACCGGCGACATTAACACCGCCGCTGCGGATGTCGCTTCGAATCCCCCCAATCCCAATACTGTGATGTTCCCGGACCACACTTGAAGTGGTCGGATTTCGCGCGTAATCCTTCAAGGCGCCCGCGAGGGCGCCTTTTTTTTATCAAATTACGCCAGCGCCTGGAGCTTGTAGCTGAGCGTGTTATAATAGCGGCGTTTGAGGCCGCGTTTCTTGCGCTGGCGCTCGCGTGCTTTGACCAGGTGCTTGAGGCAGCGCGAACCCTCCGCGGCGGGGGCGCCGCACTCGGTGCACCGCCGGTCTCGCTGCATCCGCAACTGGTATTTCCTTTGCCGTGAAATCGGCCGGTCGGTGAACTCGTCTTTGATCGGTCTTCTCATTTTATTTCCGCCTAAAAGATCATTGTACCGTTGTTTCGACTGGCGCAAGGGCTGAACGCTCGATTTTTTCGCGAAATGTCATCGCGCGTCCATAGACCGGCCAGGCCACGGGCCGCGAAGCCAGGACTCGCCGGCCTGCTTCCCGCTCGACAAGTTGCGCCCGGGAGATTTAGTCTATACTGCGGAACGAAAGCATGAACGGCCCATCGAACAGCTCACCGGATTCTCGAGGGCCTGCTGACCGGTGGGTCTTCCTGTTTGCGCACCCGATTTCTCTTTGCCTGCTGCTGGTGGCACTCACACTGGCGGTGTACTGGCCGGTCCGGGAATTCGATTTTATCAACCTCGACGACCAGGAATACGTTGTCTCAAACCCGCGCGTGCAGGGAGGATTGACATGGGATGACATCGCCTGGGGATTCACGACGAGTTATGCAAGCAATTGGCATCCGGTAACCTGGTGTTCGCACATGCTGGACGCGGAGTTTTTTGGAACAGGCGCTGCCGGACCGCACGTCGTGAATTTGGCTTTTCATACCGCTAATGCGGTGTTGTTGTTCCTGTTTCTGAGAGCAAGGACGGGCGCGCAATGGCGCAGCGCGCTTGTGGCTGCGGTATTTGCGCTCCACCCATTGCATGTCGAGTCAGTGGCATGGATTTCGGAACGCAAGGACGTGCTGAGCACATTTTTTGGACTCCTGGCGCTTGGGGCGTACGGAAAATACGCCAGCGCCAACCCGCCGATGGCCGGACCACCCTGTGACAGAGTATCCTCTTCGCTGCCTCCACAGTTTTGGTACGTGTGTGCGCTTGTGCTTTTCATGCTCGGCCTCATGGCGAAGCCGATGCTGGTAACTTTGCCATTCGTGATGTTGCTGCTCGATTACTGGCCGCTGCAGAGGATTCGCGCTGGAGGCCGTCCGGCATTCACCATTGGCCGATTGGTCTTCGAAAAATTGCCCTTTTTCGGCCTCAGCGCCGCTTCCTGTGTCATCACGTTCCTGGTACAAAAGCAGGCGGGAGCAGTTGACGCGCTGGCGCTTTCGCCGGGCGACCGCATTGCAAATGCCTTCGTCTCGTACGCCCGCTATATGGGAAAAGCCGTGTGGCCGGGAAAGCTTGCCCTTCCCTACCCGCATCCCGGGCATTGGCCGGTCGTCACGGTGCTTTTCTCACTGGCGGTGGTAACCGGGGTCTGCGCCGTCGCGTATTGGCTCGGCCGCAAGCGTCGATTTTTGATTACGGGCTGGTTCTGGTTTCTCGGCACCTTGGTTCCTGCCATCGGCCTGGTCCAGGTGGGCACTCAATCGCTCGCTGACCGCTACACCTATGTGCCCCTGGTAGGATTGTTTGTCGCGCTCGTGTGGAGCGCTGCGGAACTGATGCGTTACGGGAAACTGTCGCGAATTGCAGCTAGCGCGCTTGGCATCGTGCTGCTGGGTATTTGCGCGGTTCGAACGGCGACCCAGTTGAGTTACTGGCGGAACAGTGAAATCCTTTTCCGCCATTCCATCGCACTAACGCAGAACAACTCGGCCGCTTATGAGAGCCTGGGCAGCTATTTGTACACGCACGGACACACCGATGAGGCGGTTGAAGCTTTTCAGAAGGCGGTACAGATCAACCCAAAGGCCGAGCAAGCCTATGCCAGCCTCGGCCGTCACTTTTACCTGAAGGGCCACCTGGAGGAAGCGATGGACAACTATCGAAAGGCAATTCAGTTCAGGCCCAGGAGCCCGTATGCCTGGGACGGCGTTGGCAGCGTGTTCGCCAGGCAAAGGCAGTTCCCACAGGCAATACAGGCATATGAGACTGCTCTGCGGCTGAATCCGGATTATGTTCAGGCACGCAACGATCTCGCTGTCGTGCTGGATGCGGTTGGCCGGACCGACGAAGCGATCCACCAATACAACGAGGCCCTGCGCCTGGACCCCACCTCGGCTCAGGCGCACAACAACCTTGCCAACATCCTCCTCGTTAATGGCAAGGTGGACGAGGCGGTCACCCATTATCGACGAGCCCTGACGATCAATCCGAATTCAACAGACGCGCTCAATAACCTGGGCTTGGTCCTGGCAGACAGGAAACAGTACAGCGAGGCCCTCGCATGTTATGGGAGAGCGGCCGAACTCGCTCCGCGTGACGCCCAGCCTCGCTGCAAACTCGGCGACGTCTTGACGGAAACGGGTCACGTTGCCGATGCGCTCGGGCAATATACCGAGGCGGTGCGTTTGCAACCTGACTGTGCGGAGGCCCATTATGGTCTGGGCGCCTCCCTAGCGCGGTTGGGCCGGCGAGAGGAAGCCCTCCCACAACTTGCCGAAGCCGTGCGGCTTAAGCCGGGTTACGCCGAAGCCAGACGCTATCTCGAACAACTCCAGCCCGCAGACCCGACGCCGAAATGAACGACGTACCTTTCGGGTCCCTGCGGCGAATCCGGCGTTTTTCCGTTTTTACCGTTGAGCGAGGCACGCACGGCGGCTAGCTTAGCGGCCCATGAATGTCTTAGTCACCGGCGGGGCGGGTTACATAGGGAGCATCTGCGCGGAGAAGTTGCTGGATTCGGGTCACACCGTGACGGTGTATGACGATCTGAGCGAAGGCCACCGCTCGGCGGTGGACGCGCGCGCGCGCTTCATTCTGGGCTGGCCCGAGACGGAACATGACATCCGGAAGGCGGTTGAGGCAGCCCGGCCAGAAGCCATCCTGCATTTTGCGGCCAACGCGCTGGTCGGCGAATCGATGGCCGACCCGGGAAAGTACTTCCGCAATAACGTCGCCAATGGCCTCAAGCTGCTGGAGGCGGCTTTGGCCGTGGGAGTCAAAAAGTTCGTCTTCAGCTCCACCTGCGCCACGTACGGACCACCTGACCGGGTGCCGATGACGGAGGATTTGCCCCAGCACCCGATCAACCCGTACGGAGAATCGAAGCTGATGTTCGAGCGGATGTTGCGCTGGTACCAGCAGTTACGGGGTTTGGACTTTGTGGCGTTCCGCTATTTCAATGCTGCCGGCGCCAGCGAGAAATTCGGGGAACACCATCGGACCGAGACGCACCTGATTCCCAATGTGTTGAAGGTACCGCTAGGCCAGTCCGACCATTGCGAAATTTACGGGACCGATTATCCGACACCCGACGGCACTTGCATTCGGGATTACATTCACATCAGCGACCTGGCGGATGCCCATATCCTGGCGCTGGAACCAGGCAAGCAAGGGTTTTACAATCTAGGAAATGGGGACGGTTATTCGGTGCGCCAGGTTATTCAGATGTGCGAGCAGGTGACCGGCAGCAGGATTCCGGCCCACGAGAAGCCCCGCCGGCCAGGCGACCCGCCCAAGCTGGTTGCTTCCGCCCAAAAGGCAATACGGGAACTGGGGTGGACACCGCGATATCCGAAGCTGGAGGACATCGTCAGGACCGCTTGGGAGTGGCACAGGAAGCATCCCAAGGGCTACGCGGATTAGGAGAAAGGAGTTAACTCAGTTAAAAGGGTTAATTGAGCATTCACCGGTCAGAGTTTGCACTTAGACAAGGTTCCTTCTATAACCAGGGCGCATGTTGAAAGCATTTGCCGCCTGGTCAGGAGCGCTCAAAACCTGGTACGTGGCCGCCCTTTCCAAGGGGGGCTATTGGGCGGTAGCTTTGCTCATGGCTATGGAAAGCTCGCTGGTCCCGTTGCCGAGCGAGTTTGTAATTCCCCCGGCTGCCTACTGGGCACACACCGGCCGGATTCCAATTAGCCTGGCCCAAATCATAATCGCCGGGGCGCTCGGCTCCTGGGTCGGCGCGACCCTGATGTATTTGGCCGCGCGCTGGGCGGGCCGGCCGCTCATCATGCGGTATGGCCGTTTTGCGCTTATTCCTCCCGAGAAAGTCGAAGGCGCTGAACGCTGGGCCGCCCATTACGGCTCGCTGGGCATCTTCATTTCCCGACTTCTGCCGGTAGTGCGGCACTTGATCGGGATCCCGGCCGGGATCGTGCGAATGAACTATAAAGCCTTCTCGCTCTTCACCCTGTTGGGCTCCGGGCTCTGGTGCTCGGTGCTTTGCTATATCGGCATCAAAATGGGCCAGGATGAGAGACTGATGAAGGGCGAATTACACCGGATTTCACTATGGTTGGGCGGCGCGATACTGGTCTTGGGGGGGATGTACTATGTATTTGTCCACAAGCACATGAGGAAACGTGATGCGTAAATTGCAAGGTGAGGTTTAATGCGAAGGCGTTGTACCCGTTGTCGTGAAAATATTTGGCTGTGACACATAGTTCATACCCTACGTTCGCCTCAAACCGTACTATAAAGTTCACGCATCACGGTTCACGTCCTCGCCCGCGTTTGGCACCGCATTTGGCGCCCATTTGGCCTTTGACGAAAAGGCCAGGAATGGTTACGCTTGGCTGCGAAAATGAGAGTCAGGCTTTCAAGTTCCCGGCCGTTAAGTTTGGCCCTGGCGGTTTTAGGGCTGGCCGGCTTAACCTGGTGCCGAGCCCAGACCCAGGGCCGGGGTGAATCTCCCCAGTCCAGCGACACCCACAGCCGCACCAACTCGAACTCCGTCGGCGGCCGGAACAGCCTCCAGCAGCTGGAGGATGCTTTGAGCAAGTCGTTCCAGTCTTTTTCACCCGGAAACACCGCCGAAAGTCTGACTCCGCCAACGTTCTATCCGCCCCCCCGACCGGTTACACCCTCTCCGCGGTTGCGAGAACGGCGAAAGGACTTGTTGTCCCTGAGCGTGGAGGAGTTGCTGATGCCGGACGCGCCCGGAGAAGATAATTTCAAACTGCCAGGGAACAAAAACGAGCTTTCGGGCAAAAAGTCCTTTTGGGAACAGTATTACGAGGATTTGACCCGCCCACGTACTGACCCGAGCAAGGCCGGCGCGGCGAAGGAAAAAAACCTCCGAAGCGGCCGCAAAACCGCAAGTTCCAGTCTCGAGCCAGAATACAAGGACGACCCGGACTTGCCCAGCGGCATTCGGGAGAACGAAAAAAAACTAAAGGACCTGCTGGCCGAACAGACCGGCGTCAGGACCCTGGATTTGCCCATCCCCAGCCGAACCACGTTTGCCGATTTCTTCGGCTTGGGTGAAAAAACTGTTTCCCCCGAGGACCAAAAGGCGCACAAGGAGTATATGGAGAAATATCGGCAATTGTTAGGAGCGAATTCAATCCCGCCGCCGAGTCCCCTTAACCCGCTTAACCCGTTTGGCCCGGCCGACCCATCGCTGCACTTGGCTCCAAACGGCGGCCTCGGGGGCTTTCCAGGTGCTTTCGGACAGGCGGCAACCTCCGGAAATCCTGCCGGGATGGATGCGCTTCTGCATCCTGGCGCCTTGCCGGATATCAATGCCCGCGTGCTCAACCAATGGAACCCGTTTTACGTTGCTCCCAAGTTTGAACCGCCGAAACCAGCGCCGTTGGTCGTCCCGACGGTTCAAGCGCCGAAGCGGGTGTTTTGAGGTCAGACGCGAAACATGAATTCAGGTTTCACGTCAGGCACCTTTCGTTTCACTCCCATCTCAGAACCATCACCGTCGTTCCTCCCGCCAGCGTGGTTCGCGGCGGCACGTCCACCAGGCCATTGGCCGCGGCCAACGAACTCAACACGTGCGAGGCCTGCACCCCCGCCGAACAAACTTTTCCACCGGGCTCAACTTTTACCCGAACGAAGTGCCGGCGTTCGCCTGGATTGCTTAACGGCTCGGCCAATGTGCCTGGATGCGCCGGCAACGAGAGGTCCGAGGCTCCCTGCCAGCGAAGCAGAGCGGACCGCACCAGCAACAAAAAGGTTACGAACGCCGAAACCGGGTTGCCGGGCAGGCCGAACAGGAATTTTTCGTTCCTGCGCCCAAAAACAAAAGGGCGGCCCGGCTTAATCGCTACCTTCCAGAACTGCAGCTCCCCGCCTGCTTCAGCGAAGGCTCGCTTGATGAAATCCATTTCGCCGACGGATACGCCCCCCGACGTCACCACCAGGTCGCATTGATCAAAGGCCTGTAACAGCGCCTCCCGGGTCGAGTCCAGCGCATCACCTACGAGAGGAAAGACTTTCGGGATGCCGCCGGCGCCCCCCACGAGGGCGGCCAGACCGAGCCGGTTGCTTTCGTACACCTGGCCAGGCGCTAATTTCTGGCCTGGCTCTTTCAGTTCCGAACCGGTCGCTACCAGGCCAACCAGCGGACGCCGGCCCACGCTGATTTGTTCACAGCCCGTAGCCGCCAGGAGGCTCAGTCGGCCAGGGGTGAGCACCGTCCCGGCTGAGGCGAGCGGCTGGCCGCGCCGCACATCCTCTCCCCGCAATCGGATGTTCTCCCAAGGCCGCACCGCGCCGAGAATCAGCACCTCATCTTGCGCACCGGGCCCCACCCGCGCCTCTTCCTGCATGACCACCGCGTCCGTCCCAGCCGGCAAGGGAGAGCCGGTGAAAAGACGGACACAACTGCCGGGCGAGACCTGGCCGGCGAAGGTCTCTCCTGCGGCAACTCTGCCAGCCTGGCGCAAGCGCACGGGCGACTCGGGTTTGGCAAGGGCAACATCGGTCGAGCGCACGGCGTAACCGTCCATGGAGGAATTGTCGAACGGTGGCAGGTCGATGGGCGAGAAGGCCGGTTGGGCCAGCACTCGGCCGTGCGCTTCCTTCAGATTGATGCGTTCGGCGATGGGCGGAGGGAGAGTCGCCAAGATGCGCGCAAGGGCGTCTTCCAGTTCGAGCATGAGGAACAGTGGAACAGCCGGGTAGAGGTGACAAGGGGGAACGTGCTGCCTGCGCCCAAGCCGCCTCCCTCGTTACGCTAATGGCACGAGGTCAGCACCAGCACCTGTTCCAGCGTCGAGACGCCATCGCGCACCCGGTCCAAGGCGACCATGCGCAAGGTGCGCATACCCTGACCGATGGCGACCTTGCCCATCTCCCGGGTGTTGGCGCGCGCGATGATCAATTTCCGGATTTCGTCCGAGATGGTCATGGCTTCAATGATCGCCAGCCGGCCGGCGTAACCGGTGTTCTTGCATCGCTCGCACCCGCGCCCGCGGTGAAGAACGACGCCATCAAAAATGCTCGGGTCGATGTTGAGGTCCTGAAACATCTTCGCCGGATAGGTGACGGGCTCTTTACAATGGGAGCAGATGCGGCGCATGAGTCGTTGCGCGCAGGCCAGGATGACGGAGGAGGAGATCAAGAAAGGTGCGATGCCCATGTCGTCCAAGCGGGCGATGGCGCCGGGGGCATCATTGCAATGCATTGTGCTTAGAACCTGATGGCCGGTGAGGGCGGCTTCCACCGCGATTTCAGCCGTTTCGGTATCGCGAATTTCGCCGATCATGATGATGTCGGGGTCCTGGCGCAGGATGGAGCGCAGCGCATTGGCGAAGCTCAGGCCGATTTCCTTTTTAACCGGCACCTGGTTGATGCCGGGAACCTGGAACTCAACTGGGTCTTCGACGGTGATGATGTTATACTCGGGATTGTTGAGTTCGTTAAGGGCGGAATAGAGCGTGGTGGTCTTGCCCGAGCCGGTGGGGCCGGTCACCAAGATCAGGCCGTGGGGGGCATCCACGGCAGCTTTGAACTGCTGGAACGTGTCCGAGTCCAGCCCGAGCTTGTCGATGCTGGCGGAAAGATTGGATTTATCCAATAAGCGCAGCACGACTTTTTCGCCGTGGACGGTCGGCATGATCGACACGCGCAGGTCGTAATCTTTGCCACCGACGCGGATGCGCATGCGGCCGTCCTGGGGCAGGCGGCGCTCGGCGATATCCAGGCTGCTCATGATTTTGAAGCGGGAGGCCAGCGCCAGTTGCATTTGTTTGGGCGGGGGGGTGGCATCGACCAGCACGCCATCGAGGCGATAGCGCAAGCGCATCGTTTTTTCAAACGGCTCGATGTGCACGTCGCTGGCACGATCTTTGACGCACTGCAACAGGATCAGATTGGCAAGCTTGATCACCGGCGCCTCTTCGCTGGAAGCTGCCAGTTGGTCCAGGTTGACCTCTTCCATGGCCTCGCGCGAGATCTGGACATCGGCTTCCATATCCACGTCGCCTTTGGTGCGAGCGTCCTGGATGATGTCCTCCATGCTGCCGCTCTTGGCGGCGTCAATGCCATTGAGCTTATCGATGATGGCTTTTTCGGGAGCGATCAGCGTGGCGACTTCCAATTTGGTGATGCGCCGCACATCATCAATGGCCAGCACGTTAAGCGGATCGGCCATCGCAAGGTAGAGCTTGTTCTCCAGGCGCGAGACCGGGATGACCTTGTGGGTTTGGGCGACTTCGCGCGGCAGCAAATCGGCCACTGTCACCGGGATGCTGATGCGCGCCAGGTTAATCGGGGGCACATTGAGCACGCGCCCCATCGAAACGGCCATATCGGTTTCGCTGACGTAGGCCTTTTCGATAATCAGCTTGAGCAGACGGGTTCCCCCCTTTTTTTGCTGCTCGAGCAATTCTTCAACCTGCTTGGCGGTCAGCAGGTTGTCTTCGACCAAGGCGTCAGCGATGCGTTCGCCAAATGTTTTGACGGGCGGCATAGAGATCGTTTAGCGGAAAGCCTTGCGGATGTTTTTGACCAGTTCGGGCGGGGGTACCAGATAAAAGAGCAGGCGCTGGTTGGTGGCGGCTGCCAGTTCTTTCGCGGCTTGCTGGTTGAAGGGATTGGCTGTTGCCACCAGGATGGATTTGCTCATCCGATCAAACGGTATCACGCACCAGCGCTGGCAGGTTTCCGCCGGGAAACTTCGCGCTAGGTCCATATCCGCATCATACAGGTTGAGTGGCAGATAGGCAAAACGCGATTTGTCACAGAGCAGCTTCAACGCTTTGTCCGTAGGCATAATCCCCTTGTCGGTCAGCATTTGCACAAACGGCTCGATCACTCCACCCGGCGGTCCCACCAGGTCCGGCTTCGGCCAACACAGGTCGAAATCGCCCGCGGTGATCAGCTTGCTTTCGACAAAGAGCTTGTGCATAGCCACGCGCCCATCTTCCACCTCGAGCGGGGACCCGTGAGTCCGTGGTCTGGCCAGGCTGGTCGTGTCTCCTGTCCGGTTGCTCGCGAGCGTCGGCTCGGGCAAAGGGTCCACCGGAAAATTGTTGGCTTTGGTCTCGATCTCCTTGAGAGCCGCCTGGACATCGGGATCATTGGGCCGGCGTTGCAAGATGGTCTCATATTCCAAAATGGCCGAGGAAAGCTGGCCCATCTGCACATAGGCCTGCGCAATGCGCTTGGAAGTGCCGATAATCTCGTCTTCGCGGCCCAACTTGGTATAGGCTTCCTTAAGAATCTCCAGAGATTGATAGTCGTTGGGCTGCGATTGAGTGATCACCTCGAACATCTCGATCGTCTGCCCCAACTGGGCTTCTTCACTCGGGCTAAGCGTGGTCACCATGCTATTTAATTTGGCCCGAGCAGCCGTTTGCAGGCCATCGCCGAAGACATTTCGGTAGCCGGGCAAGGCTTTGACAGCAAACTCCTGGCCAACTCGGGAGGAATCGGAGGATTGGGGTAAGGAGCGTTGGAGCTGGGGTATTGGAGTGAAGCGTGTTGGAAAGCTCAAGAAACCAGCGATTCGGCGTTTCTGCCGCTCCTGCAGCCAACCAGCAACTCCCATATTCCATCACTCCCTGCCCCGGCACCCCATACCCCGACACTCCATTCCTCAGACACTTCTGCCTAATTTTTAAACGTCGAGGGGTTGCATTCCCGGGCCAAGTCGCCAATGCTGTGCGGGGTCGAGAGCGTTTAACCGCGCTTTTGGAGCAGCCACCCTGTGCAGCCATTGGTTACAATTATGACACCCGCACCCGGCGACCGTTGCCAACGGTTTGTCGGTGACAGCCTGCTGCTGACGCTAAAGGACCGCGGGGGCCGGAGCGCGGCCAAAGGGTGGCGGGCGTTGGTGCGCACCAATTTGGGCCGGGCTGAAGTCCTGCGCCGGGAAATTCTCCGAGCGCACGCCCAAAGTTTGCCCCCGGCGGGTGCTGCCTGGCGGGATGTGCCCATGGTTCAGGACGAACAGGGGTGGTCTTTGGAGGTCCCCTTGACGGAAGCTGGGTATTTCAAAGCCAAGGCCTACCTCCTGGACCCGTACGGCTGGCAGCACTGGCCCGAAGGTCCCGATGTGGGAATCTCGGTTCATCCGGACTGCTACCGGACCACGAACATTCTCTACTGCGCTTTCCCCCGGTTGTTCGGTCCAACCAAAAACGCTGTGCGCGCGCAGGAGGAGAAACTGGAGCGCGCCCTGTCACAATATGATGCAAACGGCTACACCATTATTCCGCCTTCGGGCAAATTGCGTGAGCTGACCCAGCGCTTGCCTCACATTTTCCAAACCTTGGGCTGCCGCATCCTGCACCTGCTGCCAGTAAATCCGACGCCGACGACTTACGCACGGTTCGGCCGGTTCGGCAGTCCCTACGCCGCCCTGGACCTCACCGCTATTGATCCGGCGTTGGTAGTGTTCGACAAACGAACGACCGGCATTGATCAGTTCCAGGAACTAACCTGCGCCGCTCATCTGCGCGGCGGGCGAGTCTTTCTAGATATTGTTATCAACCATGCCGGCTGGGGTTCGCGCCTCCAGGAGGAGCATCCGGAATGGTTCCTGCGCCAGGGCGACGGCGCTTTTGCCAGTCCGGGCGCCTGGGGTGTGATTTGGGAAGATCTGGTCGAACTCAAACACCAGAACGCGGAACTATGGGACAAACTTGCCGCCATGTTTTTGGCCTGGTGCCAGCGCGGCGTGGACGGTTTCCGATGTGATGCGGGGTACAAAGTCCCGCTCCCTGCCTGGCAGTACATTGTCGCGCGCGTGCAACAGGAATACCCCGAGACCATTTTCCTGCTTGAGGGACTTGGAGGAGCGTGGGAAGCAACCGAGGCGCTGCTCACTGAGGGAGGTCTGCAATGGGCTTATTCGGAGTTGTTCCAGAATTACTCCGGATTACAGGTTGGCAGTTACCTGGAGCACAGCCATCGCCAGAGCCGGCGCGTGGGTCTCCTAGTCCATTATAGCGAAACCCACGACAACGAGCGCCTCGCCGCTCACGGACGAGCCTGGTCGCTGATGCGCAATCGACTTTGCGCGCTGGCGAGCGTCAGCGGCGGGTTTGGTTTCACCTGCGGCGTCGAATGGCTGGCAACCGAAAAAATCAGCGTCCATGGCAGCACCGGCCTGGCCTGGGGCAATACCGACAATTTGTTGCCTGAACTGACGCGTTTGAATCATCTTTTGGCCGAGCACCCTTGCTTTTTTGACGGGGCGAAGCTGACCCGCGTCAGCCCTGCCGATTCTCCGGTCTATGCCCTTCTCCGCGAGTCCAACGAAGGCAAAGACATTGTTCTGGTCCTGGTTAACACGGATGTCGAACATGCGCACGCATTGAGGTTGGACGCGAAGATCAAATTCCAAACCCCAAACTCCAAACCCCAAACTCCACAGTCCACAGTCCAAGGCCGGGACGCCAAGACCTCGGAAGCGAGCCCGGGCCTTCACCTGCCGCAGCCACAGGGAATCTCCGGTTGGGTCGATTTGCTGGGCCAGGAGGCACCGGAGATAAGATCTCGTAGCGAAGGCACGCTGAACTTATCGCTCACGGCTGGCGCCGCTTATTGTCTGGCGCCCACGCCAGTTCCACGGGGATTGCACGGTGAAAAGTATCGCCGGACGCGGGCCCAAGCGGCCTGGGGACTGACCGCTATGAGCTGCGTGCTTCCGGTTGAACAAATCCGGGTGGCTGACTGGCGCTCGCTCGCCGAGGAAGTGGAACGCTCCCCTTCCGGGTTCCTCGCCAGGATTTCAACGCTAGCTCATCTTCCGCCCTCCGCGGTCCCTTACCCCTGCGTCATCACCTGGAGCTTGCTCGACGTGCGCCGCATCACATTGGTACCTCCGGGCCATTGGCTCCTGGTTCAAGACACTGCCCCGTTCCGCGCCGGGCTGCATTCGCGTAGTCAGGATTCACCCGCGAATCAGAATGTCGAGTCCATTCCCGTGAGCGATGGTCACATCGCCTGCTTCGCGCCGCGGCAGTCGAGCACCGAGGCCACCCTGAAAATCGAGCGGTACGCCGACACGGCTCAGCATATCCAAGCGACCATCCGTTTTCTTTCTGCAGAACCGACACTCAGGCATGCCGCGTCATTGGAAGCGCTGCGCCCCACGGACATCGTCCTGCTGACCAACGGCCGCGGGGGCATGGCGCGCATCTGCCTCGACCTGGGCCGCGTCATCTCCAAATACGATTGTGTTCTCGGCGCCAACCTGCATTCCAGCTTGCCGGTGGACCGACATATCCTGGTCAAACGTCTTCGGGCCTGGCTCAATGCCGACGGGTTTATCTCGCCGCTCGATTTCCAGAGCCTGGCGGATTTCCAGCCGGGCCCACCGGCAGTTTGGAAGTTCGTCGCGCAGGCTGGCGACGGTCGCACGGTCGAAATCCAAATGGCGACGGATATGTTAAGCGGTCGCAACACTACCCTCTGCTGCTTCAGTCGTCCGAGCGCCGCCGAGGCGAGCGGCCAGCAGCTCCCTGACGAAGCTGAGGTCCGCGTCACGGTGCGGCTGGACCTCGAGGACCGCAACTTTCATTCCGAGACCAGACGCAATGGCGGTGCCGAACACCATTTTTCGACTCACACCGCTTCGCTCAAGAAAGCCGGAGCGCGCCCCTCCTCGGGCGCGGGCGAACACTTCATCGGTTTCGCCTTCACTCCGGCCTCGAACCGCCAGCTCCGGGTCTTTGCCGATGCGGGCTGCTATCGTCCCCAGCCGGAATGGAGTGAAAACATCCCGCATCCGGTCGAACAAAGCCGGGGGCAAGTCAGCAGCGGCGACGCTTTCAGCCCCGGCTGGTTCGAACTGCCTTTGCCCAAGGGCGCGACTGTAAAACTGGTAGTCACCGCCGACCCCTCGGACCCCCGCCCGGAGGAACTGGAATACGCGCACGCGACAGATTCACCCATCACGCATCACGCAAACCGCCAGGAACAAAACCTCCCAACATTGCCTGCCACCGTCCAGGACCCAGACTCCTTTAGCCAACAACTCCTCCGGGCTGCCCGGGCCTTCGTGGTCCAGCGCGGACAGGGAAAAACCGTCATCGCCGGCTATCCCTGGTTCCTGGATTGGGGCCGGGATACTTTCATTTGTGCGCGCGGCCTGCTGGCGGCGGGCCTCGTCGAAGACGTCAAGAACATTCTCCAGACGTTTGCGCGGTTCGAAAAGGACGGCACCCTGCCCAATACGATTTTTGGCGAAGACGCCTCCAATCGCGAAACTTCGGACGCCCCATTGTGGTTTGGCCTGGCGGCGGAGGAACTGGCGGACCTCACAGGGCCCATTAGCGCTTTAGGTTCAACGCTTGAGAGCATTGCGCGCAATTATATCCGCGGTACGCCTAACGGCATTCGCATGGACCCGGCGTCGGCTTTGGTCTGGAGCCCCAGCCATTTCACCTGGATGGACACGAATTATCCTGCGGGCACGCCGCGAGAGGGTTACCCGGTTGAAACTCAAGCGCTCTGGATTCGCTTGCTGCGCCAGCTTGCCCGCACCGGCACCGGAGCGGAGCGAAAGCGCTGGGGGTCATTGGCGGCCCAGGCACTGGCTTCACTGGAAGGGCATTTCTGGCGGGAAGACCGCGGCTGGTATGCTGATGTTTTGCTGGCCAAATCCGGCCAGCCGGCCGCCCAGGCGGGTGTGGATGACGCGCTGCGCTGCAACTGCCTGTTTGCCGTCAGCCTGGGTTTGACGGCGGGCGAACGAGCCAGGCGTTGTGTCCGGGCCGCGCAGCACTATCTCGTCGTGCCGGGCGCTTTGCGATCGCTGGCCCCGCTGCCCGTCACCGTGCCGCTGCCCGTTCATGGCAGGGACGGCCGCCTGCTGAACAACCCCAGGGAGCCTTACTGGGGCCGTTACGAAGGCGACGAAGATACCCGGCGCAAACCTGCTTACCACAACGGGACTGCTTGGACATGGGCCTTTCCCTCATTCTGCGAGGCTCTAGCCCGAGCCTGGGATTTCGCGCCGGAAGCGGTTGACGCTGCCCGGGCGTATCTCGCCAGCGCCGAGCGGCTCATGTCCGAAGGCTGCCTGGGCCAGGTTCCGGAAATCCTCGACGGAGACGCCCCGCACCTTCAGCGCGGTTGCGACGCCCAGGCTTGGAGCGCAACCGAGGCGCTGCGCGTGTGGACGGTATTGAAAAAACCGGTTTGACAATCCGCCGGGCGGGTGCAGGTTATGGAAACAACCTAATTCCTTGTATCAGATGAATCTTGTCTATCGGCCACGCGCGGGGCGCGAACGGGGCCGCCGACAAATCGGCTCCGGTTTCACGCTGATTGAATTAATGGTAGTGATCGCGATCATCGCGATCCTGGCAGCTCTGCTATTGCCAGCGCTATCAACTGCCAAATCGAAGGCTACAGCGCTTGCCTGCCTGAATAACGAGAGACAACTCGGCTTGGCCTGCTTGATCTACACGGACGAGTGCAGCGATCGGCTGCCTTACAACCTGGGCAAGACCGAAATCTGGAAGCTGGAGGCCCAACAACGGTACTTAAACTGGACCACCCCCGTGCTCGACTGGGAGGCAACCACTTCGGACAACACCAATAGCGCGTTGGTGACCGAGGGCGGCCTGGGTCCTTACACCAGTCGCACGCCCCGGATCTATCGGTGTCCCAGCGATCATGCGGTCAGTGATGTGCAGGTTGCTGTCGGATGGAGTGAGCGAGTCCGAAGTATCTCGATGAACGCCATGATCGGCGACGCTGGGCAATTCAGTCAGAGCGGGGCCAATGTCAACAATCCCGAGTACAAGCAGTTTTTCAAAGTGACCCAGGTGCCAAAACCGTCGCAGATTTTTCTCTTTATCGAGGAGCACCCCAACAGCATCGATGACGGATATTTTCTCAACAAGTTCGACAGCCAGACCTGGTTGAGGCTGCCTGCCTCCTGGCATAGGGGCGCGGCCAACGTAAGTTTCACCGACGGACACCTCGAAACGCACCGCTGGCTGATGGCAAGGACCCGGCAGGCCGTCCAGCCGGGCCTCGCTTACTTGCCGATTTGGGTGCCGTCGGCGGAGGCGGTTGATTTCAACTGGCTCATGAGCCGCACCAGCACCGAGAACTCTCCTGACAATTACGGATCCACTCCGCCTCCACCCGGCCCACCAAGCTGGCCGTAGCGAATTCTCTTCTATAGTGGACGGGGCTCGAGGTAGAGAGGGGGAAAAAGGCAAATTGGGAGGATCGGCCTATTACGAAAGGGGTGCCGGCAGATGCCGCTGACCGGGGTACGATAACTCTGCACTGCGGAATCGGCTTCAGAGTTGCGGGAGGAATTTCTGCGCGAAGTCGGGTTCATCAGGACCAGCGAGCAAATAGGTATTGGCACCGCGGGTCCAGCTCGCCGTCTTCAAACCACTGAGCACCCCGTCCAGCTTTGGGGTTTGGGAAGGCGAGTCCTTGAGCGCTTTGGTCTTCATCACGAAGAGCCAGAAGTTCTGGTTGGTGGCACGGTTGAAGCAAACCATCGCGACGGGATTGCCGCGCCATGTAAAGGTGGCGCCGCCGGTCAAATGCAAGGTTCCCAGGCCTTGGGTCAGTTCGTAGTCGGCGGGGGCGCCTTTTCCCTCGAGGCGCTGGCGGAGTTCCCGCATATTATCGGTCGGCCAGTCCATATTGTACCCACGAACGGCCTTGCTCACCATCATGGCTCGATAGTCGGCAAACCGATCAGGCACATTGGGCCGGGGCCAGAGAAGGGCCAGTCCAACCAACAGGATTATGGCGGCAGCGGCGCTGAGCGATGGCGGGCGCTGCCACCAGGGCCGTGCGGGAGGTCGTGCCATTTGCCAAAACCTGCTCCACCCGCCAGGACCCCTGGAGGAGGAAGGTTCCAAGCCGACCGACTTATCTTCGATGGAACCATCAGGGACGCGGTTAAGGAGGCTACCCGCTTGCGCTTTTTGAGCGGCCAGGAGGGCGATTTTTAGATGTTCTGGAGCCTCGATTTGGCGGAAGCCGGCACGGATGGCAGTTTGGAAGCGCCGGTGTTGCTCGAACCAGCGCCCCAGTTCCGGGTCACGCCGGGCGACTTCCATGGCAGCCACAATCTGCGCGTCTTCCGCGTCGGCGGTGCCTGGACGAAACAGGAGCAGAATTTCCTGGGCCTCCTTGCGCGTCACGGGTGGTCCTCCTGGGGCTTGGCGGGCGAGGCGGCCTTTTTGAGCAGCAGCTCTCTGAGTTGGACGAGGCCCCGCGCGATGCGGGACTTCACCGTGCCCAAAGGCACTTCAAGAATCTCAGCGATTTCGTTATAGGAATGGTCTTCAAGATAAAAGAGGGCGACCGCCGCCTGGAACTGGGGATCCACCTGGGCGAGCAGTTCGACCACGGCCTGTGCATCGAGACGGTTCACAAGGTCGGGATCCAGGCTGGGCAGCTCCTCAGTTGTCTCGGTCAGTTCCTGGTGGGGAAAACGCGTGCTGCGCCGCTGCTGTTCGAGGAAACGCCGATGGAGGGTGGTGAACAACCAGGCCTTGACTTTTGAGGCATCCAGCAACTGATGGCCCTTGGTGGCCCAAGTCAGGAAAGTGTCCTGAACCAGGTCGCCAGCGTCGTTCTCAGTGCGTGTTAGGCTCATCGCGAACCGGTACAGCGGGCCGTAATGCAGGTCCACCAGGTGTTGGAAGTCCAACTCGACCCGCTGGCGGTCTTGATCATAAGAGCTTCGAGCGGCCACAAAGGTTCCGGAGAATTCACCGGAATGTAACGGGCCTTGCGGCGCCTCGCAAGCCGGGGGTGGGATGGGTGCTGGCGAGCGGCTGCCCCCCAGCCGCCCGCCGGGTCGGGAGCGGGATTGCGCGAGATTCATGGGAGGTGGAAGGCCAAGGTCGCAAAAATAGCGTGGGCCTCGAAGTTGTTCAACGTGCCGCTGGTAGGCTCGTCGTAGTGGTAGAACCGATATTGCAGACCCAGGGTCTTGCCTTTCGCGAGTTGGTGTTTCACACCAGCCTGCAGGGTGTGTTGGTGATAGTTGAGCCCCAGCGGCAAGCCAAGAGCAAAATTGTCCTGGGCAAAATGAGCGGTAGAGAAGGCGTAGCTGGCCTCCAGGCTGGTTTTGTCGTTCAGGGCGTAATTCCCGCTAACCACAGCGCTGTAGATATCCCCGGCATAAGGCTGGATCGAAGGGCTGCCATTGGCAGCGGTGACCGTCCGCGCATTTTCGTAGGTGAGCGTGGAGGAGAGAAAAAGCCGGCGCCAGGGGGTGAGGGTGGCGTTGAGGCTAACGTTGTGGGAATCATACTCGCCGGCCAATAGTTCACCGCCAGGGGAGATGCCGCTACTCACTGCGTCGGTCGCGGTGCGGTAATGATTGACACGCCATTGATAGCTGAGGCTGGTCCGGAGCCAGGCCGCCCATTGCAAGGAGAGTTTGCCGTCTGCCTCATCGGACGCCAACTCCCGCCGGTGGATGAAGCCTGGATAGCCTTCCGGCGGGTTGCCGTAAAAATCCTTGATGAAATTGTCATAATCGGTCTGGTTATCGGAGCGGCGATACTGGGCGGTGAAAGCGACGCGCCGCCAGGGCGAAGTGTTGAATCCGGCGCGGAAGTCATTCAAATGGCTCGTCGCCTCCGTGCCGAGCAGGAACGGATTCTCGCCGTCCGTTTCGTTTTCAAATTGGGCGACGCTCTCCTGTTGAAATCGCGCTTCGCCGAACAGTGTTGTGAACGGGATCTTGGTGAAACGCAGACCGACAGTCTGGCTGAAGATTCGGCGGTCCAGGTCAGCCGCAAGGTTCTCGAGCGAGAAGGCCTCAGTGTTAAACGGGGGGGTGTTAAAGGTGAAAGTGTTGCTGGCCACGCTCATCCCCATCTGGCGGGTCCACTCGTTCTGTACCCCCAGTGAAAGGCTCAGCCCTTCCCAGGGACCGACGAGGCCACTGAGGCTGAAGACGTGCGACTCGCGTTCCAGTTCAACCTGGTTCGCGGTCCACCCGTAGTCGGTCGTGATTACGTTCATGTCTTGGTTCTGGGGGTTCAAGGTCCCCACGTCCACCGAACCGTCCGCGCGTAATTTGCTGTAGAGGTAACCGCCGGAAGCGAACAGCCAGCCCGTGAATTGCTTTTCCATGTGAAAGGCGTTGGCGCCGAGGAAATAGCTCTGCCGCTCGCTGGCATTGTTGAAGGCCGGAGAAGGGGACCCGTTGGTCGAAAGCAATTCGTTCGACTGATAAGTGCCGAGCTTATACCATTCGCCGCGCAAGTTGTCGCTCAACTCGAAGCCGGCCAACTCATAATCCACGTCCAACTTCAGGATGTGGACCTTCTCAGAGAGCCCCTTGAACCCCGGATAGATGTTGTTAGTGAGGGTACCATGGCTGACCGCCCCCCACTCGAGAGTGGCTTCTGTTCCGTCGCGGTACTGGTATTCGTAGCCCAGAACGATGCGGGGCCAGCGAGGCAGCGTCAGGCCAAAATCTGCCCAGGCCCGGCCCACGTCCAGGTGCAGATCGCGATTCAGATCAAAGGCGGGCGGTGAAAACAAAGGGTTATAGCCGCCGGTATCGTCGTAATACTTGCGAAACTGCGACCAGCCGAAGCGGGTGAAGCCCAGATCGTCTTTTTGCGCCAAGAGTGTCAGTCGGTAATCATCCAGCAGCACATGGCCGCCGAGAGTGACCTTGGAGTCCGGACCCGGCTTATCGGTCATTTCAAACTCTTCCAGGCTGCCATTCCAGCCTTCGCGCTGCCAATAGAGCTCGCGGAATTTTTTTGCGTCGCCGTGGACGGTGGTCCAGCCAACAGTCGGCGTGGTGGTCGCTTCCACTTTCGGTTCCGGCGCCACAGTTTCCCAGACGACACCCTGGTCGATCCAGGCGCGTAAAAGGCCGACCTGCTCCGGGGTGAGAGGCGTGCCGCGGCCTTCCGGCGGCATTTCCATGTCGGGCACAAGGCGGGCGACGTTGTGGATGAGCGGGCTGTTGGCGCTTTGGCCGGGGAGAATATCCGGACCGTTCTCGCCGCCCTTAAGAGCGGATTCGCGGCTGGTGAGGCGAAGCCCGCTTTTCGGCTTCTCATTGGAATGGCATTTCAGGCAATTGTTTTGCAGAATAGGTTTGATGTCGCGAGCAAAATCGATTTGCTGCGGGGCCGGGGGCGGCAATCGGCTTTCATCGATGGGCGCGGCCACGCACGCTTTCCCAATGGCCCAGCACAGCATCACCGCAGACCAGGAGCTCGGGCGGTTACGGCATTTCTGAATCGTTTTCACGTTTCACGTTTCACGTTTTACGTTTCACGCATCACGCATCATGTCTCTCAGTACCTCAGCCGAATATCGATATTCGAGCCGTGCACGGCCGTATGGCACCCGGAAGACCAGCAGGTGCCCATGCGGATAAAAGCGGTGTGGTCCCAATTGCCGATCCAGAAGCCCCCCGGACTGACACCGTTTCCCCCGGGCTGTGGCGGGCCTTGTACTTGCGCATGGCAACGGAGGCAGAGGTTGAGATCCCGTTGCACCAGGAGCTTGGCGTTAACCGAGCCATGCGGATTATGGCAGGCGGCGCAGCCTTCTCGCATCGCCGGGTGCTCAAAAACGAAGGGACGGGTTTGTTCGCGATGGCACTGCGCGCAGGTGTCGTTGACACGAGCCATCGCCAGTCCTCCGGCGGGTTTGAGAATGTCGCGGCCGTGGGGATCATGGCACTGTGCGCAATTCATTTTCTTCTCCAGGACCGGGTGGTGTTGCGGAAGGTGGAACTCGGCCTCGGTAGACCGATGGCATTCGAAACAAGCGGACGGGTCTTTACCCGGATTGACGATGAATTTGCCTCGCCCGCCGCCGCTGGAGACATGCAAGCTTCCGGGCCCGTGGCAGGGTTCGCAGCCTGTTTGGCCGGCGGCGCGGGGGTCTTCCAAGCGGATGCGCGCGTGGGCGCTGCCTGGAAAAACCCGGCAGATGTTGGTGTGACATTCGGCGCAGGAATGGTCGCCAACGAATAGCGCGCCCGGGATGTCAGGGGCGGAGGTCAATGTCAAGGGCGTGGTCGAGCAGGAATCCAGCAGCAGGAGCGTGGCACCGGCAATAACTCCGAGAGCAGAGAAAGAGAGGAGCGTTTTCGTAAGCCGTGGGAACTTCCAGATCCGAAATCCGAAATCCAACGTTCGAAACGAATTGATCATGAGGGCCTGTTGGTCGCGACAGCCGCCTTTAGGATTTCAGAGACGATGGCATCCGAAAGATCGCCGCTGGTGGGAAATATCATTTGCAAATGGCCGGTGGCATCGATGATCAGTGTGCGAAAGTTATGGTTGAAAAGGCCGTTGTCCTTATCGAACTGGGCATCGGACTGCCGGGCGAGGTCGCGAATTTGCTCTGCCGGTCCGGTCAGAAAGCTCCAATGGTTGGGAGCATAGTGATATCGTTCGGCGTAGGCCCTGAGCACTGGCGGCGTATCGAAATCCGTATCGAAGGAAACCGATAGCAAATGCCAATTGGTGGGAGCGTGAGGCATGGCTTGAAGCTTTTGAAGGGCTTCCTGGAAGTTTTTCGACAGCCTGGGACAGTAGTCGGGGATCGGACAGCGCGTGAAGAAGAAGGTGAGGGCCAGGGCCTGGCCGCGAAAATCCGCCAAACGGACGGTTTGTCCCAGTTCGTTCGTGAAAGGACAATTCAAAAGCGGATGCGATGGCCGGGGCCGGGCGGGTTCCGGTGCGGTGGGGCCAACAGTTCTGTGTTGTGCAACCGAGGCCGTTGCGGTCCTGGAGATGTGTTCTACCCAGCTCTCCGTTTCGGTTACCTTCAACAGGAACGAGATACTGTCCCCAGCGCGCAGCCCCGCCAATTCCTTTGGGTCCTTTACCTTGAAAGGCATCGCCATGGCGTCCATATAACCGGGAATGGCTTCATGGGCGACAATAAACCCGTCCTTGCTGATCTCTTTGATGACGCCCCTCGTGGTGAAGGTTTTTGGATTCGCGCCTGGCGCAGGCGGCGCCGATTGAGCTTCCAGCGGCCCTGACTGGCAGCAAATCAGCAAAACGCAGAGCATGCACCCTCGCAGATTTTGCCTCCGCGCGCTCGCCAACTCTCTCTTGTAATTGCCCTTAAACCAACGCATGGCAGCCCCGTGCCTTCCGCGTCTCATGGATTCGGCTGGAGTTTTACAGAGTAGAAGTTAAGAGTGCCTGACGCGGACGTATCCACAAAAATCACCGGACTGCTGGTGGCTACGTTGGTGCTAAGCGGCACAAAGTTTGGCAAACCTCCCGACCGTTGCACGATGTAACTCAGGCCGGGCGTGGCCGCGTAGGAGAACTGAAAACTGGACGGCGCGGTCCATTTGGGGGAACTAAGCTGGATCGGCCCCGCGACTATGACTGTGCCCATTTGGTTGTGAATGGTGCAATGATAGGGGAAGCTCCCCGCGTTTGTAAACTGGAGCGTGAAGGTGAATCCGTGGCTGTGCAGACCCGTATCCCAAAGGGCCGGTGTTGCTAAACTGGTGCTCGAGTGCCCGTTGAACCCGGTCCAAGTCCATTGCACGCTATCGTTGAGGTTAATCGTCACATTCGTTGGAGAAAAGAAATTATCTCCAATGCTTACATTGGTGGTGGCGGCCCTGGCCGAGTACAGGAACCCAAGGCTGAAGAGAGACAAAATCGTCCCGGCCACCGAAACCAGGCGTCGCGTCGGGGTGCACAGTTTCATAGTTTCGTTCGATAGTTTGGGGGGACGTGAGTGCCCCTACAATTGGTGGGATGCATGAGTTTGGGCAGAGGTTCCGGTTTTTTTTGCATTCTCGCCACAAGGCTTTCGGGAACTGACCGGCGGGGTTGTTCCTCTTATAGGTATGAAGAGGCCGCAAGGTAAAAGAGCCCCTAGAATTCGCAACATGCGGCGGCCCTTTCCGATAGCCATCAGCCTCTGCCGGAAACCGCGGAGAAGGGCCAGCGTCTTCGCAGCGCGCCCTGCTTGGCGGCCGGTCCCAATACTGTGGTGGGAGGAGAGAGCGTTTGCAGTCTGCTGTTCTGCCGTAAGCGAGGTGGAATCCCTGAAGCCGCGAGGAGTTGCTTAGCAAATACACCATTGGATTCGTGTGGTCATCTTTGGCGATTGGCAAGGCGCGATCGGGAAGGCATTCTCCTTTAGCGTATGAAAGAACCTATTGTGGGGTTGCTGTGCTGGGCGGCATTGGCCCTCACCGCGTCTGCTGGAGACCTGGCCGCGTTCTATGCCCCAAGTGGGCAACTCATTCTGACCGGGTTGGCCTCCGCTCCATTTCCGCACCCTAACCGCGCCGAAGGCCATCAATACAAGGACCAGTTCTATCCGGCCAAAGAGCATTATTCGGATAATACCGTGGCGCTGTTCATTCCCAAGAGTTTCCGTGAGACCGGGCGCATTGACCTGGTGGTTCACTTCCACGGCTGGAGGAATCACGTCGAAGGGGTGTTACGACAATATCAGCTCATTGAGCAATTGGTGAAAAGCGAGCGCAACGCGGTGTTGGTCGTGCCCCAGGGCCCCCGCGATGCGCCTGATTCTTTTGGCGGAAAATTGGAAGACCCGGACGGGTTCAAACGGTTCATCGGCGAAGTGGCTAAGACGTTGCGGCAGAAATGCGACCTAAAAAGAAAAGATTTTTCCATCGGCAGCCTGGTGCTCTCCGGACATAGCGGAGGCTACCAGGTCATCTCCTCGATTCTGGACCATGGCGGCCTGGCGGGCCAAGTCAAGGAGGTGTGGCTCTTTGACGCGCTTTATGCCCAAACGGACAAATTCCTGGCGTGGCACGACCAACAGCATGGCCGGCTTCTGAACATTTACACCGAGCACGGCGGCACCAAAGCGGAAACCGAGCAGCTCATGGCCACCCTCAAGCGGCGCGGCACGCCGTTTCTGGCGTGCAAAGAGGCGGGGTTAAAAGCCGCCGACCTCCGAACTCATGACCTGGTGTTCCTGTACTCCGAGTTGGCTCACGACGATGTGCTGGACAAGCACCGGACCTTCCGCGAGTTCCTCACCGCCAGCGGGTTGGGGAAGAGATAGGGACGGAAGGACGGAGCGGAGTGATAGGGTATTGGGGGTGAAGGGGGTTATCCAGGGGCCGTTGGAGCGGCTGAATTCTCGCTCGAAACTGGAGTCCGGTCCGCGCCGGTGCTTTGTAAAGGTGCGGGAGTAAGGACGACATCTTCTGCGACCTACCACACTCCAATTCCAATTCTGATCACTCCAGCACTCCGCTCCGCCCGCTCAGGGCTGGCTGGTGATTTTGGACCACTCCAGGTTCTGAGTCGCGGCATAAATGGCAAAGGTCTTCTCGTTTTGGATCAGTACGGCCCTAACAACGCTGGAGTCATCCGCCCGGCCCAGGTTGAGGACCGAATCGGGGATAATGCCGACCTTCTTGTGGGCGTAGATGAGCGCAAACACGGCTTGTGCAAAAGCCATATAGGGGAGGTCCTTGTAGGCCCCCTCGGCGCTGTCCTCGACGGCGTCAGCTAAAAACTCGAGCTGATCCACTAGGTGGGGGAACAACGGCTCGTAAATCTGCGTAAACTCCAGCTTCCACTGCGGCAAATGCCGCAGCATCTTTTCCACCGTCGCCGGAGTTACTGACCCCGCTCCGCGTTTGACAAATTCGACTATTTCCGCCATGGGCGGACTCTATCCCAAAGGCCAAAAAAAGGAAAAGACAAATCTGAACCCCTACTCCGCCTGGAAATTTACCGTCCAATTGCCGGGGTCAGCTTTGGCGACCCAAAACGATTCCCCTACGCTCACGATTGGAGGTCCAGCGCTCCATTTGCCGTCCTCGTAAGGGTGCAGCACGTATTTCTGTTTCTCGCGATCAAAAATATGAATAACATCGCCGTTGCCGATGGGAAAACCCAGGTCGTCGGCCAGGTGTCCCGGCTTGGGCATCAGCGAGCTGCGAATCGAAAAACCCGCCGGTATCGGCACGGACAAATTGCCCTGCAGAACTTCGCCGACGAAGCTCACCGACTTGTAATCGGAAGTCGGGTTGAAAAAAATCGCGCCCTCGCTCGGGGCCAGTTTTTCGGTGGGATTGGTCCATTTGCCCGAATCGCGTTCATTCTCGACCAGGCGGAAGAGGCGGGTATCGAACTTGTTCAAACCGGTTCCCTCCGGCCAGTCTTTGAAAATATCGCTCACGGTCTGGGAGCTATCAAAGGGATTGGCAATCATCGAGAACCCGGGCGCCAGCGTGACGGAGGCATAACCAATGACATTGGCCGAATGAACTTCCCCAGCCAGGACCCGATAAAAACGGAAGGTGAATTTGAAGGCCTCCGAATCGATATACTCAAGGGTTTCCTCGGCGGCCTTGCCCTTGGCCAGCACCGTCCAGGTCCGCAAATCCGTTGAAGCCTGGATGGTGTATTCCAGGCCTCTGGGCAGACGGGTTTTAAATCGAAACGGCCCGTAGCCAAAGCGCATCGCTTCGCCCAAGGCGGGCGGGGTTGCCGCCTCGCCTCTCCTGCGCCCTCCAATTTTTTCAATCAGCGAAGACAGTTTCAATTTAACGTCGGGGATGATGGGGCGACTTCTCTGATAAATCAATCGGGATTTTGAGGCCGGACACTTAAAGAGGACATGGCAAGGATTGAGAAGCTGCTCGAACGCTGGGGCTTGGTTGATGGGTGGGGGTGTTGGGTTTGGGGTTGCACTGGCCCCGCACCTGTCACACCTTGAGAGTCGTGAAGAAATGAGTTTCACCGCCTCCCAGGAAGCGGCCATTGCCGCGCGCGGCAACGTGCTGGTGGTGGCCGGCGCCGGCACCGGCAAGACCCGCACGTTGGTCGAGCGGTGCCTGAACTGCCTCACGGCGGAGAAGCCGCCAGCGTCGCTGGACCAAATCCTGATGGTCACGTTCACGGAGGTGGCGGCAGGGGAAATGCGCCAGCGCATCCGTGTTCGGCTGGAGGAGGAGTCGGCAAAGTGCCCCGAAGAGGCCAAATCGCGGGAGCAATTGGCCCTGTTCGATATGGCTCACATCGGGACGCTGCACAGCTTTTGCCTGAATCTGGTGCGCGAACATTTCTACGAACTTGAACTGGATCCTCAGTTAGCAGTGCTCGCCCAGGAAGAAGCGCGGCTGCTGGCGGAGGAACAACTGGACGATTTGCTGGAGAAGTATTACGGCGGGCACGGCGAGACCGCCGAAGCTGTCCAGCGCCTCATGCAGGCGCAGGGCGGGGGCTCCGACCAAGCTGTCCGCGGGCTCATCCTGCGGCTGCATGATTACACCCAAACCCGTCCAGACCCAGCCGGTTGGATGCGCCAGCAGTTGGCGGTGTTCGCCGCGGCCGAACCGGAGGCATGGCTTGCGTGGCTGAAGCGCGGCCTCAGGGAATGGAGCGAGACCTGGCTGCCCGTGGCAGTGGAAGCAAATGCCGCAGGAAATAACCTGGCCGGCAAATGCGCTGCCGCGCTGGAAGTATTGAAGCAATCCCTCCCCGCTGCCGATTCTCCCGGTCCGCGCCTCGCCGCCTGGAGAGCCTGCGCTGCATCGGCCCTGGAAAGAATCTGCGCTTTCGAGAAGGATTGCGCGTCTGGCAAGAAGGCGCTCTGGCTTAAGCCGCTGGAAAAGCTGGTCGAGGAGGCAGAATTCCTTTTTCCGCTGGCCCGTACCGGCGGAGAAGACAGCCGAAATGGCTGGCCGCCCGCCCTTCAATCGGATGACCCACTGGAGCAGGACTGGAACTGCGTGCGCGGCCAGATGACGGCTCTGCTGGGGCTGGTAAATGAGTTCACGAGCGCTTTCACCGAAGCCAAACGCGAGCTGGCGGTCGTGGATTTCCATGATCTGGAGCAATACGCGCTGCGGCTGCTATGGGACAACGAAACCCAGCAGCCGACCGAAATCGCGCGCCACTGGCGCCAGAAGCTCCGTTTCGTTTTTGTTGATGAGTACCAGGACATCAACGCCGCGCAGGATAAAATCATTGAGGCTCTGAGCCGAGAAGATGCGCAGGCCAATCGGTTCCTGGTAGGGGACGTCAAGCAAAGCATTTACCGGTTTCGGCTGGCGAATCCTTATATCTTTCAAGGTTACATCGAGCAATGGGGCCGCGGGCAGGGCAAGGCTATCCCGCTGGTCGATAATTTCCGCAGCCGCGAGGGCCTGTTGAATTTCGTCAATTCGCTTTTTGGGCTCATCATGCGGAAGGAAGTCGGCGGGGTATCGTACGACGAAACAGCGCGCTTGCGCTTCGGCGCGCCCACCGAAAGGCGTGAGTTGGGCCGCACCGCTGCCTCCATTCCTCCTGTCGAGCTGCACCTGCGGCTGAAACGAAGGGGCGAAGCGCCGGACTCGGATGAAGAAGCGTCCGACGAGTTGGTCGAGGTGAGGGATCTCGAAGAAACCGACAAGGAAGCCCGTCTGGTGGCCTTGCGGCTTCTCGAGTTGAAAGCTCGGCAGCATCCGGTTTGGGACGAAGAGGAGCAACACTTCCGGCCCGTCCAATGGCGCGATATGGCGGTTCTGTTGCGTGCGCCAACCCACAAAGCGGAAAGCTACGCCAAGGAGTTTTCCCGGCTGAAGGTGCCGTTGCAGGTGGCCCGCGGCGGATTCTATGAAAGCCTGGAAATTTCGGACTTATTGAATCTGCTGCGCCTGCTGAATAATCCGTTGCAGGATTTGCCGGTGCTGGCGGTGCTTCATTCCCCTCTGGTCGGGCTAATGCTAAACGAACTGGCCGCCATTCGGCTCGTGTTGCCGAAAGCGCACTTTTGGACGTCGCTCGTGCGGTGGGAAGAAATCCACGGTCCCAAATCCAGCGTCCGAAACCCAACTTGGCGTAAGGTATCCACGTTCCTCGAGCGCTTCGCCCGGTGGCGGCGGCTGGCTCGGCAGGTCTCCCTTTCGCGCTGCCTCGAGACGGTCTTGTCGGAAACGCACTACGGCGCCTGGCTTTTGACTCAACCTCGCGGCGGACAACGCCAGGCCAATGTGCAGCGCCTCGTGAGTCTGGCGCAACGGTTTGACCAATTCCAGCGCCAGGGCCTGTTTCGTTTTCTCCGTTTCATCGAAGCGCAACAGTTGGCTGAGACCGAGCCGGAAGTGGCGGCCGTCAATGACGAAGATGCCGTGCGGCTGATGAGCATTCACCAAAGCAAAGGACTCGAATTTCCAGTCGTGATGGTAGCCGACCTGGGCAAGGCGTTCAACCTTGCTGACCTGCGGGCCGAGCTCATTCTCGATGAAGAGTACGGGCTTTGCCCGCACATCAAACCGCCCCACACCTCCAGGAGCTATCCCAGCCTGCCCTACTGGCTGGCTCGCCGGCGCCAAACCCGCGACCTGCTCGGCGAAGAGCTGCGTCTGCTTTATGTCGCCATGACCCGCGCCCGCGACCTGCTGCTCCTCAGCGGAGCCGTTCCGGAAACCACATTCAACAAACTCTGGCGCTCGCCCGTGGCGGGGGGCTTCCAGCCTGCCAGTGAGGCGGCGTCCCCGCTGCCAAAAACGGCTGTAGAGCCAGACAAGCTGCTGGCCGCCCGTAGTTATGCCGATTGGCTCGCGCTCTGGTTTGCCGGCAATGTCGACCACTGCGAGGACACGAAGTGCGAAGGCCAAAACGCCTTGCTGCGCTGGTTCGTCCACGACGATGCTAAATTAGTCGGGAGCGACGGCGATACCCTGGTAGAAGCGACCGATTCTTGCATGACGGCCGAGCCGGCGGAATGGCACAGACTTCAACAGCGACTTGCCTGGCAGTATTCGTTTGCGGCTGCCACACGCGAGCCTGCCAAGACCTCGGTTTCGATGTTGCGCCACCGGGCGGCGGAGGGCGAGGAAGCGGCAGAGGCGTTCAGGCGGCAGGTGCCAACTCCCTCGTCGGCAGGCCGAAGTCCTAAGCTCAAAGTCCAAAATCAAAAGTCCGTTGACCACGGGCTACGGACTGCGGACTCGAATCCGGTCGAGATCGGTGACGCCCACCACTTGTTTTTGCAGCTAGTGTCACTGGACCAAACAGTCAGCTTGGCGGCGCTGAAGCGGGAGGCAGCGCGCCTGGAACATGCTGGGGCCTTAAGCCAGGAGCAGGTGACGCTGCTGGACTTCGCCGGGCTGGCGGCGTTTTGGCAATCGGACCTCGGCAAAAAAGTTCGTGCTCACGCGCCCCGGGTGCAGCGTGAGCTGGCGTTCACCGCCCGGTTTAAAGCCGCAGACCTGTCCCAATTCACCGGCGAGCCATCCGAGGCGAGTTTGGATGGAGAATTTGTCGTGGTTCAGGGTGTTGCAGACTTGGTGGTGCTGTTGCCAGAGCAGTTGTGGCTTGTGGATTTCAAGACGGACTGGGTGACACCCGGCGGTTTGGCGGAGCGCGCCAGCCTATACCAGCCGCAATTAAACCTCTACGCGCAGGCCTTGTCCCAAATTTATCGGCGGCCTGTGACACAGTGCTGGCTTTACTTCCTCATGGCACAGGAGCCAGTAAAGGTTGCTCCTGAGCTCCTCGAAGACCTGCCGGATCAATTACCTCTCCGACTTTGAACACCTTGGTTCCTATTCCTGCAGTCACGGTTGCGGCCCGTGCTTTCGTGGCCATTTTTTCCGAACCCGTTTGATGCTGCGCGCCATATGGATTACGTTGCGCCATCGCTTGACTGTTGCAGTTACAATGAAGCGGCGCTTTGGCGCGCTGCGGCCCTGGCCTTTGGCCGGCAGTTTGCTGGTCCTCGCCTGGTCCTGGATGGCGGCCGGAGCGGATTTGCAGGAGGCGCAAGGCAAGTTTCTGTCCGGAGATTATGACGGTTGTATCACCCTGGCCCGGCAAGCTGTACACGAATCGCCCGACAACGAAGAATGGCAGTTGCTGCTCTGCCGGGCTCTCCTGGCGACCGGGCAGTACCCTGAAGCCAGAGCAGCGATTACGAACGCGCTCGCGTCGGACCGTTACGACCTTCGCCTGCATTGGCAGGCGCGCGAAGTTTTCCAGTTCAATGGCCAGGCGGATGCAGCCGCCGCAATCCCGGAGGAGATTGTCCGCATTGTTTCGAGGCACACCAGGGACTACAACAACGACCCCCCGAGCCTGGTCGTCTTCGGCCAGGCGGCCTTGGCTGAAGGTGCCGATCCCAAGCGTGTGCTTGACACCATTTTCGACGGCGCCAGGAAAAAGGAGCCGAAACTCCGCGAAGTCTATCTCGCCGGTGGCGAGTTGGCGCTGGAAAAGCATGACTTTGCCCTCGCCGCCAAAAAGTTCGGCGAGGGATTGAAAGAGCTGCCGGACGACCCCGACCTGCACTTCGGCTTGGCCCGTGCCTATGCCCCGAGCGACCAGGCGCTCATGGCCGCCTCGCTTGAAACAGCACTCCAGCGTAACAGCAATCACGTGGGCAGCCTCCTGCTGCTCGTGGATCATAATATCGATGCCGAAGATTACTCCGGGGCCGAAGAGCTTCTCGACCGACTCAAAGCCATCAATCCCTGGCAACCGGATGCTTGGGCCTATCGGGCCGTGTTGGCCCACCTCCAAAACCAGCCTCAGGCCGAGGAGAAGGACAGGCAAACCGCGCTGATGTTTTGGCCGGCCAATCCGCGCGTTGACTATTTAATCGGCCAGAAGCTCTCCCAGAACTATCGCTTTGCCGAAGGCGCCGCCCATCAGCGCCAGGCTTTGCAATTCGAAGCGGATTACCTCCCGGCCAAGGCCCAGCTTGCGCAGGACCTGCTCCGCCTGGGCGAAGAAGCCGAGGGCTGGAAACTTGCGGAGCAAGTGCAGAAACAAGATGGCTACGACGTGGAGGCTTACAACCTGGCCGCCTTGCACGACGTAATGGGGAATTTCGCGACACTTACCAACCACGACTTTTTGGTCCGCATGAGCCGCCACGAAGCTGAAGTGTACGGCGCCCAGGTCCTCGGCTTGCTGACCCAGGCGAGAAGCAATCTCTGCGCAAAATACGGCATGGAAGTGAAACGCCCGACCTATATCGAAATCTTCCCCGAACACAAGGATTTCGAGGTCCGCACCTTCGGCATGCCTGGAAATCCAGGCTACCTCGGCGTTTGTTTCGGCACCGTCATTACCGCCAATAGCCCCGCGGCCCATCCCGGCCACGCGGTCAACTGGCAAGCTGTTCTCTGGCACGAGTTCTGTCATGTCGTCACCTTGCAAATGACGCGCAACAAAATGCCGCGCTGGCTCAGCGAAGGCATCTCCGTTTATGAGGAAGGCCAACGCAATCCCGCGTGGGGGCAGCAAATGAACCCGCGCTATCGCGAGATGGTCCTCGGGGACGAGTTGACGCCGGTTTCCAAGCTCAGCGCCGCCTTCGTCTCACCTAAGTCAGACCTTCACGTGCAGTTTGCCTACTATGAATCCTCGCTGGTGGTCGAGTTTATCGTCCAGCGTTTCGGATTGGAACGGTTGCAGGCCATCCTGCGCGATTTAGGCGAAGGCGCCGAAATTAACCAGGCTATCGCCAGCCACACCGAACCCATCGAGAAAATCGAAGAAGATTTTGCCGGGTTTGCGCGCGAACGCGCCCAGCAACTCGCCCCGGGAATGGATTGGGAAAAGCTGGACCTTGCCCAGCTACGAAGGAGGGCGGCTGCAGATGCTCAGCCGCAGGCGTTCCACAGGGTGCTCACCGACACGCCGCTTCCCGCCCCAGCCACCACTAATGCACCACTCTCCTTGGCATTCACCAATACGACGGCAACAAACGCAGAAGCCGTTTCCGGAGGAACCCCAAACCGACCGCTCCACCCTGGACCTGCTATTCCGGGACCGCGCACTGATGAAACGGAGTTTTTCGCTCAGTTGGTCGCCAGCCATCCGACGAACTTTTACGCGCTGAACGAGCAAGCGCAATGCTTTCTGCTGCAGAAGCAATTTCAGGAAGCCAAGACACCACTCCAAAAGCTGACCGACCTTTATCCGGCGCAGAAGGGCTCGGACAGTGCTTGGGCGATGCTTGCCTCGGCCCACCGCGCTTTGGGTGAGACCAACGCCGAACACCGGGTTCTCGCTCGGCTGGCAGAACAGGATGACGCAGCGCCCGAGGCTTACGCGCGTTTGATGGAATTGGACGCTGCCGCGCAGGATTGGCCGGCGGTCCTGCAAAACGCGTATCGCTATTTAGCCGTTGATCCGCTGGTCGCCTCCCCTTACCGGTTTTTGGCGCAGGCCAGCGAACGCACCGGCGAAGCTCAGACAGCCATCCTGGCGTATCGGGTCCTGTTGCAACTTAATCCGTTGGATCCCGCCGAGATGCATTTCCGGCTGGCGGAGTTGCTCCATCGCGCTGGTGACCCGGAGGCCAAACGCCACGTGCTGCAGGCTCTCGAGGAAGCCCCCCGCTACCGCGCCGCGCTGCGTCTGCTGTTGGAAATCGAGAACGAATCGTTGCAGACCAGCGTGGAGAGCGAAGCGAGACTGGCCAATGCTGCGGCCAAACCATGAAGAGACGCCTCTTGCCTCTGTTAATCCTGCCCCTGACCTTGGGTATCGGCCTCTCTCAATGGGGGGGAGGACGACGTTGGGGTGGCGGCGGTGATACAGGCTGGACGCACACTGAAGGCGGCGACCCGGTGAACGTCGATACCGTGCGGACCGCGCGCGAGATTGCTTCCCACAGCACCGGAACGCCCAACTGGACCAACGAACCGGGTTTCGAAAAGGACGTGTTCACTTTCGCGCGCGTCATTTACCGGCGCGCGCCAAACACACCAGACATCTCCCGCACTTCGAGCCGGATCGGATGGATTACCGACTTTCCGGATAGCGACCTGAATCTCTCTTTCCGCATCCAGCAGGTGACGTCAATCAGAACTGATCCGGAGGGGCGTGTCATCAGGCTGACCGATCCGGCGCTATTTGATTACCCCTGGATTTATATGGTCGAACCGGGCGGGCTCGAGTTGAAGGAGGAAGAGATACCAATTCTGCGCAAATATCTGCACAACGGCGGCGTCCTCATGGCCGACGATTTCTGGGGCCAGAAACAATGGGACAATTTCGAGCGAAATATCAAAAAGGTTCTGCCCGGGAGCGAATTCCTCGAAATCGACATGACCAATCAGCTTTTCCACTGCGTCTTTGATCTCAAAGGGCCCAAGAACAAGTTGCAGACTCCCAATAGCCACCAGGGGATTCGCAGCCTGGACCCTAATGACCCGGAGTACGGCATTACCTGGGAATATTACCACGACGACTACGACAACTATGACCGCCAGGGCCGTGCGGCGCACGATATGCACGTCCGGGCGATTCACGACGACAAAGGCCGCATCATGGTTATCGCTACCCACAACTGCGATAACGGCGACAGTTGGGAACGCGAAGGCGAAGATGACGGCTTCTTTCACGAATTCTCCGAGAAACGCGGCTACCCGCTCGGCATTAACATCATCTTTTACCTCATGACACACTGAATTTTTATGAGCACTGAACTAACGCAACTCGAATCCTCCAACGCACTCTCCCCATCTTCCCACGCCGACCGCGAAATCGTCGAGCGCCTCACCGCTGGCCGCCTCCAGATCGAAGCCGAACTGGGCAAGGTCATCGTCGGCCAGAAGGACGTCATCGAACAAATCCTCATCGCGCTCTTCTCCGGCGGCCATTGCCTGATCACCGGCGCGCCCGGGTTGGCCAAGACGCTGCTCGTTAAATCCATCGCGCGCATCTTCCACCTCAAATTTCAGCGCATCCAGTTTACCCCCGACCTGATGCCCGCCGACATCACCGGCACTGAGATCCTCCAGGACACTGGCGAAGGCCGTAAGATGCTCTTCGTGCGCGGCCCCGTCTTCGCCAACATGATTTTGGCGGACGAAATTAATCGCACACCGCCTAAGACCCAGGCCGCTTTGCTCGAAGCCATGCAGGAACACCAGGTCACCGCCGCCGGCATCCGCCACGCCCTCGAAGAGCCGTTCTTTGTGCTCGCCACCCAGAACCCCATCGAGATGGAAGGCACCTATCCCTTGCCCGAAGCCCAGCTCGACCGGTTCATGTTCAATGTCGTGATGGGTTATCTGCCCGAGGACGAAGAGGTCGCGGTGGTCACCCGCACGACCGCCGAAGCGCCAGCCCCAATTGAACCTCTCTTCACTGGCGAGGATGTGCTGCGATTTCACCAACTCGTGCGCAAAGTCCCGATTGCCGAGGAGATGGTCCGTTACGCGGTGAAGCTCGCCGCCGCCTCCCGTCCGCAGCAGGCCGGAACACCGGAGTTTATCAACCAATGGGCCAGTTGGGGCGCCGGCACTCGTGCCGGCCAATTCCTGGTGCTCGGTGCCAAAGCGCGGGCCCTGTTCAAAGGGCGTGCCCATGTCACTGTGCAGGACATCCAAAACCTCGCCTATCCTACCCTCCGTCATCGCGTCCTGCTCAACTACCGCGCCGAGGCCGAAGGAGTCAATGTGGAAAACGTCATCCAGCGCCTGCTCGAAACCATTAAAGCGACGCTCACATGAAATCCGAAATCCGAATCCCGAAGGCCGAAAGAAGGCCAAAATCCGAATTCCGGATGCCTGCCTCCCTCTTTGGATCTTGGATTTCCGCCTTCTTTCGGATTTCGAATTTAGGCCTTCGGGCTTCGAGTTCGTCCCCGACATGACAAACTCCACCCAGAACGCTTCGCTGCCCGCCTCCTCGCTCATCCATCCCAAAGCCCTGATGAGCATCCGCAATCTCGAATGGCGCGCCCGCGTGGTGGTTGAGGGCTTCTGGAACGGCATTCACCGCAGCCCATACCACGGCTTCTCCGTCGAGTTCACCGAATACCGCCAGTACGCTCCCGGCGATGATCCCCGCTACCTTGACTGGCGCGTGTTCGCCCGGAGCGACCGCTATTTCATCAAGCGATTTGAGGACGAAACCAACCTGCGTTGCTATCTGCTGGCCGATAACAGCCGCTCGATGACTTATGGCTCGACCGGTTATACCAAATCCCAGTATGCGGCGACCCTGGCCGCCACGCTCGCTTATTTCCTCTATCTTCAGGGCGATTCGGTGGGCGTGCTCACTTTCGATGAGGAACTCCGCGAATTCCTTCCCGCCCGCCATCGCACCGGACATCTGCGCCAGTTAATGCTCGCGTTGGAAAAGCCTGCGCTCGGACGCGCTACCGATCTGCTCTCTCCCTTGAAACGGATGGCCGAGATCGTGCGCAAGCGTGGCCTCGTCGTGCTGCTGTCAGATTTTCTCGCGCCCATTGAGCTGCTTGAGCCGGAATTGACTGCGCTCGCTGCTTGCGGGCACGAGGTGACTGTCTTCCAGGTGCTCGACCCGGCTGAACTAACATTCGATTTCCCTGACCCGGCCATGTTTCAAGATGTCGAATCGGGGCGCGTTCTCTTCATCGATCCTGGCGCCGCGCGAAAGGAATACCTGCGCAAATTAACCGCCCACTGCGCCCAATTGCGCTCGCTTTGCCAGCGATTGGGAATCACCTGTCATCGCCTTCCCACTGACCGTCCACTCGAATTGGCCCTGTTCGATTTCCTGCGCCAGCGGATGCAGCGGCGAAGGAACGTGAGACGAGTTTCACGGCAACCGGCCTCTGGTAAACTCTCCGCCAGATGAGCACAGAACATAGTTCGGCAAAGCTCCAAATGCTTCGCGCCTCATTCTGCCCGGCTGCTTCCGCAGCACGCGCAGGCGCAGAAAGACTCGCATGACCTTTCTCGCTCCACTCTTCCTCCTCGGTGCGCTCGCCGTTGCGCTGCCGGTCGTTTTCCATCTCATCCGCCGCACCACCCGCGAACGCACCGTTTTCAGTTCGCTCATGTTCTTGTTGCCTTCACCGCCGCGCCTCACCCGCCGCAGCCGCCTCGAGCATTTGCTGCTGTTGCTGCTTCGTTGCGCCGTGCTTTGCTTGTTGGCACTCGGCTTTGCTCGGCCATTCCTCAAGAGACCGAGCAACCCTCCGGAGCCCGCCGTTGCCCGCCGCCTTTTGCTCCTGGTCGATACCAGCGCCAGCATGCGGCGTGCGGATCTGTGGACGGACGCGCGCGACCGGGTCGGGTCTTTCCTTCGCAAAACTTCTCCCGCCGACCAGGTCGCCCTGTTTACCTTTGATCGCCGGGTGACTCCCCTCGTAACTTTCGAACAATGGAACTCCTCCCCGGCGGGCGAACGTGTCGCCCTTGCCCTCGGCAAGCTGGGCGGTGTTTCCCCCGGTTGGTCCGCCACGCATTTGGGCAGCGCGCTCATCGCCGCGGCGGAGACGTTGGCGGATAATGGCGGAAAGCCGGCCCCTGCCCGCGGTCAAATCATCCTCTTCAGCGATTTGCAGGAGGGCAGCCATCTCGAGCCGCTGCAGGGCTATGAGTGGCCGAGAGACATCAAGGTATCAGTCGAAACCCTGAAAGCCAGGCACCTCAGCAACGCTTCTCTGCAACTGGTCGCCGACTCGGAGGAAACCGATGCCAAAGCCGCACCGGTCGTGCGTGTGCGAGTCAGCAACGCCCCCGATTCACGCCGCGAACAGCTTAAGGTCGGCTGGGCGCATCCGGATGGACGCACCTTCTTGGGGGCGCCGCTCGATATTTATGTGCCCCCCGGCCAAAGCCGCATCGTTCAGGTACCCGTAGAGGCGGGCTTCCAGCCTGCCAGTGGGGCGCCTTCCCCGCCGCCCGTGCCGTTTGGGCTCGACACAACGTCGGCAGGCGGTAAGCCCGCCTCGACAGGCACTCACCCGGACCGAATCATCCTCCAGGGCGACGAGGAGGATTTCGACAACACCATCTTCGTCGTCCCGCCGGAAACGACGCGTCTCAAGGTGCTTTATTTCGGAAGCGATTCGCAGAAAGACACCAAACAGCCGCTCTATTTTCTCGAGCGCGCCTTCCAGGAAACATGGCACCAAGCGGTCCAGTTGGTCGTCCAGTTACCGCGAGCGCCCTCCCCACCCGGCGACCTTCACGCGGCGAGCCTGTTCGTCGCCACCGAACAACTGCCGGACGAATTGGCCCGGGCGCTCCACGCCGAGATCATCGCCGGCAAATCATTGCTCTTCCTGGTGAAAACCGAAGCCGCCGCCTCGACCCTTGCTGCCTTGCTCGGCCTGCAGCAAGTAACGGCCGCGGAGGTTCGGCCCGGCAATTACGCGATGCTTGCCGAAATCGATTTTCGGCATCCGGTCTTTGCACCGTTTGCCGACCCCCGTTTCAGCGACTTTACTAAAATCCATTTCTGGCAATATCGGCGGCTTGACCCGGCAAGCTTTCCTGAGGCACGAACGCTGGCGAAGTTCGATACCGGCGATCCCGCGCTCCTCGAAGTACCCGTCGGTAGAGGCCGCGTGTGGGTGCTCACCTCCGGGTGGCAGCCGGATGACAGCCAGCTCGCGCTTTCCACCAAATTCGTTCCATTGCTCTATTCTCTGCTCGAAGAAACTGGTGCCCCGGCTCCCGCGCCCATCCAATATCACGTGGGCGATGTGGTCCCGCTCGCCGGTTCTTCTGGACGGCCTTTGACCATCCAATTGCCGGATGGCTCCCCATTGACGTTGGCTGCGGGTGAAACGAATTTCTCCAAAACTCTGACGCCCGGCATTTACACTGTAGGCCCGGCAATCACAGGCGCGCGGTTTGCCGTCAACCTCGACGCGTCGGAGAGCCGCACCGCCCCGCTGCCGGTGGATGAGTTGGAACGATTGGGCGCCCCGGTAGCCGGTCAGCCCACGGCGCTCGCCCACGAAACCGAGCGAAAGCTCAGCCTGCAAAACGCGGAGTTGGAGAGCCGGCAAAAAATCTGGCGCTGGCTCGTGGTCGCCGCACTTGTGGTATTGTTGTTGGAAACCTGGCTGGCCGGGCGCACCGCGCGCCGGTCTGCCATTCAGGTCGATACGGCGACGTAGATGAGCTAACGGGTTAAAACATGAACATTGAATCGCTTTTAAAGACACGGCTCGCCGAGCTCGCCACCAAGCGGCGCCGTTTGCAACTCTGGTCCGGACTCGCCGCCGGCTGGGCCGGCGTAGCCTTGCTCGGCTTGCTCTTGGTTTTTGTTCAACGCGCAACCGGCTGGGCTTCATCCCTGGCTTTCCCGCTGATTGCGTCCCTCGGCCTGGTGGCGGCAGCTTTCGTTCTCATTCGGCAACGCCGGCAAAGACCGGATTGGAATGAATTGGCTGCGCAGATCGAAGCGCGTTACCCGGCCCTCGATGGCCGCCTGCTCACTGCTGTCCAACAACACCCCCAGCCCGATGGTCAACTCAGCTTCCTGCAAGACCGGTTGGTTCGCGAGACGCTCGAACATCGCCGTCAATCGGATTGGGCTGATGTCATTCCGCAATCTCGCTTGCGCGTCGCACAGGCCGCCCACTGGCTCGCTGTCGTTTTGCTTTGCGTCGCCTTGTCCGGCCTGCGTGTCACCGGCGGCCACAAATTGCTGGCCAGGATAGTTGAATCTGAAGTTACTGTGACGCCCGGCGATGTTAGCTTGGAACGCGGCAGTAGCCTCGTCGTGCTCGCGCGCTTTACCGGCGCCCTCCCGGCCAATGTCGAGCTGCTCGTCAGCCCCAATGTAGCGCAGGTGTCTCGCCTGCGAGTTAACCAGGGCGTCTCACCCGCTAGCCCTGCTGTCTCCCTTGCGGCCGAGGACATTCGCCGCATCCCCCTCATCAAGAGCCTTTCCGACCCCATGTTCGGTGGTAGTGTGCCCGAAGTAGCCAGCAACCTGGTTTATCATGTTGAATTCGCCGGCCAGCGCACCCGCGACTTCAATGTCACGGTATTCGAGCATCCGCGGTTGGAACGCGCCGACGCCGACCTGACTTTCCCCGATTATACCGAACAGCCGCAAAAGCATATCCCTGACACCCGTCGGTTAAGCGCCGTCGAAGGTTCCCGGCTGGATTTCACTCTTCACTTCAACAAACCTGTCGCTTCTGCTCAACTCGTCGCCAGAGACAAAGAGCGGAATACCGTCCCGTTGATCATTGAAACCAACCGCCCGCTCGCGCTCCTGAAGCAGTTCACCCTCACGGCCTCGAAGACCTACGAACTTCAACTTGTGGACGCGGAGGGACGAACTAACAAAGTTCCCGCTCAATTTGTATTCGAGGTGTTGAAGAATCGCCCCCCGGAGCTTCGCATTGCCGCCCCACGCGGTGATTTGCGGCCTTCTCCTTTGGAAGAGATTTCCTTTGAAGGCACCGTTTGGGATGACTTTGGAGTGCCGGCGTACGGCTTGGCTTATGCGCTCGCAGGAGGCGAACCGCGGTTCGTCGAATTGGGCCACAACGTGCCCGCCAGGGAGAAACGAGCGTTTCAAACCGTCCTGCGGCTGGAAGATCTCGATGCGCAACCCGATCAGCTTATCTCCTGGTTTGTCTGGGCGGATGACCTCGATCCGGACGGCAAGCTCCGCCGCACCACGAGCGATCTGTTTTTTGTCGAGGTCCGGCCCTTCGAGGAAGTGTTTCGCGAAGGACAAGGCATGGACGGTCAGGGCGAAGGCGAGAACTCCGGCCAGCAAGGCGGCCGAAGCGGTCGTCTGGTCGAACTGCAGAAGCAGATCGTCCTCGGCACCTGGAAACTGCGGCGAGAAAACACCGCCGCGCCCGGGCCGAATCACAAAATTCCCCCTCTGCCTTCCTCGCGCGATACGAATTCGCAGACAGCGTTCCCGGGAACTTCAAATCGTAATCCTAATCGTAATTCTCTCCCCATGCTCGGCTCTTTGCATGTACTTGCGGCTCTCCCGTCCGGCATGCGCCAACCTCCAGCCCCAGCATGGCGCGATGTTTATAGTGAACCTCCACTCGGAGAACAGGCCCAAGCCCTAGCGGGGCGGGATGTAGCGATTAGGATTAAGCACCGTGTGATGGCCCAGCTCGCAGCTCAACCCGGCGGCGACCAACCCGCCTCCCCTCGCACCCGCACTCGCGGAAATTCTATTTCCTCCCCATCCCCAACCGCTTCTCTCCCGGGCGACATCTCCGTTCTACGCGAGGCGCAAGCCGAAGCACTGACTCAAGCCCGGGCCGCCTTGGAGGGTCGGCGAGACCCCAGGACCGCAGACCTTTGGTCCGGCGCCGTTAAGAACATGGAACAAGCCCTGGCGCGCCTCGAGGCGGCGACCACCAACTCGCCCGAGGCCTTAACTGAAGCGCTGACCGCCGAACAGGCGGCCTATCAGGCTTTGCTGCGAGTCCAGGAGCACGAGTACCAGGTCTCACGCAGCCGCAATCGTAACCAACGCGGCGGCGGCAGTCGCGACCAGCAGATGCAGCGCCAGGTCGAGGAAATGGACCTCACCCAACCCGAAAACCGTTACGAAACACAGCGCCTGGCCCAATCGCCGCAGACCGCCCAACGCCGTGAACAATTGCAGGTCATGAACCGGTTGCAAGAACTGGCCCGGCGTCAGCAGGATTTGAACGACCGCCTCAAGGAACTGCAAACGGCTTTGCAGGAGGCCCGCACCGACGAGGAGCGAGCCGAAATCCAGCGCCGCCTCAAGCGCCTTCAGGAGGAGGAACAGCAGATGCTCGCCGACGCCGACGAGGTGCGCCAGCGCATGGAGCAACCGGAAAACCAATCCCGCATGGCTGAGCAACGACGGCAGTTGGAACAGACCCGCCAGGACGTCCAACGCGCCGCCGAAGCTGCCGGCCAAGGCGCCGTCTCCCAGGCGCTGGCCGCTGGCACTCGCGCCCAACGTCAGCTCCAGGACCTCCGTGACCAGTTGCGCAAAGAGAATTCCAGTCAGTTCGCCGATGACCTGCGAGAAATGCGCGCCCAGGCCCGCGAATTGGCGCGCCAACAAGAGGACCTCTTGCAGAAAATGAATACCGAAGCGGGCAGTGAGCGCAAGTCGCTCTCGGACTCTCCGCGACGCCCGCAAATGCTCGAGCAGTTGGCCCAACAAAAGCAACACCTGACCAACCTCGTCGAGCGCGCTACCGAAGTCTCACAACAGGCTGAACAAGCCGAGCCCCTTCTCTCCAGCCAGCTTTACGACACCGTCCGCAAATTTACTCAGGACACCGCCAAGGATGTGAAAGAACTCCAGGACCAAATGCTCAATCACGGTCCGATGACCCGCACCCTCCTCGACAAGTTCAAAGACACCTCCGAACAGGACGGCGCCAAATTGCTGGAACTCACTTCCGAAATGCTTCGTCAGGATTTCCTCCCGCAAGCCAATGAGACCGGCCAGCGCTCGCGTTCCGGACTCGAACAGCTTAAACGCGGCGTCGAACGCGCCGCCGAAAGCGTCCTGGGCGACGACACCGAAGCCCTTCGTCTGGCCCAACAGGAGTTGGACCAATTGACCAGCCAATTGCAGCTCGAGATGTCTCAAGCCGAAGGAACCAACTCTTCCTCCTCCTCGTTCTCGTCCTCATCCTCCGGTGACACCAACCAGCTTTCCGCCGCCGCACGTGCAAACCAGCCGGGCCAATCCGGCCAACGCTCTTCCCAGACCGCGCAAAACAGCAGCCAGACCCAGCAAGGCTCGCAAACAGGAGAACCTGGCGCGAACCAGGAAGGCACACAGGCTCAATCCCCCGGAGAACAACCCTCGTCCCCGCGCGGAGGCCAGCAAGCAGGGAACTCTGCGCAACCGAACGGCGCACAAGCGTCGGACCAGACCGATGCCACTGCCCAGGATGGCCAGAACGGCGAACCCCAACCCGGCCAACCTAATCGTCTTGGCCGTCTCGCCCGCAACGCCGGCCCGCGAGATCGGGCTAATGACGGCGGCTCCTTCAATAACGCCGGTGGTGGCGCCGGCGGTCTTTGGGTGGACAATTTCCGCGAGAACATCAACCGTCTCCTCAGCGACGGCTCCCTCCGCCCAGTCGGTCCTCTGACTGGTGAGGATTTTGTGCTTTGGTCAGACCGCCTCCGCGAGGTCGAAGAAATGATTGAACAGCCGGATTTGCGAAACGATGTCGCCGCGGCCCGCGAGCGCGCCCGCGTCTTGCGCCAGGCCTTTAAAAACGACCGCAAGAAACCGGACTGGGCCGTCGTTCGCCTCCAGGTCATGAAGCCTCTGGCTGAGGTTCGCGACCGCATCGCCGACGAGTTGGCTCGCCGCGGCTCTCGCGAAGCACTTGTCCCCATCGATCGCGACCCCGTGCCCAACCGCTACTCCGACCTAGTCCGGCGCTACTACGAGGAACTGGGCAAAGACAAATGACATGCCCCTGGCCTCCCTCATTTTCTCTTCCTGGAACTGGCTCTGGCTCGCCGTATCCGCGACGGCAATCGGCCTCTTTCTTCTCCTTTGGACCTATCGCGCCGCGCCACCCGGTCTCGCCCGCTGGCTCTGTCCTTTTTTGAAGGCTCTCGGCCTTGCCGCCCTCGCGGTCTGTTTGTTGGAACCGCTCTGGTCTGGCCAACACGCCCGTCCCGGTGCCAATCTCTTCGCCATCGTCGCCGATAACAGCCAGGGGCTGCAGATCAAAGACCGCGGCGCAACGCAAACCCGGGGGGAGTCGCTCCTCGGCCTGCTCAATCCCCAGCGCGCCTCTTGGCAGGCAAGGCTCGAAGAAAATTTCGAGGTGCGCCGTTATTTTTTCGATGCCCGACTCCAAACCACCAAAGACTTCGGCGAATTGGCTTTCGACGGGCGGGCTTCGGCCATCGGCTCTGCCCTTCACACCATCGCGGAGCGCTATCATACCCGTCCTTTGGCTGGCGTCCTCCTGCTGACGGACGGCAATGCTACCGATTTGCACAGCCCCCCTGATTTAACCGGCCTCCCGCCTATCTATCCCGTAGTCATTGGCAGCCCCGAGCCGGTCAAAGACCTCGCTCTCCAACAGGTCCACTCCACCCAAACCGATTTCGAAGACGCCCCCGTCTCCCTTCAGGCCGACGTGACCGCCGCCGGTTACTCCGGTCAATCGATTGTTGCTCAGGTGCTCGATGTTACTGGCCGGCAGGTATCCGAACAAACGCTCAAGGCGCGCAAGGATAACGACCTGCTCGCCTTCCGTTTTCAATTGCGGCCGGAAAAACATGGCCTCTCCTTCTACCGCGTCCGTGTTCGGGTCAGGGAGGAGTTGACCGGACCGGCTTCTTCCCAAGCCTCCAGCGAAGCTACCCTCGCCAACAACAGCACCGTGCTGGTCGTGGACCGCGGGCGCGGACCCTTTCGCATTCTTTATGTCGCGGGCCGGCCCAACTGGGAATTCAAGTTCCTCAACCGTGCCGTGCAGGAGGATGAGCAACTGCAAATGGTCGGCCTCATCCGTGTCGCCCGGCGCGAACCCAAATTCAATTTCCTGGGCCGGGCGGGTGAAAGCAGCAACCCGCTCTTTCGCGGCTTCGGCAACCAGGCCCCCGATGAGGTCGAGCGTTACGATCAGCCGGTGCTGGTCCGGTTGAATGCTCGCGACGAATTCGAACTGCGCGGCGGCTTCCCGCGCACGCCCGAGGACCTCTATGCTTACCACGCCGTTATCCTCGATGATTTGGAATCCGAGTTTTTCACCCCGGACCAGCAAGCCTTGCTGCAAAAATTTGTCTCCGAACGCGGCGGCGGTTTCCTCATGCTCGGGGGCATGGAGTGCTTTCAGCCGGGCAAGTATCAGCGGACGTCGATCGGCGATATGCTGCCGGTTTACCTGGACCGGGTTGAGGAAACTAATCCTCCCGGCCCGTTGCGCTTGAGCCTGACCCGCGAAGGTCTCCTCCAGGCCTGGGCGCGGCTGCGCGACAATGAAGCGGATGAAAAAGCTCGGCTGCAGACCGTGGCCCCTTTCCAGGTTCTCAACCGCATCCGCGAGGTTAAGCCAGGCGCGACTACCATTGCGAACGTGACCGATGCCGCCGGCAAACAATACCCGGCGCTCGTCATCCAACGCTTTGGCCGTGGCCGCACCGCCGCGCTGACCCTCGGCGATGTCTGGCATTGGGGTCTGCACGATGCCGACGCGCATCGCGACATGGATAAGGCCTGGCGGCAGCTCATGCGCTGGCTGGTAACTGAGGTCCCTAACCGGGTCGAGGTCACCGCCGAACCCCGGCCTGACGACCCCAATGGCGCCGTGTTGCTTCAGGTGCGCGTGCGCGACCCAAAATTCCAGCCGCTTGATAACGCCAGCATCAATCTTCAAGTGCAGCCGGCAATGGTGGAAGGGCTCGCCGGTTCCCAGACCAATGCCCTGCGGCTCCAGGCGGAGCCGTCCGCCGAGGAACCAGGCCTATATCAAACAACCTACGTCCCGCGCTCCGCTGGCGGCTACGAAGCCGTTGTCGGCGTAACCAACGCCGCGGGCGAGGAAGTGGGTCATGCCACTGCAGGCTGGAGCACCGACCTGGCCGCCGAAGAATTCCGTTCCCTTACCCCTAATGTCGCGCTGCTCCAATCCATCGCCCGCAAAACCGGCGGCCAAGTCATCTCTGCCGAGAAGCTCGACCAGTTCGCCCGGTCCCTTCCCCATCGCCATGCGCCCGTCATGGAGGCGTGGACCTATCCCCTTTGGCACACTCCCGCGATGTTCGGCTTTGCCCTCGTCTGCTTCCTCTCCGAATGGGGACTAAGACGGTGGAAGGGTATGCCCTAAAAATCGTAATCCCGGTCTTAATCTTAATCGTAATCCCAACCCCTCCCGCAAACATCGCCCCAAAACCCGAATCCCGAATCCGAAATCCGAAATGCGAACTCCGATTGCCAATGACCAGTTGCTTCCCGAGCGGACGCCAAGTCTCATTGACACCCCGCTTCAGCGGGGTGGACCAACAGGTCGTGAAGGGCAGAATCGCTTTAGCGGTTTCTCGCCTGCTTTGAAACCGCAGGGTTTCAGCCTTCGGATTCTCCTCTGGCTTCTCGCCACTCTCGCCTCATCGTTTGCCGCCGACCGCACCGGCGTCATCCTCGTCGTCGGCGCCCCCGGCGAACCCGAGTTCGCCACCAACTTCGTCCGTCAGGCCTCTCTTTGGGAAACTGCTTGTGCCCGCGCCGAGTGCCGGCACATCACCATCGGCCTCGCACCCAACGGTTTAACCAACGATTACGACCTGCTTAAACAAACTCTGGCCGCCGAGCCGACCAACGGCTTGGGCCAGCTCTGGCTCGTTCTCATCGGCCACGGCACCTTCGACGGCAAAGAAGCCTGGTTCAATTTGCGCGGCCCGGACGTTTCCGCCGGCGACTTGGCCCTTTGGCTCAAGCCTTTCCAACGCCCGCTTGCCCTCATCAACACCGCCTCTGCCAGCGCGCCTTTCCTCGCCAAACTCTCTGCCACCAACCGTGTCATCATCACTGCAACCCGCAGCGGCAATGAACAAAACTTCGCCCGGTTCGGCCAATTCTTTGCTGAAGCGCTTACCAATTCTGAAGCAGACCTCGATCACGATGGACAAATCTCGCTGCTCGAAGCCTTTCTAACTGCTTCCCGTCAGGTCGCCGAGTTCTACAAAGTCGAAGGCCGCCTCGCCACCGAGCATGCCTTGCTCGATGACAACGGCGACGCCTTGGGCACCCCCGCCGATTGGTTTACAGGCCTGCGTGCCACCAAGCGCGCCAAAGAAAATGCCCCCCTCGACGGCTTGCTGGCCCGGCAATGGTATCTCATCGCGAGTGACGCCGAGCGAAAACTCTCCCCCGAACAACGCGCTCGCCGCGACGCCCTCGAACGCGAGGTCTTCCTCCTCCGCGACAAAAAAGCCCAAATGGATGAGGGAACCTACTATCGCCAGCTTGAAAAGCTCCTCCTCGACCTGGCGCGCTCCAACGACGCCACCTGAAATGTGACAGAGGTAGGGCGCAGTGTGAATCTCCTCTCCGCACAGACTGCAACCAAACCACGTCGCCCCCAAAGCGATTTGCGGGCCGGTGCGGACCCCCGACTGAGTGTAAGGAGTTTCGCGCTGAGCCCTGCTACTTGCGAGAAGCGGTCAAACCTCCTACCTTGAGCACCATGAGCGAACTGGTTTTTGAAGTGACCCAAGAGGAAGACGGCGGGTTCTGCGCCGAATGCTTGTCGGAGAACATTTTCACGCAAGGGGATACCTGGGATGCCCTGCGTACGAATGTCAAGGAGGCGGTGCGCGGCTACTTTTTTGATCAACCCAAAACCGCTCCGAAACACATTCGGCTGCACTTAGTCCGGGACGAACTACTCGCTGGCGCATGAAAGTGCCGCGGGATTTTAAGCGGGACACATTTGGTCAAGGCACTCTGCCGCGACTGGGGTTATCTTCAGGTCCATCAAGAAGGTAGCCATATCATCTTGCAAACGGACTCGCCCGGACACCAGCGCCTGTCGATTCCCAACCACAATCCACTTCGCGTCGGTACACTCAACAGCATCGTGAGGGTCGTGGCCGCCCATAAAGGAGTGGACCGCCAAGCCGTCTTCGATTCACTCCGCTGATTCGTAACTGAAGGGGATCTCAATGAACCGCTTGCCCTTTCCTGTCATCTGGGCAAGCTCGCCGTAAATAACCCGTGAATAACCTGTCCAAAAATCTCGGATTTTCACGTTTCAGGCCTCACGTTTCACGCCTCACGCCTCACTTGCCCCTCCGGCCTTCACCCCACCAAATAATTTGAAACCCATTTGCGCTTTCTTCGTCTAAAGAGCAATATAGTAGTGCCTCTGAATCATTGTGTGAGAATGTGTTATGAATGATTGCTGCTCCTCCTTTTGCAATAGCCCCGAACATATCTGGCGTCCCAACCGCCGCGAGTTCCTCTTTGTCGGCCTGGTTGGCAGCCTTGGGTTGACCCTGGGTGAGCTCTTCAAACTTCAGGCCCAGTCGGCGGGCGCCAAAGCCCGCGCGCAGTCGGTCATCAACATCTTCCTGCCCGGTGGCATTGCCGCCCAGGAATCCTTCGACCCCAAACTCCTGGCCCCGATTGAATACCGCGGACCCCTCGGCGCGGTAAAAACCAGGCTCGAATCTGTTTATTTCTCCGAACAACTCAAGCGCACCGCCGAAATCGCCGACAAGATTTGCGTCATCCGCTCGATGACCCACGGCGAGGCCGACCACGATCGCGGTACCCACAACATGTTCACCGGCTGGCGGCCCAGCCCCGCCGTCCAATACCCCAGCATCGGCAGCATCGTCTCCCATGAGCTGGGCTCGCGCAACGACTTGCCACCTTACGTTTGCATTCCCAATCAGCCGAACAGCTTCGCCGGCACAGGTTTCCTGGGTTCGGCCTACGGCCCTTTCAGCCTGGGCGCCGACCCGGGTAACGGCGCGTTCAAAGTGCGCGACCTTAACCTGCCCAGTGGCGTGGACGATAAACGGTTTGCCGAACGCCGCGAAATGCGCTCGGTCATCGATGCCCACTTCGGCTCCCTCGAAAAATCCGACGCCTTGGCCGGCATGGACGCCTTTTACCAACGCGCCTACGCTATGATGAGTTCGGACAAAGCGCGGGCCGCCTTCGACTTGAAACAAGAACCGGATAAGCTGCGCGATGATTATGGCCGCAATACTGCCGGCCAACGAATGTTGCTGGCCCGCCGCTTGGTCGAATCGGGCGTGCGCTTCGTTTCGCTGACTTACGGTGGCTGGGACCATCACGACAATATCCGCAATGGCGTGACCTCCCAAATGCCCAGTTTCGACCAGGCTTTTGCCGCTCTCATCCGCGACCTCGACACCCGCGGGATGCTCGATTCCACACTGGTCCTGGTGACCACCGAATTTGGCCGCACGCCGAAAGTCAACGGCACCGCTGGGCGCGACCATTATCCCAAAGTTTTTAGCATCGTCATGGCCGGCGGCGGTATCAAACAAGGTTGCGTTCACGGTTCGACCGACCCCACCGGCAGCGAGCCCGACAGCGACCCCCTGACCGTGCCCGACTACGCCGCGACGATCTACCACCTGCTTGGCATCGATTGGGAAAAGACACTGCTGGCCGGCACGCGCCCGGTGAAGATTGTCAAAGACGGCGAGATCGCCCACGGCCTCCTGGCGTGAAGCGTGAAACGTAAAACGTGAAAGGTGAATCTGACGGTTGGCCGTCCGGAGGTGGGCAGATGAGCCAAAGCAGCCATGCCACGACCGAACCACGCGTAACTCTACGCGGCGGCGCTGATTTCGGCCTTCGGATTTCGGCCTTCTTTCGGATTTCGGATTTCGGCCTTCGGATTTTACGCGGTTCCATGCTCCTCGGCCTTCTCTTGCTGCCCTGGCTCGCTCCCGCAGTTTCTCCCCAGCTCCGCACCATCACTCCCACCGGCGCTCAGCGCGGCACCGAACTCGAGGTCCTCTTCGAAGGCGATCGTCTCCAGGATACCCAGGAAATCCTTTGCTATGAGCCCGGGATTGAGCTGCTGAATTTTAACAAGGTTACCAACCGAATCGTCAAAGCCGACTTGAAAATTGCCGCGGACTGCGCCCTCGGCGAACATCATCTGCGCCTCCGCACCGCGACCGGCCTTTCCGAATTGCGCACCTTTTTTGTCGGGCCGTTTCCGGTTGTTGATGAAGACGAGCCGAACAACACCCCAACCAATGCCCAGCCAGTGGAACTCAACACAACTGTCGCCGGCATCATCAAGGCCGAGGATGTGGACTGCTTTGCCGTCGAACTTAAGAAAGGCCAGCGCCTCTCGGTCGAAGTCGAAGGCATGCGCCTGGGCCGCGGTGTTTTCGATCCGCGTCTCGCCATCCTGGATTCGGATGGCTCACTCCTTGCCGATGTCGATGATACCGTGCTGGCCATGCAGGACCCCTTCGTGAGCCTGCTCGCGCCGAGGGACGGCACCTATATCATCCGACTGAGGGAAGCCACTTACGGCGGAAGTGATCTCTGCCATTACCGCCTCCATATCGGTACCTTTCCGCGCCCCACCTCGGTTTTCCCTCTCGGCGGCAAGACCGGCGAAACTCTCAAACTGAAGTGCTTCAGCGAGGCCACCGGCGAGTTTACGCACGAAATCAAGCTGCCCGAAACGCCTCAGGAAAGATTTGCCGTTTTCCCCGCGCTGGACGGCCTGCTCGCCCCTACGCCCAATTGGCTTCGCGTTTCTGATTTCCCAAACGTCCTCGCCGCCGCCCCCAACCAGGACCGTGAACACGCTACCGCCACTGACCAACTTCCGCCGCTGGCTCTCAACGGTATCCTCGCCCAAAAAGGGCAGGAAGATTGGTTTCGTTTCCCAGCCACGAAAGGGCTTGCGCTGACCGTCAGTGTCTATGCCCGCCGTCTTCGCTCGCCGCTGGATTCCATTCTCGAGGTGTTCGACCCCAAAGGCCAAAGCCTCGCCTCTAACGACGATGCCGTCGGCGCCGATAGTTCCCTCAAGTTCACCCCCTCCGAAACCACTAACTACTTTGTTCGCGTGCGCGATACGCTTGGCCGTGGCGGTCCGGATTTCACTTATCGAGTCGAAATCACCCTGGTCCAGCCCAGCCTGGCTCTGAAGATTCCTGAGGTAGCCCGCAATGACACCCAATCACGCCAGTTCATCGCCGTGCCGCGCGGTAACCGGTTTGCCACGCTCATCTCCGCTAAACGCGCCAACTTCGGCAGCGAACTCGCCTTCGCCCTGCCCGAACTGCCGCCCGGCATCACCATGCTGGCTGCCGCTATGGCCAAAAACATTGATGCGATGCCGCTGGTCTTCGAGACCGCGGCCGACGCCCCGCTCGGTTGCCGGTTGCTCGACTTGACCGCCACCGGCACCAACGGCACCAACCAGGTCGTCGGCAAGTTCCGCCAGGACGTCGAGTTGGTTGAAGGACCCAACAACACCAGTTACTATGGCACCAGCGTCGATAAACTCTGTGTCGCCGTCGTCAAGGAGGCCCCCTTCCATTTGCGAATCGTCGAACCCAAGGTCCCATTGGTCCAGGCCGGCTCAATGCGCCTTGAAGTCGTTGCCGAGCGCGAGGCCGACTTCGACGAGCCGATCGAACTCCAAATGGTTTGGAACCCGCCAGGGGTCAATTCTCAGTCGGAAGCCACCATTCCCAAAGGAGCGACCAACGTCTTTTATCAACTCAATGCCGGCGGTGGTGCAGAAACACGCACTTGGAAGATCGCCGTTTTGGGCCATGCCACCGTCCAAAAAGGCGAGCTCTATGTCTCTTCCCAACTTACGGACTTGGAAGTCGCCAAACCGTTCCTCACGGGAAAAATCGAGACCCTCTGGGTCAACCCCGGCAAAACCGGCAAGCTCACCGTCAACCTGCAACAAGTAAAACCATTCGAAGGCAAATCCACTATCCACCTGTTTGGTCTTCCGGAAAAAGTCACCGCCGCCGAGCGGGAAATTTCTAAAGACGACCCGGAAGTTGTATTTGATGTCACCGTAGCCACCAATTGCGCCACGGGTTCATTCAAAAACCTCTTCTGTGCAGTGGACGTGAAGCAGAACGGCGAGGTGATCCCTCACACCATCGCTCAGGGCGGCATCCTGCGCATCGTCCCACCTAAGAAAGACGATACCAAAGTGGCTGCGGCGACCGGCTCGAAGAAATGACCATGAACGGCCGAAAACAATCTCGAGGTCCACGACTGCTCCCACTCCTCGCCCGAGTATGGTCCGCGCATTCCCGAAGGGTACCCTGTGGCCCCGCCCAGCCCTGGAGTGGCGCGATGTTTATGGTTCACCCGTGCGGGCAGACCAATCCAGCCCCAGGTACTGCTGGAGTTTCTGAGACGCCCATTTCCGAAACGCCCGGCCGACGATTCTCCCTCTCCCCAAGGGAGAGGGCAGGGGTGAGGGGAACGCGCCTGCCCAAAACTCGGCGCCTGCAGGTCCGTCACCAATCGAAAATCGAAAATCGAAAATCGAAAATCCCTCTCTGCTTCCTCCGTTGCCTCCTGTTAAAAATCCGGATGGGAACCCGGTCGAGTCGCCAAATAAACCGGCTAACATTCCCCCTCTCCCCAGGGGAGAGGGTACGTGTGAGGGGAAAGTGTGCGTCCCTTCTTTGTTCGTCTGCCATCCTCGTCTTGCTCTTTCTCCCGCTGCTCTCATTCGCGGACACGGCGCCTTCTCCAGACCTCCACGCCTATCCGCCAACCATCAACCTCAGTTCCGCCAAAGCCCGCCAGCACATCGTCATCCAGTCCACGAGCGAGGATGGCATTACCCATGACGTCACCACTCAGGCCATGGTCACCGTTGTCGATCCTAAGCTGGCGCGCCTTGACCACGGCCTCCTCTCTCCATTCGCCGACGGCCAAACCGAGCTGCGCGTCTCCTTTGCCGACCAGACCGCCACCGTGCCCGTCACCGTCTCAAATGCCACCCGCCAGCCCCCGCTCAGTTTCAAGCTCGATGTGATGCCCGTATTCATGAAAGCCGGCTGCAACGCCGGCAGTTGCCACGGCACCTCCCGTGGCAAAGACGGCTTCCACCTCTCTCTCTTCGGCTTCGATCCCGAGGGGGATTATTACCGCCTCACCCGGGAACAAATCGGGCGCCGCATCAATCTCGCCATTCCGGAGGAAAGCCTGATCGTCTTGAAAGGCCTGGGCGCGGTCCAACACACCGGCGGCGTCCGCTTCAGCACCAACAGCGACCTCTGCCGGACGCTCGTCGCCTGGCTCACCGCCGGCGCGCCGAATGACTCGACCAACGTCGCCAAAGTCACCGGTATCGAAATCTTTCCCAAGACCGCCGTCCTCGAAGGCTCCAATAGCGTCCAGCGATTGGTTCTTCAGGCCCATTACTCCGACGGCACCGAACGCGATGTCACTCCTCTAGCCGTGTTCCTTAGCAATAATGAAGGAACGGCGCGAGTGGCCGATGATGGCACGGTCACCGCCGGCCAGCGCGGCGAGGCCTTCATCCAGGCGCGCTTCGCCGAGTTCAATGTCGGCGCCCAAATCATCGTGCTCCCGGCCAATCTCCCCTTCCACTGGCCCGAAGTCGCCGCTCGCAACTACATCGACGAAGCCGTCTATGCCAAACTCAAGAAGCTGCGCCTCGCTCCCTCGGACGTGTGCGACGACCCCACCTTCCTCCGCCGCGCCTTCATCGATATCACCGGCACCCTGCCCACCCCCGAAGAAACCCGCAAATTCGTCGAGGACTCCGACCCGGCTCGCCGCGACCATCTGGTGGACCAATTGCTCGCTCGCAAAGAATTCGCCGACCTCTGGGTCATGAAATTCGCTGAGTTGCTTGAAATTCGCTCCGAGGACAACCGCGTCTATCCCAAAGCGACTCTGCTTTATTTCGAGTGGCTCCGGGATCAAATCCTTACCAACGTGCCGCTCGACCGCATCGTGCAAAACATCCTGACCGCCTCCGACAGCACTCTGCGCAACCCGGCGGCGAATTATTTTCAGATCGAATCCGACACCTTGAAACTCTCCGAGAACACCGCCCAGGTCTTCCTCGGCATGCGCATCCAGTGCGCCCAATGCCACAACCATCCCTTTGACCGCTGGACCATGAACGACTACTACAGTTTCGCTTCTTTCTTCTCCCAGGTCGGCCGCAAACCGGGAGATGACCCTCGCGAAACCGTCGTCTTCGACAAACATGATGGCGAGGTGAAACATCCCCTCACCGGCAAGGCCATGCGGCCCAAATTCCTCGGCGGCGATGTGCCCGAAATCAAAAATCAGTCCCGCCGCGAAGTTCTGGCCCGCTGGCTCACTGCGCCCGATAACCCCTACTTTGCCCGCAACCTGGCCAACCTCATCTGGGCGCATTTCCTTGGACGGGGCATCATTGAGCCGGTCGATGATGTTCGCATCAGTAACCCGCCCTCCAATCCCGAACTGCTCGATGCCCTGGCGGCGAAGCTCGTTGATTATCACTACGATTTTAAAAAACTCGTTCGCGACATCTGCGCCTCCCGCACCTATCAGCTCAGCACCCGGGCTAACGACACCAACGCCTCCGACGAGCGCAACTTCAGCCGCGCCGCCATCCGCCGCATCCGCGCCGAAGTCCTGCTGGACTGCATCAGCGAGGTGACTGAAACCCACGATAAATTCCCGGGCCTGCCCCGCGGCGCCCGCGCCGTGCAGATCGCGGACGGCAACACCGCCACTTATTTCCTGACCACCTTTGGCCGCGCTTCGCGCACCACCGTCTGCTCCTGCGAAGTGAAGATTGACCCGAACCTTTCCCAGGCCCTGGACCTGCTCAACGGCGAAACCCTCCAGCGCAAAATCGAACAAGGTGGCCTCGTCAAGAAGCTCCTCAAAGAAGGCCAAACCCGCGAACAGGTAATAGACAACCTTTACCTCCGCTGCTTCGGTCGTAAACCAACCGCCGAAGAAATCGAGAAACTCGACGCCTTTTTCGCCAAAGACGCCAAACCCGAGCAAGTCCTTAACGATGTCTTTTGGTCGCTCATCAACGCGAAGGAATTTGTGTTCAATCACTGATGACCCGGACCCTTGACATCGATTTGGATGCCAGTATGCAGACGCGAGTCGTAATTCCCCTCACCCCTGAGTTCCGGATTTCTAACAGGAGGCAACGGAGGAAGCAGAGAGGGATTTTGGATTTTGGATTTTCGATTGGTGGCGGAGCTGCGGGCGCCGAGTTTTGGGCGGGCGCGTTCCCCTCACCCCTGGGGAGAGGGGGGATCCCAGCCAGTCTCTTATGAACATCTGGCGCCCAAGTTTCACGGAGGCCCTGACAACGATTCCCCCTCTCCCCCCGGGAGAGGGCAGGGGTGAGGGGAACGAGATCTTCCTACGTTTGGCCCGCGTCCGCACTCGCTATTTGGCCACTCCCACTCTTCTTCTTTGCGTCTTCGCCTCTTCGCTGTTAATTTCCTCCTCCCCGGCCCAGGAAAAAATCACCTACCAGGACCAAATCCTTCCACTCGTCGAAGCAAATTGCTCCAAGTGCCACAACCCCGACAAGAAAAAGGCCGACCTCGATCTCACCAGCTACCAGGGCGCGCTCAAAGGCAGCGGTTCGGGCCTGGTGGTCATCTCCGGCAACCCGGATGGCAGCAAATTGTGGAAGGCCCTCACCCATGCCGAAGACCCCACCATGCCTCCCAATCGGCCCAAACTGCCCGACAAAGATCTCGACCTGTTCAAAAAGTGGATTCTTGGCGGCTTGCTCGAAACGGCCGATGGCAAAGCTGTCGCTCCTTCCAATCCAGGCCTGGACCTTACGCTTAAACCTGATGCGCTCGACAAACCCGACGGCCCGCCCCCGATGCCGAACGAGTTGCCGCTCGATCCGGTTGTCCACTCCGCTTGCGGCAATGCCATCACCGGCCTGGCTGCCAGCCCGTGGGCACCACTCATCGCCGTGGCCGGACAAAAACAGGTGCTCCTCTTTCACGCCGACACCCTCGAGTTGATCGGCCTTCTCCCTTTTACCGAAGGCGAACCGGTCGATTTGAAATTCAGTCATAGCGGCAAGTTACTGCTCGCCGGCGGCGGCCGCGGCGCCAAGTCCGGCCGGGTCATCGTCTGGGATGTGACCACCGGAGAGCACCTCATGACCTTGGGCGATGAATACGACACCGTGCTCGCTGCTGACATCCGGCCCGATCAATCGCAGGTCGCCCTCGGCGGGCCCAGCCGTCTGGTGAAAATCTTCTCCACCAAAACCGGCGAGCTGCAGCACAAAATCAAAAAGCACACCGATTGGGTCACCGCCGTGGCCTTCAGTCCCAATGGCCAGCTCCTCGCCACCGCCGACCGCAACGGCGGTATCAGCCTCTGGGACCCTGACAGCGCCGAGGAACTCTTCACCCTGGCCGGACATAAATCCTTTGTCACCGCCCTGAGCTGGCGCCCGGATTCCAAATTGCTCGCGTCCTCCAGCGAGGACGGCACCGTTAAGCTTTGGGATGTGAAGGAAGGCAAGCAGGTCAAAAGTTGGACTGCCCATGGTTCCGGTACGCTTTGCGTCAGCTACGCCCCCGATGGCCGGCTCGTCAGTTGCGGCCGCGATAACGCCGTCGTTATTTGGGATGGCAATGGCAGCAAAAAGCGCTCCTTGGAGTTCAATCTGCCGTTGCGGACCGCTTTCGACCACGAAGGCAAACGGGTCTTCGCCACCGACTTTGCCGGCCAGGTGGTAGTCTGGGACGATGCCGACGGCAAACGCCTCGGCGAATTGAACCCGAATCCCCTTCCCCTGGCGGACCAACTCGCCGCAGCAAAAACACATCTCAACGAAATCGCCACCAACTCTCCGGCCGCCGCCACCGGCACCAACGCTGCCCTGGCCGAAGCCAAAGGGGTCGTCACCCGGCTTGAAGCGGAACAGCTTTTGGCAGACGCCTGGCGCTTGCGCGAAACCATCGCCGCGAAAAAGCGTGAGCAGGACAAAATTGCCGCTGCCATCGCGTCTAACACTGAGGCTCTCCAGCAAGCTCAAAAAGAACTCGCTTCGGCCCACGATACCGCTGCCAAAACCCAGGCCCGAACCAAATCCAAATCGGCCAGGGCCGAAGTGGCCCGCAACCAACCTGTATTGAAGCGGCTCGCCGCCGAGCTGAAAACCAGCCAATCGCGCCTCGATCAACTCCTGCAGAAATACCACGCCACCGCCACCGCCGTGGCGGCGCTGTCTCATTAACACCCAACTTTAGTTGGGTGTAGGGCGATCGGGGTATTCAGAAAACCGTTTCAACGGTTTCTCGGAGTTTGGTGAGAGCCGGCGCCCGACTGGAGCGACGCTCCTGAATTCGCTGCGTTGCCAGACTCGGCCACAAATGTCATTTTCGTAATCAAATCTATGAAGACGTTCCCACCAGCCATCCTGTTGCCCGTTTTGGTAGCCTCGTTCTGCGCCCCTCTTCGCGCCGCCGATGATTACCAACTCGGCCCTGACTCCCAACTGCAACCCGGTGTCCCCCACGGCAAGATCGAAAAGTTCACATTCGCCTCGAACAAAATTTTTCCCGGCACCGTCCGCGATTATTGGGTCTATGTCCCCGCCCAATACGATGCCGCCCGTCCTGCCTGCCTGATGGTCTTCCAGGATGGCGGCGGCTATGTCACGACCAACGGCTCCTGGCGCGTGCCGATTGTCTTCGACAATCTCATCGCCAGAAAGGAAATGCCGGTCACCATCGGCCTCTTCATCAATCCCGGCGTGGTCCCTGCCGCTAATTCCAATGCCCTCCCCCGGTTCAACCGCAGCCTCGAATACGACGGCCTGGGCGACCATTACGTCCGCTTTCTACTCGAAGAGATTCTTCCTGAAGTCACCAAACGGTGGAATCTTGCGCCGGATGCCGGCAGCCGCGCCATCGCCGGCGCCAGCAGTGGCGCCATCTGCGCCTTTACTGCCGCCTGGGAGCGGCCTGATGCCTTTGGCCGCGTCCTCAGCACCATCGGCACCTACACCGGCCTGCGCGGTGGCAACAACTATCCCATCCTTATCCGCAAAACTGAACCAAAACCCATCCGTGTTTTTCTCCAGGACGGCAGCGGCGACCTGAATATCTACGGCGGCAACTGGTGGCTGGCCAACCAGGAAATGCTTTCCGCGCTGGAATTCGCCGGCTACGAAGTCAACCACATCTGGGGCGACGGCGGCCACACCGGCAAGCAGGGTGCCTCCATCCTCCCCGACGCCTTGCGCTGGCTGTGGAAAGATTACCCCGCGCCTGTCCGCGCCGGCACCGGTTCCAGGCAGCCTATCATGGACCTCCTGCTCCCCGGCGAAGGCTGGCACACGGTCGCTGGAGGCTTCAGGTTCACCGAAGGCCCGGCCGTCAACGCCAAAGGCGAAGTCTTCTTCACCGACATCCCCAACAATCGCATCCACAAAATCGGCCTGGATGGGAAGGTGAGCGTCTTCCTTGAAAACAGCGGGGGTGCCAATGGCATGATGTTCGGTCCGGATGGCCGTCTTTATGTGTGCCAAAATGGACGCAAACAGATTCTTGCCCTCGATTCGGACGCAAAAGAGGCCGTGGTGGCCGAAGAAATCAGCTCCAACGATCTCTGCGTGGACCCGCACGGCAACATGTTTGTCAGTGACCCGCCACACCGGCAGGTTTGGCGCATCACGCCCACGGGGGAAAAGCGCGTCGTCGATACCGGCATCACCTTGCCCAATGGTGTTCGGTTTACGCCTGACCAAAGCCTGCTGCTCGTGGACGATACCCGCGGGCAATTCGTCTACTCCTTTCAAGTTCAGCCGGACGGCTCCCTAACCAATAAACAGGCCTATTTCCACCTCCATCTGCCCGACGGCGCAGTTGAGAGCGGCGCCGACGGCATGGCGCTTGACACTCAGGGCCGCCTTTACGTCGCGACGCGCGTTGGCCTCCAGGTCTGCGACCAGGCCGGGCGGGTCACCGGCATTATCCCCAAACCCCAGGACCAGTGGCTCTCGAACGTGGTCTTCGGCGGACCTGGCTTCGACGAACTTTATGTCACGTGCGGTGACAAAGTTTTCAAGCGCAAGATCAAAGCCCGCGGCGTCCTCTCGTGGCAACCCCCGCTCAAGCCTGTTGCGCCGAAGCTTTGAGGTCTTTGATAGCCTTGATTCGCGCCTAGTTGCCGGGCACAAGCTGCCGAACCACATGCCCTTCGGCGTCGAGGAAATCGAGACTTGCAGTTCCATCCGCTGTCACCTGCATTACGATGCGCTTTTTGCCGTTGCCATCCATCAGCGAGACAACCGATGCGCCGTCCTCCTTGCGTCCTACCCAGATTCGGTGGTTCTGGTCATTGACCGCAAGTCCCGCAAATTTATTGTCCTTATCGTCCACCCCGGCAAGCTGCACAATTTGCCTCCCTTGCCCGTATTTGTCGAAAGAAAGGCTGACGCCTGAGTTGACGATCTCGCCATTTCCAATTCGATGTCCGCCGAAGATCAACCCGCCATTTTCAGTTCCCTCGTCGTTGTAGAAAAGCATTCCTGCCTCCGGCCGGTCCACTTTGGGAAATTCCTTGCCTTTGACGATGACTCCGGGCAGCCGCTCATGGTTGGCGATCACCATTCGCAAAGTCCCGTCCGGCTCGACCACATCGATTCGGTGGACTTGGATATGCTCGAAGTCCTCCTTGCGCTTCGACGTTGCGCCTGTCAGTAACAGGAGCACCAATATCGTGCTCAGAAGAGCGGAGTACCCAATCAAAACCTGCTGGACAGTTTGCTTCATATCACGACCTCTGGGTTATTCGTCTGCTTTTCGCATTGATCGGCACCTGTTGTGTGCTCACAGGCAATACCCAGAACCACGCCGAAAAGTTGTAAGTTTTTTTGGCCCGGCCGATTTTACTGGTGATTGGAATTGGGAAAGTGGGGAGATGTCCCGGCGGTAGTTGAAATTGAGATGGTTCTCAAATTTCATCTAAGCGGCCTTTAGAATTGAGGTTGGTTCGAGCTTGCGCAAGACCTTTTCCAAGTCCTTTAACTGCTCACAGCCTTTAATGCGCCGGAAA
>DATMQA010000075.1:0-32175 GCA_035566895.1 Binatia bacterium
CTCTCCTCGTGAAATCGCCTTCGGCCACAACATGACGACGATTACGTTTCATCTCTCGCGGGCCCTGGGGCGCCAGTGGGGGCCGGGCGATGAGATTGTGGTCACCGAATTGGATCATCACGCCAACGTCGCTCCCTGGCGCGCGTTGGCGAAAGAACGTGGCCTGTCCGTCCGTTCGGTGCCTTTTGATCCCAAGACTAGCGAGTTGGTATGGAGCGAGCTTGAACGCGCCGTGACCCGCCGCACCCGCTTAGTAGCCATGGGTGCGGCTTCGAATGCCATCGGCACCATCTCGCCTGTGCGCGAAGCCGCCCGCCTCGCCCACGCGCACGGCGCGCTTTGTTTCGTGGACGCGGTCCATTACGCCGCGCATGACGTGATTGATGTGAAGGCCATGGAATGCGATTTTCTCGCCTGTTCTCCCTACAAGTTTTACGGGCCTCATGCGGGAGTGCTCTACGCGCGAGCCGATGTCCTGCAGGCCCTTGACGTCCCCAAATTGGACCCCGCGCCCAACGACATTCCCGAACGCCTGGAAACCGGAACCCAAAATCACGAAGCCATTGCCGGCTGTGGCGCCGCCGTGGAGTTTCTGGCCTCTCTGTCGCCAGGGAGCACGCGCCGGGAGCGGCTCGTGCGCGCCATGTCGGGATTACACGCGCGCGGCGACCAGTTGGCGGCCCGCCTTTGGACGGGGCTGGCAGAGCTCAAGGGCGTCCGATGTTTTGGCTTGCCTCCCGGGCGGCCGCGCACGCCGACCATTTCCTTTGTCGTGGCCGGCCTTTCTTCGGGCGCGGTCGCGAAGTCGCTGGCGCACGAAGGAATCTTCGCTTCCAACGGCGCATTTTACGCCGACACCGTGGTTGAACGCCTGGGACAAATGCCCGATGGCCTGGTCCGGATTGGCTGCGCCTGTTACACGACCGAAAACGAAATCGCTCGCTTAATCGAAACGATTCGCCGTATCGCCTCCGGCGCGAGAAGATAGAACGAGTTCTTTCCGCTTCCGAAGTCTTCCGGCGGCGTCATTCTCCATCCCAGCTATAATCATATCCCGCAGGCGGTTCATAGTCGCACGGATCCGAATCGGAAACACCATCCCAAAAGATTTTGGTGAAGCCCGCATGCCCATCAACAAAGCTCAGCGCGTCTTTTGCGTTGGAATAGTCATGATTAATCACCGGATGCCACGATCCCCCAAAAAATGCCGGCCACTCACCCACCAACACCGCCCTGCCCGGACTCTTGATGGAACCCAGCTTCTTGCCCGTGATGCGCTCAATGGCGCCTGGCCCTACCTCGTAGCCGTTGAAGGTGTAACTCGTGAACGCGTGCCCGATTTGTGTCTTCAGGGTCGGATCCGATGGACATGTGAAGACTTTCTCGGCCGGCGAGGCGGGGCCTGTCAGCCCCAGGTAACCTTTCACGAGTTGTTTGTAGTAGGCACCCACACCGTTTGGAAACGGATTGGGGTCAGGCAAAACCGGCAAAGCATCCAGGTAATCATCGGCATAAAGGTGAATCGCCAGGCTGACCTGTCGTAGATTGCCTGCGCAGGAGGTCCGCTTCCCTTTCTCTTTGGCCTGGCTGAGAGCTGGCAGCAGCAGCGCGGCCAGCACCCCGATGATGGCGATGACGGTCAGCAATTCGATCAGCGTGAAGCCGCGCTTTGTATTCATACTCTCGCAGGAACAGGAGTCAGCAGTTCATGTCCAGTTGTTCGGCCGCCCGACAACCTCTCGGCTCGTGCGGGGGAACGCTCTCGGTGCGTCGTTTCGCTTTCACTTGATGTCCACGCCATATTTCCCCGCGTATTTCCACAGGCCTCCAACCTTTCGCATCACGAGGACATCCTTGCCACTGTGCAGGGCCTCAGCCGAGGGTTGCGCATGAATGTGCAAGTGGATTTCATCAGTGGATAGGACCTCCTTCTGAGTTATTTGGTAGCCAATCATTGCCTTTGCCCAGGCGATGCCCGCTCGCTGAATCTCCTCTTCGGATTTCCCCTTCATCCGGTTCTGAAAACGAGCCCATTCTTCGGAGGTTTCGCCGGTCTCGACCTGCTTCCAATCTCCGTTGCTAGCGGCCCACAGCATCGATTGAACCGACGCCTCGGGAGTGGAATAGCCGGCAAATGTGAACGGTGATTTCGCCGGCGCCTGTCCGGGATTGGTTTGGCCGTTGACTGTGTGTATCACGACAGTGGTGGTGCCCGCAGCTATGAGGACCAGCGCCCCTGCCACGGCGGTCATTTTGAGTTTTGTCCATGCCATAAGCTTCATTGTGGTGTTGATGAGAGATAAGGTTGAGGTCGTCACGGTAGCTCCTTTGACGGCAGCGACTGTAACGGAGGTCGCCAGCCCTGCGGGTGCGGCTTGAACGGAATGGGCCGAGATCGCTCCGCCAATTGCCGTAGCTGAAAATGTCAGCCCGCGTTTAGTAAAGAACGTTCGCAGTTTCTCCAACGCCCGATTCACCCGCATTTTGGCGCCGGCTTCCGTAGTGCCCAGGGCCGAGCTGATGTCCTTGAAGGTCCGGTCTTCAAAAAATCGGAGCACCACGGCGTTGTGGTCCTTTTCTCCAAGCTGCGCCATGGCCGTGTCCAGCACGGGTTCGATTTGCCTCCAGGCACTTGATTCAGTTTCGTTCAATTGGGCTCGCATATAGGCTTCTTGTTCCCGGTCTTGCCGGCGGCGGCGCAGGGTCAAAGCTTTGGCGGCTGCATATCGCGCGGTGCGGTAGAGCCAGCCGGAAACCACCGTCTTGGAACCGAGCGAACCCGCTTTGCGCGCCAGAATGATGAAGACCGTTTGCGTAATCTCCTCCGCCAGGTGCGCGTCGCCAACCTGGCGCAACGCAACGGAATAGACCAGGTTGACATGCCTCGACACGAGGGTGGCAAACGCCTCCTCGGATTTGCATCTCGCATATTGCCGCACCAGGTCCATGTCATCGCTCATCATTCCATCTATACATCCACGCAGACGTGAAAAAGTAACAGTTTTTTTCGAACCAATTCAGTGCTCTTGCCCGAAGTTCGTTGGCAACAAGTCCCCGCTTGTGTAAATCCATTTTTGATCGTAGATGACTGCTCGTGAAAACAACCAAGCTCACGCCCTTCATCCTTCACTTGTCGGTGGCCGTCCTGGCCATCCCGTTTGTGCAAGCGCAGCCTTCCCCGTCCACCGCGGGCGAGACCGGCCCTTATCGGGTCTCCCGGACCTTTCATGTCGGAGGCGACGGCGGCTGGGACTACCTGACCGTCGATGCTGAGCACAAGCTGCTGTACGTTCCGCGCTCGACGCACACCATGGTTCTCGATGCCGATACCGGCAAAACCGTCGCGGACATTCCCGGCCAGAAGCGCAACCACGGTGTGGCCATCGTCCCTGGCGCCGGCCGCGGCTTCATTACCGATGGCGCGGACGCTTCTGTCACCGTCTTCGACTTGAAAACCTACGCGGTGCTCGGCAAGGTCAAAACCGCCGCTGATTCCGACGGAGTTATCTTCGACCCGGCCAGTCGCAAGGTCTTGGTCGTCTGCGGAGATGCCGGGGTGCTGATTCCCATCTCGCCGGATTTGGACCCCGCGACCGGCAAAGCCGACCCGGCCGTCGAGCTTGGCGGCAAGCCCGAGTTTCTCGCCGCCGATGGGCAAGGCAAAGCCTACATCAACCTCGTGGACAAAGACCAGGTCGCGGTCGTGGACACTAGGACCATGAAGGTCGTTAACAAATGGTCCACCACCCCCGGCGGTTCTCCGGTCGGGATGTCGATGGATCTCGCGCGGCGTCGCCTGTTCATCGGATGCCGAAAGCCGCAGAAGTTGGTCGTCATGGACGCCGATGACGGCAAGGTCCTTGCCGATCTCGCGATTGGCGCTGGGGTCGATGCCACAAAATTCGACGGCGACGCTTTCGCCAGTTGCGGCGACGGCACTCTAACCGTTGTCCGGGAAACGGCGCCGGGGAAATTCCAGGTCATCCAAACCGTGCAGACTCCTCGGGGTGCGCGAACCATGGGGCTCGCTCCGGCGGCCCATACGCTCTATCTTCCCACCGCCGAGCTTGAACCTCCGTCCGGCGGCCAGTCTCGACCACGTCCAAAACCCGGCACTTTCATGGTCGTTGTGGTAAGCCCCTCCGGCAGATAGTGCCTGGTTTGTCTTCGGCATTTTGAGACCTCAAAATCCAAGTCTCGTATTACCCGGCCCCGATGGCTTGGACATTCTAAACAGCCCGTAAGGGGGTCACCCGTTGCGCAGCTTGCCGTAACCAGGTCGTCCCCTGGAGCGGCCGGTTCAGGCGAGGCGGCCCTTGGCGAATGCCCCCGCTAATTGTCCGACCAGACCGGCAAAAGGCATATCGAGGGCCGCATACAGATCGCCGGCCTTTGGACTCGCGTTGTCCTTGAGCATTTCCACGGCGACGGTGCAATAGTCGGTGACAATCACGCCAGCTTGAACCATGCGCAGCAGGCCGGTAATGCGCTTGGTTTCGCTGAAAGTACCGGACGCGTCGATCACGCCATACACATCGTAGCCAATCCCCGTCGCATGGATGGCGGGAAGAGCCAGACAGACCTCAGTTGAAACACCCGCGATAATGAGCTTCTTGCGGCCCGCCGTTTCCACAGCTTTGGCGAACCGGGGCTCGTCAAATGCATTGACCGTCGTTCGCGCAATGATCTGGACACCGGGCAAGGCCTCCGCCAGCTCCGGAATGGTAGGCCCCCACATCTGGGGCGAGGTAGCGGTCACGATGGTCGGCACGCCCAACACTTTGGCCGCCTTCGCTAGTGCGACGACATTATGCTTCAACTCCCCTACGGGGATGTCTCTGACGCCAGTGAACAGCCCAACTTGATGGTCGATGAGAAGTAGAGCGGCATTGTCCGGCGTAAGCCGCTCCTGGTATCGTTTCGTATTCTGGGATTCCATAGACTCGTCCTTTGGTTTTATCGCAGTATTGGCGGATCGTTGTTTGTTATGTTTCTGGTTACGCCGTTCCAATTGGAACGGTCATCGTTTCTTACCCTACGTAAAAGGCAGATACAGCGGAAATACTTTGTTGCTTGGCTCATCATGCCCATCGGGCATACTTGGAGGAAATGGAACTCCGTCATCTGCGATACTTCGTGGTGGTCGCCGAAGAGCAGAATGTCACGCGCGCGGCGGTCAGGCTTCACGTGTCACAGCCGACATTAAGCCGCCAAATCCGCGATTTGGAGGATCAACTTGGTATCGCGCTTTTCGACCGTGGCGCCAAGGCCCTGCGGCTTACCGAAGCCGGTCGTGTTTTTCTCACTGAAGCTCGCATGGTTTTGGAGCGTGCGGAGGATGCCGTACAAATGGCGAAGGCCGTCGCCGGAGGAAAGCGCGGCGAAATCCACGTCGGCTACGCACCATCATTGACGGTCGAACTCCTGCCGCGTGCGCTGAGATATTTCCGGGAGTCTAACCCTGAAGTGCGCGTGGAGCTTCACGATTTGTCGACCCGGGAAATGTTGCATGGACTGAGAGAAGGAAAGCTCCAGCTGGCTCTGCTGGTGCAGGTGTCGCCAAAGGCTCTGGCGGGATTGGTTTTCGAGGAATTGGAGTGTCAGCCAGTTTGCGTGGCCGTTCACCCGGCTCACCCGCTGGCGCGAGCGCGTAGAGTTGGGCTGGAACAAGTCGCCAAGGAGCATCTCGTCACCTTCACGCTGGCGGACTATCCAGAGCATCGGGCATGGATTGCCGACTTGTTTGGGCCACTGAACCGCTCGCCACAGATCGTCGAGGAACACGACGGCATCACCAGCCTCATCGCGGCGGTCGAATCGGGCAGAGGAGTTGCGCTGATTGCACAGCCGCTCAATGGTCTCGGAAGTCCGAGATTGAAAATTCGCCCGCTGCAACCTGCACCACCGCCTCTTGTGGTCGGCATCGCGTACTGCAAGAAACTCCGCTCAACGGCGACGGACAACCTTATTGACGCAGCCAGGCGAACGAAATGAGGCTAACTAACGGTCGTATTGGCAGATTGCAAAGTGGTATTTTTGGCTAAACCTAAGCTTAAATGACAACAAGGTTGCTTCGGACAATTATTCTTACAAGCTGCGCCTTGGCTTGGTCGCCCGAGGCACTTTGTTATGGCGGAATCGCCCCGCCGACTGGTGTGCCGTTGCTCGATGAGATGGCCGGTGACTGGGTGGCGATGCAGCAGGTAGCCAATCCGCCGGACGTTAATAATTTTCGCGACATGCTTCTGATCGACCGGGACCTCACTTCCTTTTTCTGTTATCCCGAAAATTGGTTGTGGAACGGTAAGCCGCGTTTTGGTTATCCGCCGATCACGCTGACGATTGCGGGGAAGGAATACCCGGCTACGGAATGCCGCTGGTATCCGTATCGCGCTTTGCGACGAAACACCAATTGCGCCGGTCTCGCAGTGGAAACTGACACACGGATGATCAATGAGCAGCGGGCGGTGCTGGTCCGCGTGCAGATCGTCAATCCCTCGGCGACGAAAACTAAGGTGGAACTTGCTCTGTCCGTTTCAGGCATATTGCAATCGAACAAGATCTCGGTTCTCAACACGAACCAGCGCCCGGGCTTCGTAGCGGTGATTTGTCCCGCGACGAAACCCGATTCGGTGACGAACGCCGATGGCATCGTCAGTTGGCGTTGGCATGCTGCTATTCCAGGACACGGCAAAAAGGTGATTGAGTTTGTAGCTGGCGACGGACACGAAGCAAATGCTCAAAATATTCCGGCTGACGTGGCGAAATGGAGCGTGAATTTCTCAAAAGAATTCGACGGTTTCAAGAAATGCTGGGAGCGGCGCTGGAAGGATGCGTTCACTCCGGGCAATCAGCATTTCTCCGGCAGCCTGCCGGTGCTCGTCACAGAAAATGCCGCGCTGAAACGGAATTATTACATGGGCATCGTCACGATGCTGGAACTGGAGCGTACGCAGTTTCCGGTGCATCCGCGCTCGTTCATCACCAGCGGCGAGCGCGCGCCCGGCACGCAGTTTTATTGGGACGCCTCGATGCAGAGCACCGTGTGGGCGTTGCTCGAACCTGCCGGCATGAAAACCACGCTGCGCCGGTGGCTGGTGCAAAATCCGCGCAGTGGGCAAGTCATCTACCTCACCGAGACCAATGGGTTCGACGCGAAGCACCACAACCATATTATCGGCTATGCTTTCAACGCATGCACGATTTTCAAAACCGCGTTGGATTATCTCCGTATCACCGGTGATAAAGCTTTTCTCGATGAGAAGTTGGAGGACAACAAAACCGTGCTTCAGTGCTTCGACAAAATGGCCACGGACTGGAAAACTCTCGTCCACCCCGACAGCGGGCTGGCGGACTACGGAGAAAACCAGAACCTGCTTGAATGTGCGCCTGCCTATATCGGTCGCGTCCCATCCTGTAATGCGCAAAATGTCTGGATGATGCGCCAGGACGCAGCCATTCAAGAGCTCAAAGGCAATGTTTCCCGTGCCCAGGAACTGCGCGAAGACGCGGAGAAACTTTTGCCCGCCGTGCTGTCGCTATACAAACACGGCGATGGCGTTTGGTATGGTTTACACAGCGACGGCAAGCGTGTTGAACTGCGGCATTGCGTTGATTACATCTACATCGGCAATGCGCTCCCCAACGACCTTCCGCCTGACATGCGCCGTGAAATGACGGATTTCGTTAAACACGAACTTCTCACCCGCGATTGGATGCGCGCCATGAGCCTTAAAGACGCTGCCGCTACCGTTTCTGACCGACCCGACCACGGACCCATGGGCGCGTATGATGGCTGGCCAGCGCTTACGGTCGGCACGATGTGGAGACTGGGCTTTCCGAATGATGCGTTTGATTTTTACTGTCGCACAGCCGTGGTTACGAAGGAAGGGCCGTTCGCTCAGGCGCGGGAATTCTTTGGACCACAGCGCAAACAATTCGACGCGCCGGTGCGCATTGCCGAGCGCATGGGCTGCATGAAGGAGTGCATCAGCGGCGCGGCGTTCGCGGATATCGTCGTTAACACGTTCTTCGGTTTCGCGCCATCGCTGGACGGAAAACATCTACTAGCCGACCTTCAGACGCCACGTCCGTTCACCGGCAAATTATTGAATGTGTCCACACGCGGAAAAAAGTTCACCATCAGCGCTGGAGATTTTGGTGCTGATTGCGCCAATAATTAACGCAGCTATTCCTGTGATCAATTCTTCGCTGGGTGCATGATCGGGGCAGCGATGAACCCTGCAATGAATTGCGAAACGGAAGGGAACAGTCAGCTTGCGAGCAACCAACTCCACCACCGTGACGCGATCCCCCCGTTTTCGGGGATGGTTTCAACTGCGAACCTTCGGTAACATTCTTTGAACACGAAACGTAATCAAGTTATCCGATTGAAATCACAGCTCACCGTCTTGCTTCTGGAGCTTTGTCTTTCAGCGTGCGCTGAACAAAACACCACAGACAAATTCGTCCGCGAAAATGACGTGATATGGCAAACGCTTGGAACCAACGAGAACGATTCCATGCCAATTGGCAACGGAGACCTCGCCGCCAATGTGTGGACCGAGCAAAACGGCGATTTGCTCCTGTTGGTGGCAAAAGCCGACGCATGGACCGAGTTGGGAAAGCTCGTAAAGCTCGGCCGAGTCCGGATAAGGCTATCGCCCTGCCCGTTTCCAGACCATGCGAGCTTTGAACAGAAGCTTTTATTGGAGAAGGGGGCGATCGAAATCAAGAGCGGCGCCAACACGATCCGAATTTGGATCGACGCGAATCATCCGGCGCTGCACGTGGAAACGCATTTGAGCCAGCCCGCAACTCTGCAGGCAGGTTTAGAACTCTGGCGTACGACGACTCATACCTACGAAAGTCCTTCTCCTGAGCGAGGCGGCCTGTTCGAATTAGGCGGGCATGCTGTTCCGCTCGAATTCGAGCCGGATACCGTCTTTCCGGGCCGGTCGGGTCGCCTTACCTGGTGTCATTTCAATTCGAACAGCATTTATCCATTGGTCTTTCGCCTGGAACATTTGGAAGGGCTGATAGCAAAGTACCCCGATCCTCTTTTGCACCGTTGCTTTGGAGCGGCACTGAGCGGGCCGGATCTGGTTGGCAAAGATGATCATACGCTCCTGGCCATGGCCCCAGGCCAGGACTTCCGGCTCGATTTGTACGCCCTCACACAAGAGCAAGCCGCTTCTCCACAGAGTTGGCAAACCAGTCTCACCTCGCTGATCAGGGAGGTGGACCGAGTAAACCTCAAGCAGGCACGTTGGGCGCATGAGCAATGGTGGAGGGAGTTTTGGAATCGCAGTTGGATTCACCTCTCAGGAACCGCAGACGCGGCGAGGGTTTCCCAAGCCTACTGCATCCAGCGGTGGATGATGGCCTGTTCGTCGCGCGGTGCTCAGCCCGTAAAGTTTAACGGCGGGCTCTTTACGGTCGGACACGATCTAGCAGAGGCCAAAGACTCCAGGAACAGCGAGCACAACCCCGACTTTCGGGAATGGGGTAATTGTTATTGGAATCAGAACAACCGCCTCCTGTACTGGCCGTTGATTGCCACCGGCGATGCTGACCTCCTCAAACCTTGGTTTGATATGTACCTCAGGGCGCTGCCGTTGGCCCGCGACCGCACGCGGCTCTATTACCGCCATGATGGGGCATCGTTTGTGGAAACGATGTACTTTTGGGGCCTTCCCAATCTCAACGATTTCGGTTGGGACAATGCGTCCAACGAGTTAAGCAGCAGTTGGATTCGCTATCACACACAAGGCGCGCTGGAAGTCGTCTTCCAAATGCTGGATAGCTACGACTGCAGCCAGGACATCGGCTTTGCGCGCTCTTCCCTTATTCCTCTTGCTGACGCAGTAATGACGTATTACGACCAACACTGGGGTCGGGACGCTACGGGAAAGATCACACTCTCGCCCGCGCAATCTTTAGAGACGTATCAGCGAGACGCGGTAAATCCCACGCCTGACGTCGCGGGACTTGAGGCGATTCTGCCGCGATTGCTGACCTTGCCGGCCAACGTGACGTCGCCGGAACAGCGCAATCGTTGGGCCAAACTGCTGCAGGATTTGCCGGCGATTCCAATCGGCAAGACAAGCCATGGGAAAATTCCCGCCGCAGGCAAGGGTGATGAGGATGGGACTTCGATCATTCTTCCGGCTGAAAAATATGGTCGACCCGGTAATTCAGAAAACCCGGAACTTTACGTTGCATTTCCTTACCGCTTGTACGGTGTGGGCAAAACCAATTTGGAGTTGGCCCGAAACACCTTCGCCGCTCGGCTCTTTCCACAAAACACCTGTTGGGGGCAGGACGGAACACAAGCATCAGTTTTGGGGCTGACGGTGGAAGCACAAAAGGCGGTAACTAGTGAGTTTACTGCTTATGGTGGTCAGCGGTTTGTCTGGTTTTGGAGGTCTGGACACGATTGGATTCCCGATTTGGACAACGGCGGTTCTGGAATGATTACGTTGCAGCAGATGCTGATGCAGTGCGATGGAAGACGCATCCAGCTTTTGCCAGCATGGCCGAAGGAGTGGACCGCCGACTTTAAACTCCACGCTTCTTACCGGACCACGGTGCAAGGTCACGTAGAAGACGGCAGGCTTACGAGTTTACAAGTGACTCCAAAATCGAGGGCAAGCGACGTCGTGTTGGTTCCGGCAGAGGCAGGAGCCGGGAAATAGTAACATTTCCTTATTCCGTTTTCGGTTGAACTTCACGTCTTCGAGCCTGCGGACGGTCATCCGAGAGTAAAAACACCCCGTGTTTACCGGCCTGTAACGACTTTCAAATTCACAAAGCCTCGTGTTTACCGAGGTTGTAACGACCGTAACGACCTGTAACGGATAATGTAACGGATCGCGACCTCAATAATAGCCCCTGTTTACCGAGGTTGTAACGACGTAACGAGTTCAAGGGGGGTACTATATACATATTATCTATCGTCTCCTCTTTCACTTCCTCTTCCTTCCGCTACGCAGATTCAAAATAGCCCGCATTTACCGTGACCTGATGCCTCGTACATTCAAAACAGCCCGTGTTCACCGTGTCCAAACGGATTTTAGATTAACGATCGACCGCATCTACCGCTCCCCGATGCCTCGGACACTCAGAACACCCCATGTTTACCGTGGCCTGACGGATTGCAGATTCACAATCGCCCGTGTTTACCGTGCCCTGACGGGTCCTGACGGGTCCTGACGGATAACCTGACGGATACAAAACTCAAAATCGCCCGTGTTTACCGATGTCCTGACGACCTGACGAGTTTAAGGGGGGTACTATATACGTATTTACCAATTTCCCTCACTTCACCGTGTCAGGCTTTGCCCATCTATCCCAAACAGTAACTAACTGCGACCACTTCCCCATCCACCGCCTGGTAACCGTTGGTAACCGTTGGTAACCAATTTTTTTTCGCATGAATCCCCTATCGTCGCCGGGGGCGGCACCCAATCCGATCCGCACGGAAGCCTACGGAAGGTTGTGCTCTTGGATATACAGTCGGACGGCCGCTTCGTTGTGCCCCACCGCCGATACCCAATACCCACGCGCCCAGAAGTGCTGCCCCACAAAGTTCCTGCGCTTGCCTCCCTTCCGCCGGCATTTCGGAATGAACACGACATGGTATTTGCATTCCTATTTGGTATGATTAAGACTTTGGGATTCGTTCATTTCTTGAGTCTCCTGTTGTTGACCTTGAGCGGTTCGCAACACGGATTCTCAAGCGACTCCCTGAGCTGTCAAACTCTGGGAGTCTCCCCGGCAAAGCCGGGGGGTTCTCCTTAATCTAATGTGCATTGATGGACAACGTTGTAAGATTAGGGGGCATGGGCAGTCCTGGTAAGGCGGTTCAGTCAGGGTAAGCTACCCCGGTTGGGGTTGGGATTTTTTCGCGAGGCCGTTCAACGAGTGCGTAATCGCGGGATGTTTCATCATGAGAGGCCCCGCTGTTCATTTTTTTGCCGGCGATAAATGTTCCTCTAAAAACTTTTCAATCGCCGGGGTCGCCAGCGCGTGGGCATATTCGTTCGGGTGCGCATCGTATCGGTTGACAATGAGCTGCTCGCGCGGGACCGGGCGGTAAATCGGCCACAGATCGAGGTGGGGCACATTCAGGCCGTGCCAAAAGGCATCAAGCTTTTTATGAACGAACCCGTATTCATAGTTCGGGCCGAGCGCGTGGAAAAAAGGGAAAGTGACGACGGCGAGCCGGCCGCCATGAGATTCGACCAGGTCGCGGAACACGGTGAGGCGCTGCTTTTGCTGTTCCCAAAGCGGGCCATCCTGGTAGGCGGCCCGCTCAAAGTCGTAGAATCCTTTCAAGGCCGGGTCGCGTCGAAGTTTCCACCGGTAATACAGCGTATTGACCAGGTAACTATTTTTTTGGAGCCAGCCACCCCGCTTCGCCTCGGCATTGGCCTGGTGGATGGCGGCGGTTTCCTCGGGGATCAAGTCGCCGATATCATTCAGGCAATAGACCAGCACCACTTCATCAAGCTGATAGCCCTTGGGCAGCCACCCCGCCAGATAGTCCACCTCATCACCGGTATTAAAGCCCAGCATCGCCAGCACATGGATTTCCCATTCGGGATGCTCGCGCCGCAGACGGTTGGCGAAGCGGTCCTCGACGTTCTTGACGCCGTGGCCGACGGTGAAGGAATCGCCCACGAAGCTGATCCGGCGTTTGCCGGGCGCGATGCGCAGGGAGTACTCGAGGTTGTCCCGGAGGTTGGCGCCGTTCCATTGGTAATAGCGCTTGAACCATCGCTGGCTCACCTTGCTGAACAACAGCGAGTCGGTGGAATTGTAAAGGAACCGGAAATAGACCTCGCCGGCCAGCGCAATACCGCAGAGGAGGAAAGCAACCAGGAGCAAGTTGCCCAGAAGGACCAGCGGCCAGCGGACCGGTTCTGGCCGCAGGTGAACGTGCCGGTAAAACAGACAAAGGAGGCCGCCTGTCAAAGCGGGCAGGGCCAGCAGCAATACCAGAACGAGATTCTCGCCCATTAGGTATTGTTTGCGGGAAAGCGGGAGGGTGTCAAAGGTTGAAATCCGAAAGCCGAAATCCGAACGACATTCGGGGAAAGCAGAATGATTATGGCAGAATTATTCTGCGATAAATCATTCTGCCGTCTCGTCCTTCGCCTGGGCCAGCATGCGGGCGCGGGCGGCTTGCATTTCGGCTTTGACCTGCGAAATCTTGGCGCGGATTAGTTCGCGGTTCTCTTCTTTGGCGGCGAGCAGGTCGCGGGTGAGTTCTTCGATGCGGCGCTCGTAGGAGCGGGTTTGTTGCTGGATTTGGGCCTCGATGCGGGCCAGGCGCTCATCGACGGCCAGGGCCCGGAGGGTGGCGGCCTGTTGGGTCTGGAGGAGTTGGGAGCGGTCGGCGACGAGGCGGCGCAGCAGCTTTTGTTTGAGCCAATCGCGCAGGTGCGGCAGCAGGCCATGGCGGACAATAGCCGTGGCCTGGTCGGCGCGGTGTTCGGCGGCCAGGGCACGCTGTTGCCAGGCGGCGGATTGGGTCTGGGTTGTTCCCGGGGGCTCGAGACGAACCAGCGGGGGCGGCGGCAGCGGAGCGAGCGGCTCCCGTTCTGTGGAGTTGGTGGCCGACCGAGGGGCGACGACGATGGTGTAAGAGGGGAAATTGGCGTTGCTGCCATCAAAACTACTGCGGAGCAGCGCCGGGGCTGGGGCGACCCGCCTCGCTCTGCGTTTGGACAGAACCCGAATCGAGCCTCCCAGGACGAGAACCGCGCCAGCTCCTCCCGCCAGCCACTTGAGGGGTTGAAGGCTGGAAGTTGAGGGCTTAGGGGCCGGGGCCTGTGAGCGGCCCGGTACAGGTGTCAGAGCGTCGCTCTGAGCCAGCCCCGAAGAAGGCGGGCGAGATTCGGCACGAGCAGGTTGAGCGCCGGCGAACCTGGACGGGTCCAGCTCGAGATCGCACGTCAGCGGGTAGTGTTCGGAAAAGGATAGCGACAGGATTATCGGGTGAGACACCATGGCCGGGAGTTCAGCGAAGATGTAATCGGTGATGATGCCGACTTTTCCCGGCGCGGGCGCCAGGGTGGCTCTGAGACCCGCGGGCACTTGCTGGCAGGCATCGAAGAATTGGGAGTCTTCCAACAGGCGCAGGGCGCTGGTTTTGGGCGAGGGCAGATCCCGGCGAAGCGGATTAAATCCACCCGCAATCACAAAAGTCTGGACCCGGTTAGTCACCCAATTGCGGACGGAATCGACCTGCTCCAACAATTGCTGGGTGGCAACACTTTGTGCGCGGGGAGTAGCAGCATCGGAAACGGACGGGGTTTCCAGTTGCACGGAGAACAAACCAACCCGCTGCCCGGCGAGTTGCAGCGCGGCAAAAGCAAAGCCGCCGCGCAGTTTTGGCTGGGTTTGGTCCTGCCAGTTGTCAGACCAGGAGAAGTAAGCCCGTTTTTTGGCAAGGATGGCGACCTGTTTCTTGCCGAGAAGTCCAGTGCGTTCATCGCGAAACGAGGAGCAGACCACGACATTGTAATCGGCCGGCTTGAGCGCGAGTATCAATTCCCCGCACATCTGCCAATCCCGGACGTGTTGCAGCAGGATGACGTCAGGGTCCAGTTCCTTGAGGCTGGTAGCGGCGAGCGGGATGGAAACACGGTTTGTGGCAGGGGTAGAGGATTGGAAGCTCCACGAGGTCACCCGGAGCGGATCGGCCAGGCAGCGTGGCGAAAGAAAGACCGAGACCAGCAGGAGCAAACCCGAAATCCGAAGCCCGAAGCCCGAAAGAAATTCGAAATCCGAACCCGGCGAGGCAGAATGATTATGGCAGAATGATTTTGTTTTGATCATTTTGGCCGATTTTTCGTTAGTTTGGTACCAACCATTGTTGCAACTATCAGATTTCGGGTTTTGCATCAGTCTGCTGTGATCGCAATCAAGAAGGGCGCGGGGTTGGCCATGCTCGAAACAAAATCGATGCTGTCGATTTCGAGGTCCGGAACCAGGTTGGTCCAGGTAGTCAGGAATAAGCGGATCGCGCGTTTGGATTTTTTGCTCACCGCATTCTCGCCCGTCCAAGCCACCTTCAAGTCGCTGCCTGGAGGCGGTTCGTCCGGGAGCGAATGCCAGTTGCGGACAGCCTGGCCGTAATAAATTGGAATTTCCAGGCGCATTTGGTTGCTGGCGAAATGGATAATATACGAGCCGATTTGGTTGCCCTCCTCGGCAACGGCGCCGAACCCGGCCGCGTGCAGAAAATGCAGGCGCCGGCATTTTTGCTCGACGTGAATGCCCTTGAGTTCAGGAGGGAAGTTGGTGGAAGAACCGGACTTGCTCCGGAGCTGAACGATACCGCGCACATCGAAGGGAACACCAGCGAAGGTCTGCAAGCCTGCGGGCAGCTCGGCCAGGTTATTGCCGGTGCTGCCGTGCCAGGACTCGGTCAGCATCGCATTGTAGAAGGCAGTCAGGTCCAGGAGATTGGAGGGCGCATTGGTGTCGCGCGGGGCGAAGGTGCGGACGAGGGGCGGCCTGGCGGCGGCTCTCCGGGGAGGGCCGGATTCATTGGCGAAGATCCGGGCGGCGGTAAGGTCCCTGGGGTCGATGCGGTTGGTCAGCGCCATCTCCCACGTTGACGGGCTCTCGTAAACACGACCATCAAAGGCAAGGTTGAGGACCGGGTCATGATGCCGGCAGCGGACGATGGGCACAACGGAACCGACCAGGCCCATCTGCCGCCGCTTCCACTCGCGGCGGGTGTGGGGGTTGTTCGGGGACCCAGGCAACGGCACGGGACAGAACTCGAAGAGATACGAAGTGGGGATGTTGGGATCGGCCAGGGGCGGTGCTTCGGTTTTGCCGGTGCGGCGGCAGACGGGGCAAACTAGCAAATTGGCATCGGCGAGATACTGGGGGACGAGGTCCGAAAGCCAATCGGGGAGGTCCTTGTGGTCGATTTGATAGGCCTGGATGGCGGCGTAAATCTGGTTGAGGTTTTTGATACAGCCTTCCTTTTCCCGGGCGGCGAGGCTGGCCGAAGGCGGCGGGCTATCGGGCTGGGGTGCGGCCGGGAGACGCGGCGTCGAAAGCCCCAAGGCGCCCAGCAGCAGGGTCGCCCTGCATCGCGCGAGCCACCATCTCATACGCCAAAACTGCGCAGCATTATCATCGTCACTGGTTGCGGAGTAACGCAGAGTATCACAACCTGCCGGGTCGGGTGGTGTCAAGCGAGGAATACCCAAAAAGATCCAAATTCCAAACTTCAGAAAAATTCCAAATTCCAAGGACCAAACATCAGAAAAACTCCAAGCCAAAAGCTTCAAACCAACCGCTACGCGGTAGTTTTGGCGTTCGACGTCCTGGCGCGGACAAGTTTGGAGTTTGACGTTTGGTGTTTTCCTGAAGTTTGGTGCTTGGAATTTGGAGTTTTCAAGTTTCGTGGGATTCGGTTTACGCGCTTAATTCGCCTTGTGGAACTGAAGGCAGAGACTGTATGAGAAGCGGGTGAAAGGCGAACCAGAAATTCGGATTGGCGTGCTGGGGTCAGGCAAGGGCTCGAATTTTGTCGCGATTGCGGATGCGTGCGCGGCAGGGAAAGTGCCGGCCCAAGTTGCGCTGGTACTAAGCGATGTCGCTGAAGCCGGAATCCTGGAGCGCGCGCGAGAACGGAACATTCCGGCGCGATTCATTGCCCCAGGCAAGTTTCGAACCAAACTAGAGGAGGAGGCCGAGCGGGCTTATGTCGAGGCGCTGCGGGGGGCGCAAGTCGAGTTGGTGGCGCTGGCCGGGTTCATGCGGGTGTTGAAAGGGGATTTTCTCCGGGCTTTTGAGGGGCGCATGGTGAACATTCATCCGTCGTTGCTGCCGTCATTTCCCGGGTTGGAAGCCTGGAAACAGGCATTGGAAGCCGGCGTGAAAGTCACCGGCTGCAGCGTGCATTTTGTGGATGCCGGAGTTGATTCCGGACCGATCATCGGGCAGCAAATCGTGCCGGTGCTGGATGACGACACGCCCGAGGCGCTGCACGCGCGGATTCAGGCGGCAGAACACGAGCTGTATCCCAAATGCATCGCGGCGCTGGCGCGCGGGGAAGTGGTGGTCCGGGGGAGGAGGGTCGGGCTTCGCCCTTTTGGGGTTGAATGAGTTAACTGGGTTGATTGAGTTAATTGGGTTAACTGGGTAAGTGGGGGTAAGTGGGTTAAGACAGGTGGAATTTGCTCGACGAGAGGGTGCTCTCCGTGTACCTGAATCACCTCATTTAACTGGTTTAACTTAATTAACTCGTTTCCCAGGTCCGCCGGTTACTCTAAAACATTCGATGAAGAAACAGATGTTGCGGTTCGGATTGCCCAAGGGCAGTTTGCAAGAAGCCACGATCGAGAAGATGGCCAAGGCCGGTTATAACATTTCCGTCAGCAGCCGCTCCTATATCCCTTATGTGGACGATGCGGAGCTGGAGATCCGGATGATTCGGGCGCAGGAGATCAGCCGGTATGTCGAGCACGGCTACCTGGATTGCGGCATCACGGGCTACGATTGGATTCAGGAGAACGGTTCGAAGGTGCACGAGGTCGGCGAGTTTATCTTCAGCAAGGTGACGCGGCAGCCGGCGCGATGGGTGCTGGCGGTGCCGGAGGATTCGCCGATCAAATCGGTAAAGGATTTGCGGGGCAAACGCATCGCGACGGAGGTGGTAAACCTGACCAAAAAATATCTGCGCCAGCACAAAGTCAAGGCGGAGGTGGAGTTTTCCTGGGGGGCCACGGAGGTCAAGGCGCACGAGTTGGTGGATGCGATTGTCGAGATCACCGAGACGGGCTCTTCACTGAAGGCCAACAAGCTGCGCATTGTGGATACGCTGCTCTACTCGACGCCGCGGCTGATTGCGAATCACGGCTCGTGGAAGGATAGCTGGAAACGGCGAAAGATTGAGACCATGGCGATGCTGCTGACGGGCGCGCTGGAGGCCGAGGCGAAGGTCGGTTTGAAGATGAACATTGCGCAGAAGAACCTGGCGCATCTGCTCCAAACGCTGCCCGCATTGCGCAATCCGACCATTTCACACTTGAGCCAGGAAGGCTGGGTGGCGGTCGAAACGATTATCGACGAGCACGTGGTGCGTGAATTGATCCCGGCCCTCAAGGCGGCCGGCGCGGAGGGGATCATCGAGTATCCCCTGAACAAGGTGGTTTTTTAGCCAGTTGCAATTGTAAGGATTTGCAGCAGACTTAGTACCGAAGAAAGTTGAGCCGGAATACACAGACCATTAATTATGGGTTCATTAAAGAAACGTCGGAAAGCGAAGATTAACAAGCATAAGCGGCGCAAGAAGCTGCGCGCCCATCGCCACAAGAAGCGCACCTGGCAGAAGTAGCTCCGAGAGCGCTCGGAGTTGCCAATGGATTTGTACCGCGCGACCCGCTCCCGGGTTTGGGGGAGGTTTTGATCACATGTTGCGTCGTTATTGGTTCCGGGGAACGGTGTTGGCCATCGGCGGCATGCTGCTGGCCGGCTGCGGATCGGTTTCTTCGCGCCACGACCCGCTGGAGACCGCAGGCTCTGCGTCTTTACGGGGGACGGGGACGGATGTTCCGGCGGAGAAGGCCGCCCAGGCCCATGCGCATTACGCCGCCGCGGTGATTCACGAGATGGACGGGGAAACGGAGGCGGCGCTGCAGGAATACTATCAAGCAGCGGCGGGGGACCCGGGCAATGAATGGGTGGTCCTCGAGGTCTCGGGCCGTTTCCTGCAAAACAAGCAACCGGACAAGGCGCTGGAATTGCTGACGCGTGCCGCCGCACAGCCCAAGGCATCAGGAGCGGTGTTTGCGCGGCTGGGCGTGGTCTATGCGCAGCTTGGCAAATACGACCAGGCCTCCAACGCCGACCGTGCCGCGATCAAAAAATCGCCGGAGTCGCTGACGGGCTATCAAAACCTTTTTCTCAACCTGCTCCAGAACAAGCAGCAGGCTGAATCGCTCAAAGTGCTGGACGAAGCAGCGAGACAACCTGACGCCGACGCCGAATTTCTCGTCACGCTTTCGGAGCTCTACGCGAGTTTCGTGCTGCAGGTCCCGGCGGAAAAGGAGAAGGTCTATGCCAAGGCGCGGGCGGTGCTGAATCGCGCGCAAAAACTCAGCCCGACCGACGCGCGTTTGCGCTTGCGGCTGGCCGAAGGGTTTATCCTGGTGGGCGACACCGACAAAGCGGCAGAGGTTTACCTGGAGCTGCTCAAGAAACTGCCCGACGCGCCGTTTATTCGCGAGCGGGTTCACGCCCGGCTGGCCGACATCTACCTGAGGAGCAGCGAGCATAAACGCGCCGTGGAACAGCTCGAAGCCATCCTGCGGGATGACCCGACCAATCCGCAGGCTTACTATTACCTGGGTTATCTGGCCTTCAACGACAAGAAGACCGCCGAGGCCGCTGATTATTTCAGCAAGGCCCTGCTGCTCAATCCCGAATTCCAAGAGGCTTATTTCGACCTGGCGCTGGCGCAGATCGGCCTGAATCGAACCAGTGACGCCCTGGCCACGCTCGAGAAGGCCCGGGCCAGATTCCCGGAAGGGCCGATGAGCTTTGTGCTGGAGTTCTATACCGGGCTGGCTTACAGCCGGCAGAAGGCCTACCCGCAAGCGCTTCGGCATTTCAACGAGGCGGAGATTATCGCCCAAGCCAGCGCTTCAAATCATCTCGATCAAAACCTCTACTTTCAACTGGGGGCGGCGGCCGAGCGCACGGGCGACTTCGCCCAGGCGGAAAAGTACTTCCAGAAATGCCTGGAGAAATCTCCGGACTTCGCCGAGGCGCAGAATTACCTGGGCTACATGTGGGCCGAGCACGGGATGAAGCTCGAGGAGGCGCGCGGGCTGATTGAAAAGGCGGTCAAGGCCGAGCCAAACAACGGCGCCTACCTCGACAGTCTGGGCTGGGTCCTTTTTAAGCTCGACCGGCCCAAGGAGGCACTGGGTTACATTCTCAAAGCGATCGAGTTGTCCAAGAAAGAGGAGGAGGACGCGACTTTGTACGAGCACCTCGGCGATGTTTACGCCGCGTTGAAGGAGCCCGGCAAGGCCCGTGAAGCCTGGACTAAATCCCTGTCGCTCGAACCCAACGAGGCGGTTCGGAAGAAACTTGGCCCGGGGGAGACCAAGAGTCCGAAGAACGAGGTCGAAAACAAATCCGAATGACTAAAACAGCCGGAGTGTGGGAGTGGCGGAGTAATGGGAGCGGGGTCTCGAATGACTTCATAATTCCATCACTCCACCACTGCATCACTCCATTCATCCGCGCCCATGGACTACCGTTTCGAAAAGCACTACACACTCGATGAGGCTCGCGCTCTGCTGCCCCAAGTCCGGATTTGGTTGAAGCGGCTGCTCCAGCTCCGCGGGGAGCTGATGAAGCACGATGAGCGGCAAAACGAATTGATGAAGGGAGGAAAGGACCTGGGTGGCGCCGAGGTCAACGTCTGGGTGCGCGCCCTGGCCGATGTTAAGGAGACTTTGCTGGAGTTTTACCGGCGTGAAATCCAAGTCAAAGACCTGGAGCGCGGGTTAATTGATTTTCCGGCGGTCATCGATGGCAAGGAAGTCTTCCTTTGTTGGGAGCAAAAGGAGCCGGACATCGAGTTCTGGCACGACCTGGACGCCGGCTACGCCGGGCGAGAGCCGCTCACGGGGCTGGAGTGAGCAGGAATGAGACGTTGGAGTAGTGGGGTGCGGAGCATCGGAATGTTGCAACACATCGTTTTTCCATCGCTCCATTACTCCCCTGGTTCGGCGACAATTAAAATTCCCAAGCCCCCACAAAATCCGCCGCCATCTCCCTGGCTTCCGCGCCCTTGATCGGCAGATACTTGCCGGTGGCGCTCGCCAGCAGTGCGCCCCGTTCGTCTCGCAATTCAGCCTTGGCTTCAAAGATCCGTCCGCGGCGGTTGGCCGTGAGGTCGCCCGTGGCAATGGCCTTTTGGTTGGGCCGCAGCGGGCTCACAAACCGCAGGTTCAGTTCGGCGCAAAAAGCGAATTGTTTGGTCTGTACCGCGCAGGCCCAGACCATGATCTCGTCCAGCAACGTGGCGATCAGCCCGCCATGGACGGTCTGCTTGAAACCGATGTGTTCAGACCCTGGCATAAAACGGGTCCGGACACGGCGCCCGTCGGTTTCGAACCGGAGTTTCAGGCCGACCGGATTGGACTCACCGCAAACGAAGCAGGAGCGTGTGTGAGGGAGCTCTTTCATAAAGCCGAATCCGATAATGGCCGCAAAAGAACGCAAAGAACACAAAGAAATGGAGGCCTACATGGTTTTCAACCTTCCCTTGCGCGGTTTCCTTTGCTATTCCCCACCGCGGCGATGATTAAACCAGGTTCCAATTCCGTCTAAGCTCAATGGCTGTGGCGGCTTCCTCGGACCCGCGCCTGAGCGTGGGCGGCAAATTCTTCCGGCTCGGCGAAAAGAAATTTTACGCCAAGGGCGTAGCTTACGGTCCCTTCCAACCTGATGCCGGCGGTCAGCCGTTCGCTTCTCCGGAACAGACGGCCACCGACTTCGCCCAAATCCAGGCGCTCGGTGCCAATCTGGTCCGTATCTATGCCGTGCCGGCCAAATGGTTCCTCGACCTGGCTGCCGAGCATCAACTCAAAGTGCTCATCGACATCCCCTGGCCCCAGCATCTTTGCTTCCTGGATTCCCCCGCGCACCGAGAGGAAGCGCGCCAGGCCGTTCGGCACGCTGCCTTAGCTTGCGCGCGGCATCCGGCCGTTTTCGCCTTGAGCGTCGCCAACGAAATCCCCCCCGACGTCGTCCGTTGGAGCGGGGCCAAAGCGGTGTCCGATTTCCTTGACGACCTCATCCATGAGGCCAAACGAACCGACCCGGATTGCCTCTGCACCTTCACCAATTACCCCCCGACCGAATTCCTTCGCTCCCAAAGCGCCGACTTCGTCTGCTTCAATGTCTATCTGCACCAGGAGCAGCCGTTCCGCAATTACCTGGCGCGGCTCCAGATGCTCGCCGAGTCCAAACCCCTGATGTTGGGAGAGTTCGGCGTCGATTCCTTGCGCGAAGGCGAGCCGCGCAAATGCGAGATGCTGGCCTGGCAGATCGAAGGCGCCTTCCGTGGCGGCCTGGCGGGCGCGGTGGTGTTCAGTTACACCGATGATTGGTGGAAGGGCGGTGCGCCCGTCGAGGATTGGAGCATGGGCCTGACCACCCGCGACCGACGGCCCAAAGAATCCTTCCGGGCCGTACAGCAGGTGTTTCGCGCTGCGCCGCATTTCCCCCTGCCGCGCTCGCCAAAAGTCTCCGTGGTGGTCGCCAGCTACAACAGCGAGCGCACGCTCAAGGCCTGCCTCGATTCGTTGCAACGGCTGAATTATCCCGATTATGAGGTAATTCTGGTGGACGACGGTTCGACTGACAGCACACCCCGGATCGCCCATCAGCACCTCAAGGTGCGATATTTCCGCCACGAGAAAAACCTTGGCCTCTCGGCCGCGCGCAACACCGGCATCGCCGCCGCTACCGGTGAAATCGTCGCTTTTACCGATGCCGATTGCCGGGCGGATGAGGACTGGCTCTATTACTTGACCGGCGATTTATTGAGCGGGGAATTCGCCGGCCTGGGCGGCCCCAACCTCCTGCCGCCCGAAGACTCGGCCGTCGCCGCGGCCGTCATGGTATCGCCGGGCGGCCCAGCCCATGTCATGCTGACCGACCGCCAGGCGGAGCACATACCGGGCTGCAACATGGCCTTTTGGAAGTGGGCGCTGACCGACATTGGCGGGTTCGATCCGGTTTTCCACAAGGCGGGCGATGACGTGGACCTCTGCTGGCGCTTGCAGCAGGTTGGCCACAAGCTCGGGTTCAGCCCCCCCGCCTTCGTCTGGCACTATCGCCGTTCGACGGCCGTTGAGTATCTCAAGCAACAGCACGGCTACGGAGAGGCCGAGGCGCTGCTGGTGCGCAAGCATCCGGAATACTTCAATTCCTTCGGCGGCAGCCTCTGGCACGGCCGGATTTACACCGCCTCGAAGTTCGGCGTGATGTTGCGGCCCTCCGTTATTTATCGTGGCCTGTTCGGCAGCGCCGGCTTTCAGTCGCTGTACGCTTCGCAGCCGGCGCTCACGCTGATGCTTTGCACTACCCTGGAATATCATGTCCTGGTGACCCTCCCCCTCTGGATTCTATCGGTGGTCTTTCATTATCTTCTGCCGGTTGCCATTACCAGTCTGCTGATTTCGGTGGGTGTTTGCGCCGCCGCGGGCGGCCAGGCCGCCCTGCCCCGCAAGAAAGCGCCCTGGTGGTCGCGCCCGCTGGTGACGCTGCTCTTTTTCCTGCAGCCCGTGGTGCGAGGCTGGGCGCGTTACCAGGGCCGGCTGCTGTTGCATCCAACGCACGTGGCCAGCCAGCAAACCCTCGATTCCGTCGCCCTGCGCGAAAGCAAACAGGCCCTCGGCCGGGTCGAATACTGGAGCGCTGACCCCATCAACCGCTTCGCGTTTGTCGCCGAGATCTTGCGCCGGCTCGATCAGCTCGGCTGGCCCAACAAATCGGACATCGGCTGGAGCGAATATGACGTCGAGATTTATGGCAGCCGCTGGAGCAACCTCCTGTTTACGACCGTCACCGAAGACCATGCCAAAGGCACCCATCTGCTCCGGTGCCGCCTCCGCGCCCGCTGGTCCCTTCAGGCCAGGGTCGCCTTCTGGTCTCTTTGCGGTTTCGAGTTGCTGGTGCTGGGCTTTATCGCCCCCCGGCTGCCCTGGCTGTGGCTGCTGCTGCTGACCTTGCCGCTGCTGGCCTGGTTCCTCCATCGCGAACAACGGACCCTGCGAAGCATGGCGGTGGTGTTCCTTGACGAAATCGCCAAAGATTGGAAGCTGACGAAGATTCAGCCGGCCTCAGAGCAACCGCCGCGCGCAGAGATGGAGAAGACGCCGAAAGAGGCTGACGGGCGCAAACTCGAGAGGCAGACAGAAAAATTACTGGCGGAAAGATGAAGGACAGAGGGGGATTAGGTTAGAGCTTGGCGTGACCGCGGGTTTTCGGTACATCAAACCTGTGATTCAGTACCACCAACTTCTGCGGCTCGTTTTGGAGCAGGGCAAACTCAAATCCGACCGCACCGGCACCGGGACCTTGTCGGTGTTTGGGGCGCAGGCGCGTTTTCCGCTGGCCCGGGATTTCCCGCTGCTCACGACAAAAAAGCTTCACCTCAAGTCGATTATTTACGAATTGCTGTGGTTCCTGCACGGTGACACCAATATCAAATTCCTCAACGAGCATGGCGTGACCATCTGGGACGAATGGGCCGGCCAGGACGGAAGTCTCGGCCGCATCTATGGCGCGCAGTGGTGCGACTGGCGCGCCCCGGATGGCCGGTCGATCAACCAAATTGATCAAGTCATCGAGCAAATTCAAAAAACGCCGGACAGCCGCCGGCTCGTTGTGTGCGCGTGGAACGCAGGTGAGTTGGACCAAATGGCCTTGCCGCCTTGCCACGCGCTCTTTCAATTCTTCGTGCAAGAAGAGGAGCTGAGCTGTCAACTTTACCAGCGCAGCGCGGACTTATTCCTTGGTGTGCCGTTCAACGTCGCCTCCTATGCCCTGCTCACGATGATGGTCGCCCAGGTGTGCCATTTGAAACCGGGCACTTTCGTTCATACCTTTGGGGACCTGCACCTCTATAGCAATCACCTCGAGCAGGCCCGGCTCCAACTCACCCGCGCACCGCGCCCCCTGCCGCAAATGAAACTCAACCCCGCGGTCAAAAACATTCACAACTTCAAATACGAGGATTTCAGCCTGGTGGGTTACGACCCTTATCCCGCGATCAAAGCGCCCATCGCGGTCTGAGAAATTGAAGTGCTGGAGTATTGGGGTGCTGGGGTGTTTGACCCTCAAATTGCTGGCGCGGTTACAGCAGGACATGGCTCCATTACCTCACCGCGCATTACCCGTATCACCCACCACTTCACTGCTCCGCCGTTCCCGCTGTTCAAACGTTTGGGCTTGGAATAGAGTCTGATTCAGCATGGGCGCGGAAACGGATTTGCTCGCCCGCTGCCGCCGGGGCGACGCGGCGGCCTGGGATGAGTTGTTCGACCGGCATTACGCCGCGGCGGGGCGCTTTATTTTCCAGCTAGGCCACGAGCTCACCCGGGAGGATGTCGAAGAAATCTGCCAGGAGTGTTTCCTCGCAGTCATCCGCAACCTCGATTCATTTCAAGGCAGCAGCCAGTTTCAGACCTGGCTGTTCCGCATCGCGGCCAATAAAGCGCGGGACTATCGCGAACGCCAGCAAGCCGCCAAACGGGGCGGCGGCCAGGTCCCACTCTCGCTACAGGCTGAGGACCCGGAAACCGGCCTGGCGCTGGACCCGCCCGGCCAGATTCCGACACCTGACCTCGCTTTGCTCAATGCCGAGCAAATGGCCTTGGTGCGCCAGGCGCTGGACCAGCTCGAGCCGCCCTGCCGCGAAATCATCGAGCTGCGGTATTTCGGCGAGTTGAGCTACGAAGAAATTAGCCGCTCCCTTCAGCTCAACCCAAAGACGGTCAGCTCGCGCCTGAGCAAATGCCTGGACCGCCTCGAGGAAATCGCACGAAGAACTTTTGCCGGGGAGGAATCGGCTCTTTTCCCGTCTAACCCTTAGCTGCTATGCCAATCGAACCGGAACGGCCAATTGAAAAACTGCTGCGCGCCTGGGCGAAAAAACGCCGCCAGCAGGCCTCGGAGCGGTCCGCGTTTGACTTGCACCCCGCCACCCGCCGCCTCCTGCAAGGCGAAGTGTCACGCCGTTTTGCAAGAAAGGAGGACAAACCAAGGTGGATTAATTGGTTCAACTCGCGCGTTCAGTCGCGCCTGGCCTGGGGCTTGGCCGTGTTAACTCTGCTGGGTGTGGCCGGTTTTGTGTTGGTTCCTCTGGTCACTCATCCCCAAAAAGATGTTTTGCTCGCAAAGAACGAACCTACTGCCCAGCCGGGTCAAGCACCCCAGGTGCAGGCGGCTGGGGCGGCCGACGACGCCGTGGCGTTAGCGGACAAACGAGCTGCCGTCCCCGGCTCTGACTTGAAGGCCGACCGTGCCGCCTCGGGTGCCCGCGAGCAGCCTGCGCTGGACCGCAGTTACGCCCAGATTCATCCCGAATCAGAGCGCTCCCGCGGACTTGCAGGAGCGTTACGGCAAAACGCCACAATGCCCCTTCAACCGGAGAGCAATGATCTGAAGCGAGGTGAAGAAACCAAAGTCCCGGCGCTTTCCGAAGGATTGGCTGTTGCGCCGACGCCCCCACCTCCCGGGCCACAATCCAGACTGGCAGTTGGCGGCGCGACCCCGCTTGCAAACTCGCCTGCCGCAGCGTCAGAACCTGCGACACTGAGAAGCATGAGCACCTTGCAACAAGAGAAAAAAGAGATTGCTCCGAATGCTGCGGCTGAGTCTGCCTTCACTCGGAACCCTCAGGGAACGGGCCTGGCAGGCGGTCTGGCGGCGCGTTCTTTGTCCACCGACCATGCCGGGGTGAACCTTCTCGGGGAAACCTCCAACGAATCCAGGGCCTTCTCAGTGATTCAGCGGTTCGCTCAAACCGCCCAGGTGACGAAGGCCAAAGACACCACCAAAGCTTTTCCCAACGGACCGATCCTGGTTTCTTTTCGACTGGAGCAAAAGGCCCAGGACGTGAGGATTGTCGATAGCGACGGCTCGATTTATACGGGTTCGCTCCAGCCTCAGGGTGCTGTTTATCGGCTGCCTTCAACTGCTTCGCAACGGCCGGCGCTCGCCACAACGTTCAAAGTCCCGAAGGCAAGCACCGAGTCGGTTGTTCCAGCCGCGGCTCCCGCAGGCAAGCCGGTCGCACCGAGTTACTTCTCTTTCAGTGTGGCCGGCACTAACCGCAGTCTAAATCAAAGAGTGGTGTTCTCGGGCGAGCTCCTTTCCCTCACGAATCCCGCCTCGCTTACGGACGCCTTGACGGTGCGTGGTGACGCCGACCTGGTGATGCCGGCTGCCGCGCAACTCGGCGCCGCGCTGCCCAACTACCGAATTTCAGGCACAGTCCTGGTGGGGAACGGCCAGCCAGTCGAAATCAACGCCCTGCCGGTGAAATGAGCGGCCAAAAGGCAAAACCCCGAACAGATCACGAATTTACACCAAAGAACACGAACGAAAGAATCGCCACCGCGATGCGCCTGCCGGGCGTGTCACGTCCCCGGAGGGGGTGCTCAATATTCGAATTTATTGGTGTCTATCCGTGGTTGCAACCGGCTTCGGATTTCGACCTTCGGATTGCGGCATTTCCTGCCGGCTCCGGGCCTTCGTTGAACGTCAGCCAATAAAGGTGAAGAGCCTTGACCATCTCCACCAACTCATTGAAATCCACCGGCTTCACCAGGTAGGAGTTGGCGCCGCCGTCGTAGGCGCGATTAACATCCACCTCATGGTTTGAGGAACTTAGAACCACCACCGGCAAGCGCCGGCATTTCTCCTCCTGTCGCATCCAACTCAGCACCTCGAAACCATCGACTCGCGGCATTTTGAGGTCCAGCAGCACCAACTTCGGGAAGGGGTGCTGCTGGCGGTCGCCAAATCGCTCCCGGCCATCCAGATACGCAATGGCTTCGTCCCCGTCAGCGACGACCTGCAAATTGAGGTTGAGCCCGGCCTTGAGGCAGGCATGGTGAAACAACAGCACGTCGTTGGAATCATCCTCCGCGTGCAACACCGTAACGAGGTTCATGGTTCAGTCAGGGAAAAACACGAACTATGCGGTTTAGACGGAAGGTTCCACGCCACCGTTCAAAAGCTTTCATGGTTTAAGGCCACCGGTGACAAGATTCTTTCAGTCCAAAAATGCGCTGGCGTTGTGAAGCAGCGGAGTCATGGAACGCTGAATGTTCCACCCTCCACTACTTCGCTCAGTGAAAGCAAGCAGCGGAGCCTGGAGCGCCCTCACACCTTTGCTTCCCGTCGACCGGCACTCCGTCACTTGCCCCGCAACGCTGCAACCGCATCCACGAAATCCGCGGGGCGCGGCGCCTCGAAACTGAGCCAGCGGCTGGTCCGGGGGTGAATGAAGGCCAGGTGGAATGCGTGCAACATCTGCCGCGGCGCCTGGTAGCCGGCCAATTCTGACAGCCGCTGATTCTGCCGGTGCCCGTAGGTCTCGTCGCCCACCAGCGGGTAACCCAGGAATTTGAAATGAACACGGATTTGATGAGTCCGCCCGGTATGAAGGCGGGCTTCCGCCAGCGTCGCCCCCTCCAACCGCTCCAGTACCCGATAGCTCGTGTGCGCTTCTCGCCCAAACTCCTCATCGACCGCCATGCACTTGCGGTGAGAAGAATGGCGCGCAATCGCTGCACGGATTTCCCCACGGTCTCGCGCCATTTCACCGCAGACAATCGCATGGTAGATTTTTTCCACCTTCCGGCCGGCAAACTGGGCCGATAACGCCAGGTGCGTCGCATCGTTCTTGGCCACCACCATGCAGCCACTGGTGTCTTTGTCCAACCGGTGCACTATCCCCGGGCGGGCCACTCCGCCGATGCCGCTCAATTCTCCCTGACAATGGTGCAGCAGCGCGTTGACCAAGGTACGTGCTTCGTGGCCGGAGGCCGGATGTACCACCAACCCGGGCGGTTTGTTCAACACCAGCAAGCCTGCATCCTCGTACAGAATCTCCAGTGGGATCGGTTCAGGCCGCACCTCGGGTTCCCTGGCCTCCGGCCAACACACCTCGACCTTTTCCCCGGCCCGGGGCGTGTGCGTCGGCTTAACCGTTCGGCCATTGACGCGAATATGGCCTTCGTCGATCAACCGTTGGAGTGCGCCCCTGGAGACGGTCGGGAACTTGCCCCGCAACCAGGTGTCCAGCCGCTCCGCGGGCAGCGAACGCTCGATCGTGATAACCTCGGTCCTGTCAGACATTGCACTCAGTAGCTCATGCTGTCACGCGACGCCCCGGTCTGGAATCCACCCCCGAGTCATTTTCCTGCCGCTGATTCCGCCGGCTTGGGCTGCCGCTCACTTTTCCAGGTGATCAGAAAAACCAGGCCCACCCCCGTGCAGATCGCGCTATCGGCGACGTTAAATGCGGGGAAACCCCACTCATTGCCGTCGCGTTGCTGCAGGTAAAAGTAAAGGAAGTCAATCACCTGGTGCCGCCACAGCCGATCAACAAGATTGCCTACGATTCCGCCGAAGATCAGTCCGAAAGCGATTTGGCCCAGTACGGTGCGTGAATCAAAATGATGCCGGCTCAGCACCAATACCACCAGCGCCGCCAGCGCGACCATCGCCAGCAGATGATTGTTGCCCCGAAACAGGCTCCAGGCGGCGCCCGTGTTGCCCCAGTGAACGAACTTGAAGAATCCGTCGATGACCACCTTTTCCTGGCCGTTCCCCAGTAGCCGCAGGACGATGCCCTTGGTCAATTGGTCCAGCCCAATCACCACCAGGGCGATCAACCCAATGCGCCGGTTAGGAGTTCGCACTATCGCATCAAACAATCTCATCACTGCAATGACCGGGCATTTAATCCGGTCTTGCGCAAAAAACAACTTATTTAGGCTCAGGTTGGCTCAAAAAATGCCTTTTGTCCAAGCTGGCCACTTCAGTCTGAGCGAGGTGACGGAATTGGCCCTTGGCCAGAGGTCCGAGCCTTAAGGCTCCGATGCTGACGCGCACCAACCGGAGCACCTCAACCCCGAGCCCGGCTAACAGGCGGCGGAGGTGCCGGTTCTTACCCTCATCGAGCACCACCTCAAGCCAGCAATTGCGCCCGCCGCGCCGTAGCTCGCGCGCTCGCTTGACCGCCAGGAAACCGCCATCCACCTCAAGGCCAATTTCCATTCGCCGCAGCAGGTGCTCATCCGCCAGGCAATTCACTTGGACGTGATAGACTTTATCCAATTGGCTCGAAGGGGCGGTAATGCGGGCCGCCCATGCGCTATCATTGGTGAACAACAGCAGCCCTTCGCTGGCCTGGTCGAGCCGGCCTACCGGTCCCAGGAAGGGCAGCCCGGCGTCTTTGAGGCATTCAAAAACCGTGCCTCGGCCCTGTTCATCCTTGGAGGTGGTCACCAGCCCGCGCGGTTTGTTAAGCATCAAGTAAATCTTCCTGGCGGCCTGAACCTTTTGTTCATCCACTTCGATGTGGTCCCGGTCGAGGTGCACCGGCCATTCCGGGTCGCGCCGCAGGTCGCCGTTGACGCGCACCCTGCCGGCCGTGATCAAATCCCTTGCGCGGCTGCGCGAGCAGAGCCCAAGTTTGGACAAGGCCCGGGCCAGGCCGGTGCGGTGGTCAAGGCGGGTTTGTCGGCGAGGCCAGCGCATGACGCGGCTACAAGCGGCCGAGCGCGGTCAGAATACCGTGCAGCAGCGCGTGCGGATTGGGGGGGCAGCCGGGGATATAGACATCGACCGGGATCACCTTATCCACACCGCCCAGACTTGCGTAGCTCTGGCCGAAAATGCCGCCGCTGCATCCACACGCTCCGACCGCGACGACCAGCCGCGGTGCCGGCGTGGCCTCATAGGTCTTCCGAAGCGCCAGCTCCATGTTGCGAGAAACCGGCCCGGTGACCAGTAGCATGTCGGCATGCCGCGGCGAGGCGACAAAGTGGATGCCGAACCGCTCGATGTCGTACACGGGGCTATTGAGACCGGCGATTTCAATCTCGCAGCCGTTGCAGGAGCCGGCATCGACCTCGCGGATATGCAGCGAGCGGCCGAGGACCTTGTGAATGCACCGTTCCAGTTCCGAACCCAGGGCGTCGAGCGGCGGTGCGGAGCTCGAGTTTGCCTGAGCACCGTGTTTCGACACGTTGGCCACCAGTTTGGTGTGGCTGCCGTCGGGGTTCAGGGCGTATTCGGCCGTGGCGATCAGGTCTTGTCGGCGGCGGGTGGCGAGTTCACACGCATTGGTCATCCGGATGGATGCGTCCGCTTCGGCGCACAATCCACAGAAGGTGCATTTGCCCAAATCCAACGAAACGGTGCGGATGGCGTCCCCGTCGGTGGCGGAGAGCGCGCCGGTGGGGCACGCGGCGATGGCGAGCCGGGCATCCTTCCAATCGGTGGAATCAATTTCGGGCCGGCCTCGCGCGCCGCTTGATACGGCCGCCGGGCTTTGCGGGTAATCGGTGGTTACGATGCCAGTGGCAAGGCTTTTGCGAAGAATCTCGAACATAATCTGTCAACGATCGGTGCCAGAGTAGGAGAGGTTGAAGCTCTTATTCACAACCGGGAAGTCGGGGATGATGTTACCCAGGATGGCCTCGCTCAGCGCCGGCCAATTCTGCAACGAAGGGTCCTTGATCTTGCAGCGGGCGAGACGGTTGTTCGCCGCGGTGCGGATCCAATGAAAAATTTCCCCACGCCAGCCTTCGACGTAACCCAGCGCCACGGCATTGGCCGGCAGCGACGGCAGTTTTTCCCGCAGCGGACCTTCCGGGAGAGTCTCCACAACCTGCTCGATGATGCCAAGGGCCTCGCGGACTTCATCGATGCGGACCTGCATTCGGCGCAGCACATCGCCTTCCTGATAAACCGGCACGGTGAACTTCACCTGGCCGTAAGCCGCGTGCGGAAAGTCCCGCCGCAAATCGTGCGAAAATCCTGAGGCTCTGCCTGCCAGGCCAACCACGCCGAGGTCGCGCGCTGTTGCCGGTTTGAGGATGCCCGTCGTTTCGAGCCGGTCACGCGTCGAGGACGACTCGTGAACCAGTTCGACCAGCGACTCGAATTCCGGCCGAAGGCCGTTCACGAATTGGACGAGCGCTTTGATTTGCTCGGTGTTCCAGTCAAACCGGACGCCCCCCAGACTCGTCATCCCGCGCAACAGTCGGTTCCCGGTGAGTTGTTCGTTGAGCCGCAGCACCCGTTCTTTAAGCCGCATCGCATGGGCGTTGGCCACGACAAACGCCACATCGGTGGCGATGGCCCCGATGTCGGCGACGTGGTTGTAGATGCGTTCCAGTTCGAGACAAACGGTGCGCAAGGCTCGGGCTCGCGGCGGGGCTTCCATCTCCGCGACCCTCTCCACCGCGTGGCAAAAAGCCGTCGCGTGAGCAAAACTCGAGTCTCCGGAAATGCTTTCAGCCAGGCTGACACCGTGAGCAATCGGGATGTTCTCGAAGAGTTTTTCGGTGCCTTTATGCGTGTAAAAGAGTC
>DATMQA010000076.1:0-34979 GCA_035566895.1 Binatia bacterium
AGCGTTTCAGCATTTCAGCTTTCCCTTGGGACGCCTGGGACGGTTTTGGGACTCTTTTGGGACGGTATTTTAACGCAAAAACCTCGGTAAATAGCGGCTTGGGACGGTGGGACGGTATTTTTTCACCCCCTGTGCGCGCGCTCTCTCCAGCGCAGCATCCATCAATCCATCATCCACCATCCACCATCCTCCGTCCTGGGACGGTCGGGATTACTCCGGCAAACCCTCCCATCGGTCTGGATAGGTCGGGATTACTCAGGCACCGCCAGCCAAAAATCCGGACCCATCCGGACCTATCCGGACCCATCCGGACCCATCCGGACCGAAAATTGCTTTTCTAGACGCCGGGCCGACAAATCAAAAATCAAAAACCAAAAACCCCACCTCAGTGAATTCCGCCTGCCGACACCTGCGGACACCTACAGACGCCTGCGGTCACCAATAGACACCACAAACGCCCTTCGCGTGCGGCCCACCTCACCCCGCAACAGCGGGTAACAGCGGGTAACCTCGGGTAATCGCGGATAACCGCGCCACGTTCCCGGTCCGGCCTTTGCCCTATGGCGATCTACATCTACACCAAACCTCCGTCGTTTGCTGCGGTCGGTTAAAACGAAATCAAACCAAATCAAGCCTGCTCAAGCCAAATCAAGCCACAAACGCCTCCCGCACTCGGAAAAGTTGCAGTTAATTTCACCTGGTTTCACCAAATTTCACTTGATTACGCCAAATTGCAGTTCGGCACTTTTTTGGGCTGAACCGAAACTTCCGTCAAACCGTGTGTCGACCATGGTCCGCCATCAAAGCCAATCAACACCAAAAACCCTTTCTTTGGACCTTGGACTTTGGACCTTGGACTTTGGACCTTGGACTGTGGACAGTGGACTGTGGACAGTGGACTGGGGACTGTGGACAGTGGACTGTCGACTCGGAGATCGGCGTTTTCTTGCGATCCGACCGCGCCAAACCGCGCCAAACCGCGGCTAACTTCACCATCTTCCATCTCCCATCTTCCATCCTCCATCTCCGGACGAGCGCGACTAAAAGAGCTTCGGGAGCGAGTTGCGCCAGGCCAGCGCTTTTGCCTTCAGCCGGGCGGCCAGCTCAGGATTCTGAGCCGCGAGGTTGGTGGTTTCTTTCGGGTCGCTCTTGAGGTTGTAGAGCTGGGAATCGGAGCCATCGGCGTTGAGGAGCAGTTTCCAATCGCCTTCGCGCAGGGCGACGTTGGGACTGCGGTCGGCGCCTTTCGGAAAGGCAAAGGCATTGGTGTTGCGGCCGTATTCCCAGAAAAGCGGCCGGGCGCGAACGGCCGGGTGGCCCAGTAACGCAGCGCTAAGGTCCTCGCCGTCGAACGCGATGCTTTTGGGCAGCTCCACGCCCGCGATGGCACAAAGACTGGGGAACAAGTCCGTGGCGGCGACCACGGTCTGCTCATCGACGCGACCGGAGGAGGCATGGCCGGGCCAGCGGACGATGAAAGGCATGCGAATGCCACCCTCGTAGAGACTGAGCTTGCTGCCGCGCAAACCGCCGCTGCGGCTGCCGCGAAAGCTCGGCAGCGGTCCGTTGTCGCTGGTAAAAAGTACCAGCGTGCGCTCCTCGAGGCCAAGTTCTTTCAAGCCGGCAAACAACCGGCCCATCTGGCGGTCGTATTCGTCGAGGACGGCGCGGAACTTGCGCTCTTCGGCCGGGCCGCTGGGGTAAAGGCCGAGCCGTTCCTGGCTGGGCACCCAGGGCGTGTGAACGTCGTCCGGCCAGAGGTTCACAAAACAAGGCTGGTCTTTGTGGCGCCGGAGGAAGTCGAGGGTCTTGTCCACGAAAAACGCGGTGCGGTCCCAGCGCTTGACCTTGTCGTTGGGGGACCAAATCCAGTTGGTGGCGGTAATATCGGGGTGAGGCTCGGGACTTTCCCAGGTACCGGCATGTTCGTCGAAGCCGTAGGGGGCGAAGGGGGGCGCGTTGGTGACGTCGCGCCCGCCACCCATGTGCCACTTGCCGAAGTGGCCGGTGGCGTAGCCGGCGGCTTTGAGGGTGCGGGCGAGGGAGGGCGCCGCGGGATCGAGGAAGTCGGCTTGCTCGCAGCCGCGATTGCCGGCGCGGGTCTGGAGGAAGCTGGTGATGTTCCACCGCGCGGGAAACATGCCGGTCGTCGTGCCCGCGCGCGATGGGGAGCAAATCGGTGAGACGCTGTAATACTGCGAGAAGCGGATGCCCTCATGGGCCAAACGGTCCACGTTGGGGGTGGGCGCGAACTGGCCGCCGTAGCAGCCGATGTCGCCGTAGCCCATATCATCGCTCAGGATGAACAGGATGTTGGGCCTGGGCGGCGCCGCGGCGATGGATCGCGACGGGACGACCGTGGCGCAAAACAGCGCGACGACGGACGACAGGAAGGCCTTTGTGAGCACGCGGGGGCACGTTACACCGGTTTTCATTCACTCATCAATTGTTTTGTCGGCTAGCGGGCAGAACTAGTTGGCCTCGTTTGTAATCTTTTGATACCCCTTTGCGACTAAGAAAGAAATAGAACGCATTGGACCCTGGAAATGAAAACTAACCTGAACCAAACCTTGCTCATGCTCGTTGTGGTTATTTGCGCCTCAGCCCTTCCACTGATTTGGGCGCAGGCTGCCGCGGGCAGCACCGCCGGGGAGGCGCTGCCGGCCGGCACCGCCCAGGCACTGGAGGTCATTCGCAAGAAATACGACCTCCCCGCGCTGGCCGTGGTGGTCGTGAAAGAGGGGAAAATCTGCGACCGCGCCGCGGTGGGCGTCCGGAAAAGCGGCGAGAAGAAACTGGTGACGACCAACGACCAATTCCATATCGGTTCCTGCACCAAATCGATGACCGCCACGCTGGCGGCGATGTTCATTGAGGAAGGCAAACTGCGCTGGGACACGACGATTGGCGAAGTCTTTCCCGAGCTGAAAGGGAAAATGGACAAGGGCTACGAAGCGGTAACGGTCGAACAATTGCTGACGCACCGGGGCGGTGTGCCGGAGAAACCCCCGGGCGCAGCGTGGAAGCGGGCGTTGGAACAAAAAGGCACGCCGATGGAACAACGCAGAGAGTTCCTGGCGGCTGTGCTGGCGGCGCCGCCGGAAGCCGCGCCCGGAACGAAGATGATCTACTCGAACCAGGGTTACACCATCGTGGGCGCCATGTTGGAGAAGCTCGCGGGCAAACCGTGGGAAGACCTGATCGCTGAAAAACTTTTCAAACCGTTGCACATGGACTCCGCCGGGTTCGGCCCGCCCGGCACGACTGGGGAAATCGATCAGCCCTGGGGGCATGTCAGCAGATTTTTCATGACGCTTCCGTTGCAGGAGGATAATCCGCCGGCAATTGCTCCCGCGGGCCGCGTGCATTGTTCGCTCGATGATTTGGCGCGCTACACGATCTTCCAGATGGAAGGTGAACGCGCCGGCAAATTGTTAAAGCCGGAGACCTTGCGCAAGCTCCACACGCCGCCCGCGGGCGGGGATTACGCCTGCGGCTGGGTCTGTTTGAAACGCGGATGGGCTGGAGGCCGCGCGCTGATGCACAATGGCTCCAACACCATGTGGTATGTCGTTATGTGGCTGGCGCCGGAAAAGGATTTTGCCGTGATCGCGGCTACCAACACAGGTGCGACGAAAGGCCCGAGCGGTTGTGATGACGCAGCGAGCGCCATGATCGGCAAGTGGCTGGGAAAGTGAATCACCGCCGCGGCTGGGATCGCAACCAGTGGGATAACTGGGTTAACTAAGTTAAATGGGTTAAAGGAGTTAGCTGAGTTAAATGAGGGACACGGCAGTGTCAGGATGCGCCTGAGCCGGCCGCGAGGGATCTTGTCTCAGCCAATTGCTATCCCCCACCTTGCCCAACACGGATGAGCCAAGCCGTTTCGATTGCCCGCGAGCCGCAACTTTTTCCATCAAGCATGACCGCATGCTAAATACCGGGAGGCGCAAGCGTCAAATTCTGTCCATCACGCCCGTTGGGCAAAGGAATTGCTCATGAGAGATTCGGCGCGGGCAGATGTGCTCGTCGTGTGAGTTTTGAATGACGAGCGTGCGGGACGTGTCTCAGGTTGTACGATTTCAGGACACCGGCGGGCGACAAAGGCCAGGCGCAGGGCCTGTTTTATAGATTTTTTTATGTCGGGCTGACGATAGTCCCGGCGCGAGCAGATGAACAAAATTCTAGTCATAGATGATGAAGCGTGGCTGCGCGAGATGGTGCAGATGGCGCTGACGCAAAAGGGTTTCGAGGTGATCGACGCCGAAAACGGAGTGCGGGGTGTCGAGGTCGCGCGAAAGGCCCTTCCCGATTTGATTTTGTGCGACGTCAACATGGAGAAAATGGACGGTTACGATACGCTGGCGTCGCTACGCAATGACGCCAGTACGGCCGCGATTCCATTTATCCTGATGACGGGACTGGCGGACCACGCCGGCATGCGTCATGGCATGGAACTGGGCGCCGACGATTATTTGCCAAAGCCTTTCGCGCTGGAGGCCCTCTATGCGGCAGTCGGAGCGCGGCTCAAAAAAGTCCAGACCGTCCGGCAGGAGGCGGAGAAGAAACTGGCCGACCTGCGCGGCAATCTCAGCCTCATGCTGCCGCACGAGTTACGCACTCCGTTGAATGGGATTCTGGCGTATGGAGAAATCCTGAGTGCGGAGGCGGCGACGCTTTCCCCGGGCGAGGTAGCGGAGATGGGCCAGGTGATCCATGAGTCCGGGAGGCGACTGGAGCGGTTGGTCGAGAATTTTTTGATTTACGCACAGCTCGAATTGATTGGCACCGATGTACAAAAGATCAGCGCCTTGCGGGCGAAACAAACTATTTCACCGGCACCGCTGGTCGAAAGCCGCGCGCGGGCGCAGGCGCAGGCGGCCAACCGGGCCGGCGATTTGAAACTGGAGTTGGCCGATGTGCCCGCCTGCATTTCCGAAGAGAACCTGGCGAAGATCGTGGATGAGTTGGTGCAAAACGCATTTAAATTCTCATCCGCCGGCACGCCGGTAAGCGTGTCACTGGCGAATTCGGGTGGGAACGTGACGCTGACGGTTGGGGACCAGGGGCGAGGGTTTTCGACCGAACATATTACCAAAGTGGGGGCCTACATGCAATTTGACCGCAAGCTGCACGAGCAGCAGGGGTTGGGGCTGGGGTTGACTATTTCCAAACGCTTGACGGAACTCCACGGCGGCACGTTGAGTATCCAGAGCGAACCGGGGACCAGGACGACGGTCACGGTCAAGTTGCTCAGGAGCCCGGGGCTGTAGAGTGCAGATTGGGGAGTGGAGAGTGCAGAGTGGGGAGGTTACATGGGTTACACAGTTACATAGTTACATGGGCACGAAGTAACTTTGTGACGAGGCACCACTTCTCCCCCATCATCCATCATCCACCATGCGTCATCCTCACTGCGGCCAGAGGGTGAGGTTCCACTTAGCCAGCGTTGCCAGGATGAAGTTCGGCAGCCAGTGTAACAGCAGGAAGAGCAGGACCACCCCCGCGACCGGCGCGAAGTCCAGCTGCGCAAATTGAAGCGGCACTCGTCGCAGCGGCGAGAGCAGGCTGCGCGCGGTCGAGGAGACAAAGTCCCAGACCGGGTTGCGGCCCAGAAAAACGTAGCTGCTGATTAGGTGAAGGAAGAGGAACACCGGAAGGAGATATTTCAGCGTGAAAAAGACGCTCAGCCCGAGCACCAGGCCCTGGGCGGCCAATAGCACCGTCGAATGCACGCGGGTGACGACATCCAAATAGAGCAGGGGAGGATAAAGTGCAGCCCAAAGCGCGGCGATGACCATGACCGGCAGCACGAGTTGCCAGGGCCAGGGCCAGCGGGCCGGCGGGCCCAGATGGAGGCGAAGCATCCGGGGAACAGCATCAGAGTCGGCTGCGCTCCGGTTGAGCAAGGCCAGGATCAGCAGCCAGAAATAAAAAATCAGGAACACGCGCAAGAAACTGAGGACGGAATAAAGGAGCACCGAGGAAAAGCTGTCGCTGCGAAACGCCAGGACGATCAGGCCGAGGTTCAGTTTGGGTGTCCAATCGGCGGGCGAGCCGATCTCGACGTAAAGCAGGCCGCGCAAAACCAACAGCACAGCCAGGCCGGCTAATAATTCGCCTCCCTTGAAACGGCGCGGTTCAGCCGGCCGGAGCGTGCCCACGAGGGTCGCGGGAACGGTCCGGACCAGGGGATCGAATTGGCGCGAGCGCCAACTCAACCACAACAGCAGCGCTGCCAGGTTCAGGATGAAGTCGGTGAGGACCACGTCTCACATCATTTTGAGCAGGGTCTCCGCCATTTCGGAGGGCGTGACTGCGACGCCGATTCCGGCGGCTTTAAACGCAGCTATTTTTGCGGCGGCGGTCCCTTTGCCGCCGCTGACGATGGCCCCCGCGTGACCCATCCGGCGGCCGGGCGGCGCGGTTGCTCCGGCGATGAACCCGGCGACTGGTTTCTGGCAGTGTTGTTGGACCCACTCGGCGGCTTCTTCCTCAGCCGATCCGCCAATTTCGCCGATCATGATGATGCCGGTGGTCTCCGGATCGGCGTTGAACAGTTTCAGCACGTCCAGGTGTGAGGTCCCGTTGACCGGGTCGCCGCCGATGCCGACACAAGTCGATTGGCCGACGCCGCGGCAGGTGAGCTGCCACACGGCCTCGTAGGTCAGGGTTCCGCTGCGGGAAATCACACCAATCGGACCTCGCTTATGGATGTAGCCGGGAGCGATGCCGATGCGGCAGCCGCCCTGTGAATCCTTGCCTTCGCCGGGGGTGACAATTCCGGGGCAGTTGGGGCCGATTAGCCGCGTCTTTTTACCATCCATCGCGCGCTTGACCCGGACCATGTCATTTACCGGGATGCCTTCAGTGATGCACACGACGAGATCCAGGCCAGCATCGACGCCTTCAAGGATGGCGTCGGCCGCAAAAGCCGGCGGGACAAAAATGGCTGAGGCGGTTGCGCCGGTTTGTTTCATGGCCTCAGCGACAGTGTCGAAGATGGGGATTTTGTTCTCGAATGTTTGCCCGCCTTTGCCCGGAGTAACGCCGGCAACGATTTGGGTGCCGTAAGCCAGGCTCAGTTGGGTGTGGCGCGCGCCGAACGCGCCCGTGATGCCTTGAACAAGAACGCGGGTAGTTGGGGTGACGAGAATGGACATGGGGGAAGGGGGGAGCGGATGATGGGTGATGGATGGTGGATTAGTGGCTTTGCAGCGGGGCGATTGTTGCGCGCACCGTTCGTTGCGAGCGGAATCAGGTCTTCCGCCCTTCTTTTTTCTCCTTAATGGCGCGAAGGAGCTTGATGGTCATCAGATCGCGATCGCGACCTATGGTTTTCTTCGCCGCGATCAGTGCCTCCAAACTTAATATCCGGAGCTCGCCATGGGCGGACTTGTAAGGGACAGAGCGCTCAAAGACCGCATTATAATTGCCGATACCAGCTATCTCACTCAGGCAGTCCAAAGGACCCAAGTCCGTCTGCAAGTAAAGATTCTTAAGCCGCGAAGCCAAGTCGCCAGTAAGTTCAAATGGCAGCTTCTCGGGCGTCAGCCGGTGGTAAGGGTGCAAATCGCTAATGGCGCGGTTGATGCGCTTCAGGTTCTCAATTGAAAACGGGCAGCAAACGTCCAAGTCAAGGGTCACCAGCGATGCACCATGCAAAAACCCACAGACGCCGCCAACAACGACGAATTTCACCGCATGTTGCTTGAGTCGAAGAACCAGGGCTTGGTGATGGAAGTCCTCGGCGGCACCCTCTTTAAGCATGAGGAGCTGATTGAGAACGCGCTGGTGCTGTTCAAGTCTTTCTTCCGGTGTTCGGCTCAGAGCGTCCTCAACGAGAGACATATCGATGCCGTATTCGGATGCCTCTCGCCACGCTGGCCCGGCGTCTGGCGGGCACACATACCCACGATTGAGTTTTTCGACAAGTGCTTCGTCCATCATGAAAATATTTTACCTGGGGCGCGACAGGAGCGCCAGTAGAAGAGTAGCCAGTCTATCAGAAAAGGGCGCACCGAACACGGCCCCCGTTTTGTCGGCTGCGCTACGGGGCAGTGTCCGGATACGCCCATCAGAAAATCGTTTGCACTACAACCGGACTGCTTTGACGACTTTCTGAGCGGCGTCGGCCATGGAGTCGCCGCTGATGATGGTCAGACCGGATTGGGCGAGGGTCTTTTTGCCGGCCTGAACGTTATTGCCTTCGAGCCGCACGACCAGCGGCAATTTCAGCCCGGTCTCCTTCACTGCCGCGACAATGCCGGTAGCGATGACGTTGCAATCCATGATGCCGCCGAAAATGTTCACCAGGATGCCTTTGACGTTTTTGTCCTGCAGAATGATCTTGAAGGCGGCGGATACCTGCTCCTGGCTGGCGCCACCGCCGACATCGAGGAAGTTGGCCGGCTGCCCGCCGAAATGCTGGATGATATCCATCGTGGCCATGGCCAGGCCGGCGCCGTTGACCAGGCAGGCGATGTTGCCGTCGAGTTTGATGTAATTGAGATTGTATTTGCTGGCTTCGGTTTCCAGCGGCGCCTCTTCCGCCAAATCACGCATGGCCTGGAGCTCGGGATGCCGGTAGAGGGCATTGTCATCGAGCGAAAGTTTGGCATCGACCGCGAGCAGCGCTTGCTTGCCTTCGTTGGCGAGGATGATGCAGAGAGGGTTGATTTCCAGCAGGGAGGCGTCGCATTCCCACCAGGTCTTGTACACGCCCAGGAGAAGCTTGGCGCCCTGGCTGAGCAGATCGCCGCGAAGCCCGAGGGCGGCCGCCACTTTGCGCGCCTGGTAGGGCATCATACCCACGGCAGGATCGATGGCTTCTTTGGTGATTTTCTCGGGAGTTTTCGCGGCGACCTCCTCGATATCCACGCCGCCTTCGGTGCTGGCCATCATGACCGGACGTGAAATGGCACGGTCCAGCAGCACTGCCAGGTAAAGCTCTTTCTGGATATTGGGGGCGAGCGTGATCAGCAGCTTGCTCACCAGCCGCCCTTCCGGCCCGGTTTGTTTGGTCACCAGCACGTTGCCGAGCATGGCCTTGGCTTTGTCGAAAACGTCCTCCGCGGTTTTGCAGATTTTGACGCCACCCTGATAGCCGCTCTTGAACGTGCCCTTGCCGCGGCCACCGGCGTGGATTTGCGATTTGACGGCGACAATGTTCGCGCCGTTGGCGAAAAGCTGCTCGGCGATTCGTTTGGCGGCCTCAGGCGTGTCGCACACCTCGCCCGGGGGAATAGCAACGCCGTATTGGGCCAGGAGTTGTTTCGCCTGGAATTCCTGAATGTTCATCGGTTAAATGGTTAAAAGAGTTGATTGAGTTAAATGGGTGCTCACGGGATGCCCTTTTCCTCAATTAACTCTTTTAACTTTTTAACCCATTTAACCAGTTGGCCGCCCAATGCCTCATTTTCTTTCCTTGATCGGCGTATAGTGGTTGAGGGTCGGACCGGTATAAATCTGGCGCGGGCGATAAATACGCGTCGGAGCTTCCATGACCTCTTTGTAATTGGCGATCCAGCCCGGCATGCGGCCGATGGCGAAGATGACTGTGAACATCTCCACCGGGATGCCGATGGCGCGCATGATAATGCCGCTGTAGAAATCCACATTGGGGTAAAGCTTGCGCTCGACGAAATAGGAATCTTTGAGGGCGGCTTCTTCGAGGTGCTTGGCGATTTCCAGGAGCGGATCGGAAACCTGGAGTTTGGCCAACATCTCGTCGCAGGCCTTTTTGATGATCTTGGCGCGGGGATCGTAATGTTTATAGACCCGGTGACCGAAGCCCATTAGACGTTTGCCGCTGTTCTTGTCTTTGGCGTCGGCGATGAATTTTGAGCCGTTATCCCCGGATTGGTGAATTGACTCAAGCATCTCCAGCACCGCTTGATTGGCGCCGCCATGGAGGGGACCCCAGAGGGCGCACACCCCGGCGGCGGCGCTGGCAAAAAGGTTGGCCCGGCTGGAGGCGACCATGCGGACAGTGGCGGTCGAGCAGTTTTGCTCGTGGTCGGCATGCAAAAGGAAGATTAGATCCAGCGCCTTGGCGGCCTCGGGTTTAAGGTCATAATCCTGATAGGGCAGCGAGAAGAGCATGTGCAGGAAGTTGGCGGTGTACTTCAGGTCGGGCTTGGGATAAATGATGGGCAACCCGCGCGATTTGCGGTAGGCAAAAGCGGCGATGGTCCGCACCTGGGAGAGCAGCCGCGCGGCGGAAACCTCGAAATGCTCGCGTTTCTCATCGTTCAGCAGTTCCGGGTAAAAGCAACTGGCGGCGTTAATCATCGAGGAAAGAATCGCCATTGGGTGGGCATAAGCGGGGAAGCCCTCGAAATGGTGCTTCATGGCCTCATTGAGCAGTTCGTTGTCGGTCAGCAGGTCCGAGAACCGCCGCAATTCGGCGCTGGTCGGCAGCCGGCCCATGATGAGCAAATGCGCGACCTCAATGAAGGTGGACTTCTCCGCCAGTTCTTCAATGGGGATGCCCCGATAGCGCAAAATCCCCTTTTCGCCATCAATGAAAGTGATTCGGCTTTCGCAAGAACCGGTGTTGGCATAGCCGTCATCCAGAGTGATGTATCCGGTTTCGTTACGCAGTGAGGCGATATCAATGGCGCGCTCCTGCTCGGTTCCTTCAGTCACTGGAAGATTCCAGCTCTTTCCGTCTAATTTCAGTTCCGCGGTTTTATCCATAAAACAATTAATTCAGCCACGCACGGCGGCGTAACTTAGTCAACGGCAACGGTGGAAGCAACCCCAAAGAGAAAATCCGAAGGCTTAAATCCGAGGCCGAAAGAAGGTCGAAATCGGAAATCTGAGCCTCGAAGCGTCCCGGCGCCGAAGCGGAGGCCGCGCCAGCGTTCGGGGCTTGAACTCACGAGGCTGGACGTGCAGATTTCGCGCTCATGAACTCGGCCGTTACCTCCTTGCTGTTGGCCCTTGCAGGCCTGGTTCCGGTGGCGCTAGAGGCGAAGACAGCGCTCGCCGCTCACGAGACGCGCATCGCGGGGAGGGGATACGTTTCTCTGAGCGTCTGGGCAAAAGCTAATGGCCTGGAAATTCGCTGGCTCAAACGAGACGAAACAGTGCAACTCAGCAATCGCTCGACGAGGCTGGTATTCCATATCGATTCCCGGCAGGCCGAGGCCAATGGTATCCAGGTGTGGCTCTCGTTCGCGCCGGTGCAGCATGGGGGGGCGGTCTGCCTTGATCGGCTGGACCTGGAAACCACCGTCCAGCCAATCCTGGTGCCGCCCAGAAATTCGGTGCGGGATAAAATCAAAACGGTTTGTCTCGACCCGGGGCACGGTGGCAAAGACCCGGGGTATTGCGTCGGGTCGCGGCAGGAAAAAAAATACACCTTGCTGCTGGCCCAGGAACTGCGCCAACAACTAGGCCGCGCCGGCTTGAAAGCAACGCTCACCCGCGCCCGGGACAGCTTTATCGAGCTACCCGTGCGGCCGGATCTTGCCAACCGGCAGAAGGCGGACCTGTTTGTGAGCTTGCATTTCAACGCCTCCGAAACCGACCGCGCTACGGTGCAGGGCGCTCAAGTTTTTTGTTTGACTCCGGCCGGGGCCCAGTCCACGAATGCCCAGGGCGAAGGCGGCGGGGCAGGATGGTGCACGGGCAATCGTTGCAACGATAAAAACCTATTGTTGGCCTGCCGATTGCAGAAGGCGCTGACTGGGGAGTTAGCGGTTCAGGACCGGGGTGTGCGGCGGGCGCGGTTTGCGGTTTTGCGGGATGCGCAAATGCCAGCGGTGCTCATCGAAGCCGGTTTCATGTCACACCCGATGGAAGGGAAAAAAATCTTCAGCGCCGCCTATCGGAAAGAAATGGCGCAGGCGATCGTGGATGGGTTGCTGGCGTATAAACGAACGGTAGAACGGGAGGCGCTAGTCAGTAACCAGTAATCAGTGATCCGCCTTGCTGCGGCTGCCGCCTTTGCCGCCGGCCGTGAGGAGCGTGCCGCTCAAGACACCAACACCGAAGAATCCGAAATACATGAGGGCCGCCGGCAGTTTTTGGGTCCTGGGGAGCAGCGGCGGCAGCGAGAGCTCGACTTTTTGCTGATTGTTCATACCCATGACCACCAGGAGGGAGAGAACCAGGATCAGGAAAATGGTTTTAAGCAGCAACTTTGTATTCATAGCATCGGTCGGGGGCCGAAACTAGGCAATCGAAGCACCAAAGGCAAAAGGATTTCACACGCCAACCATTTAACCTTGTAAGGATGCAACCAGGCAATTATGTAACTTTCCGCACGAGCATGAGCATCGTAACCAAAACGGGCGACACCGGCACGACGGGACTGATGTACAACCGGCGTGTCTCCAAAACCGATCCTCGCCTGGAAGCCTTTGGCAGGATAGACGAGCTCAATGCCGCACTGGGGTTGGCCCGCGCCACCGCGGCGCAGGACCGAGTGCGAGACCACCTGTTCCGGATTCAAAAGGATTTGGTGACGCTCATGGGCGAATTGGCCACGGCCGTGGAGGATTTGCCGCGCTACGTCAAGGAGGGCTTCATCCTGGTGAGCTCTGCGATGACCACGAAACTCGAGGAACTCATCAAGGAAATCGAAGCGCAGAACCTCACGGTTCACGATTGGGTCATGCCCGGGGCCAGTCTTCATTCTGCCGCGCTGGATTTGGCGCGGACGGTCTGCCGCCGTGCCGAACGGCAGGTCTGCTTTTTGCAGGAAAGCGGACAGCTTCAGAACCCGGAGATCATCGTGTATTTGAATCGCTTGTCTGATTTGCTGTGGCTGATCGCGCGGTGGGTGGAAACCAAAACGCCTTGATTTTTTAACCAGCCCAGGTTGGCCGAAACGAAGTCTAAATGGCAACCAGGATGAGTGAGCAGCCGCAAGATTTGAAGGGCAGTACACGGGTTGGGGGTGTGCCTCCGCTGTTACCAGCATCGGAGCTACCGGTGAGCGGCGCTCCGGCACCACCGGCGGCCCCCTCTCCTCCACCGCCGCTACCTAAGCTCAAGGGCAAATCCTGGTCCGCGCGGCAGGTGTTCGCCGTCCTGGTGAGCCTGTGCCTTGGAGCATTTCTATTGGATGCGGTAGTATCCCTGGTTGATGACACCTTGATCCTCGTTTTTGGTATTCACGTGCTTACGCTGATCCGCGGGATAGTGTTCCTTTTGGCGGTGTTCCTGGCAATCCTGACCTACGCGCTGATGGGGCTCACTCCCATGATCCCCAAGCGCCTGTTTTTGCCGGTCACACTTTTTAATCCTATAGCTGGATTGGTCGTGATTCCATTCTTGATCTATTTCTATGGACGGATTCAGCAGGTTTCCTGGGTTATCTCTTTGTGCCAGGTGGTCTTCGGGCTCAGCGTCCTGCGCCTGGTCCAAGGCGGCTCCAAATTTCGCTGGCCGTTTTTGTCAGAGAAACAGCTTGGAACCAGGCGTTTTAGCTGGCTGAACCTGTGTGGATTCCTGGCGGTGAACGCTTTCGTGGCACTGCCCGCGGTGGTTGTCTATCTTGTCGTTTGCGCTTCGCTGGCAATGGACCATTTAAGCGAGGGTTTTTTGGCACTGCGCTCGGGTGGGTTGACGGTGCAAGTTAGAAAATACGCTCGCAACGACGGCAAGACGATCCAGTTGTTTCCGATGTCACACATTGGCGAACCCGAGTTTTACCGGAAGCTCTCGGAATCATTTCCGACGAATTCGCTCATTCTGATGGAAGGGGTGAGTGACGACCGGGACCTGCTTACAAACAAAATCAGTTACAAACGAATGGCGACCTCTCTGGGTCTGGCCGAGCAACAGAAGGAGTTCAAGCCAAACCGGGGCGAAGTGGTGCCGGCGGATGTGGATGTGGAACAGTTCGGGACAAACACGATTGATTTCCTGAACCTGGTCATGCTCATTCATTCAAAGGGTTTGAACGCAAAGAATGTGCTGATGCTGACGCAATACTCGCCGTCTCCCGATTTTGAGGAGCAACTCTTCGATGACCTGCTCAGGAAGCGCAATCGGCGCCTTTTAGACGAAATCGATTCCCGGCTTTCGCAATCGGATATCATCATCGTGCCGTGGGGAGTAGCCCACATGCCTGGGATAGCAAAGGAAATCCAGAGGTTGGGCTTCCATTTGCAGGAAACCCGGGAGTATGTAGCAATCCGATTCCGTTCCGCCAGAAATAGAACCAAAGCCCCCAGGAATGGAGATTCAGAATGAGAATTGAGAATTGCCGATTGCAAGTTCCAGCTCTATTGCTGGCGTGCTCCGCAATGGCGCAGCCGATGCGCCCCCACCTTACCGGCGTCTCTCACATCGCCTTGTTTGCGCATAACGTGGAAAAGTCGCGCGCGTTCTACAAGGACTTCCTGGGATTCGACGAGCCGTTCTTTCTCACGAACAACGACGGCAGCCTCCGCCTGACCTGGATCAAGATCAACGACCGCCAAACCATCGAGCTGTTTCCCGACAAGCAGGCCAGCTCGGACCGGCTGAACCATATCTCCTTCGAAACCGACGATGCCGAAGCGATGCGCGCTTATTTGGCCGCGCGCGGCATCAAAGCGCCCGAAAAGGTGGACAAAGGCCGCATCGGAAATTTGAATTTTAACGTCGCCGATCCAGACGGCCATACCGTTGAGATAGTGCAATATGCGCCGGACGGCTGGACGGTGCGTGAAAAAGGAAAGTTCCTGCCCGACACTCGTATCTCCACCCGGATGACCCACGTGGGGCTGTTGGTCGGCGACCTGGACGCAGCGCTCAAGTTCTACTGCGGGGTTTTAGGTGGCACCGAAACCTGGCGCGGGGCCAACAACCCGAAGCAACTCAATTGGGTCAATGTGAAGCTCCCTGACAGCAGCGATTACGTCGAGTTCATGCTCTATTCGGAACTGCCTCCAGCGGACAAACGCGGCACACAGCACCACCTCTGCCTGGAAGTAGCGGATGTGGAGAAGGCCAAGGCCAACCTCGAGCAGAGAATCACGAGCATCGGTTACACACGTCCACTTAAGATCGCCACCGGCATCAATCGCAAACGGCAACTCAATCTTTGGGACCCCGACGGCACCCGCGTCGAGTTAATGGAACCACGGACGGTGGATGGCCAGCCAGCGCCAGCCTCGCCCCTTCCGCCGCCCAAAGGTTCTTCCGAGGCTGTGAATCCCTGATCATCCTTTTCGCTTCGCCCGGTACACCAGGAACAGTTCGTCCCCGTGGCGCTTTGCCGATTTCAGTTCCAGTTGTGAGGCCTGGTGCAAACTGCCCGCCCCCCGACCGTCTGCAATCGTCGGCGCAGTTCGTCCGCCGAAAATTCTCGGGCAGATGGTCAGGTGAAGCTCATCAACCAGCCCAGCGCGAAACAGGGCGTCGTTGATCTCTCCGCCGCCTTCGCACAGCAACCGCCGAACGTTCCATTTTGACCGCAGCCAACCAAACGCCCGGCGAAAGTCGATCTCATGTTCTCCGCAGACCTTCACTTCGTCAGCGACTGCGCGGAGTGCCTCTAATCGGCGGGGTGGAGAGCGCCGGGTGGTTAAAATGATAATCGGCGAAAAGCGTTGTCTGAACACCTCGGCTTTCGGGTTGAGCGTCCCGGAGCCGCTGACGATGACGCGCAGGTTGTATTCCGCCAGGCCGCGCCTGAGGCGCAATCGGCGATACTTAGCGGGGCCCGTCCCCATGTGGATGGGCTTGAGGTCGGCCGTGCGCGCTCCGTTCATCACGGCATCGGCGGTGGCGCGCAGTTCGAGCATATGTTCCCGGTCGCGCCGGCTGCTGAAGGACGAAACTACGCGATTGGCCGTGGCGATTTTGCCATCGGCCGTCATGGCCAGGTTTAAAAACACAAACGGCAAGGTTGAGTTCGTGGTTTTTAGTTTCGAGTTCAAAACGCTCCGACAGTATTTAGCCAAAAGCCAAAAACTTGAAATTTAAAACTCAGAGCAACAACATCGCATCCCCATAGCTGAAGAACCGGTAACGCTCGCGCACGGCCTCAGCATAAACGGACAAAACCAGCTCGCGCCCGGATGTCTCGCCCGGCGCGGCAAAGGCGCTGACCAGCATCAGCAGGGTCGAACGCGGCAAATGAAAATTCGTCAGCAACCCGTCCACCACCTTGAATTCGTAAGGTGGATAGATGAAGATTTTTGTCCGTCCGCTGCCGGCCACGAGCCGGCCCCGGTGTTGCGCCGCCACACTCTCCAGGACGCGCACCGTGGTGGTGCCGACGGCGAGCACGCGGCGACCAGCGCGTTTGGCTTCGTTGATTTGCCGGGCGGTCTCTTCACTTATATCGTAACGCTCCTCGTGCATGACATGCGCGGCAGGATTCTCCGCCTTGACCGGCGCGAACGTTCCCAAGCCAACGTGCAGCGTGAGAAAACAAACCTGGACGCCGCGCGATTGGAGCTCCTTGAGCAGCGATTCTGTAAAATGCAATCCCGCCGTCGGCGCGGCGACTGACCCGGCAGGTTGTGCGAAGACTGTTTGGTAGCGCTGGCGGTCCTCGTCCATCTGGGAGGTGTTCGGTCGAGTGATGTAAGGAGGCAGGGGAATTTCGCCCAACGTTTCGAGCGCGTTCACAACGTTGGGAGTGCCGGTAAATCGCAGCCGGCGATGGCCTTCGGCGTTTGTGTCCAGCACCACGGCTTGCACGGGGCTGGGCCAGCCTTGGGCATCGTACAAATCGATTTGAGTTCCGACACGGGCGCGCTTGCCGGGCCGCATCAGCACCCACCAATCATTGACGCTGTTTTCTTCCAGCAACAGCACCTCGAACCGGCCGCCGGTTTTGGCGTTTGTTCCTCGAAGCCGCGCAGGAATCACCCGCGAGTTGTTAAGCGCCAGGATATCTCCTGTCCCCAGATAATCAAGAAGGTCGGGAAAATGGCGATGCTCCATGTGGCCAGAGTCACGCCGCACCACGAAAAGGCGCGATTGGTCGCGCTGCGGTGCCGGGGCTTGCGCGATTAAGTCCTGCGGCAGGTGAAAATCGAAATCCCCAGTTCGCATGTCTTCCCAAGCATCCTCGGGAGCCGCCACGAATGGCAACCAAGAACGGACACAACCACGCGCATGGACGCCAATGCACAAGCGACGAACGCGTCAAAACCAGTGAAAAACCGGCTTCGGGGGCAACGGAGGCCGCACGAAGGGCTTTCTATTCGTGGCGGTTGGGGCCGTTCGGAGTTTTGCTTGATCCTGGCTTTAACGATCACGGGAATGCCCAAAAACAGATTGTGAATAACTTTTTAATAAAAGTGCTTAAAAACTATTGACATACCGTGGGATGAAGTGGGATAAAGAGGCTCGCAGTGGGGCAAAGTGTATCGAAAGCTCCTCTGTGAATAAGTAATGGAACCTAACGAAAATGGCGCTCCGGCCTACTACAGTGGCTCTTTCCGCCACGGCGTAGATGAGAAGCGTCGCGTTCAAGTCCCGGCGAAATGGCGGCCATCCACCCCGGGCTTGGCCCTGACCCTGATTCTTTGGCCCAAGGCCAAGGAAGGCCCTTGTTTGAGGGTGTTACCCCCGAATCAAATGGCGGCGCTGATGCGCGAGATCGATGCAATGCCGAGCAGTGACGCCAATAAAGGCATCCTAAAACGTTTCATCGGCAGCGAATCCGTCCAAGCGACCGTAGATAAGACTGGCAGGATTTGCATCCCGGACGAAATGGCCAAGGCTGCGGGCATTACGGACGAGGCAGTATTGGTGGGGTTGCTCGACCGGTTCGAGATCTGGAGCACGGAACGCTATGGCCGGGTCAAAGCGTCCGATGCAATCATGGCACAGGAAGCATTTAAACTCATGGAATAAACTTTATGAGCTTGTTGCGATTACTGACGGCGGGAAAAAGTTTAATCGGCGTCAACCACTCCGGCAGCCGGTACCGCGACGCCGGCCGAGGCATGCTACCAAAGTTTGCCACCAAGAAGAATCCTTTCCGAGCGACCGCCAAGGCTGGGACGGCTGCTGCTGGTGAGGTGAGCGTTCGACTTGCGCATGAATCGCAGCAGAGCAAGCGACCCTTCACGCAAACCCTCTCCACTTATGAAGGGGAGAGGGAGAGCACCCCGGCACCCGGGGCGCTCATAGGGGAGAGGGAGAAGCCAGTGGAGAGACAGAAGCCAAAAGAGAAGGAGAGCACTTCGGCGAGTGGTGGGCAGCTTCGCCGGCCTGTTCGCACGGTGGCGCGAAGTGGGGCAGGGTGGATTCGACACTGCGGAGCGGAACTTAAGTCCTGGCTGCTGTCGGCGCTCTCGGTGGTCTCGAAATCCGGGTTCGTGCGGGGGCGTCTCTCGGTCAAACCGGCGGCTCAACGTGTTCCCAAGCCGCTGGTCCAGTGTGAGCTGTCGCTGGAACGGATCAAAGTTGTCCGGAACGATTTGAGCGATAGCGACCTGGAGGTGGTCCAGGCCAAACCGCTGGTGGTGGCCGGACCGAGCGAAATACTCCGGCAAAACTCGACCCCGGCGTTGCCGTCAGCCTGTTTGGCGCAGCGCCCGGAAGTCTCCCGCTGGACGCGAGTGAGCGCGCGGTTTTTAGGGGCGGGCAAACTTTAAACCAACGAGGAGCCATGCGCAGTGCACGATTTCGTCCACAAACCGGTGATGATGGCGGAGGTGCTATCCGCGTTGGGGCCGGAGGCGGGCGGGCGGTTCGCCGACGGGACGGTCGGTGGGGCTGGACACGCGGCAGCCATACTGGCCGCGACTTCGCCGACTGGATGGTTGTTTGGATGCGATCGCGATGGCGCCGCAGTTGAGACGGCCAAACGGCGGCTGGCTCCATATGTTGGACGGTTCGAATTGCGGCAGGGCAACTTCGCGGAGCTGGCCGATTGGCTGCCGGCGGGCAGTTGCGATGGGGTACTGCTGGACCTGGGTGTGAGTTCGCCGCAACTGGAACAGGCTGGACGCGGATTCAGTTTCCAGCAGGACGGGCCGCTGGATATGCGGATGGACCAGCGGCAAGCGCTAACGGCGGCGGACCTGGTGAATCAGTCAGGCATCGAAGAGTTGGCGAGGCTTTTTTGGGAACTGGGCGGCGAACGGGATTCGCGGCGGCTGGCGCGGGCTATCGGCCGTGAGCGGGAAAGCCGCCGGCTCGAGACGACGCTGCAACTGGCGGAGCTGATCGAGCGGGTGGCTCCGCGCCAGGGGAAAAAGTCGCATCCGGCGACGAAGGTGTTTCAGGCCCTGCGAATGGGCGTTAACGACGAGCTGGGTTCGTTGCAAAAAGGTCTTGCCGGAGCGTTGCGGATTTTGAAACCCGGCGGCCGGCTGGCAGTCATAACGTTTCATTCTGTGGAAGATCGCATCGTGAAAGATTTCGGGCGCGCGCGGGCGCGGGATTACACATTCACTGGAGGGGTGGATGTTCCGGAGTTGCGTGAACCGCGCGCGCCTGAGTTGAAGCTGGTGACCCGCAAGGCACTGAGGCCGGGGGCGGCGGAATTGGCCGGGAACCCGCGCAGTCGCAGCGCGCAGTTGCGAGTGATGGAAAGAACTTAGAGCTGATCGAAACGATCAGGCTGATTGATTATGGCAAAAAATCGCAAATCGCAGTCAGCAGCTATTCGGTTTGGCCCGGCGCTCAAAGCTTTTCTGCTTTGCCTGGTCATCGGCGGCTCGGGGGTCGGTTACGTCTGGCAGAAAGACCAAATCGTCCGGCTGGGCCAGCAGATCAAGAGCCGCGAGTTGCGCCTTAAAGCGCTGGAAGTCCAAAACGACAAATTAGAAAAGCAATTAGGGACCATGCGCTCGCCCGGTGATCTGGAAAAGCGCATCAAAGAACTGAATCTCGGCCTGGTGCCGCCGCAGCCGGCGCAAGTCTTACGCCTGGTGGAGCCGCCAACCGAGCCGGTCCGGGACCGGCAATTGGCGCTTGGCCCGACTCAGGCAACGGCCTGGCCATGACGGATAATAAGATTTTGCCGCCGCCCGTGGCGCGGAGGATTGAGGAACCGAGTCGCCGCGGGCGGGCGGCAAGTTTGAGCGGATGAACCATAACGAACAATGGTGAGATGACAAGCAAATTTACCGCCGCCCGTGAAGCCGCCGGAGGAGGAACCGAGGCCCACGGGCGGCCGGTAACTCTTAGCAAAGACATTTATGGCCAAACGACTACAATATAAAAGATTGGCCCTGCTGGCCTTGATACTGGCGTTGGGTTTTGCCGGGTTGGGTTATCGCCTGGTCGAGTTGCAGGTCTTGCGACACGAAGAACTTGGCATCAAATCCCAGGAGAATACCCAACGCGAGGTCCTGCTGGAACCCCGGCGCGGAGACATCCTCGACGCCAGGGGCAATCTGCTGGCCACCAGCATTTCTGTCAAAATGGTGTGCGCCGACCCGGCGTTGATTGGCAACCGTCAGGCCGAGGTCGCCCGCGTGCTGTCGCCCTTGCTGCAGATCAGCGAGGAAAAACTGGCCCAGAGCCTGGTGCCGCGGCTGCTCCGCAATGAAAAAGGCGAGACGTTTACCAATCACTATCATTATGTCTGCCTCAAGAAAAAGGTGCCTCTCGAAACCTGGGAGAAAATCCAGTCGGCGATGACCAATCTCTCGTTTGGGCTGGACGAGAAGAAGCTTCCGAAAACCGAGCGGGGCTTTTATCGCAACTTGCGCCAGCAGGCGATCTTCGCCCGTGACGAACAGTTGCGGGTCTACCCCAACCAGGCTTTGGCGGCACATGTGCTGGGGTATACCGTGGCCGAGGAGAGCGAGGTCAGCGGCACCCCCGTATCCACGATCAACGGCAAGGATGGCATCGAGCGGGTGCTGGACTCAAAACTGGTCGGCGTGCGCGGCTGGCGTTTGACCGAGACCGACCGGCAGCGGCGGGAGCTCATCACCTTACGTGAGCAGGACGTCGAGCCCCGCGACGGGCTTAACGTGGTCCTCACGATCGATTCGGTCATCCAGCACATCGTCGAGTCGGCGCTGGCCGAGGCGATGGAGCAGCATTCGCCCATCAGCATTTCCGGGGTTGTGGTTCGTCCACGCACCGGTGAGATCCTCGCGCTGGCGACGCTGCCCAACTTTGACCCTAATAATCCCAATCACGCCAGCGCCGATGCGCTCCGCAACCGCGTGATTGCGGACATAGCGGAGCCGGGGTCTACCTTTAAGATCGTTGTGGCCGCCGGAGCCCTTAACGAGGGCGTAGTGCGCCTCACCGACACCTTTGATTGTGAGCACGGGCACTTTTTTTATGCCGGCAGCCCTTTGCACGACCACGAAGCTTACGGCACGCTTTCGGTCCAGGGCATCCTTACCAAATCCTCCAATATCGGCGCCGCCAAGATTGGGATTCGCATGGGCGAAAGCCGTCTTTACAATTATATCTGCGATTTCGGGTTCGGGACGGCCACGGGCCTGCCTTTGCCGGGGGAAGTCAGCGCGCGGCTGTTCGTGCCACCGGTCAGGAAGTGGAGCAAAGTCTCGATCGCGCGGATTCCCATGGGCCAGGGCATCTCGGTCACCCGTTTGCAAATGCTTATGGCGATGTCTGCTATCGCCAATAAAGGCTGCCTGATGCGCCCGATGCTGGTCCAACGTTTGGAGGACCGCGACCACAACGTCGTGGCCAACTACTCACCCCAGCGTGTGCGCCAGGTCATCAGCGAATCGACTTCCAAACTGATGGTCCAGGCCCTCAAGACCGTGGTCTCTCCCGAAGGCACGGCCCCCAAAGCGGCCCTGACTCATTATACGGTTGCGGGCAAGACCGGCACTGCCAACAAAGTCGAGAATGGCGTTTACGTCAACAAGTACTTCTCCTCTTTCATCGGGTTTTTCCCGGCCGACAATCCTGAATTGTGCATTTCGGTGACCATGGATGAACCCAAACAGGGCGGCTATTACGGCGGCCAAATCGCGGCTCCGGTTTTCAAGCAGATCGCCGAGCGCACCGCGACCTACCTAAATATCCGGCCGGAGGACGGCGAACAGCCCGCTCACCCGGATACTCTCGTCGCGCCCAGCGACCATCGTCCCTTGCAGACAGCGGCCGCGCGGTCGCAGTAAACGCAACAACAACGAAAGGCTAACATGAGTCCACTTCCGCTGTTATCACACCGTTTGTTTGTGGAGGCTGCTGGACGCCAGGGTAAGCTGCCCTCAAAAGCCAGGCCGCAGGAGGATCCCCCGGCGGGCGTCCCTTCCGGCGCGGGCACTGTCGCGTTCGAAGTGCTCGGTGTGGTTAGCCAGATTCCGGCGGGCGCCCGGCGCGCGCTCCGGACCGCCGCTGCGCTGGGGAGGCGATTGAGGAAATAAAGGTCGCCAATTATCCTAAGGGACCGGATTCGGAATTTGGAATTCGGAATTCGGAATTCGGAATTTGGCCTTTGGCCTTTGGGTTTTGGGATTTAGATTTGCTCTCTCGAGGCTCGGTTACTTTTAGCGTATGGATGCTCGTTGTTTAAAATTCATCTCTGGGGCTTGTGGCGGCGAACTGCGGAGCGGTTCGCCCGAAACCCTGGCGTTGCGGGTCTGCACCGATTCGCGGCAGGTGCTGCCCGGCGATTTATTCGTCGCGCTGCCGGGCGACCGTTTTGATGGCCATGATTTTGTCACCGAGGCGGCGCGCAAAGCCGTTGCGGTAATGGTCGAGCGCCGGCGACTAACCGGCACCGCAAAGGGAAACCGCTCGGCCAAAGGCACGGCGCCGGCGAAATTGAATACCGGTGACTGCGCCGTGGTGGCCGTCGAGGACACGCGCCAGGCGCTCGGGCAATTGGCCGCACGCTATCGAGCGGAGTTTACGCTGCCGGTCATTGCCGTCGCCGGTTCGAATGGAAAGACCACGACAAAGGAATTGCTGGCGGCGGTGCTGCGCCAGAAATTGGCGACCCTTGCGAGCGAGGCTAGTTTCAACAACGACATCGGCGTGCCGCTGACTTTAATGAAACTGGACAAAGCCCACCAGGCCGCGGTTCTCGAAGTTGGGACCAATCATCCGGGCGAATTGGAGCCGCTGGTGCGGATGATTCGGCCGGCTTACGGCGTGATTACCTCGATCGGTCGCGAACACCTGGAATTCTTCGGTGATTTGGCCGGGGTATCCCGCGAGGAAGGCTGGTTGGCGGAGTTGCTGCCGCCGGCCGGAAAGCTGTTTATAAACGGGGACAGCGAGTGGACCCGTCCGATCGTCGAGCGCACGCGGGCGGCGGTGATTCGCGTTGGGTTTGCGGCGGGCAACGAGTGGAGAGTAATGAGTCTGCGCCAGGACAAACAAGGCGTCACGTTCCAGATAGAGGGCGCTCAAGCGGGTTTTGCCGGCGAATATCGCGTTAATTTGCTGGGCCGTCACCAGGCGGTCAATGCCTTGTTTGCCGTCGCGCTTGGTGCTGAACTGGGCCTGAGCCGCGCCGAAATCGAGCGCGGTCTGGCCGAATGCAAGCCTTCAAAGATGCGCCTGCAATTGTGGGAACTCAATGGCGTCCGTGTGCTGGACGATGCATACAACGCCAATGCCGACTCCATGCTGGCCGCGCTTCAGACACTTCAGGCGCTTCCCTGCAAAGGCCGGCGGGTGGCGGTGCTGGGCGACATGGCCGAGCTGGGGCCGCAGAGCGAGGCAGCCCATGAAGAGGTCGGCCGCGCCGCCGCCGAGATGGGAGTCAGCCAGTTGTTTGCGGTGGGCCGGATGGCGCCCGTCATAGCACGGGGAGCGCGCCATGCGGGACTGAACCGGGTTTTTGAATTTCTCGACGTGGAAGCAGCCGCGATTGCGGTGAAACAATTTGTCCGAACAGGGGACATGCTGCTGCTCAAAGCGTCCCGGGCAACGCGGCTGGAGCGGATTGCGGACCAATTGCGCGGCGGCGATGCCGAGCGGAGGGAATTAACCCAATGCTCTATTATTTGAGCCAGCAACTACTGAAGTGGTCGGCCGGGACCGGGTGGGCGCGGCACCTGTCGCCGTTGCGGCTTTTTACCTACATTACGTTTCGCAGCGCCGGCGCGGCGGTGACGGCGCTGGTCCTCAGCCTCTGGCTTGGACCAAAAGTGATAGCCTGGCTCAAGCAGTTGAAATTCGGCCAGGAGTACGCGGATAAAGCGGAGTCCGCCAGTGACCTGAAAGCCCGCCTCCTGAGCAAGCGCGGCACGCCGACAATGGGCGGCATTTTGATCGTCCTGGCGCTGAATTTTACGACCTTGCTATGGGCGCAATGGAATCCGCTCATCGAGCTGACGCTCCTCGCAGTTGTCGTCCTGACCGGACTCGGGTTCTATGACGATTATGCCAAAATCACCCATCAAAGCGGCGGCGGCGCCAAACCGCAGGTCAAACTCTGGGTGCAGATCGCCCTGGCGGTCTTCGTTGCGTTTTATTTGTGGAAACTTCCCGCCCACAGTGAGCTGCGCATTCCTGAAGCTAAATCCGTCATCGTGAGCAATCTGGTCGCCACGCTGATGGTGCCCTTTTACAAGCATCCTGTCGCCATCGGCGCCGCTCTCGGGATTATCGTCACTACTTTGACGATCGTCGGCAGCTCCAACGCAGTCAACCTCACCGACGGCCTGGACGGACTAGCCATCGGCTGCACTCTCATTGTCTCGGTCGTATTTGTCGTGCTGACCTACCTGGGCGGAAATATCAAAACCGCGGGTTACTTGCAGATTCCTTATGTGGCTGGAGCGGGCGAACTAACGGTGTTTTGTTGCGCGATGGTCGGGGCAGGATTGGGTTTTCTCTGGTTCAATTGCCACCCGGCTCAAATGTTTATGGGGGACACCGGGTCGCTGGCGCTGGGCGGGGCTTTGGGCCTAATCGCTGTCCTTATCCACCAACCCCTGGTGCTCCTGCTCGCTGGCGGGGTCTTTGTGATGGAAGCCGGCTCGGTCATCCTGCAGACTGGTTGGTTCCGCTATACCCGGCGCCGGCACGGCACCGGCCAGCGCATTTTTCTGATGGCGCCGATTCATCATCACTTCGAGAAGAAGGGCTGGTACGAATCGCAGGTCGTAATGCGCTTTTACATTTTGGGTATTTTGTTTGCGGTGGTGGCGTTGAGCACATTGAAGATCCGATAAATGATTGAAATCAACGGCAAAAACGTCCTGGTAATCGGCCTGGGCGGCCGGGGCCAGGCCGCTTGCGAACTGCTCTGTCGTCTTGGGGCCAAAGTCGTTGGTATCGACCTTGCCGACGCTTCTGAATTGCAAGCGGCGGTGGCCCGGTTGCGGGCTTTGGGTGCAGAGGTACAATTAGGCCAATCCGCGCTTCCCCAGGGGCGATTCGATTTGGCAGTGCTGGGTCCCTCCGTGCCCCTGAATTCCCCTGTGGTCCGAGCCCTCCAGGAGGCGGAGGTCCCCCTGCTCAGCGAATTGGAGCTGGGTTTTCACCAGGCCAAGTGCTTGACCATCGCCATCGCCGGCACGAACGGCAAGAGCACGACTGCGGAATTGCTCGAGCGAGTGCTGACCCATCATCACCGCCGCACCTTGTTCGCCGGCCATCGAGCCCGGCCGGCCTGCGCCGTAGCGGACCAGACCAAAGAACTGGATTATTTGCTTCTCCAGGCCAGCTCATTCCAGTTGGCAACCACTCGCTCGTTCAGACCCGCGGTGGCGGTATTGCTGAACCTGCCCCAGGACCATCTGGAGCGTCATGCTTCCGCGGACGATTATGTGCGTGCCCACGCCGGGTTGTTCCGCAGCCAGCAAAATTTCGATTGGGCGATCGTACAGAGTGAGGCTCTCGCCCGCTTGCGCGAACTGGATTTGCCCGTGCCCGGCAAAGTGATCACCTTCAGCGCCGCCGACACTTCGGCCGAACTTCATCTGGAAAGAGGCCTGCTTCTGAGCCGGTTGCCCAATTGGTCCGGGCCATTGCTGGATATGGACCAATGCCTCCTCCGCGGACCGCATGGCGCGGAGAATCTCATGGCCGCGTTGGCGGTCGGCCACGCGTTGCGCCTGCCGCTCGAGACGATGTTGGACCCGCTCAAAACTTTCACGGCCGGGCCGCATCGCTTCGAGTTGGTCGCTGAACTCCAGGGAGTGCAATTCATCAATGATTCAAAAGCGCGGAATATCGATGCGCTCCATAAGGCCTTGCTGGCCGTCCGGCCAGGACCCGGCGGAGCCGCCAACATCTGGCTCATTGCCGGTGGTTCGGACCAGGGCCTGGATTACCATGATCTTGGGCCGATACTCTCGAAACGCGTCAAACGCGCCTTTTTGCTGGGCCAGGCCAGTGAAAAAATTCATGCCGCCTGGGGCCTTTTTACTCCTTGCACACTTTCCAATTCGCTGGTAGAAGCTGTAACTGAAGCGGCAAGTAATGCGACTTCAGGCGATGTAGTTTTGCTTTCGCCGGCTTCGTCGAGTTTTGACCAGTTTCGAAATTATCAGGATCGGGGCGAAAGATTTTGCCAGGTAGTGAAATCAATTAGTAGGGGTGCCCAGGTTGGCAACCCCAATATGAACGATAAAACAGCGCAAACTTAAATGCGAGCCGGACGCATAGTCGGAATCTTAGAGAATTTGCTTCGGGGTTTTTTGAGGAAAAACCCCGAGGCAAAATGAACCAGAAACCAAAAAAGACCTCATTAATAATTAAAATAGAAGGAATAAAAATGAATAACCAAAGCCCATTAATCCCCCAAGGCATTTTCCCCGAGCAAAAAAACCAAACTCGCGCCCGCGTCAAAATCGCCGTTTTCGTCGTTCTAGCCATTCACGGAGTCGGTTTGCTCGCGCTGCTCTTGCAAGGCTGCAATAAGCCGGCCGACACGACGACCACGCAGACCGCCCAAACCAACGAGTCAGCGCCGCCTCAATTTACCGAGCCAACCAATTTGCCGCCACCGTCCAGCAACCAGCCCTCGGCACAACCCGCTCAGGCCAGCCCTGAACAGCCGGTTACACCCGCGGCACCTTCGGCCACCGATTATAAGATCGCTGCCGGCGATAGCTTCAGCACCCTCGCAAAGAAATTCCACGTTTCAGTTAAGGCCATTGAAGACGCCAACCCTGGCGTCGTAGCGACCAGGCTTCAGATCGGCCAAACCATCCACATTCCCGCTCCGACCGCGCCCACAATGGCCGCTGGGGTTTCGTCGGCGACCCCTTCGGCGATGGCGAGCAACGCGGAACAAATCTATACGGTCAAATCTGGCGATACTCTGACCAGCATCGCCCACGACTATAAGACGACCATCCGCGCGCTCCGCTCGGCCAACGATCTAAAAACCGATAGCATCAAGGTGGGCCAGAAATTAAAGATCCCGTCCAAGCCTGCGATTGCGCCGGCGGAGACCCCCCCTGCGCCTTCGGGTACGACTTCCAGCCCCACCGCCACTCCACCGGGGCGCTAAGCCAGGATTTCCGGAGGCCGGGTCTCCTCAGCCGGGCCTCCGGCTTGGCAGCGCTCCACCCATGAAGCTGGTGATCACCATTCTGGTGTTTTGCATTGCGGCGCTGCTCGCGCTGGGCATGGTGATGCTCTACAGCTCGAGTATGGCGCAGGTGGGCGCCCATTACCTGACCATGCAACTGGTTTGGGGCCTCCTCGGCGTAGCTGTGTGTGTCGCGGCTACTCTTCTGGATTACCGCCAGCTCAAAAAAGTCTGGTGGCTGTTGTTGGGCGCTTCGATTCTGATGTTGGTGCTGGTTTTAGTTCCGCACATTGGCGTGGTGCGGGGCCGGGCTCGCCGCTGGTTCAGTTTCGGGGGGGTGAGTTTCCAGCCTTCGGAGCTGGCCAAGTTGGCGCTGCTTATCGGGCTGGCCTGGTACGGCGAGCATTTCCAGCGGCAGATGCCGTTCCTCAAACGAGGCATGGTCATTCCCGGCGCGGTCATCGGCCTGGTGGTTGGTTTGATTTTTGTTGAGCCGGATGTAGGCAATGCTTTGCTGCTGGCTACCGTCAGCGGCGTGGTTCTCCTGACGGCGGGCATCCGGCTGAGATACTTCCTCCCGCCGGTACTGGCCGGCGTGTTGGCGGTGGGGCTGTTTATTTATCACAATCCGATGCGCTCCGAGCGGGTCTATTCCTGGCTGCACCTGGAAGAGACCAAGCAGGATAAGGGTCTGCAGGCCTATCAGGCGATGGTCGCTCTGGGCAGCGGGGGCCTGACGGGAAAGGGGCTCGGCGACGGTCGTCAGAAGCTCGGTTTCGTGCCCGAGCATCACACCGATTTCATTTTTTCGATCATCGGCGAAGAGCTGGGTCTAATCGCTACGGCGCTGGTGGTCCTGGCGTTTGTGGCTGTTCTGCTCTGCGGCGTTTATATCTCCTTGAATGCCGGTGACGCTTTCGGGTTGCTCCTGGGGACAGGAATTTCGTTTTTAATCGGACTCCAGGCCTTCATCAACATTGGCGTGGTCACCAGCGCCCTGCCCAACAAGGGTCTGCCGCTGCCCTTTATCAGCTACGGCGGTTCCAATCTCCTGGTGATGTTGACCAGCGTCGGCCTGCTTCTGAGCATCGCCCGCCAAGCGCGCCCTTTTGAGGGCGCGGGCGGGCCGTTGGTGGAAATGGAAGAGCGACGGAACAGCCGGCGCCAACGCAATCCGTTCCTAAAATGACCCACTCACCCCCATCTCCGCCCCATGTCGCCATTGCCTGCGGCGGCACTGGCGGACACTTGTTTCCCGGCCTGGCAGTCGCCGAGCAACTGGTGCGGCGTCGCTGCGCGGTGACTCTGCTGGTCTCGCCTAAAGAGGTGGACCAACAGGGCGTAAAGCAGGCTGCGGATATGGAAATCATCACGTTGCCGGCCGTCGGTCTGACGCGTGGGCGGCTGTTCGCCTTCCTGCGAGGGTTCTCCCAATCCTATCGCGCTGCGAAAAAGGCTTTCGCTCCGCGCCCGCCTGAGGCCGCCCTGGCCATGGGCGGATTTACGAGCGCTCCTCCGCTCCTGGCCGCCAGCCGCCTTGGCGCCCAGGCCTTCCTTCACGAATCCAACACGACCCCCGGACGCGCCAACCGCTGGCTTTCCTGGGTCGCAGACCGCGCCTTCGTCGGATTCCCATCCGCTGTTTCCCGTTTGCACACGGGCAATGCCGTGGTCACCGGCACGCCCGTGCGTCCGCAGTTTCAACCAACCGACTCAGCGGCATGCCGGTTGGCACTCGGCCTGGACGCGGCACGCCCGGTTGTGCTGGTGATGGGCGGCAGTCAGGGCGCCACTGGCATCAACGATCTGGTTCTGCAAGCACTGCCGGCCTTCGCCCGTCTGGCGCCGGATTGGCAATGGTTCCATCTTAGCGGACCTAAAGACGCAGAGAAGGTGAGGCAAGCCTATGCGTCTATGGGGCTCAAAGCGGCCGTGCACCCGTTTTTTGCCGGCATGGAAACCGCCTTGGGTGCAGCGACCCTTGCCGTCAGCCGCGCCGGAGCCTCCTCGCTGGCGGAATTGGCAGCGATGCGTCTGCCGGCCGTGTTGGTACCTTACCCGGGGGCGACCGACAATCACCAGTTTCACAATGCGCGCGCCTTCGAGCAAACCGGAGCGGCTCGGTTGCTCGAACAAAAAAGCGCCACCGCCGAAAAGCTGGTGCGATTACTGACAGATCTGGCGCAAAACGCCGAGGCGCGCCGGCAGGTGCAGGCCGCGCTGGCCAAGTGGCACGCGCCCCATGCCGCGGACGATATTGCCGAAACAATCCTTGCCGAGGTGGCACGCGCTTCTTTTCACCATCGCAGCGGCGAGAGCAAGCAGGCTGGGCCAGTAAGCCCGCAACGACGCGATGAGTCCGGCCCAGCGGAACCGCAATCTGGTCGCGCCAAGCATATGGAGCGTGTGGAGCTTGCTCCCGCTTTCGAAAGGGTCCGGGCTCACCCTGGCGGAAACAACCTTCACGCACTTCCTACGTTTCGCAATCTGCCCCCCCTTTCATGACCAACTCGGCTCTCCAACCCACTCGCCCGGGCGCCTCCCAGGCTGCAGAAGAGCTGGCCCGCCAGCTTTCGCGAGGAGCCGTCATCCGGCCTGACGAACCGCTGGCCCGGCGCACGACCTTGCGCGTGGGTGGGCCAGCCGACCTCTACGTGGAACCGGCGACGGAAGCGGATTTGAGCCAGGTGCTCGCGTTCTGCGGGCAGCGCAAACTGCCCTTTTTCGTTCTCGGTCGCGGCTCCAATCTTCTGGTCAAGGACGGTGGATTTCGCGGTGTGGTGCTTTCCCTGGCCCAGTCGCATTTTAGCCGGGTCGATGTTGTCGAAGATCGCTTGCACTGCGGCGCGGGCGCCAAATTGAAAGCCGTCGCCGTTGAGGCCAGGCGCCATGGGCTGGCCGGGCTCGAGTTTCTGGAAGGCATACCCGGCAGTGTGGGTGGCGCGCTGCGCATGAATGCCGGGGCGATGGGCGGGGCCACCTTTGACATCGTTGAATCGGTTCGCTTGATGGACTCCACTGGAAGAATCGTCGAACTGGCGGCTGAAGACATGGACGTGCGTTATCGGAATTGCGCCACGCTCAAATCGCATATTGCGCTTGGCGCGGTGTTGCGGGGCCGGCCCGCTCCGCGCGAGGAAATCGAGCGGCGAATGAACGCGTTCAGCCAAAAACGCTGGAGTTCGCAACCCGCGGCGCCAAGTGCCGGTTGCCTGTTCAAAAACACGCCGACGATTCCTGCCGGCAAACTCATCGATGAGCTGGGCTTGAAAGGCACGCGCGTTGGCGGCGCCGTCGTGTCAGCCGAGCACGGCAATTTTATCATCAATGACGGCACGGCCACGGCCCGCGACGTGCTGGAATTGGTCGAACTCATTCGCAAACGGGCGCGGGCGGAGCGCGGCCTCGAGCTGGAAACGGAAGTCGAGATCATAGGTGAATAGCCTTACGATAACTGTGATGCTCGGCGGCCCGAGCGCGGAACGCGAAGTTTCTCTGCGTTCGGGCGCAGCCGTCGCGGAGGCCTTGCGGTCGCTCGGCCACCTGGTTCATGAAGTCGATCCAGCGACGGACAACTGGTCTCTTCCGTCCGGGACAGAAGTGGTATTTCTAGCCTTGCACGGCACCTATGGTGAAGACGGAACGGTGCAGCGCAAACTCGAGTCCCTGGGTGTCCCTTACACCGGTTGTGACCCTGAGGCGAGCCGGGTGGGTTTTGACAAGTTTCTGACCAAAGGGCGCTGCGTGGCCGCGGGCGTGCCTACCGCCCGGTACACCCTGGTTGAGTCCGCCAGCGCCAGTTGGCCCATCGGCTGGGACCCACCAGTTGTTTTGAAGCCGGTTCGCCAGGGCTCCAGTGTCGGTTTGCAATTTGTGGAGAGGGTGGGCGACTGGAGTAAGGCCCTGGGCGAAGCGATGCGCTTCGATTCGCAAGTGCTGATGGAAGAGAAGATTTCCGGGCGGGAAACCACGGTCGGAATTCTCGCCGACCAACCTTTGCCCGTAGTGGAAGTCCGGCCCAAAACCGGCATTTATGATTACCAGACCAAGTACACCGCCGGCACAACCGAGTACTTGTGCCCGGCGCCTTTCGATGAGGCTGCCACTGGGCGTATCCAGGCAGCGGCGATGGGTGCCTTTAAAGCGATCGGCGGGCGTGATTACGCCCGGGTGGATGTAATGGTGCGCTCCAATGGGGAGCCGGTTGTGTTGGAAGTTAACACGCTGCCGGGCATGACCGAAATGAGCCTGTTGCCCAAGGCGGCTGCGGCTGCCGGCATCGGGTATGCCCATTTGTGCCAGCGCATGGTGGACCTCGCGCTGAAGCGCGGCAGGAAACGAAAGTGAACACTCCAAAAACACGTTGCAAACTCTCGTGCGCGCGATTCCCATCGTGCCTGATGCCGGTCGTGCGTGCAATGGTCCCCACCGCAAGCACGAGCGGAATGGCGCGCTCCGCTTGGCCAACGGGCATCAAGATAATGACCACGGGCTATTGACTGGCGACACTATGTGGTTCAAACGCAAACCCAGGAACCGCCGACTCGGCCGCGAATATGTGCTCGACGTGAAGCTGCGCTCCAGCCAGGTCCGCGCCGCCCGCGCCCGCATGGCTGCCATCGCCCTGGGAGCGCTCTTTGCGTTGGTGCTCGGTCTTTATCTGATTTGGCGCGGCGGTGAATGGGCGCTTAACCGGCTGATCTACCAGAATAAGGCCTTTGCGATCGAACAAATCGACATCCAAACTGACGGTGTTATCGCCCTGAACCAACTGCGCCGCTGGGCGGGGGTCCAACCTGGGCAGAATCTCCTGGCGCTGGACCTCGCCCGCGTGCAGCGGGATTTGCTGATGGTTTCGCTCATTCAGTCCGCTTCGATCGAACGGGTGCTGCCGCGCACCTTGCGCATTCGCATCACCGAACGCGAGCCGTTGGCGCAAATCACCCTCCCGCAGCCGCACCCGGGTGGTGGGATTGACGGGGTCCCTTATTACCTCGATGCGGAAGGCTATGTCATCCTGCCGCTGGACCCTGCTCAGCGAAACGGCACGGCCACCCAGCCGGGCGAACCGTTGCCGCTGCTCAGCGGCCCGAACGCTAATCAGTTCCAAGTTGGCCGCCGCGTCGAAGCGCCCCAGGTCCAGGCTGCCCTCCAATTGCTCGTGGCCTTTGACCACTCCTCAATGGCGGGATTGGTCGATATCAAAAAAATTGACGTCTCCGCTTCCGAGGTCCTGGTCGTCACGACGGGGCAGGGCAGTGAGGTCACTTTTGGCCGGACCGGTCCCGACCAGCAATTGCGTCGCTGGCATGAAATCTATGAAATGGGCCAAAGGATGAGCAAGGCCATCGCCACCCTCGACCTGGCCGTCACCAACAACATCCCCGCCCGCTGGCTGGAAGCCAGCGCCGTGCCCACAGGGACGCCGAAGCCTCCCAAACAACTCAGAAAAAAACATGTTTGATAATTCTTCGATCATCGTAGGCCTGGAAATCGGCACCTCCAAAGTCTGTGCTGTGGTCGGTGAGCTCAGCCCCGACGGCGCGCTGAACATCGTCGGTCTCGGCCAGGCCCGTTCGCGCGGCGTGCGCAAGGGCGAAATGAGCGACGCGCCCCTGGCCGAGGAAGACGTGCGCCACGCCATCGTCGAAGCCGAGCAGATGGCCGATGTCGAAATCCGCAGCGTGTACCTGGGCGTGACCGGCGGACACCTGCGCGGGTTTAATAACCGCGGCGTGCATCCGGTGGTTTCTGCCGATCGGGAAATCTCGGAAGAAGATGTCCAGGACGTCATCAAGAACGCCAAGACGATCAATCTCCCGGCGCAAAACCATGTCATTCACGCCATTCGGCAGCATTTTACGGTGGACGGCCAGGACGGCATCACTAACCCGGTCGGCATGCTCGGCGCGCGGGTCGAGGTGGATGTGCACGTCGTGCATGGAAATCTCAACCGGCTTCAGAACGCGATCCGCACCGTCAAGGGCCTGCAGCTCGAGGTGGACGACATCGTCTTCAACGGCCTGGCCTCCTCGCTGGCGCTGCTGACCAATGAGCAGAAGGAGTTGGGTTCGCTCGTTATCGACATCGGCGGCGGCACGACGGATTATGTGGTCTATGCCAACGGCATCATTAAACACACGGGTGTGCTGGCGGTCGGCGGCGATCACGTTTCCAACGATCTCGCTTACGGTTTGAAGGTTCCGTTGAGCCGGGCCGAGCAACTGAAAGTTGAGCACGGCTCGGCCTTCGTCGAGGAAGCGGTCAAAGGCCAAACTGCCACGATTGGCAAGGAATTGGGCATGCCCCTCAAGGTAGTGAACCTCGAACACCTTCGCCGCATCATGGCCCTTCGGCTCGAAGAGATTTTCCAACTCATCGTCCAGGACCTCGAACAGGCCTATGCCCTCAATTATCTGCGTGCCGGCGCGTTTCTGTGCGGCGGCGGCGCCCGCATCCCACAAATCGCCCACCTCGCCGAACAAGTCCTTCAGATGCCCGTCACCCTCGGCAAAACCAACTCCATCAGCGGCCTCAAATCCGCGCTGGACCAACCGGAGTTTGCCACCGCCATCGGCCTGGTCAAATTCGGCTCCTTCCAGCAGCGCAAGCGCGCCGCTCGCGCCTCCTTGACCGAGGGCATCAAGAGTACCCTGGGACAGCTTTTCAGGAAGAATTGAGGCAATGAATTGACAGATGGATACTCCCTCGCCCACACCATCCTCGACGGAATCGCCCCAAAACCCTCTTGCCCTCAAAATCTTCGGTGTTGGCAGCGCCGGCATTAGCGTGAGCGAGCGCCTGATTGCCAGCGGCCTTTCCGCGTCAGCCTTTGTCGCCATCAATGCTGATCCGCAATCCGTGGCAGCTTCGACCGCCGCCGAGAAACTTCAGCTTGAGCCCAAGGTCCTGCGCAGTCTGGGCACCGGTGGCGACCCGGAGCGCGGCCGTGCCGCGGCGGAGGAACAATTCGTGCGGCTCAAGGAACTGTGCCAGGGCGTGGAGCTGCTCTTCATCGTGGCGGGCCTGGGCGGCGGCGCCGGCACCGGCATCTGCCCGGTCGTGGCGCGCGCCGCGAAGGAGGCCGGCGCTCTGGTCCTGGCGTTTGTCACGACCCCGTTCGACTGCGAAGGCAACCGCCGTCAGCGCCTCGCGCTGCGCGGCCTCGAAGAACTTCGCGCAGCGGCGGATGGCGTTATTTGTCTGCCCAACCAGAAAGCGATGAAGCTGATTGACGAAAATGCCAGCGTCTTGCAAGCCTTTCAGTTCACCAACGAACTTCTCGCCGACGCAGTTCGTGGTCTCTGGCGTCTGCTCACGCTGCCCGGCCTAATCGAGATTCATTTCTCCGAGGTTTGCGGGCTGATTCGCGACCGGCACGCGGAAAGTGCTTTCGCTGTCGCCGAGGCGATGGGTGCCACCCGTTCGCGCGAGGTGATGGACAAACTCCTGGCCCATCCATTACTCGAAGGGGGCCAGTTGCTGGCCGAAGCCGACGCCGTGCTGGTCAGCCTGATGGGCGGGCCGGACCTGACGATGTCGGAGGTCAACCGGGTGATGGAACAGCTCAACGCCAGGTGCGGGGGCGCCCAGGTGCTCATGGGGGCCGCAATCGACGAGGCGTTTC
>DATMQA010000077.1:0-16982 GCA_035566895.1 Binatia bacterium
GTGAGAATGTGGCGGCAGGGACGCCGCTTCACTGGCAGGCTGGAAGCCCGCCTCCACGGTGGCAGTATCCAGATACCCTCAGTCATACTCAGGCTAATATCCCACGAGACGGAAGAATTTTTGCGGGGCGGCGGCGGCAGAGTTGGTAAAGGCATTCGTCGCCTGCGTCGCCACAAAATTGGTCTCGGTAGACCAGATGGCCGAGGCCAGGTTAGTCGTGCTTTGGAGCGTGTAATTCCGGCCGGCCACCAGGCTGCCCACGTCTATTATAAAGCCCGTCAGCCCCGCCTGAAGTGCCGCGCTCAAGTTCGCCGGCACGACCGGCGGGATGTTCGCCCTCCCAAACACGGTGATTCCCCCATAGCCGCAATAGCCGTTCTCCGACCCCGGACTGGTAAAGTCAAACTTCACGGCGGCCACGTTGGTGGCCAACACGCCAGTCGAATGAGTAATCGTCACCCGCGTGGCGGACTGGATGTTAGCGGCAATGGCGGGGTTAAAGTTGACAACTCCCAACGCGATGAAATTCGTGGGTGCCGCCACGGTCGAGTAAGAAACGGTATAAGCCTGCTGATCCCGGCCATTATCCGCCCAGCCGCCATAAACCGTGATGTTGGTCAGATCATATCCGAGCGTTGAATTGGTGAGCGGGTAGATCAACAACGAACCTGCGCCGTTGCCGCTGCCGCAAGTCACATAGTTCGTGCTGGTGGTATAACCAACCGTTCCCGCTATCTGCGTAAGACCCAGGCTGCCGCCAGCCGTCAGTGAGTTCACATTTCGGCCCGGCACCTCCTCGCTGAAATTCCCTGAAGCCGTGCTTGGGTGCTCGCCGGCAATCAGGCTGCCGTTGGTCACCACGGTCCAACTCGGATAAAATGTGCCGGTGCCGCTGCCAGTCTGGTTGGTCGTGGTAATGATGACGCTCGGCACCACGGGAATGCCGAACGGCGATGACCATATATAACTGCCGGACCCGACGGCGTAGATTGCGCAACCGTTGGTAATGCCAACATAGGTCACGCCAGGTGACGTGCTCGCCGGCACGCCGCTTTCGGTAATGGCGGCGGCATTCGTGGTTGGCACGCACACCCGTGCCGTGGTGTTCGGCGGAATCACCACGGCCAGATTGAACGCGCTGCCGGTATTTGTCCATGCAGTTGAAATCAGACCCCGCGTCGAATTGTAGCTGGCATTCGCCCACAGGAGGCCCACGCCGGGAACCGGCTGGATTAGAATGGTCTCATAGCCCGGACTGGCCGGATTAATGCCCCCGACCGCGCTGTATAAATACTGTCCCACTGAACCAAAGGCATAGTGGTTGAACGAATTCATTCCGACACTCTGAAAACCGCCGCCGGGGGTCCAGCCATCCCAGCGTTCCCACATGGTGGTGGCGCCAAGATTCACTTGATAGAGCCAGGACGGACACGTTTGCTGCAGCAGCAACGTATAGGCGAGGTCGTCGCGTCCAGCGGCGTGCAGTGCGGGCAGCAAACGCGGTGTGCCGATGAAACCAGTGGCGAGGTGATTGCCGAAACTCGCAATGGAATTCGCAAACTGTTGCGCAACCTGGGTTCGTAACCCGGGGGGCACGAGGTTCAACGTAAACGCCAGGGCGTAGCCTGTCTGGCCGCTGCCATCGGCGAAAGAGCCGTCCGGGTTGAAGAAATTTCCGAATGCGGCCACGATGTTGCTGTGAAGTGAAGCATAGCTTGCGGCATCGGCATGATTGCCAATGGCGGCCGCCATCTCGGACATCGCCTGCGCATAGTAGGCGTAATAGGCGGTGTCCATTACGGTCGAAGTCGCGCCGCCCCCCAGGTTTAACCAATCGCCAAAATCGCCGGGCAGGCTGGCAATCACATAGTTTGACGCATGGGCTCCGTCGAATTGTCCGCACCGCACGTACGACGCGTAATGGTCAGCGATCACATTCGTATCGCCATAGGCACGATACATGTTGTAAGGACAGATCCAGCCAGCATCGCCCCAGGCAGTTCCGCCGCTCCCCGAACCCAGGTCCGGCACGACGACGGCATAGGATCCATCCGAATGTTGGGCATCCTCGCAGAACGTGACCATATGCCGGCGGAAGAAGGACTGGACATCGAAATTATAGGCGGCGGTCGGCACAAAGAATTCCGTATCGCCCGTCCAGCCCATGCGCTCATCCCGCTGCGGACAGTCGGTGGGAACTTCGAGATAATTGCCTTTCTGGCCCCAAATGATGTTGTTGTATAGCTGATTCACGAGCGGGTTGGAGCACGCAAAATCACCGGTCCGGGGCATGTCCGAATGCACCACGATTCCCGTGACCGAATTGAGGGTGGGCGGGACGGTAAGTCCCCGCACCTCAACATAGCGGAAGCCGTGAAAGGTGAAACGCGGCTGGAAAACCACGGTTCCATTCGTGCCGAATATGTAAAAGTCCGTCGCGTTCGCACCGCGCAGATTGGCCGTATAAATTGTTCCATTGGGATTGAGCATCTCGCCATGCCGCACCGTAATCCGGTCGCCAACGTTGCCGCTGATGTTCAGCCGCACCCAGCCGACCATGTTCTGCCCAAGATCAAACGTATAACAACCTGGGCTCGGCACGGTGAGATTGGTCGCACCCAGAGTTTCCAAACAACGTGAAGGTTCCGTGACCTGTGCCTGGATTTGCAATCCGCCGAGCCCGGGAAAGGCGGCTCCATTGCCATAGAGCGCCTGGATAACGGTCAAAGGCTGGCCCCCTCCGCCGATTTGAACAGTGGCATCTTCCCCAAACGTCAGCGTCTGGTTCGTGCCGCCAAGCGTGAAATTGATTTGAAACGTCTTAACGATGCCATAGGCCGGATCACCACCCATGGTGGCGTTGTTCGCTACAAAATTGAGTTGGTTGTTCCTCACCAACCCGGTGACGAGGGCTGTCACGTTCCTATAACCACCGGTGGTGGCGCTTAGACCGGTCAGCACTGGCGACCAGGCGCTGTCGTCAAAATTAGTGGTCTCCCATCCCGGCATCTCCAGGCGGGCATCATATCCTGATCCGATCAGCAAATCAGCAAATTGAATCGGACCATAGCTCGCCTTCCATGACCCATCGCTGACCACGGTTTGTGTGCTGCCGTCGGAAAGCTCGAGCTCCAGTTGCGCCAGAAATCGGGGCGTGCCGCCGTAGTTAAGTCGTGTGCCCTTAAATGCCAGATCGCTCGCATACCACCCGTCACCCAGGATCGCGCCAAGGGTGTTCGAGCCGCCCTGCACCATCCCCGTCACGTCGTAGGTCTGGTAATAAACCCGCTTCGTAAACTGCGTCCAGCCCGGCGTCAGCACATCGTTGCCGACCTTTTGGCCATTCAGCCGCAATTCATACGCGCCCAGCGCCGTGACATAAACGGTCGCACGCGTGACCGTCTGGCCCACGACGAAGTTTTTGCGCAAAAAGGGCGCCGGCACTCGTGCGATGTCGTTGAGCGCCGGAGTCCCCCACGGCGAGCCTGTGCTTTCCGCCGTCGTCCAGGCCGAATCGTTGAAATTAGTCAGTATCCAGGTGGCGGGCGGCTGCTGTGCCGCTTTCCAGGAAGTATCGACCGCAATGTTGGATATGGTGCCGGAAGCAAACTGCACGACCAACCGGCCAATCACACTCGCCGGCTGCGCATCACTGTTGGTTGCCCCGAGCGCCAGCACGTTTGTGCCCGGGTGCAACAACGCGGTCACATCGATGCGCGCGGTGGCTTCCCAACGCGCCGCCGAATTGGACGCCGGCCGCCCGTTCACGAACACGCCGCAAACATTGTCGGCGTAAAGCGCGACGACGGCGTTGGTGATGGTCTCTCCGCTTGGCAGCACGACCTGCTTGCGCAGCGAGGACTGATAGACCCCCGCCTGCGCCTGGCCGTTCGGGAAACGAATGAAACTCAACCCGGAGGTGTTGAACAGCGCGTTGTCCGCCGCCTGTTGCGGTGTCGGATTATACGCCGCATCATAGCCGACCCACTGCGCCAGCCAATCCGACGGGGACAGCAGCCCCATCGACCATTGGGCCGGTGCGCTCCAGGCCGACGTGTTATTGCTGCCGTCATAAACCCGCACCTGCCAGAAACATTGTTTGCCACTCGTTAGGGGCTGGCCCGCATATACAATATCCACGGTCTGGCTGGTGGAAACTTTCCCGCTGTCCCACAAATCCGCCGCTCCCGCCGACGAACCAACCTGGATCTGGTAGCCGCTTTGGGTCTCTCCTCTGGCCTGCCCTGTGCTTTGAAGCTGCCAGGAAAGCCGTGGGGTCGCGTCGCCTATGCCCAGGGGATTCACCCGCAACGCGCAGCGCAAATCCACCGGCTGCAGCGCCTGCACGCGGTCCTGCCCCGCCGCCAGCACCAACGCGGCTATCAGTGTGGCGCCAATCCTTCTCGTCATCTACCGCTCACAGTCTCGTTCATATCACCACCCCTCCGGAGGATAGGTCGACTTCCAAATCTGCCCCAGGTCCCGGTCGTGATAGACTGTGTTCGCCGCGGAGCCTCCACCTCGCGAGTTCCCTTTCAACGTCCGGGTCGTCGCCTCAAGCCATTTCATTCTTTGCGCATGACCGTCGGCGAACGACAACTGCCCGCCATTGCCGTGACGGCTCGCCGGAATATTGCGCCAGCCGGGGCCTTTGCCGGCCGATTCGACGGCATAATATCCGTCGTCGATGCTGGTGAGTAAGGGCTGGCTATCGGCCTGCTCATCAAAGAAAAACGACGCGGCTGAAGGACCGGGATTTCGCACGTCACTAAGCTTGTGGTTTTCCGTGATCCCCGGATGGACATCCGCAGCCGTCCCCAGGTTATCTCCCATCATGCCATTCAACGCATAACTGCGTGCCCTGATTTGACCACGGCCATTCACAGTGATCTTATCTCCCGGGCACCGGTAGATGCCTTCACCCTGGTTGTAGGGGAAAAGTGAGCAAAGGCGGATCAGGGCTGTATTGGTTGCATCCGGGAAATCGCTAACCCCAGCCGAAGTTGTCGTACTCACCCAGGATTGGTTGCCAACCAGAACTGCATTAGGGACGATGGCGTCATGATTGTCCGTCGCGTAAGAGTAGGCCGCTATCGTAAGCTGCTTGAGGTTATTGATGCAACTGATGCCGGTTGCCTTTTCCTTCGCTCTTGATAGAGCGGGCAATAACATTGCTGCTAGAATGGCGATGATGGCAATTACCACCAGCAACTCAATCAAAGTAAAAGCCGCCACGCGGACCGCGCGCCGTCTTTCATCCGATTCATCTGATTTGAATATTCTCGTAGAATTCACAACGCCACCGGGCTGAAGCCGTGATTTTAATGACTTCTCCCGCAATTTGATAACAAAAAGTGTCAAACTGATTTGCCCGGGGACGCGCGTCCCCGGGTGTTTACGCCTTTGTCTCAATCCAACCTCACGGCATCCGCAACCGGAAGAAACTGGCCGGGTTGGTGACGTTGATCGGAATGGCGTTCGAGAGTGCGCCACTGCCGTCCAGCACGCCCGTGGCGCTGACCGTCCAATTAGCCACCGGCGTCAGCAGGTTGGTCGTGGTCAGCCAGGCATAAGCCCGGTTCGGTGTGCCGCCGCTGCCCGTCAGGATCAGGTTCCCACCCGAAACCGAGGGCGGATGAACCAGCGGCGGTGTGGGGGGCGGCAGGTTGATTCCCTGCAGAACTATTTCGGCGTAACCGGAATAGCCATTGTCCAAACTGGCACTCTGCGTGGTGAAATCGAACTTAACCGAGGCCACGTTGATGGCCAGCGGTGTCCCGTCCAACCGGGCTATCGCCACTCGGTTGGCGGACGCTCCGCCAAGGTCCGGCGGGTTGTAATAGACCGACGCCAATTGCGTGAACGTGGCCGGGGCCGCGAGTGTGGAATAAGACACGATATAGAACTGGCCATCCCGGTTATAATTGGCCCAGCCGCTGTAAACCACAATGTTGGTCAGGTTCCAGCCGGTCGCGGAATTGTAGGTGACGGACGAGCCCGCCCCAAAGGCGCCGCCGCAAGTGGCAAAGTTTGTCGTGCCCAGGCCAGAGACAGAGGCAGAAGGACCAAACGTGCCGTCGGTTAGCGCGGGCAAGCCTTCAGTGACCTGCTCGTTGTTGAAGCCTCCCGCGAAAGCGCCGGGTCCGACGCTGCTGGGCAGTTTTCCTTCGATCAGGCTGTTGGTTTCAACAATCCAAGTCGGAGCATCCGTGTTCTGGTTCTCCGTCGTCGTCGCAATTCCGTTCGCCGGCACAGCTCCGGAAGGAACCCCATACACACCGATTTCATCGTAGCCCGAATAGCCGTTCTCCCCAGCGGGCACGGTGAAATCAATCATCACGGCGGTGACGTTGGAAACGAGCAATCCGGTCGGACTCGTCAGGGTCGCCCGTGAGAAGGAATGAATATTGTCCGGATCGGCCGGGTTGAAGTTGACGCTCGTCAGGACGGAGAACATGGGATTCTCCACCGTCGAGTAGTAAACGGTGTAAGCCTGCTGGTCGCGGCCACCATCATTCCATCCGGCCCCCACCATGATGTTGGTGAGCGTATAGCCATTGGTGAAAACACTGGTGTCGAGCGCATAGACCACAAACTGGCCCGCACCTCCTCCGCACGTGGCAAAGCTCATATGGGGGCCCGTGTTATCAACCGAACCAAACGTGCCGTCGGTGAGGGCGCCAGTGCCACCCGCCAGGTTGTGGGAGATCGGGTTGGGATCCGGATCATTGAAATTTCCCGTTCCCTGACTGTTCGGAAATAAGCCCGCGATGAGACTGCCCGGCGCGACCGTCCACGTGGGACCGAAGGTCTGGGCGTCGGAAGTCTGGGTGGCGATGTCAATCACGACCTGGTTGGCATCCGGTGCCGGCGCAGGAATGACCGTCAGCGCGCAAGCCCGGGTGGAGGTTGATCCCCCGCCATTGGAGGCAATCAGACGGTAGCCGCTGTTCGTTGCCGTGTCCGTCAGTTGCAGATTGCTCAAGGTCAGGGTCGTCGTCGTGGCTCCGAGGATATTAGAACCGTTTTTCTGCCACTGGTAACCGGTCGCACCGCTAAAGGCGGCGGTGAGAGCCACCTGGCTGCCGACCACATCCGAGGCGTTGAGCGGCGTGACATCCTGCACCAGAATCGGCGCTCCTGCCGAAGGTTTTCCGGCCACAAAAATCTGCGCATAGCCTTCCCAGCCGTTCTTCGGCGGCGCACCCGCCGTATTGAAGTCGAACATCATGGCGGCGACATTTTGCGCCAGCGCCGTCCCCGAAGGCACCAGCGTCACCCGCGTGGCCGACTGCGCATTGGCGGGATCGGACGGGTTGTAATCCACGCTTCCCAAAGTGTTGAAGTTTGTCGGCGCCGCCACCGTCGAGTAGTAAATATTGTATTTTTGTTCATTGCGACCGGCATCCCCCCAACCGCCGTAAACCATGATGTTGGTGAGATCATAGCCGGTGGCCGTAACCGGCAGGGTGTAGGTAATGGACAGGCCGGCGGGATTCACACCACACGACACATAGTTTGTGCTGGTGGTGAAGTTCCCCGGTATGGTGGCAGGCACAATCGAGAGCGCACCATCACCGCCGGCGGTCAGCGAGTTAACCGATCGGCCGTCAACCTCCAGGCTGAAATTGCCGGCTCCGACGCTGCTGGGAGGCTGTCCGGCGATCAAGCTGTTGTTGGTCGTGACGGTCCAGGTGGGAATGAACACTCCGGAACCGAGGCCAGTCTGGGCGGCGAGTTTAGTGATAATGCCGTTGACCGGGGCCGGCACGCTGCTGACCGTCAGCGGCCTGGCAGTGGAATACGAAGGTGCCGCACTATTGTTGGTCGCATTAACCGCCTTCAACTGGTAGGAACCCGAGTCCGAAACCTGCAGGTTGTTGAGCGTCAGGGTCGGCGTCGTGGCTGCGGCAATATCGTTCGTGACCGAACCGACGACCTTCTGCCATTGCAGGTTGGCCGGTGGAGCATTGCTGTAGGCCGCCGTGAAGACCACCTGGTCACCTGCGACATTGGCGGCGCTGCCGGGCAAGGTGTCCTGGGTCAGATAAGGCGACGGCGGCGGCGGCGGCGTAGCGGTGTCCTGGCCCTGCGCAATAATTTCAGAGATGCCACAGTAGGCGTTATCGAAATCGCCCGCGCCGGCGGGAGTGGAAAAATCAAACTTCAAATTGGCCACGCCGCTGGCCAGGGGCACGCCGGTCGAGGTGCTGATCGCCACGCGGTTTGCGGAGGCGCCGCTGACACCTTGCGGGTTGTAATAGACCGTGGTGATCGGGATGTAGGTGGTGGGAGCCGCTATCGTTGAATAGGAAAGGATATAATATTGCCCGTCGCGGTCAGCATTGCCCCACCCACTGTAAACCACGATGTTGGTCACATCGCTTCCGTTGACCATGTTGGTGAGCGTGTAGATGAGCGTGGTGCCACCGTTGGCGCCGCATGTGGCAAAGCCGCTGAGGTTGCCGGACTGCCCGATTGCGCCGTCAGTCAATATGGAAACGCCGCCTGCACCCTCCTGCGTAAAGTTGCCGGAGGCGGTGGTCGGCGTCAAACCGGCGATCAGATCGGGCGTTTCCAGCGTCCACGTGGGAGTATAGGGATTGGCGCCAGACTGGTTTGAAGTTGTGATTGAGACGACCGGCGAGGCCACGCTCGACGCCGCCGTGCCGCCGGCGGTAATGGCTCCATAGCCAGTGTAACCGTTTTCCACATGCGGATCGGTGAAATCAAACTCCAGCGCGGCCACGTTCGCGGCGATCACCCCGCCCGAGGTGTCATTGATGATCTCGCGATTGGCGCTCGCCGTGTTGTTGGGAACCGAAGGGTTGTAATTGACGGTGGTCAAATAAATGAAACTGGCTGGGTTCGCCACGGTGGAATACAAAACCGTATAGCCCTGCGCGTCACGGCCATTGTTGGCCCATCCTCCGTAAACCGTGATATTGGTGAGGTTGTATCCGTTGGCGGAAGCCGGAAGCGGATAAACAATCAACGAACCCGCCCCGTTGCCGTTGCCACACGTCACGTAGTTCGTGCTGGTCGTTGTGCTGGGTTGGATGATCCCAATCGTCAGATTCGTGTTAAGGGTCAGGGAGTTGACGGTCCGGCCGGAAATCTCCAAGCTGAAATTGCCCAATGCTGTGCTGGGAGCCACCCCGGCGATCAAACTGTTGTTCGTGTCCACCGTCCAACTCGGGGTAAACGGCCACGTATTCGCGATGCCCTGCTGGTTGGCGGTCGTGACGGTAAGACTCGCCGAGGCGGAACTGACGATGGCCAGCAAAGCCATGAAAACAAGGCTGGCTGTGGATTTCCATTTGGGGGACTGGGGTGTCTTCATAATGCGTTTACTGGATTGGTCTGGTTTTCCTGGCAGCAGCGGTTCAATCTGACTTTGCTCATGTGCCGATAAACGCAGTCACAAACGAATACCACATCCGGGTTCAGGGCTGGTTTATCAATTCGTCCCAGCTTATAAGAGAAAATCCGCAAACGTATATCCCCCAAACATGGTTAAGGAACCATCACCTAAACAGGTGAGCCCGGAGGCCGCCACTATTGTAGCAGCCGACGTAAGGAGGCTCTGATCTGTTGCTAACGGTGGGGAAGACGCGAAGAGCAAGGTCAAGTCGTGGCCATTGATTCAGTTGCGGTTAAAGAATACACGAGCAGTTATCACAGTCATGTGGAACCGCACGGAAGCCCATTTTGAGAGCGCAGCAAAATAACCGCTCCAGCAGGAAATTGGCGCTGGCTCACACGGCAAAATGGTCTTCCGTCACAAAAACCTTCAGGAAGATTCCTCGAATCGAGCTTCTGGGGAATGCCGACAGCGATTTCCATCCGGCAGAATCGTAAAAGTGATTGCGGGCCACGAGGTGATGTGAATATTGCAACAACAGATCGGGGCGAGCAATGCTGGCACTCTTAGAGTTCGATCTCCAGCCTGTTGTGCTCTAGTGCGGGCGGTTGCTTGGAGCTTGCCAAGTACGTGAGGCCATCGATGGCTTCGGCCAGCGCTGAAACGGTTTGCCTTTCAAAGAGAATACGGAGCGGCAAATCGCAACCTGATGCGGCACGCAGTTGCAGCATGAGCCGCGCAGCCATGAGCGAATTGCCGCCGAGGTCGAAAAAAGTGTCGAACACTCCGAAGTCCGCGCGGCCCAGGACGCGGCGGAACACTCGAAGGGCCATTTCTTCAGTGGGTGTTCGCGGAGCAACAACGACGCCGCGACGTGACCCATCTCCTGGGCTGGGTGACGGCAGCGCCCGGCGATCCAGTTTGCCGTTGTGGGTCCGCGGCAGTGCCTTGAGCATGACGAAAGGGTCGGGGAGCATGTACTCGGGTAGGGCTGCTCTCAGGAGCACTCGCAACTGATCGAGCAGGTCGGCAGGCGGCGTCTCGGCGACGACATACGCAACGAGGCGCTTGTCTCCAGGGACGTCCTCGCGCGCGCTGACTGCCACCTCGCGGACGGCGGGGTGCTGCGAGATAGCGGCCTCGATTTCCTCCACTTCGATGCGAAAGCCACGCAGCTTGACCTGGAAGTCAAGCCGGCCAAGGTGCTCAAGCGTGCCGTCGTTGCGCCAGCGGGCGCGGTCGCCTGTGCAATAGAGCGTGGTTCCTTGAGTAGTGCTAAACGGGTCGGGGATGAATCGGGCAGCGGTGAGCTCGGGCCGATTCCAATAACCGAGAGAGACGCCGGCGCCTCCAATGCACAGTTCGCCGGGGACGCCGATGGGGCACAAGCCCTTCCGCGCATCGAGAATCCGGACGATGGTGTTAGCAATCGGCTTGCCGATGGTGATCCTGTCAGAGGTGCAGGAGATGCGGGCGCAGGTGGACCATACCGTGGTCTCGGTGGGGCCGTACATGTTCCACAACTCGACGCCGGATGCCAGCAAGCGCGCGGCAAGCTCCTTAGGTAGTGTTTCGCCGCCGACTAGCGCTTTGAAGCCAGGCTTGGGGGTCCAGCCTGCTTCGAACAACAGGCGCCAAGTGACCGGGGTGGCCTGCATGACGGTGGCACGACGCTGTTCCAGAAGGGCGGCTAGGGCATGACCATCGAGGGCTTCGTCGGAGGTCGCGATAACGATCGAGGCGCCTAGCGTGAGTGGCAGGTAGAGCTCGAGCACAGCGATATCGAAGGATAAGGTCGTGACGGCGACCAGCACGTCCTCAGCGGTTAGGCCGGGCTCGCGAGCCATACTGGTAAGTAAGTTGACGACCGCATAATGGGGGACGACGACGCCCTTGGGCTTGCCGGTCGAGCCGGAGGTGTAGATGACGTAGGCAGGGTCCAGAGGCTGCGCGCTGCGCTCGTCGACCGGCAGGCGGGTATCCGGCGCGGAAGCTATCGTACTGCCATCCCCATCGAGCAGCAGTTGACGCTCGCGAGGCAGAGTGAAGGAGCTCACCCGGGCAGTGTTGGAGACGAGGAGGGCGAGTTGTGCGTCGTCCGCCAAGAAGCGCAAGCGAGCTTGCGGAAGCGAGGGATCGATTGGCACATAGGCCGCGCCAGCCTTGAGGATACCGAGGGCGGTGGAGAGCATGCCGGCGCCCCGTTCGATGCACACGCCGACCCGTTGGCCGCGACTGACGCCGCGTGAGCGCAGCGCGTGTGCCATGCGGTTGGCGCGCGCGTCCAGCTCGGCATATGTAAGCGCCGTCGCCCCGGCCATGATGGCAGCGCACTCAGGTGTGCTCTCAACCTGCGTCTCAAACAATTGGTGGAGCAGCAGGTGTGCGGGAAACTCGGACCCCGTGTCGTTCCACTCGTTCAGAATCCGGTTTCTTTCCGCTGGCGCAAGAATCCCAATCTTCGATATCCTTTGGTGCGGATCCCTGACGATGGCGTGTAACAACTGTTGGAAGTTCGACGACAGTCTCTCCACGGTCTCCCGGTGGAGCAGGTCGGTGCAGTACTCAAACCATCCCAGGTAGTGGCCGCGCTCTTTGCAGAGATGCAGGCTCAAGTCAAACTGGGCGATCTTCGGATCAAAAAGAAACCTGCTGATTTCCAGGCCGCCAATTCCCGGAGGCGTGGTGGAGGATACCTCCAACATAACCTGAAAAACAGCATTCCGGCTTGGGTCCCTTTCAAACTTCAGGTGTTTCATCATCGCTCCGAAAGGCAGGTTGCTGTTGGACAAGGCATTGAGCACCGTGTTCCGGCTCCGGCGCAACAACTCGAGGAAGGTCGGATCGCGGGAAAGGTCGCAGCGCAAGGCGATCATGTTAAGAAAATTCCCGAACAACGGCTCCAGTTCACCCGGAGTTCTTTGGGCAACGGGCGTCCCAATCACAGCATCCTCCGCCCCGGAGTACCTCTGAAGCAGCACTTGGAAAGCGGCCAGCAGGGTCATGAAAAACGAACCTCCTTCGCTCGCGCCCAGGGAGTTCAAGTTTTGCGCGAGCGCGACGGGAATATTGAAGAAGACATTGGAGCCGTGGAAGGATTGGCGGGCCGGTCGGGGTTTGTCGCCGGGCAACTCCAATACCGGAAGCGTGCCGCCCAACTGCTTCTGCCAGAAATTGATTTGGTTGGCATAGGCTGCCTGGTTTTCGATGGTTCGTCGTTGCCACAGCGCAAAGTCGGCATACTGCACCGCCAGTTCCCGCAGGTGCGGGTCTCCGCCGCGAGTACGGGCCCGATAGAAGGTATCCAGCTCGTCTAACAGCACCCCAATAGACAATCCATCCGCCACGATGTGGTGAACATTGATGATTAAGATGTGTTCGGCTTCACCGAGCTTGAATAGGCAGACGCGGAGCAGCGGAAGACGAGCCAAGTCGAACGATTTGACCGATATCTGCGAGGCCAGAGCCTGCACACGGCTTTCGCGATCCTCGCCGTTCAGGGGATCAAGTTCGGTGGTAGCGAGGTTGATTCTCAGTTCGGGGTGGATGATTTGCAGGGGTTCCCCGTTCTCGACCGCGAAGGTCGTTCTTAGGCTTTCGTGCCGCTTGATCACGTCATTGAACCCGTCTTCCAGGGCCGCCACCTCGAGGGGACCACGAAGCCGATATCCGATGGATAGGTTGTACGCGGGATTACCCGGCGTCACTTGATCGATCACCCACATCTGGTGCTGGGCGAACGACAGTGGGGCGGAGTCGCGCCGGGGCCGCAATGGTATTTCAGGAGCTCGGACGAACGCCGGGGAGGCCCGCTTTAACAGCTGCTCCCGCAACGCTTGCTTCGCTGGTGAAAGCGTCGATGACTGTTGCATTTCTCGTCACTCGATGGCAGCAGGCCGGCGCAAAAGTCGCTGGTTGGGAACGAGCTGCGGGCTTTTTTCTTGAGCGAGCGCTCGTATTTCAGCGCCGAGGCGCTCTTCGAGAGAGCTTGAAAGTTGGGTAAGAGTTGGGCTGCCAAGCAGCCTCCGTACCATTGAGGCCGCAAGCCAGGATGTTTTTTTCATTGGATAGGATAGTACGCGTCGTGTTAGTTCGCTGTCTGCTGACTCTTGGAATGGGCGGTAGCGAATGGGCACACGGATACGCCTTCGTCGCCCGCCGAGACACGGTTCGTGGCCGTTGTCTCTCGCACTCCTCTGGTGAAGTTGACCGGCAAAGCCGTTAGCCCGCGCAAGCCAAGATTTGTCCGCCAGACCAGAGGCCCCGGGGCAAGCGACCAGTCCGAAAACCACCGCAGCAACTCTTCGAAGGCAATCTGGCCTTCGATTCGAGCCAAGGGTGCGCCGAAACAGAAGTGGGCGCCCCATCCAAAGGCGACGTGGCGATTGTCCGTGCGGCTGATATCGAGCCGGTCCGGATCGGGGAAGCGCTCCGGGTCACGGTTCGCCGCCGCCATCACCGCCATTACCGCTTGTCGCTTGCGGATCGGCTTGCCGCCCAGTTCGGTATCTTCAGGAGACAGACGGCCAGTGTGCTGGCTGGGGCTCTCGTAACGAAGCAACTCTTCCACCGCTGAGGGAACCAAGGAAGGGTTTGCGCGGAGTTTCTGAAGCTCAAGCGGATTTCGCAGCAAGGAGAGCACGCCGTTGCCGATTAGGTTCGTGGTGGTCTCCTGGCCGCCGACCATGGTCACGATGCAGTTGGCGATCACTTCATCCACGGTCAAGCGATCTCCTTGAATCTCCGCATTCATCAGCGACGCAACCAGGCCGTTTGGTCGCAGCTTTTCCCTGCGCATCGCAGAGCGAAAATAGGCGGTCATTTCTTCCGTGCTTTTGAGGATTTTCGGCACGTGATCAGGATTGTGTTGGAAGTTCCCGAGCATTTCGGCGAAGTCCTGCGACCACAATTTCAACTGGCGGTGATCTTCGACGGGCACGCCGAGCATCTCTGCAGTCACAATGCACGGCAGGGGCTCAGCCAGGTCGGCGATGATGTCGATGCGCCCCTTGGGCGCAACGCTTTCGAGCAGACTTCTGACGATATCCCGAATGTGCGAGCGCAGGCCTTCCACACGTTGGGGGGTGAAAGCGGCAGAAGCCAGGCCTCGAATACGTGTATGGGCGGGGGGGTCCAGGAAAAGCATCTGTTTCACCATCACCTGGGCGATAGGATTCAGACCTGAGAGCCCCATGGCAGTAAGTTGTTCGGGCGTGGGGGTGCGTCCGGCCGAGAACTCGCGCAGGACCCTCACCACATCCTGGTAGCGAGTCACGACCCAGGCATGCAGGAACGGGTCCCAATGGACCGGATCCTCGCGCCGAAGGCGGTGGTACAGAGGATACGGATCCGCCAGAACTTCGGGATCGAGCAGATGGAAAAGGCTCAGAGGCGGCTCCGATTTTTTCGGGCCGCCTGGAGAGACGCTCCGGCCAGTCATTGGCTCCCCCGTTCGTGGTCTGGCGGCGGCGCGGAGTTCAGCAGAGTGTGCACCTGCTCTTCGCTCATCGAGTCCAGCCTGGCGAGGAGAAGCCGTTCAATCTCGACCGAAATCCCGGCTACAGTGGGGGCTTCGAACACATGGAGCAGGGCGAGTTCAACTCCGAAAGCCTGCCGCACCCTTGCGATGAGTTGTGTTCCCAACAGCGAGTGTCCTCCAAGCGCGAAGAAATTGTCCTCCACGTCCAGTTGAGGGAGTCCCAGAAGCGGTGCCAGGATGTCGGCCACGGCTTTTTCCACCTCCGTTCGCGGAGCAACGAAGTCTCGGTCTCGTAGTGTATTGGCGCCGTCAGGCAAAGGGAGAGCGGCACGATCCACCTTCCCGTTCGGGGTCAAAGGCAGGTGGTCCAGAACGACGAAGGTTGCGGGGACCATGAACTCCGGCAGGCGAGCGCTAAGGAACTCGCGCAATTCGCTCAACGTAGGCCGAGGTTGGGACCCGGGGACGAAATAGCCAACGAGGCGTCGCTCCCCCGGGCTGATTTCATGAGCCACCACCACGCTCTGAACAATCGCCGGATGCTCATTGAGCGCTGCCGCCACTTCGTTCGGCTCGATCCGGAAGCCGCGCACTTTGATCTGGTCGTCGAGACGACCCAGAAAGCCGAGTTGGCCGTCCGGAAGATACCGTACGATGTCACCCGTTTTGAAAAGCCGATCACCCGGCTCGGCAGAGAGCGGATTCTGGAGGAACCTTTCCGCTGTCAAGTCCGGACGATTTCGGTAGCCGCGTGCCACACCAGCCCCCCCGATGTAGAGTTCTCCGCAATCCCCGGCAGCCACTGGGTTCCGGGATTCGTCCAGAACGTAAACTTGCGTGTTCTTGATTGGAAAGCCGATGGGCGGCAGTCGTTCCCCGGAACCATGCGATGGCACCAGTGTCGAAGTGGCTACCACGGTGCATTCCGTCGGACCGTAGTTATTGACCAGCAAGAAAGGGATATCCGCTGGTGCATAAGGGTGCAGCGTATCCCCTCCGGTTAACATCACTCGCAAGGCGGTGCTTGCCGGCCACCGCAGAGGCAGGAGCCGCTCAGCCATCGGGGTCGGGATAAAACCAATAGTGATGCCTTGCTGAACCAGCCAATCTCGCAAAGCTTCTGGCTCGCTTATTTGCTCTTCGCCCGGCGCGTGCAGGCTCGCTCCCGCCGCGAGGTACGGCCAGATTTCCCATACTGCGGCGTCGAAGCCAACCCTCGCCACCTGGCATGCGCGGTCCCGCTCAGTCACCTTGAAGGCGCACCGGTGCCACTGGACCAAATTCAGGAGACTGGCATGAGTAATCTCGACTCCCTTCGGCTGGCCGGTCGAGCCCGAAGTGTAAATGACGTATGCAAGGTTTTTTGGGGTGATCGTGGGGGCCGGAAACGCGCGCGGAGGGTGCGCTGGACCCTCAACCAATCGGCCATCATCATCGAGAACGATCAACGCGCGCGTGCCCGAAGGGATGGGTGCCCCTACGGACCGTCCGGTGATCAATACTGGGGCCTGTGCTTCCTCTAGCAGGAAAGTCAATCGAGCTTCAGGATACGACGGATCCAAAGGCAGGTACGCCCCGCCCGCCTTGAGGATTCCGAACGCGCCCACGACCATCGCTGGTGAGCGCGGGAAAAGCAAACCAATCACGGCCTCTGGACCGACACCCAATCCCCCTAGAACTCTGGCTACTTCGTTGGCTCGGGTGTCAAATTGACTGTAGCTCAAAACAGCGCGGCTGGACGCCACGGCCGTCGCGCTGGGTCTGATGGCCGCTTGGAAGGCGACTAACTCAATGAGAGAATCCTCTCCAGGGCACGGAGTTTGCCCAGTACCGTCTGTGACACACGTCTCCGTTGAAGCGATCGAATGCATCGATGGGTTCATGGTCATCCTTTGGCTTAGGCTGCACGGCGGGTCGTGGCCAGGGGTCGGTGGGAAACTCCCGACACACCGGCGCTTTGGCGAGTTTTCTCGCGAGCGGCTGGCTCGAGATCCTGCCATGTCTTAAACCTTGGCTCCGCGTTGGCGGCCACATAGCGTTTTTATTTTTCTATCTTGTTTCGGGGAGGTTCGATAGTAGGTAAAACCCGCAAACCGAACGAGGGAACAACTGCGCGTGGCGGGGGCCAGCCCTTGTCGC
>DATMQA010000078.1:0-20250 GCA_035566895.1 Binatia bacterium
GGGGACAACATCACGGCCAGTTACACGACGGCTGCCGGCACCAACAGTCCGGTGGGCAGCTACAGCATTGTGCCCTCGCTCAACGACCCCAACAGCAAACTGACCAACTACAGTGTCCTGAGCACCAACGGCACCCTGACGATCACGCCAGCCAATTCAGCCAACGCGCTGGTGTCCTCTCCCAATCCGTCAGCTCAGAACTCCAACGTCATCTTTACGGCGACACTGGCGCCGGTCGCGCCGGCGACGGCAACCCCCACCGGCGCGGTACAGTTCTTTACGAACGGCGTGGCGTTGGGCAGCCCAGTGTCCCTGAGCGGCGGAGTGGCCAGCACGAGCACCGCTCTCTTGCCGATCGGTTCCAATGTCGTCACCGCTGCCTATCTGGGTGACGGCAACTTCCTCGCCAGCACCAACAGCCTTGTCCAGGTCGTGACAGCGAATACCGCCGTGCCCCCGGTGACGGTGGGCATCAGCAAGAACGGTAATGGCACGGTGACTGTCACCTTCCGGGGCACCCCTGGCGTGCAATATGTCGTTCAGGCCACCAGCAGTCTCCCCAACCTCTGGCAGAACGTCTCCACCAACACGGCAGGCACTAACGGCCTTTGGACCTTCACCGATTCCATGGCGAATCACCCCCAGCGCTTCTATCGCGCCGCCAACCTTGGGGCTCCATCCGCTCCGGCCTTGACGGTGAATGTTGATAATCAAACCCGCTCATACGGTGCCACCAATCCGCCCCTTACCGGTACGCTCACGGGAGTCCAGAATGGAGATAATATCACTGTGACCTTCTCCACTGTGGCTGTTCCTGCCAGCCCCGTAGGCGCTTACAGCATCAGCCCTGTGTTCAGTGACCCGAGCCACAAACTCGCCAATTACATTGTCGTTACCAACCCGGGCTCCCTCAGTATCACCGGAGCGACGCTTACGGTTACGGCGGTTAACAAGTCGAGAATCTACAGCGCGCCCAACCCGGCTCTGACCGCGAGCTTTAGCGGTTTTGTGAATGGGGAAACGGTGAACGTGCTGAGCGGCAGTCCAAATCTCGCGACGGCCGCCACCACGAACAGTCCGGTTGGGTCTTACACGGTCACCGTGGCAGCCGGCACTCTTGCTGCCACCAATTACATCTTCAGTTTCACTAACGGCACGCTGACAATCACTCCGGCCAGCTCGACCAACGCTCTCAGCTCCTCCCGCAACCCGGCGCCGCTGGGTTCAAACATTACTTTCACCGCGACCTTGTCTCCCCTCGCCCCGGCGACCGCCGGGCCCACGGGCACGGTTCAGTTCGTCACGAATGGCGTCGCGCTCGGCAGCCCCGTCACACTCAGCAACGGATTGGCCAGCATCAGCACCGCGTTGCTCCCCGCCGGTTCCAACACGGTTACCGCCGTCTTTACCGACGATGGAAACTTCCTCCCCAGCACCAACAGCCTGGTCCAGGTCATCACAGCCGTCAGCCAACCTCCGCACGCTACGGGCATTCGCGCCAACGGTAATGGCACTGTGACCGTGAGTTTCCTGGGAACGCCCAGTGCACAATATGTCGTCCAGGCCACTGCCAACTTGAGCATTTCAAACTCCTGGCAAAACATTTCGACCAACACCGCCGGTACGGATGGGGTTTGGACCATCACGGACTCGGCCATCGCTGCTCGACGCTTCTTCCGCGCGGTCCTGCCTTAATCGCGGCGACGGCTGACGAAGGCAACAGTGTCTCTGGCAGCCCGCGTCTCGACCCCGGGCTTTTGCAAGAAGCCCAGGTCACGGAACCAATCAATGAAACGGTCCTGCCATGTCCCGAACGGGAGGTTGCGATTGGCCAGGCCGGCGCTCATGCGGCTGCCGTCGCTCAATAGCTCGCCTGGGTGGCGGCCATTGCCGTACAGGTGCATTTCGATGTTGGGAATACTGGCCTGAAGCATGGCAGCGAAGTATTCATTCGCCCAGAGGGCGTGAACGCGGTCGCCGGAGCTGCCGCAGGCGATGAATGCAGGAGGTGCATTGCGAGGAATCGGCGGATTGCCGCCGCGGGCAAAAGGCGTGGGGCCCGGATAGATCAGGCCCACGAAATCGGGCCGGGAAGATATCCCTGCCAGCGGCTCCGCCGGCTCGCGGTTCCTCTGCTCGAAGTCTTCGAAAAAAAGCGCGGCCGGCGCCGCCAATTCAGCACCGGCGGAGAATCCCATAATGCCGATCTTGTTGGCATCGATGTTCCATTCCTTTGCGTGGGCGCGCACCAAACGAATAGCCTGGAGCGCATCATGGACCGCATCGGCCTGCACGTTGTAGCCGTCGCGCCGCAAACGATAGCGCAGGATAACGGTGCTCACTCCGTAGTTGTAAAAGAAAGGCACAAAGTCGGCGCTCTCCGACCCCACATTCAGTGTGTTGTGTCCGCCGCCTGCTGCCAGGATGATCGCCGCACCCGTGTTGAGGCCGCCTTCCACTGTATGCACTTCGATGGACGGGTTGTGGATATTGACGATGCTGCTGATTCGCCCCGGCACCGCTTTGCTCATATTGTACTGCTCGGCTTCGCGAACCCGGGCCTGCTTGAGAAGAGGTGAATCGCCGGGATACAGCGGGATGACTACGCCACCTTGCAAGATCGGTTGTGGAGCGTACAGAGCATCGTTGGTGGGGCCAGGTTTTGGCACGCTCAACGCAGGCGGAATGGAGGGGAGCGCCGCGGGGTCCGCCGCGGACGCAGTCTCGAGAGATACGTGGCCAAAGGCGACAATTACGGCGGGCAGCAGCCAGGGTGCGAGCGAGAGCCGGGTATTCATGGGCGAGAATTTTGGCCCGCCCGCCGCAGTAGGCAAGTGTATCTTTTTGCCTCCTTTTCGGCCGAAGAGCGTGTTTGGAATTGTAGCCGCCGACGTGAGGAGGCGGAGAGTTGAGCGGTTTTCCGGGCAGAACCGGCCTCCTCACGTCGGCGGCTACAACGCTACCCCCGCGAACCCGCTTCCACTCACCGGTTGAAGAAATCCCGCCGGAATGGTATAGGATGAGGAAACTTAGCCTCGAACCGTCGGCCCGAGCGGCCTGCGCGAGCGGTTGGGAGTTCTCGGAAAAAAAATATTGCCGGTGTCCTGATTGGCAGCGCTCGTTCGTCGTATTATTGAACGACCGAAAAATTAATAATTAACAAAAGAAAGACAAAATATGAGTACACAAACCAAAACGCCCGAGTATATGTTGTTGTTCCGCGGCAACGATTGGCACAAGGGACTCTCCCCCGAGGAAATGCAGAAGGTCGCCGCCGCGTGGATGGCGTGGTTCGAACGGTTAACCGCGCAAGGCAAGGCTATCGCCGGAAATCCGCTGGAAGGTGAAGGCAGGCTCGTGTCCGGGAAGAATGGCCGGGTGGTCGCCGATGGCCCGTTCGCCGAATCCAAGGAAGCCATTGGGGGTTACTTCCTGCTGAAAGTAAACAGTCTTGATGAGGCCGTGGCCATCGCCAAAGAGTGCCCAGGTCTGCCTTACGGCGTGAAGGTGGAAGTCAGGCCCGTGGCTGAACAATGCCCGCTCACCGGTGAGCCTCTGCCTGAAGCACAGCTCGCGTCAGCGACCGCGTGATCCTGTAATTCTGCCGCCAACGTCGAGGGACGTTCGCGAGCGCCTCGCGCGCTCCAACGTCCCTCGATGGAGGCAAACAAAGGCAGGCACCCTGGACCGGCCCGCCGATTATATTGCCGAAATTCAAAAATAAGGAACGCCTCCAAATTACGGCCCGAACAATATTCAAACCAAACCGAACCAATGGAGACGCACACCAGCGCAAACCAGGCCGACGCTAGTAAACCAAAAGGGTCCACCCGCTATTTGCCGGCCATTGCACGAATCCTGCTGGGGCTCATGTTCTTCGTTTTCGGGCTCAACGGTTTTCTGCATTTTATCCCCGAGCCCAAGACGCCCATGCCCGAAGGAGCCGGGGCCTTCGCCGGGGCCCTGATGAAGACGGCGTATATGTTTCCGATGATCATGGGGACACAGTTGCTCGTCGGAGTGCTCCTATTGTTGAACCGCTTCGTGCCACTGGCCCTGGCGCTCATCGCCCCGGTCATCGTCAATATCATCGCCTTCCACATTTTCCTGGCGCCGTCGGGATTAGCCCCCGGTCTCGTGGCTCTGCTTCTGGAGCTTTACCTGGCTTGGGCGTATCGAAACGCCTTTCGCCCCATGCTTGCCATGCGGGCCAAACCGGACTGACCCACTCAACCCCGCGAAATCTATGCTCATAAAAATCCTTATCGCTTTGGCAGTCGTTCTTGTCGTCTTCATCATAATCGTCGCGCTGCGACCGTCGGAATTCCGGGTCACCCGGTCCGCCGCCATTGCCGCTCCTCCGGATGCGGTTTTTGCGCAGGTGAACGATCTCCACAATTGGGAAGCCTGGTCCCCGTGGGTGAAACTGGATCCGGCCGCAAAGACCAAATACGAAGGCCCGCCCGCCGGCGTCGGGGCCAGGTTCGGCTGGTCCGGTAACAACAAAATTGGCGAAGGGCAAATGACAATCACCGAAAGCAAGCCCTGTGACCTGGTCAAATTCAGGCTCGATTTCGTAAAACCTTTCAAAGGCACCAACACCGCCGAGTTTACCTTCCAGCCTGAGGGCAGCCAAACGGTCGTCACCTGGAGTATGTTGGGCCAATACAGCTTCATTCCGAAAGCCGTCGGCTTGTTTATCAACTGCGACAAAATGATGGGCGACCAGTTTGAAAAAGGCCTGGCACAAATGAAGTCGTTGGCGGAAATGGCCGTCAGCAAATAGCGCCGAACCCCCGCTGGCGCGGGACCTAAACAAAAAGAAAGCGCAACCCACGGAGCTTTTGTTCTTCACCTCCGCGTTTGGGCTTTCTCCACTTGCGCCGCTAAAAAGTTTGGGCGAAAGGTAATGTTGTGAGCGAACCGGAAGTCGCAAGCACCGAACCACCCCCTGCGGAAGTGTCGCAGGTTGTGGAGCATCTTTTCCGCCATGAAGCGGCCAAGATGGTGGCCACCCTGACCAGGATTTTCGGCCTTGAGCATCTCACCCTGGCCGAGGACGTGGTCCAGGAAGCCCTCGCCAGGGCTTTGCAGACCTGGCCCTTTTACGGCGTTCCCAAAAACCCCGCCGCGTGGATCATGCGCGCTTCCCGAAACCTGGCGCTGGATGTGGTCCGCCGCCAGAAAGTTTTCCGCGACAAGGAAGCTGAGATTGTCCTGTTGACGGAGCGTCCAGGCCCCGCTCCCGATGCGGCGGTTTTTCTGGAAGACGAAATCACGGATGATCACCTGCGAATGATGTTCGTCTGCTGTCATCCGGCGATCCCGGCCGAAGCGCAAGTCGCACTGGCCCTGAAGACCCTTTGCGGGTTCAGCGTCACGGAAATCAGCCGCGCCTTTCTCACTACCGAGGCGGCGATTGCCAAGCGGTTGACACGGGCGAAACAAAAGATCCGCGATGCGCAGATTCCCTTTGCGATACCCGCCGGCGCGGAGCTGTCGCAACGGTTGGACGCTGTTTTGCATTCCCTTTACCTGCTCTTCAACGAAGGCTACAAAGCTTCCAGCGGCGACCGGCTGGTGCGGGAAGATATCTGCCACGAAGCTATCCGTCTCACCGCTTTGCTGGCTCAGCACACGGCCGGCGCTCAGCCCAAAACCTATGCGCTGCTCGCACTGATGCTCTTGAACGCCGCGCGGTTCCCAACTCGTGTGGACGGGGCGGGCAACCTGCTTCGCCTCGAGGAGCAGGACCGGTCACGATGGGACCAGCCGATGATCGCCCGTGGCATGTTTCACTTCGCTCAGTCGGCGGCGGGCGAAGACCTCACCGAGTATCATCTCCAGGCGGGGATCGCCGCCTGCCATTGCACCGCGAAGGACTACGAATCTACGGACTGGCAGAAAATCCTCTCACTTTATGATCGCCTGGTGGCGGTCGATAATTCGCCTGTCATTGCTCTGAATCGCGCCGTCGCTGTCGCCAACGTCCGTGGACCGGTTGCCGGGCTCGCCGCTCTCGAAGCGATTCGAGCTCGGGGGCCGCTGGAGGACTACTACCTGCTCTATGCCGTCCTGGGAGATTTCGAGACGCGCCGAGCCAACCTCCCGGCCGCCGCCGGCTATTTCCGTCGGGCGCTGAAACTCACCGACCTTTCATCCGAACAAGCCTTTCTTACCAAGCGAATCCAAGCCTGCGAAGAGCACAAAAAGAATTTCGCCGCCGTCCCATTATAGAAATCAATTCCCGGTTGCCAAAACCGCCGGACATCGCCAATACTGCGATTGTTCACTAGACGTGTCGCAGTATGAATAAATCCAAACCTCTGTGGCTGTTGCTTGCGCTTGGTTTGCTCGGTCTCGTTCCTTTCCTCGCCCGCGCCGCCAACCCGCCCAATATCATCATTATCCTCGCGGACGACCTGGGCTACGGCGACTTGAGTTGCTATGGTCACCCCAGCATCCGCACGCCGAATTTGGACCGCATGGCCGCCGAGGGTATGCGCTTCACCGATTTCTATGTCGCCGCCTGCGTCTGCACTCCGAGCCGCGCCGCCTTGCTCACCGGGCGTCTCCCCATCCGCAACGGCATGGCCGGCACCACGGGCGCCCGCAATGACGTCCTCATGCGCAACTCGACCGGCGGTTTGCCCACAAACGAGATAACGATTGCCGCCGCTCTCAAATCAAAAGGCTACGCTACCGGCTGCATCGGGAAATGGCACCTCGGGCACCAGCCCGAATGCCTGCCCACACATCATGGTTTTGATTCCTTTCTGGGCCTCCGCTTTTCCAACGACATGGAGCCTGCGCCCGGCATTCCCCCCAACGCTTCCTCGAGTCTTGAGCCCAGGCTGGAATGGTGGCGAGCCGCTCTGCTGCGCGACGACAAAGTCATCGAACAACCAACAGACCTGAGCACGTTAACGCCCCGCTATACGCAAGAAGCTCTCCGGTTCATCCGCCAGCATAAGCGCGGGCCGTTCTTTCTCTATTTCGCCCATACTTATCCGCACGTGCCCCTCTTTGCCTCGCAAGCGTTTAAAAAGCACAGCGCGCGCGGCCTTTACGGCGACGTCGTCGAGGAACTTGACTGGAGCGTCGGCCAGGTGCTCGAGACTCTGCGCCAGGAAGGCCTCGCCGGAAATACGTTCGTTTTCTTCACCAGCGACAATGGACCCTGGCTGCCAAAGAATCTGGCCGGCGGTTCGGCTGGCCCCTTGCGCGACGGCAAAGGCAGCACCTGGGAGGGTGGGATGCGCGAGCCCGCCATCGCCTGGTGGCCCGGCAGCATCCACACCAATGTCCTGAATCAGCAACTCGCCTGCTCAATGGACGTCTTCGCCACCTGCCTCGGTCTGGCCGGAGCGCTTCTCCCAACCGATCGGGTCATTGATGGCGTGGACATGACGCCGATGATTCTGGGCCAGGGACCCGGCCAACGCCAACTCATGTTCTATTACAAGCGCGAGCAGCTTTACGCCGTTCGCAAAGGCTCCTTCAAAGCCCACTTCACTACCTACTCCGGTTACAGTTCCGACCCGCCGCAAAAGCACGACCCGCCCCTTCTCTTTCAGCCTCAAAACGATCCCGGCGAGAAATTCGATGTCGCCGCCGACCACCCCGACGTCCTCGCCGACATCCTCCGCGAAGTCGAGAAGCACCGGAAAGACCTCGTCCTCGGAAAGCCACAGTACTAAACTTGTGCCGCTGGGTCCTCCGCTCAAGAGTTATTCCTCGAGCCTTTTCCCCGCGAGGCGGGTGGTAGGAGATCTTAGAGCGTGTTTGGCAATTGTAGCCGCCGACGTGAGGAGGCGGAGAGTTGAGCAGTTTTCCGGGCAGAACCGGCCTCCTCACGTCGGCGGCTACAACGCGGCCCCAATTTTAAGACACGCTCTTAGCATATGCCTCTGGGAAGAGGCACCGAACAAAGGTGCTAAGGGGAATGCTTTTGCTCCACGGAACCAGACCTGGTGTGATGACGACCACCAAGCCAAGCAAGATCAATGTCCATTTATGCCGCCGAAGCATGGCGTTTGATTTGGCTTAACGCCGCTGCTCAGTAGCGCGCGGTCCCTGACGTCCAATTGCAAACAGAAAGTCGCAACCGCGCTGGTCGGCCTGAAATTCGTCCAGCCCTGGCGTTCGCCGCTTAAGTGGGTCGCGGGTTTGGCGGCCCAGCTTATGCAGCCAGCAGTAAAAATAAGCAGTTCCCGTACCTAAAATTGGGGCGAAAACGGGGTGGCGCTGACTTCCTTAGTTAAGCGCAAAGCCAAGAAAAACCTGTCGTGGAAAGCGAAACATGAGAAAGACAAGCGTTGAATTGAGTCGCCCACTTGCGACGCGGGTGCGGATGAGTATATTCGAATTGGTTCCCAAAAGACGATGAACGCATTCGCCCGCTCGGTCCGCCTCCTTGGCTGCGGGTTGTTCCTTCTGAGTGCCGCGTGTCTCCGCGGGCAAACCGGTCTGGAGGCCTGGTTCGCGCCGCGTGAAGAGGTGACCAATGCGGTCTCGCTGCGTTATAAGTGCCGCGTCGCGCAAAACCAATCGCCGGTCATCATGATCATTTTCGGCGCAAGCCGCTTTTATGGAGCATCCAATGAAACCTATCTGCTCGAAAACAATCTGTACGCCGACGGCCTGAGCTTCACCAATGGGATCTGCACAACCTGGCCGCTGGTGGGCACTGAGCTCTGGACCCGCAGCAGCCTGCGCTCGGCAATTCCAGACTACAACGAACACGGCTGGACCGGCGCGCAGCCGCTCTCGCCGGCGATGTTCCCGAAACAAACCTACGAGATCGATGGCATCTCCAACCTCTGGAAGATGGACACTGTCTGTCAGACCAACCTCAATGGGACCGAATGCGACGTGCAACTGACCCGCGCCGGCATCATCACCGACCTGACAGGCTGGAATTGTTCGGGCCTCCTAGACACCAATGTGATCTTTCGTGAATGGGACTCGATGATCACCTTCGATGGCGCGACTTACACGAACCGCTTCGCCCTGCCGGACGCCAATGGCCGGTACGTTACCTCCTATGAGATGTTCGATTTCTACAGTGAATTCTTCTGGCTCACGAACCAGTTTCAGGCCTTTTTCTGGAACCTCGAATTGCAGCGTGAAGGTGAGACCTGGTGGCGCCGTGTCAATCAGTTCAACGTCTATCGCCAGGATGCATACCCGACGAACTATGGTGCCCGGGTAGTCAGCGACCAGGGCACCAACGTCATCGAGATCAGCAACGTGGGCGGACTGCCGGCCTACCTGAACACCAACACCCAGTTTGACTTGTCAGTTTCGTTGGACGGAGTCGCGCCCGATCTGGCCCCGGTCTCGCTTACGGCGCCCGCGGCGGCATTCGCCGGTCAAACTATCCAAGTGATTCTCGTCATCACCAATCGCACCGCGATTTCGGCCGGCGGATTCAGCACCGGATATTTTCTCTCCGCCGATTCGGATGTCGCCTTGAAGGACCTGTTCACCGGGACCGCGACTCAAGCGGCCGGGTTGGCGGGCTTCGGCACCGTGACGCTGACGAATCTCGTGACGATTCCGAGCGCTGTCGCCGCGGGCAGCTATTTTCTTGGCGCGCTGGTTGATTATCAGGGTCTCCTGGTGGAAACGGTGAAAACCAATAACACTCTCGCCGTCCCGGTGACCGTTCTCGGCTGCCTTCCTTCCCCGGGCGCCGTGGTGACGAACTCCTGGTACATGCCCGCAGGTTTCAAGCTGGAGGGCTGGGTGTTTCAGCAGCTTCCCGACACCCGGCCCGGTGGCGCGGCCAGCGGCAGCAATAGCGCAGCGACCAGCCTGACATTCGCGGGGGACCTTTCGCTCATGAGTGGCACACTCACCAATCAGGGCCCCGCCTACACGGCCACCACCTTTTATCCTTACATCCAATTGGATACCAATCACCAGTGGCTCATCCTCCACCCCGGCGACACCAGCGGCGCGGCCCTCGGCGTGGCCGCTTGCCGCAGCGGGACCTATCATTTTTCGGGCGCCTTCGCGCGCGCAAACGACGCTCAGTTCGCCGGCAATGGCGTGGTCGTTGCCGTCGTGCGCAACCTCGATACGACCAACTTCCTCTTCACCGCCAACATTCCCTCTTCGGCGGCCGCGGACCCGTCAAACCTGTTCCAAGGACCGGGCGCGGCTCCGTTCCATCTCGATGTCACGCTCACGAGGGGCGAGCTCATCCGGTTCGTGGTGTTCAATGGCCCTCCCGGGGTCGATGACATCGGTTTTGATGCGACGGCTTTGATGTTCAACGCCTCGCTCGACCCGGCGCCTCCCATTGTGCTGCGTGCGTCCCTCAGGGGTTCTAATGTGCAAATTGACTGGGCCGGCCTTCCCGAGCAAACCTACGAGGTCTTGTCGGCGACCAACCTGGCGGCCTGGGCGCCGGTCTCTCAAGTGACCAGCACATGTACGAACCACCTCTTTTCGCTCTACCCCGCCACCAACCGTATGCAAGCTTTCCGTGTTCGGCTGGTGCCTTGAGTTTGCGCCGGAACAGCCTAGCCCTGTTGTGCGGTCGTTGCCTAACTTCATTGCGCCGTCACAAACAGGATAACTTCCTTCGGCTGCGCGAACTCTACAGGCTTGCCTTACCCTGCGCTTTTCTCTTTGCCCACCTTCTCCTCAACGCTGCTGACAGCGCCTTCCTCCAGGCGGCACTCCGCTGCTTTTTGGGCGCGGCGGTCCGCTTCCCCATCTGTTTGGCAACCCCAGCTCGAATGTTGGCAAGTCCCTGTGGGCTTAGGCGCCGCTTCTTCCTCCTTGGGCCTTTGGCCGCAGCCCGAATCGGTATAGGGATTTCGCCGCCCAGTAGTGTATTCAGTTGCTTTTGCAGCGCTTCAATTTTCTCCTTGATGTTAGCTGCCTTCCGCAGTTGTTGTGGCGATAAACTGGATATTTCCATACGGCGGCAGGGTGGAGGGAACTGTGAGAATGTCAAGCGGCCCGGCTGACCATGGCCAGCACGCGCAACAAAAACTCCATACAAAACACAGGCTGGGCGGTGTCTATAGAGTAGTATGAACCGGAAACTCATTGTCGCCGCGGTTTGCCTTCTGTTCGCCACAATCGTGGTATTTGTGCTGTCGGCAGGCAAAGGCAGCAAACGGCAGTCTGCCCAAAGGCCAGACTTGTGGACAGTGGTCGTCACGTTGCCAAAGACGAATAGTAACGCAGGTTTGACCAATACACTGCCCAAGACAAAGTAGGGGGCGATGGTTCGATGAGGTAATTTGTCGCCGTGAGGACATGAACTTGAGTTCGATGGACGTGACCGGAGCGTTGAAAAGGTTGAGCTAGCGCCCAAAGGGCGGGGTCCCGGTGAGCAAATCGCCCGGCATTCGCCCGATCGCCGATCGCTGGTCAAATTCTCCTTGACATCGGCCAAGGAATGGGATTCAATTCGATCCCGTCACCTACAACCCTGGCCAAAAAGCCTATGAAAAAGCATCTCCGTTTCGGCCTTTCACTGCCGGTAATTCTGATGGCTGGCAGCTTGTTTCTCCTGCCCGAAGCTGCTTCGGCAGCGATGACCCCCACCACCGCCGGACCCACTTTTGGCATCGACGATTATAACGTCAGCACGCTCAATCCAAGCCCGGTAATCCCGGTGAGCACGCTGGTGGGAGCGCAGTGCCCCTGGATCAACAGCGGCCTCAATAATTTTGTGAGCAGCCATCCCGGATGGACTTACTCCTGGGCCAGCCAGGCGGACATGGCCAAGGTCGAGCAGGGCATCAGCATTCTGGACTACTACTCCTGGGTGGTGAAGGAGCCTCCGGTCACGGATGCCAGAGGGACGAATTGGACCACGCCGGACCCGCCGCTTCAGGGCAATAACAATGTGCATGACGTCGGCGGCGCCACCTTCAATCTTAAGTACACGCCCGTGGCGGGGGCGCATGTTTTCTCGGACCTTCACTGGATTCAGGGACTTGACGCCTATTACGATGACTACGGGTACTACGATCCGACCAACTTTCAGGTTCGCCTCGACCTTGCCGCCGGCAATAATACCCCCTTTTACGATAACGGCTTTGCGGCGGGAAAGCTGGCCGGCGGGGGTGGATGGTTTCTTGATACTCCGTTCAAGATTGAAAACGAAGCGTTGGAAACAAATCCGGTGGCCGACGTCCAGTTTCAGGTGGTGCTGGCCGATTTCAACAGCGCCACGACCAACGTCACCCTCTACGGCGGGGACTGGTGGGGTTATAAATACACGGCCTCGGATACCCTGATTCCCGAGCCCGGGGCGTTAGCCCTTCTGGCGGTGGGCGGAATGACCCTGCTGCGGCGGCGGCGGTTGCCCCGGTGGCGACGCTGATTCCATCGAAGGCAAAACCCGGCACTCGGACATAAGAGAGTTGCGCCAAGGCCCGCCTTTGTTTTGCAATCGAAATCTGACGAGAAAAAGGCAGAGTTGCTTCCGCTACCGCCCGCTCTATCCATCTAGCTTTTCCGGTTCCATACGTGAAGACGGCTGGGAATCGACGCGCTGAAACAAGTGTTACCTTTTTGGACTTCCCGAATCGCGGGGCACACATTCTCAGCGGAGTTTTGTTTGAGCAGATAGCCCATCGCGCCGGAGTTGGTCGCCTCTTGGACATACACCTCATCACTGTGCGCCGAAAGCATGAGGACTTTGGTGGTGGGGACGGCTTTGAGGATCTGGCGGGTGGCTTGCAAACCATTGAGCAGCGGCATGGCAAGGTCCATCAGAACTAATGCGGGGCGAAGTTTTTTGACCATGGCGACCGCCTGAAGGCCGTTTTTCGCTTCGCCGACCACTTCAAGGTCGTCTTCGAGTTCCAGTATCTTTCTAAATTCTCTGCGCACGACTCGGTTGTCGTCCGCCAGCAGGACAGTGATTCGTTTCATGGTTACCAGTTAGGCCACCAGCATTGGTGCTTATTAACCTTAGTGAATGTATTTTCGTTGCTTGATTCCGTATATAAGGTAAACCCCTTGTTCTGCCACCGGATAACACCCGAATCATGCCGAGTTCCAGGCGACAAAGAGCTGGCGATTTCCTGTGCTTACAACTGACCGTGACTCCTTGAGGAGCCAATATTATCCTGGCGTGGCCGACCAATGGCGCTTTCGTGATGATGATGAAGCGGTTACGGCCCGTTACAAACATCTCTCATCAAATGCATTGTAAGTTGGATTTGCACGGTTCAATGTACCGGACGGATGGTGTCGCTGGACACTCGTTAGTCGCAACTACCCCCACCAGGTTGAAGAGGGGCAAATGACAATACGAGCGGCCAGGCGACAGCGACCATTCTTTACGTATGAGCATTCCATCAAAGGCATGTAAAAACTGCGGCGGCACCGAGTTCTATGGCGGCCACGCCGCACGCACGGTGGCGATTAGTCTCACGTCGCTTCCGCCGAAGTTTCACGTGCGGGTTTGTGGCACGTGCGGACTGGTTGATTGGTTTTTGCCAGCGAAGGATGTTCAGAAGCTCAAGAAAGAGTTTTTGCCTGAAGAGCCTTAGTGAGCGGATGCCCACGCACAGACAATTATGACAGTTCGACGGCATCCCGATGAGAAAGCATGAGGACGGGGTCTAACGAACCAAGATAGCATTGAGCGAGCGCGCCAGGGATGTCCAACGAACCAAGATAGCATTGAGCGAGCGCGCCAGGGATGTCCGAATTCAGGAGGGACGTAATCGCGCGAGCCTCAATGCTATGAGGGGTTGAACGAGCCCGTCGAACGCAGCTAGTCTTTTGCTTTTGGAGCGCTGGCCTCAGCCAGAGAACTGCTGTGGAGCAACCGAGAGTGTGAACTCAGACATTGGCCCTGGCGCCATCAGTGAAGCAGGTAGGGTTGAGAGCTTTTGGGTAGTAGGGGCGAGACCGGAGGCCGGTTTGCTGAAGCAGAATTTCGTTTCAGGACGGAGGAGTGGATTGGCGTCGGGACGAAGAGCGGCGGCGCGCGGATGTTGAGCCGTTGGAAGTGAGAGTTTCATCAGGGAGGTGCGCGAGGTAAGAGGCCAATCAAGCGCATGGGTTTTTTGCAGCTTGGACAAGTCGGCACTGGGAAGGGGGCGGGCGGGATGATCGGCGGAGGTTGCCAATCCAGCAGAGCCAGGACGCGTTGCCACTGGGTTTTGGCGGCGGCGCTCAGGAACCCAAAATAGCGCACGCGCTGAAGGCCCTGAGGCAGCACGTGTTGGAGAAAGCGGTGCAGGAAATCCTGCGCCGCGAGACGCACGGTGCGGGTGCTGCGGTCTTTGCTGTCGCGATAGGTGAAGGTGATGAACTGGCCGTCATCGGCGAGGATGCGCTCGGCGCTGAAGGCCGTGCGATAGACGTAAGCGGCCAGGTACTTTAGCGCCGGCTCGCCGGTGCCGACGGGTTGGACATCGGCGACCCAATTGAGCGACCAGGCCGCACCTGGGATTTGGCGGAAGAGTTGCGGGTGGTTTTGGTGCAAGGCTTCTTTGAGCCGAGTGCGTAAGCGCATCGCCAGGGCCGCTTGCGGGAGGAAGTAACCGTCGCATTTGGGACTGACCCAGCGGAGCCGGTCCGGGGACAACCCGCCGGCGGGCACCACGCAATGAACATGCGGATGATAACGCAGGTCACGGGTCCAGGTTTGCAGCACGGCCAGCAGGCCAATCTGGGCGCCGAGGTCTTTATGGTCGCGGGCGACGTCGCGCAGGGCGGCGGCACTCTCCCGCAGGAGCAGGGGATAGAGAGTTTTCTGATTGGAACGGATCACTCGGCGCAGTTGCTCCGGGACCGTGAAAGTGACCAGGTAGTAGGGCACGGGCAGCAGTTTGCGGCGCTGGCGGTTGAGCCACTCGGTGGCATCGGCGTGGCCGCATTGCGGACAGGCGCGGTGATTGCACGAGTGATAGGCATAGTGTTCCTTGCCGCACTGGCACCGGAAGAGTTGGCCTCCCAGTGCCGGAGTGCGGCAGGACAAGATGGCGGCGACGGCGCGCCGGTGCGAGGGCAACAGGCGGGCACGGTACTTCCGCTCATACGCCGGCCAGTGCCGGCGCAGAACTTCGGCCAATGGGATCACCCCGGGAGGCCTTTAGGACTTGAGGGCCTTGTAGAGGGTGGCCAAGGCCACCTGGGTGCGCGCCTCGCTGACGTTGGTCAGGTGGGTGTAGATGACGGTGGTGTCGAGGGAGTTGTGCCCCAGGTAGGTGCTGATCTGGCGCAGCGAGACGCCCTCCTCCAGGAGGTGGGTGGCATAGCAGTGGCGCAGCGTATGGGTGGTCGAAGCGGGATTGACGCCGCTGGCGGCGCGGGCCAGGCGATAGGCGCTTTGGACACAGCTCTCGCTCATGGGGCCGGTGTTCTGGTGCATGGCCTGGCTGAGGGTCAGCGTGCGATCGGCCCAGCCGCGGCCGGGCGTGGGAAACAGAAAGGTGGGGTTCTGATGGATGCGCCACCAGGCGCGCAGTTCCTCGACCATGGCCGGGGTCAGGGGAACGTAGCGCTGTTTACCGCCCTTGCCGCTGCTGACCAGCAGGCGTGGCGGCTGTTCGCGGCCGCAAATATCTTTGACCCGCACGCGGGTGGCTTCCCCCACGCGCAAGCCGCAGTGGTACATGAGACCCAGGCAGGCGCGGAAGCGCGGTTCGCGCACCGCTGCCAGAACGCTCTTGACCTCAGCGCGGGACAGGACGATGGGCAGCACCTGGGGTTTGGCGATGCGCAGCTCGCGAAAGACGGTCCAGCCCGTAGTCTTGAGGCACTCGACGTAGAAGCAGAGCAGTGCGTATTTGGCCATCTGCATCGGGCTGCGGGAGTAGTGCTTGTGCTCGCGCAGGAACAGGAAGTACTGGCGAAGCTGATCTTCGGTCAGGGTGGCTGGGTCGCACTGGAAGTGCTCGGCCAGCTTGCGGACATACCGGACGTACTCTTTCTTGGTCGGCTTCCGGTAATCTTTAAGCTCGACGAGTTGTTCGAATTGGGTGATAGAAGGATAGTTTGTTTTATTCATAGGCCGGGAAGGATGCCTTCGAGTGAAGACAACTTCCCGGCCAATCTGACCGCCGGAATATGGAACCCTCGCACCTACTGCCCTGCCGCGAAGCGGCTCAGTTCAACCGGCGGCCTGCACTCGACGCACTACCTACCAAGCGGACACCCAAGCTCATCTGCCACTAACGAGTGGCAGCCAGGCCCCGACGCACTCTCTGGCCAGTCTCCGATTGTGTCCCTCACGATTCGTTGAGGTGAGACGCACGACCCAAGCGGCCCAATTCAACCGCGGCCTGCGTTCTGAGAAAATGTTGCTTGAAACCCCAGGGCATGGCGGATACAGCGCTTTAGCTTAGCGCAGGACGAATGCCCGATTCGTTTGTCAGATTGATTAGAAAGGCCGAGCAGTTCGTCCGGCGTGAGGGATGTTTTTGATAAGGTGGACGGACTAATCGGCTCAGGCAGCATCGCAGGCTATGCAAAAACTTCGCTCGATCCATTTGTATCTGGGGTGCCTCTTTGCACCGCTTTTATTGTTTTTCGCCATCTCCGGCATTTGGCAGACGTTTGGCTGGAACTCACCATTTTTGCAGAAGCTCTCCAGCATTCACACGGAACGCGGGTGGAAGGATGGAAGCGAATTGGGCAGTTTTCCGCTCCGGGTTTTTGTAATTATAATGGCCGTGAGCTTTATCATTACAACGGTTCTTGGCATCGTCATGGCGTTCAGATTTGGCCGGAGCCGCAGGGCAACGTTCTATTGCCTGACATTGGGAGCGTTTATCCCATCGGTTCTGGTTTTATTTCGGATGTTCAGATGGATGTAACAGCGTGCTGTCTTGTAACGAAGGGAAGACGCGTGGTGCTAAGGCAAGCGCAGCCCTGGGACGGTGGAATTCGATGAAGGGTATTTAGGGGATTTTGGGGGATTGCGTGGCACAAGCGCCTCGACAGGTTGGGGGCGGTTTGCTAACCACTTGCCGTGCGTTCGCAACTGCTCAAAGATGCCTCCCGCATTGTCGTGAAGCTGGGAACCGGTGTGCTCACGGACAGCCGGAAGCAGCCCGATCTGGTCCAGATGGAGCAGTTGGTGGCGCAATTGGCCGCACAGCGGCAGGCTGGCAAGGAGATCGTGCTGGTTTCGTCGGGCGCGGTCGGGGCGGGGATGGGGGCGCTGGGTCATGAAAAGCGGCCAGGCGAGCTGGCGGAACTGCAGGCGTGTGCGGCGGTCGGCCAGTCCCGGCTGATGGCCATTTATGAGAAGCTCTTTGGCGCTTTCGGATTGGCGGTCGCCCAGATTCTGCTGACGCACGAGGACCTGGAGCATCATGAGCGCCACCTCAATGCCCGCAACACCCTGGTCACGCTGCTGCGCCACGGGGTGATTCCGATCATCAACGAAAACGACGTCATCTCTTTCACGGAGCTGAAGTTCGGGGATAACGACACGCTATCGGCGCTGGTGGCTTCGTTGTTGTCGGCGGATTTGCTGGTAATCCTGACGACGGTAGATGGAGTGATCGAGAACTTCGGCAAAGCGAATCCGAAGACGATTCCGACGATTGAGCGGATTGATGAGGCGCTGGAAAAGATGGCCGGCGGCACGGATAGCGTGACGGCGGTCGGCGGCATGGCGTCGAAGATTCAGGCCGCGAAGATTGCGGTGCGCTCGGGTATTCCGCTGGTGATCGCTTCGGGCAGAAAGAAGCAAGGGCTGGCCCGCGTGGTGTCGGGCCAGGAGGAGGGCACGCTCTTTGTGCCGCAACCGACGCTGCTCCAGGGCCGGAAACGCTGGATCGCCTTTTTCCATCATCCGAAAGGCGCGCTGTTCGTCGATGCCGGGGCCAAGAAGGCGCTGCGCGAAGGCGGGAAGAGCTTGCTGCCGCCCGGGGTGGCGCGGGTGGAGGGTGAGTTTGAGGCCGGCGAAGTGGTGCGGGTTTGCGATCTGGACGGCACCGAGTTCGCGCGGGGGATCGCCGGGTTCAACGCCGGGAAAATCAAATCGCGGCAGTTGAAGCGGGTGGAGGTGGTGCACCGGGATAACCTGGTGATCCTGTGAAGGGAACGGCGATTAACGACTTGCTGCGGATTATGGCGCGGTTGCGCGCGCCCAACGGGTGTCCGTGGGACCGGGAACAGGACCACAAGACCTTGCGGTGGCACGCAGTGGAAGAGGTTTACGAATTGATCGATGCGATTGAAACGGGCGATGACCACGAGATGGAAGAGGAATTGGGGGATTTGCTGCTGCAAGTGGTGTTCCACTGCCAACTGGCGAAAGAACGCGGCGCCTTTGATTTTGAGAAGGTCGCCCGCCATATCGGCGACAAGCTGCTGCGCCGGCATCCGCACGTTTTTGGGGATGTTAAGGTGAAGGACGTGGACCAGGTCTGGGCGAACTGGGAAAAGATCAAACGGGCCGAGAAGCAGGGGACGCGGCATGCCCGACCCTCGGCGCTGGACGGCATCCCGAAGCATCTGCCGGCGTTGTTGCGCGCGGAGAAGCTGATGAAGAAGGCGCGGCGCGCAAAACTGGCGGCGGCTCGGCCGTCGAAACGGAGGCTGACCCGCGGGCAACTGGCGAAAGCGCTCTTCGAGTTGGCGACGTACGCCCAAGGCAAGGGATGGTCGGCGGAGGATTTGTTGCGGTCGGAGACACACAAGCGGGAACGGGCCTGGCGCAAACGCGAGGGACAAGCGGTTAAGCCAACCACGAACAAACTAACGAACACGAACCGGAGCTGAGTGCTTCCGGTCGGCTGGCCCCGCGACAATAAAAATCGCGGCTGCGTAGAATAATGTCGCGACAATAGATTACGCAGCTACGATTTCTATGGTCGCGGCTGCCGGCGTTGAAAGGACAAAGCTCTCGACAATTGCCCTCATTTCCTTAGCTTCCCAACCAGAGATATGACCGACCCACGCTACACCAAACTGGCTAAGCTGCTGGCCAATTACTCCACTTCGTTGAAGAAGGGCGACCAGGTCCTGCTCGACCTGATCGACGTGCCGGATGAGTTTTCGATTGAACTGATGCGGGCGGCGCGAGCGGCGGGCGCCGTGGCCATAGCCGAGGTGCGCCACACGCGTTTGAACCGGGAATTGTTGCGCGGGAGCGACGAAAAGCATGCCACGCTGGTGCGCGACCTGGAATTGTCCCGGATGAAGAAAATGCAGGCCTATATCGCGGTGCGGGGGGCGGCCAACGCCAACGAGAACGCGGATGTGCCGAGTGATCGGATGGCGCTGTACGCCCGGCTGACCCGGCCGGTGCTGGATTACCGGATCAGCAAGACCCGGTGGTGCGTGCTGCGGTGGCCCAGCCCCAGCATGGCCCAGGCGGCCGGCATGAGCACGGAAGCGTTTGAAGACCTCTACTTTGATGTTTGCACGATGGATTATCGCCGGATGGCGCAGGCGATGGTGCCCTTGGAGCGCCGCATGAGACGAACGGACCGCGTGCACCTCAAAGCGCCCGGCACCGACCTGACCTTCAGCATCAAAGGCATCGGCGCTCAAATGTGCAAAGGGGACCGCAATATCCCCGATGGCGAAGTTTTTTCCTGCCCGGTGAAAACCTCGATCAACGGGCGCATTCAATTCAACACGCCGACGCTTTATTCAGGGACGAAGTTTGAGAACGTCTGCCTGGAATTCAAGGACGGCAAAATCATCAAAGCGAGCTCCAATAACACGAAACGCCTGAATGAGATTCTCGATACGGACGCGGGCGCGCGCTACGCCGGCGAATTTTCGCTCGGGTTCAATCCGTACATTCTCAACCCGATGTGCGACATCCTGTTCGACGAAAAGATTGCCGGGTCGCTGCACCTGACGCCGGGGCAGGCCTACGAGGAATGCGACAACGGCAATCGTTCCGCGGTCCATTGGGACATGGTCCTGATTCAGCGGCCCGACTGGGGCGGAGGCGATGTTTGGTTCGACGGCGAATTGATTCGGAAGGACGGGATGTTCGTGGCCAAGGACCTCAAGGGGCTCAATCCGGCGAGGCTGAAGTAGTCGGTCCGACGGTTACCAGGGAAAAACCACGAGTGAACGCCGCAACCAAAGGGTTAAATGGGTTAAAAGAGTTAAATGAGGTATACGACGGTTCAAGGGTTAGGGCGGAGATGTCCCGGCGGTAGTTGAAATTGAGATGGTTCTCAAATTTCATCTAAGCGGCCTTTAGAATTGAGGTTGGTTCGAGCTTGCGCAAGACCTTTTCCAAGTCCTTTAACTGCTCACAGCCTTTAATGCGCCGGAAAT
>DATMQA010000079.1:0-17010 GCA_035566895.1 Binatia bacterium
TCAATACTGTCGAGCAGTTCGGATTGGGTAAAGGGTTTGGCCAGCGTGCGATCGACGCCGAGAGCGCGGGCGAGCCGGAGATAGCTATGGGCGGCCACAATTCCGCCTGCCGAGACCGCAATGATTTTGGTGCCCGGATGGCCGCGCCGCAGCGCAAGGATCGTTTCAACGCCATCCATCTCCGGGAGGAGCATCTCGGTGATGACCAAATCGGCCGGGCGCTGGTTTAACTCCCGAAGACCCACCCGGCCGTTGGGCGCAACTCCGACCTCATGTCGAGCTTCGATGAGCACATCCCGGAGCCAGCCACGCACATAGTCGTCGTTGTCGATGATCAAGATTCTAGGCATAGGCTCGGTTAGTGTGCCGGGTGGGAGCCGGTGGCGATGGCCATGCGGCGGTCGGCCAGCGCGTCCATGACAGGAGGTCCTGGGAGAAGCCAGCGGACGCCGAGGCGGTGGGACTCCAACTCGTCGAGGGGACGGATACAACCCGAGAGGAGGGCCATCGGCGCCGCTGGCCAAAGGGCAAGGACCTGGCTGGGACTCATCTTTCTCACGCTTGGGCCAGGCGTCGGATGCAGCTCGGAAGTTCGACCAGACTGGCTTTGTGGAGGAAGCAGCACGCGCCGGCTCCCCGGGCACGCGCTTCGAGTCCCGGGTGCTGGGCATGGGAGATGACGATGACCCGCACTTGCGGGCATTCGTCCGCAAGGCGGCGAGTCGCCTCGAACCCATCCATTCCCGGCATCTGCAGGTCCATAATCACAAAATCGGGCAAAAACTCGGCGCCGACGCACACGGCTTGCTCGCCGTTGGAGCATTCGCGAATCTCGGCGGCAAGTTCTGCCACCAGTTCACGGACAAATTTCCGCACTCCGGCATGGTCGTCTGCGATCAGCAGTTTCATGCGCGCGCATTGCTGCGCGGTGTGGAACATCGCCGCGCGGACGCAGGTTGTGAATCGCAGGCACCACAGATTTTTGGATCCGTGGTCCCCTGGATTTTTCTAGGTGGTCCTACGTAAGTGGGGGGCGCCGGGAGGGCCAATGACGGTCGAGCGTGGAAGCCAGGCGAGAAGAACCACCGCAGACGCATCAAGTCATTTGGTTCAACTCATCGCGGTGCTCGAGGGCGAATTGCAGCAAAACATTAGGCCCGGTGAGGGCGAGTTTGGCGCAAATATTCGAGCGGTGGGATTCGACCGTGCGGGGGCTGATGAACAATTCGGAGGCGATCTCCCGGGTGGTCTTCTTCTGGGCAATCGCTTTAAGGATCCGGCGTTCGGCGGCAGTCAGGTCGTCCAGGCTCGGCGCGCGCAAGGCCAAAGCCTCGGCCCGACTCCGCCGGCGAAGAAGGTAGGAAGTCAGCGAAGGGCTGACATAAGGCTTAGCCGCCGCTACGCTGGCGATGCAGTCGAGGATCTCGCTGGCGGCATTTTCCTTAAGCACATATCCCTGGATGCCAAGATTCATCGCCTGGTTGAAAGCTTCCTCGTCCTTCAGCATGGTGAGCACGACCAGGCCGACCCCGGATTTTGCGGACCGCAAGGCCGTCGCGACCTCCAACCCGCTCATCCGGGGCAGGTTCATATCCAGAACGGCGACATCCGGTTTTGTTTCGCGAATCAATTGAAGCGCCGCCTCGCCGTTGTCCACCTCGCCCACCAATTCGAACCGGGAATCGGATACAATGACCTGCCGCAAGCCCAGTCGAAAGAGAGGGTGGTCATCGACGATCACGACCCTGGTCCTGGTTTGACCCACAGCGCATTGAGGGTGGACCCGGCGCGTGCCAAACGCCAGCGGGAAATCCGGCTCAGGGTTCGAGCGGAGCTATATCGGCCAAGGGCAGTTCGATGTGGAGCCGGGTCCCCTGGCCTGGCGCGCTTTGGAGTTCGAGCGAGCCCCCCAGCATTCGCACTCTTTCGCCGATGCTGGTGAGGCCGATCCCGGTGCGGTTTCCGGGCCGGCCCACCGCGGCCACATCGAAACCACTGCCGTCGTCCTCAACGCGGATGCGCGTGCAGCGCACATCGCGCTCCACTACGACCAGGACGCGCAAAGCGCGCGCATGCTTAAGCACGTTGTTGAGCGTCTCCTGAATGATTCGATAAACGTGGGTGGCCTCTTCACCGCGAAAAATGTCAATGTTCTCGATCCGCCGCTCGAGCCGAAGCTCGGTGGCCTGCGCGACCCGGTCGAGCAGATTATTAACGGCGTCGGTCAAGCCGAACTGATCGACATGGAGCGGCCGCAGGTTTCGGGCAAGATTGCGGACTTCGTCAATGGCGGCGGTCACCACCTCGGCAATGGCGCGCAAATGCGCGGTGGTGTCCGGGGATACGCCGGGTTGCCTCAGAGCGAGATCGGCGCGGTTCTTGATCAGCGAGAGGTTTTGTCCCAGGCTGTCGTGGAGTTCGTTGGCCAAACGCTTGCGTTCCTGTTCCTGGGCGGAAATCAGCCGATGGGTGAAGACCTTGCTGGCGGCCAGGGCCTGCTCCTGCGCCTCCCGCAACCCTTCCTCGGCCATGCGGTGGTCGTGGATGTCGGTGATGGACCCGGCCATGCGGACCGGGCGCCCCGTTTCATTCCACACCGCCTGGCCGCGCGCGCGGTACCAGCGGTAAAGGCCGGACCGCGTGCGGAGGCGGTATTCGACGTCATAGGGCTTCCGGCGAGTCAAGTGCTCTTGCACGGCGGCCCAAATCCGGTCTTTGTCTCCCGGGTGCAGTTGGGAAAGGAACGTCTCCACGAGCGGGGGAAAATCGGCAGGCGAGGAGTAGCCGAGCAATTCACGAAAACGCTCAGAGTAAAAAACCTCGTTGGTTTGCACATCCCAGTCCCACAGACCGTCGTTGGACCCGCGGACCGCCAGTTCGAACCGCTCTTCGCTGGCGCGCAACGCCCGTTCGGCGAGGACCCGCTCCGTGATGTCGCGCTGGACGGTCCAGATGTGGTGCAGAAAACCGTCACGCACGACCCCGACCGCATTGTTCAGAAACCATCGGTCGCTCCCGAATGCATCGCGACCGAGGGTGACGCCGTCCACGATACTGTAACCGGACTCGATGAAGTGCGAGATGTTCAAGCGGTTGACGGGATCGGTGGTCTGATTCAGCTCGCCGACGCGCTTTCCCTGGAGGTCTCGGGCGGTTGACCAACCGCGGACGCGAGCGGCGGCGTCGTTGCACTCGGCGACAACGCCGGTCCTCAGGATAGCTGCGAGTTGCTCAGGGACCGAGAGTGACACGGGAATGGGTGGTTCGAAGTCGAACCGGGCTATACCCTCGGCGGACAAAGCGATGAATTTCCGGTAGCGCTCCTCGCTGGCCCGGAGGTCGCGCTCCGCTTGCCGCTGGTCGGTGATGTCGTTGGAGACGGTGAGCAGGCAATCTTCTCCCTGAATAACCAGTGACTCGATGGACACCAAACCGACGGTTACCTGGCCGGTGGGAAGAACCGTCGTCTTTTCACGATTGTGGAGCGAACCGGAGGCGTCGAGTTGTCGCAATAGTTCATCGCGCTCTTCCAGGTTCTTCCACACACCGAGTTCCAGCGCGGTCTTGCCGCGCGCTTCAGCGCACGAAACGCCGTACTTCCGGGCAAAGGCCTCATTCGCCTCAAGGACCACGCCATCGGCTTTGCGGGTGATCACCATTGGATCGGGGTTGACATGGAAGGCTTTGAAAAACAACTCCTCAGAGGCTCGCAACTGTTGCGCGACACCAGCCTGTGCAGGTTCGTTGTGCACAAACCCACTTCTAACGCGCAAGCCTGGACAGAGCAAGCCGCAAGCAAGGCCGGGCGGGCTGGCGAGGCATCCTGATACTGCCCCAATGAGTTAAATGAGTTAAAAGAAGAACATGGCGCTAGCCCGCTTGCGGATGTTGCTGCGCCCGGGGACGAGCGCCCCGGGCTGGCCGGCCCAAAGCGCATGAGCCAGCCCCCTTGCTCACCCCAGCCGACATGTTAAGTTCCCAAACCATGACAGGAAAGAGCCAGACGAGCGCGCGCGTGCCGCTGCCTGCGTTATTCCAAAGGTCAACCATGAATCATTGGGAATGAGCAACCGGCCCGCACCTCCGGAAAGACCTCGCTCCTCGCGCCGGCGCTATCGCGCCTTCGTGCAGGACTACCAGCAACGGCGACTCGACGACCCGGCGGATGGCGGCGAGCAGCCGGCGCGGTCAGACGATTCGGCAGACGCAAAGGAGGGCCGGACACCAGAGGATTCCCGGCCCAAGGCTCGCGGCAAACGGCGCGAGTATCTGCGCGAATACGTGCGGTGGCTGCGGCCGCATCGCTACGCTGTCAGCGCGCTGCTGATTATCGCTTTGGCGGGCGCCGGACTGCAGATGGTCGAGCCGCTGTTCATGCGTTTCATGGTTGATGGGGTGCTGCTGAATACAAAGCTGGGCTCGGCGGCGCGCCTGGCCCGCCTCCACCTGACCGGGGCGGTGTTCCTGGGCGTGATCATCTTTTCCAACTTGATTGGGGCCTTTCGGGACTACCGCCAGCGGCTACTCAACACACGCGTGATGCTGGCGCTCCGCCGGTCGTTGTTCGAGCGGTTGCTGCACCTGCCGTTGCCGAAGCTGTGGGACATGAAGACGGGCGGCATCCTGTCGCGGCTCACGGGTGACGTGGACACGACGACCGGGTTGTTGCAGTTGGCGATCGTGTCGCCCACCCTCTCACTCATCCGCCTGCTCATCGCGGTCGTCGTCCTGCTGGCGCTCAATTGGCGGCTGGCGCTGACGGCCCTGGCGATCATCCCCGGGGTGGTGCTGATGAGCCTCGTTTTTGCGCGTCGCGTCAGACCCATCTACCGTTCGGTCCGCAAGGACGTAGAACAGATCGACGGCCGGGTGGGCGAGACGTTCTCGGGGATTCGCATCGTCAGGGCGTTCCGGCGTGAATTGCGCGAGGGGCTCGACTACGCGCGCGGACGGCACACGGTACTGCGCAAAGAGCTTTTCGCCAATCGCCGCGAAATGGTACTGTGGACCTCGTGGGGCCTGCTGTTGGGGATCGTCAACGTGGTGATCGTCTGGTATGGCGGATACCTCCACCTCGGCGGCCGCGCATCCATCGGCGACATCATGGCCTTCCAGTGGTACACGTTTCTGTTGCTGAACCCGGTATGGAACATTGTGAATTCCTTCTCCGAACTGCAGCGTTCCCTGGCGGCCATGGAGCGGGTTTTCGAACTCCTGGCGATGACGGCGGACAAGCCGGACAAGCCCGACGCGCGCGAGGCCCCGCGCATCGTGGAGGAACTGCGTTTCGAGGGCGTCGAGTTCGAATACCGCAAGGGCCGGCCAGTGGTGCGCGACTTCAACGTCACGGTTCCCAGCGGGTCAGTCATCGCTCTGGTGGGACGCAGCGGCGCCGGCAAGACCACCGTGACGGACCTGGTCGCGCGTTTTCACGACCCGACCCAGGGCCGCATTCTGCTCAACGGGACCGATATTCGGGACTTCCGCCTCCGGACCTATCGCGACCTTCTGGCGATCGTCCAGCAGGACGTCTTCCTCTTCGACGGGTCGGTGCGGGATAACATCGCCTATGGCCGGCACGATGCCACCGACGCGGAGGTCGAAGACGCCGCCCGGCGCGCCAACGCGCACGAGTTCATCATCAGGCTTCCCGAACAGTACGAGACGTTCATCGGCGAGCGCGGCGTCAAGCTCTCGGGCGGCCAGCAACAGCGGTTGGCCATTGCGCGGGCCGTCCTGAAGTCGCCGCAGATCCTCATCCTCGACGAAGCGACGAGCAACCTGGACACGGAAAGCGAGCAGCTCATCCAGGCCTCGATGGCCACGTTGCTGGCCGGACGAACCACTTTCGTCATCGCTCATCGCCTCTCCACCGTGCGCCGGGCCGACTTGATCCTCCTGATGGACGAAGGGCGGGTCATCGAGCGCGGGGGCCACGAGCAACTCATGCAAACGCGCGGCGCTTATTACGGCATGGTCCTTCGGCAGATGGAGTCCTCCGGCCAGAGCGGGGAGCAAACGTGGCAGTGAGCGCCCTCTGAATCCGGCGAGCGCCAGCACCCTAAACCCGGGGAGCAAACCCTTGTTGACTGCGCGCGAACCGGACGGCCGCGCCAAGGTGGGCAAAGATAAACCTGAACGATAACCCGTGGAGAACCACAGAGGCACGGAGGCACAGAGGAAAATGAACGCAGAGGATTTCAATTTGAATTTGGACGGGGCGCAAGACGGCGTTGGCCCTCCGTTCGCCTGCTCATCCAACCCCTGAAAAAAGGCCCGGCTTGCGCCGGGCCTTTGTCCCAACCCAACCGACGAACCCGAAAAAGGTATCAGACTCGCCCGGGCATCGGTATCCCCGAAAGCGGGGATGCACGCGAGGCACCCGGGCGGTCTAAGATTTTCTTCCGCTCGGCGTTCAATCAGGCCAGAATGCGGTTTCCTCTCGCCCAGGCGCGGGTGGTTGCCAACTGAATGAGTATCCTGTTTCGCCTAACCAACTTGAGCCTCGGCTGCTTCTTCGGCGGGTTGAGCTGCTCTCTAGCGATCGAGGGCCTCGCGAGCGGCGACACCAATCAGCTTCTCGAAATCCGCTCTCTCAGCGTCAATGGCCAGCCCGTCTCGATGCGCCCCGGCCGAAAGCTGCGCCTGTCCTCCGCGCCCAGAAATGTCGCCTTCGGGTTCGGCACGGCCGCCAACTCCCCCCGCGCCCCGCTGCGCCTGCGATACACGCTCGATGGCTTCGAAGACACCTGGCGTGAGGTCTCCAGCGACATGAGCATCTCGTTTCGATTCATCGATGCCAACCAGGACCCCGTCAGTGAAAAAGTATTCCGGGCCGTGGGGCAAACTGAGAATTGGACCGGCGCGCTCGAGACCTCGGCGTTTATGCATCGGCGGGAAACCCTCGTTGTCCCTCCGGGCGCCAAGGGCTTATGGGTGTCCGTCTCCTCGGCCGGGCCGCCCAACGCCGTGGGCATCTACGCGATCACCAATCTAGTCGTGACGCGCCTCCCGACCGACACTCAGCCCGCCACGACGCTCCTGCGCTGGGATTCCGAGGCCAAAGGGGAACTCACCGGTTCGGAGTGGGTCCCGGCCGACTGGACCCGCAACGGGCTCCGCATTGGCATGGCCAAAATCACGCAGTTCGGTCCCGAGCAAAAAATCAAAGCCCTGACTCTTCTCGATAACGACCCCGACGCGCACGCCGAATGGACTACCCGCAAGGAGGCGGCCGCAGTCGTCTCGCCCGGCGAGCGTCTTCTGCTCGAATGGGACGAAGCCTTCAGCATAGGGCTGGCCGGTCCCGCCGAGGTCAGCTATGCCGAGTTACCCGCCGGGTTCTATCGCTTTCGGGTAAACGAGATGTCCCTTATCGGCCTGCCCGGAGGGAGCGAGGCTTCCCTCGCTTTTGAAGTGCCGTTGTCCTTCTGGCACACGCCCTGGTTCTGGGGACTCGTGCTTCTCCTGTTCGTATCCGGCGCGGCCGGCACTTACCGCTATGCGGTATGGCAACAGATGCGCCGCGAGCTGGCCCGCCTCGAGAGCCAGCGCGCCCTCGAACACGAGCGCGTCCGCATTGCCCGCGACATTCATGACGACCTCGGCGCCCGCGTCACCCAAATCTCTTTAGTCAGCGGCCTGGCCCAGGGCGACCACAATCTCTCGGAAAAAGCGCGAGCCGATTTCAACGCGATCTCCGGCATGGCGCGTGAGCTCGTGTCCGCCCTTTACGAAACCGTTTGGGCCGTCAACCCGGAAAACGACAACCTTGACGCCCTCGGAAATTATGTCTGCCAGATGGTCGACAACCTCTGCGACAAGGCTCAGCTTCCCCGCCGCCTGCGCGTCGCCGAGCTGCCGCGGGATGTTCAGGTCTCCAGCCACATCCGCCACAATCTCGTTCTGGCCGTCAAAGAAGCCGTTCACAACGTGATCAAACACGCCAAAGCCTCTGAGCTCTCCGTTTTCGTCGATTGGGAAGGAACCACCCTCACCATCCGTATTCAGGATAATGGCTGCGGCCTGGATCCCGCCACTCACGCCGCCGGCAACGGGCTGGCGAATATGCAGCGCCGCCTCGAGCAGGCGGGCGGGACCTGCTCCTTCAACAGCGAGCCGGGCCGTGGAACGACTGTTCTCCTCCGAACCAAAATCCAGTCCCTGAGGTGACCGCACGAAGACCCCGGTTCGCGCGCGACCCGGTAGATTCAGAGCCGATGCTTCGCAACCGCCTCCAGGCGGCTGCGCACGTGCATCTTTCCGCAGATATTTTTGACGTACGTCCGCACCGTCTCGACTCCGATGCCCAGCTTGTCACCGATTTCCTTGTAGATATATCCCGACGCCAGGAGGTCCAGCACCTCCCGTTCGCGAGGCGATAATTCCTCCAGCCGTGTGCCCGCAGGCTGGAACAGGTGAAAGTGCTGCACGACTTTGCGCGCAATCGGGCTCGACATCGCGGCGCCCCCCTTGGAAACGTCCAGGATCGCCTCCCGCAGCTTTGCCGGCGGACTCGATTTTACGAGGTAACCGTCAGCGCCTGCTTTCAACGCTCGAAAAATGCTTTCGCTATCCTCATATACGGTCAGCATGATGATCTGCAGCGCAGGGACAGTTTGCTTCAGCTCCGCCACGCAATCGATGCCCGACATCCCCGGCAACCGTATATCCATTAGCACGACATCGGGCTTTTTCACCGGCACCATCCGGAGCGCATCTTCTCCCGATGGACACGCCCCCACACACCGTATCCCCAAGGCGGAATTGAGGATTTTCACGAGTTGCTCGCGCAAACCCCGGTCATCTTCCACCACGATCACGGACTTCACCGCGGCCGAGGCTAATCCAGCCCCTGGCCTGGCGCCAGCGGTAACCGCGCCCGGGACCAAGCCACCGGAATTATCGAGTTTAGGGTTCATCACCGTCCGTTCACAACTTGCGTCCGCACATGCCTGCTCTTCACATCGATACCAAACTACCTTTCTCCGCGGCCCACCGGCATCCCCGAAAGCGGGGATGTTGCTTTACCTGAAAACGTGTGGACGGCGAGTGCCGATATCGAGACGCGGCGGTGATTTGTTCGATTGAGCCGGGCGCAATTCACGCTATCATCCGGGGCCATGAGCACCAGGTCACCGGTGTATTTTGACATAGACCCGAAAGGATCATGAAATTCGACCCCAAACAACCCTACAACGACCTGCCCTTGCTGCCTCCAAGAATTGACCTGGAAACCAAAGCGGTGTTGAAACGGTGCGTGGCTGCCAATAAGGCGCTGGCCGAGCTCAAAGGGGCAGGCGACCTCATCCCCAATCAGGCGATGCTCATTAACGCGATTCCCCTCCAGGAAGCAAAACTCAGCTCCGAAATCGAAAACATTGTCACGACCCAGGACGCCCTCTTCCAGGCCGCGCTGGACGAGAGCCGCGCCACCGATCCCGCCACCAAGGAAGTCCTTCGTTATCGCACCGCCTTGCGCCGCGGTTTCGAGGCCGTGCGCGACCACCCTTTTCACATTGCTTTGCTCGAAGAGCTTTGCGGCACCCTGCGCAATGAGAAAGTCAGTTTCCGCACCGATGACCGGGTTTACATCGGCAATCCCATTGCGCGCACCGTCACCTATACGCCACCGCTCGGGGCCAAAATCATGCGCGAAAAACTCCACAACCTGGAGGAATTCCTGCTCGCCGAGGACGAGCTCGACCCGCTGGTGCGGATGGCGGTGGCCCATTACCAGTTTGAGGCCATCCATCCCTTTTCGGACGGCAACGGCCGCACGGGCCGCATCCTGAACATTCTGTTCCTCATCCATGCCGGACTGCTGCGCATCCCGGTGCTTTATCTCAGCCGCCACCTCATTCAGCACAAAGCCGACTATTACCGGCTGTTGCGGGGTGTTACCGAGGACCGGGCGTGGGAGAAGTGGGTGCTCTTCATGCTTACTGCGGTCGAGGCGACCGCCACCTGGACCACCGGCCGCATACTGGCCATCCGTGACCTGTTCGAACAGACCCTGGCCCGCTGCCGCGCCGGCCTGCCAGGCAAGGTTTATTCCAAAGAACTCGTCGAACTCATCTTCACCGAGCCTTACTGCAAAATCCAGTTCCTCGTGCAGGCCGGCCTCGCCGAACGCAAAACCGCCTCCCAGTATCTCCAGGAGCTCGAAAAACTGGGAATCCTCAAAGCCGACAGGCAAGGCCGGGAGATCATCTACCAGCATCCGGCACTGCTTAAGGCCCTGACTGCCTGACGTGGGCACGCCCTGGACCGGTTCCGATAACATGTCCAAAAACTCATCGTTTTTGGACATATCGTATAAATGCGTCCATGCCCTGGACACATTGCAAACCTCCACCTGGGCCTGCCTCAGCTTGACGAAGCCCGGCTTGGGGTTAAATATTTTCGCATGAAACCCTTGGCCTGGTGGCGATCCTCCTGGCTTTGACTCGCTGCTGGTCCGCTTCCCGGCGAGTAAGCCCCGCTATGGCTGGTGCGCCAGCGCGGTGGCGGCGGCTTGCTGGAAGGCGCGGCGGATGTCGCTGGCGTCGCTATTGCCGGCGTCGGGGCGTTGAACCATGAGAACGTAAGCCACACCGCGGACCGGGTCGATCCAGGCTTGCGTACCCCAGGCCCCCCCGTGGCCGAACGTGCCGGGCGAAAGCATCGCAGCGACACCCTCATGAGGCGCGCGCAAGATGCAGGTCCCGATGCCCCAGCCGTAGTTGGTCCCGTGGCTGCCAAACTCGGCTGTCTGCAGGAAGCCGGTGGGAAGGTCGCTGGTCTGGACGGTGGTGAGCAATTTCATGGCGGCCGGGCTGAGGAAACGTTTGCCGCCAAACGTGCCCCCACCGAGCAGCATCTGGCAGAAGCGGGCGTAGTCGGGGCCGGTGGAGAACAGGCCGCCGTTGCCGAAAGGCGGGTGGCCCCGCACTCCGAAATCCGCGCGGGGCGGGGCGGCTTCGAGAGCACCGGTGGTTTTGTTTTTTAAGTAGCCGACCGCAAGGCTGGCGGGCGACTTTTCGGCGGGATAAAAGGTGGTGTTCTTCATGCCCAACGGGTCGAGAACACGCTTTTGCACGAAGGCATCGAAGGACATGCCGCTGACAACTTCGACAACGCGCGCGGCAACGTTGATTCCGGATTGCGTGTATTTCCATTTGGCCCCGGGCTCATATTGCATGGGCGCAGCCAGATACAACGGGATGAGATCGGCAAGCGTATGAGCGCCTCGCGCGGACGCGGAGTCGGCTTCACCGAGGCCGGAGGTGTGGGTGAGAGCCTGGGCGAGGCTGAGGTTGGCGGGCTTGCCGGAGGGAGTCCTCAAGCGGGCGAATTCCGGGATATAATCCGCAATGGGATTGGTCACATTCAGCTTCCCTTCATCCTGGAGTATTAGCACGGAGACGGCCGTGACGGGTTTGGTCATTGAAGCGATCCAGAAAAGCGAATCGGGCTGCATCGGCTTTTTCGCGGCGATGTCGGCCAGCCCGGTGGCTTGCAGATGGAGGATTTTGGCCTTGGAAACGACCACTGTCACGGCGCCGGAGATTTGGCGGGCATCGACGGCCGCTTGCATCGCCGCGCCGACACGGGGGAGTTCTGGAGCAGCACCGGAGGCGGCGAAGGACACCAGCAATAAGAGGGGACTGAGTTTTATCAACATCGGAAGCATGTGCTAACGGATTACTTACCGTGAGTCACGAAAAAACCCCAACCGACGACGAGAAGTTGGGGCGCATCCGGCACTCTCACCATAGCGCAGCCGTCACGTATTTGTCGCGACGCCTGTGCTACCGGCGAGCTAAGTCCGGCGATCAGCTCGTTTGGTATCTGACGACAAAACGGAACGGCAAAGCGGACGAAATCTTTCGCTCACTGCAACCGGACCGTGCGGTAAAATCGCCGCGGGCTGCCTTGCAAGTTGAAGTCCGAGAATTGCACGCCGCCGCCGTAGCTTTGGTTGGTCGAAATGCTGGTCCAGGCAGCCGGGTTGGCGAGGTTGGTAGTCATGTCGAGCCGATAGAGGGCTTCGGCGGCTCCGGTAACGGTAAACTGAAATTGGCCATTGCCGTAGGAAGGGTTGCTCAGCCGGGTTGGGGTTTGGCCGTGAGGGTAGAGGACGAGGTTGATCGTCGGGCTGTTGTTGTTGATAAACACCTGCGGATTCGGAGGATTGTCATACCCACGGGGAGTGAGGTCGCCGGAGATGCCGATTTGCCAGACGCCGTTGAACACACCGATCTGCTGAGTGCTTGCGCTGTTGCCCCCGCAGGCGTTCCACAAGCCGTTGGTCTGGTTCGCATAGACCTGCGCGCTGACGGGGTTGCCGCTGTTATCGACGATGTTCACGGTGATGTGGCCGGTCACATTCGAAGCCACGAGGGTGACGTTGTTGAGGTCCACGCCATCGACGAGCGTAAAAGGAAAGTTGGGGGACACGACGTTGTGGTTGGCCGCGCTGTTGCATTCGACCTGAAGACTCCAATTGCCGGCGTAGAGGCCGATGTCAAAGGTGCCGTCGCTTTGGGTGGGCGGATAGTTGTTGTTGAACGACTGAGTGAAGTTGGTGAGCACTTGAAGGACGCTCAGATTGATGTTGCCCAGGGGCGTGCCGAAACCGTCTACGGCACGTCCGCGCACGTGGGCGGTCACATGTTGCACCAGGACGTTTTGCAGCACCGCCTGGTTGTTGGTCACGGATACGCTGGCCTGCTGACCCAGAAGGCCCAGGAGCGAAAGGGCATCACTGCCGGGTCCCACGTACCAGGTGCCGGGGAAGACTGCGACGGAGTAGTAGCCGTTGCTGATGCTCAAGCCGCGGGAGTCATAGGTAAAGCTGGAGTCTTGAGCGTCAAGGTCGAGGCCGGAAACCGGGTTGGTGTGATTATCCAATACCTGGCCATAAATGAGCGCGGTTGCCTTGGGAAAGGCCAGATTGATGTTCGAGAGGCTCCCGCCGTAGGTGTTGGTGGTTATCCCGTTGCCGACCTGAACGTAACCAGCCTGTGTCAAACCCATGTCAGGATCGATTTTGATGTTCCACTCGTTAGTGACGACGCCCAACGTGTAGTTACCGTTGCTGTCGGTGAAAGCAATCGTCATGAACTTATTGGTGCCCTGGGCTTGAACCATGATCCCGGAGAGTCCTTTGCCACTGCCGGAGTCGCTGATTTGGCCCGCGAGCGTGCAAGTAGCCGGGGGATTGGTCAGATTGATGGTCGTCCAGGCATTGGACGCAACGGTCCCCCCGGCAGCGCTGGTATTTGCCAGGTAGCCGTTCTTGAGCGTGAATACCGTCCAGGTACCCGGGCCGCCGTGAACGCTGAAGTTTCCGCCGGCGTCGGACACGGCGCCGTAGCCGTTGTCACTGTTGTGAGCGATCAGGACCACGACGGTGTTGGCCAGGGGCGCGCCACTGGCGCTATACACGGTGCCGGTGACGCCTTGTGGCAAATTGTTCTGCAGAACGGTAAATGAGTTGGTGGCCAACCCGACGCCATTCGTATCAACCAGACGAAAGAGATATGGGCCGGCGATCCGATCCAGCGTCGCGTTCAAGGCCGGGTAACTGAGGACGACATGGATCTGGCCATTGGCCAGCCCATCCTCGTCACCTGGCACATTATAATTCCGCTGTCCCCCGATGAGCGGGACGCTCCCGTCCATCACGCTGAAGCGCCGGGGCATCGGTTCCTGGCTGTCGATTGTCCCGTTCCCGTTCAAGTCAAGATACTTTTCGAGCACGACCTTCTGGCCGACGGCAAGGTTCGAAATAGTCAGGTTGATCGGGCCAACGTAGTCGTTGGAGATGATGGCGGGGTTGATGGTCAGGGTGGGGGTCTGGGCTCGCAGGGCCGCCGCGAAGCCGGTCAGGGCACAAAAGGCGAGCAACCACGCAGTCCTGGTGGATGAATAGGCGTTATTCACAAGTTCGTTTTAAGATTTTGACAAATCGAGACCAGCACGCGTTGTGCCATCCTGCGGCGTCGTTGCAAACGCCGGCCAGAAGGGACAAAAAAAACGTCAAAAACGAGAATTCTGTCAGAACGGACGGGTGCTGCAGGCGATTACTCCGCCGTGGATGGCACGTTTTCGGTCGCGCCACCAATGCCATATGAGCCAGGCACAGGCGAGAATGATTCCGCTCCAGGCGACGAGTTTCACGCCCGAGGCAATCTGGACGTCTTGCTGCAAAACGCCCCAACGATTAAAGATGGTGTTCCAATCATGGTCGCCCCCGCCTACTAAAGGCAGCTCCAGGCGCCGCGCATCCGCCATGTAGCGGGCGACATTCAACCAATTCTCAAAGAACCACGTGACGGCAATCGCCACGCCAAAGGTTTGGCCCGCGCGCCAGCAACTCACCGCCAACGCGCAGGGAAAAACCAGTTGCCCCAGCGTGCCCCCATAAGGTTCCAACCGCGAACTGAACAGACCGACTATCGGATGGCCGGCCTCGTGAAAAAGCAGGTTCGCGTGGTCCAGGAGGAGGACGAATCCCGGCTCACAAGAGAACAATAACAGCAGGAACAACCCCAGCCCAATGGCAAAACCGGCCAGCTTTGTGCCGGTTACAGGTTCCCATTCGCGTTCGAGCATAGAGAGGCTTCAACAGCAAGAAATCGACCAAGCTGGACCGGGAGAGGGGAGGCAGGCTCCGCTCCAGGACTCCAACGCTCAGAAGCCGCAGATTCTAAGGCAAGAGCAGGACCCGGTAGAAGCGTTGGGTCACGCCCGCAACCGGGTCGTTGGCCGTTGCCGTGGTTCCAGGTGAGGTGATATCGGGCGTGAGATCATGCCAGGCGGCGTCGTCAAGGCGGGCTTTGAATTGCAGTCGATAATGCAGCCCCGCGGCGGCGCTCCAGGTGATGCGGGCGACATTGTTGGAAAGGGTGACGGATTGGAGAACCGGCAGCGGCGCGGTTACCATGACCACAAAGGAATTTGTGGCGCTCAACGGAGGCGTTCCGTTATCCATCACCACTGTCTTGAAGATGTTCGTGCTCGGCGCCTGGCCGGGTACGGGCGTCCAGGTGATGACTCCATTGCCATCAATGGACGCGTTGGTTGGTCCCGCGGCCAAAGTGTAGGTCAAGGGCAGCAGCGGCATATCGCTTGAACTAGCGGTGTTTGTCACGATGAGCATCCCGGCCGCAGCAATGGTCCGGTTGGTTTGGACCGGGAGTGCCGGCCCGTTATGGATCGGCAGAACGACGACCCAGAAACTCTTTTCGCGCCACATTGGCGGTGCGCCGCTGTCGGTCACGCGCGTTCGGATTTCGTTCGTGGTCAGGACCTGGGAGGCCGACGGCGTCCAGGTGATCACCCCGTTGGTGTCGATGACCGCATTGGTTGGGGCGGCGGTAAGCTGATAATTCAGCGTCGTTAGAGGAACGTCCGTGTCGATCGCGGTGTTGGTAGCCACTAGCGTTTGCAGGACTTGCACCATAAAGACATTATTCGATAACGGCAGGTCCGGCCCGTTGTGCACGGGATTAACCACGACGGTGAAGCTGTTAGTCGCGCTCAAGTGCTGGGCGTTGATCGCCCAGGGGTTGTAGTCGGTCACGACCGTGGTGAACAGGTTTGTGCTGGGCACCTGCGCCACTGCCGGCGTCCAGGTGATAATCCCGTTGGTATCAATGAGCGCATTGGCCGGAGCCGTCAGCAGCGTGTAAGTCAAGGTGTTGGCGGGAATATCCGAGTCGGTGGCGGTGTTGGTCACCACCAGCGGCTGCAATCCCGCCAGCGTCCGATCGGCCTGCACCGGCAGCACCGGCGGAACGTTCACTTCGTTGACGACTACCGTGAAGCTGTTGGTCGCGCTTAATTGCTGCGCATTGACGGCCCACCGGTTGGAATTCACCACGATGGTCGTAATCGTGTTGGTTCCCGGTCCCTGCGCCTCGCCGGGCGTCCAGGTAATGACGCCGTTGGTATCAATGCTCGCCCCGCTGGGCGGGTTCATCAACGTGTAGGCCAGGCTGGAGTGGAGGTTGGCTTCCGCCGCGGTGTTGGTGACCGTGAGCAGCGTCAGTTCGTTCACCGTCTGAGTCGCGATGAGCGGCAGGACCGGAGCGACGTTTACTTCCTGCACGATGACCGTGAAGCTGTTGGTGGCGCTCAGGTGCGGGTTGACCAGGTCATAGGGATCGGTATTGGTCACCACCGTGGTGATGAGATTGGTGCCGGGGCTTTGGCTCTGGCTGGGCGTCCAGGTGACGATGCCGTTGCCATCGATATTCATGCCGCTGGGCGGGTTAACCAGCGTGTAGCCCAGCGAAGCGTGGATATTGGACTCGCTAGCCGTATTGGTGACCGTCAGGAGCGTCAGTTCGTTCACCATCTGAGTCGCGATGACCGGCAGCACCGGCGCCACGTTTACTTCCTGCACAACAACCGTGAACCTGTTGGTGGCGTTCAGGTGCGGGTTGACCAGGTCATAGGGATCGGTGTTGGTCACCACCGTAGTGATGAGATTGGTGCCGGGGCTTTGGCTCTGGCTGGGTGTCCAGGTAACGATGCCGTTGGTATCGATATTCATGCCGCTGGGCGGGTTAACCAACGTGTAACCCAGGGTGGCATGGATGTTGGACTCGGTGGCGGTGTTGGTGACCGTGAGCAGCGTCAGTTCGTTGACCGTCTGAGTGGGAACAACCGGCAGGACCGGCGCGACATTCACTTCCTGCACAACGACGGTGAAGCTGTTGGTCGCGTTCAGGTGCGGGTTGACCAGGTCATAGGGATCGGTGTTGGTAACCACCATGGTGATGAGATTGGTGCCGGGGCTTTGGCCCTGGCTGGGCGTCCAGGTGATGATGCCATTGGTATCGATATTCATGCCGCTGGGCGGGTTCATCAGCGTGTAGCCCAGGGTGACATGGATATTGGACTCGGTGGCCGTGTTGGTCACCGTCAGGAGCGTCAGTTCGTTGACCGTCTGAGCGGGGATGAGCGGCAGGACCGGCGCCACATTCACTTCCCGCACGATCACGGTGAAACTGTTGG
>DATMQA010000080.1:0-14264 GCA_035566895.1 Binatia bacterium
TGGTTGACTACGACCTCGTCCGCCACGCCGAAGCCAAACGCCTCCACCTCCGCCTCCCCACCCTCGACCACGCCGTCGAGCGCGCCCGCTCCCTCCAGGACGACGCCGACGCCAGCTCCGTCCCCTTGTCCCACCTCGAACCCTGGCCCGAGCCTATCCTCGACGCCCCGGCCCTCTTCGACGCCGTCCACGACCGCTTCCTCCACTACGCCTGCCTGCCCGGTGGCGCCGCCGTCGTCCTCGCCCTCTGGCCCGGCCACGCCCATGCCATCAAGGCTTTTGACCTCACCCCGCGTATCCATTTAACCTCCCGCAAACAGGGCTGCGGCAAATCCACCGTCCTCAGCATCCTGGCCGCCCTGTGCCCCAGAGTCTTGCGCACCAACAACCTCAAACCCGCCGTCCTCTACCGCACCGGCCCGCGCCAACCCACCGTCTGCCTGGACGAAATGGACACCTACCTCCACCTCTACCCCGAACTGGGCGGCCTGCTCAACGCCAGCAACGACATGGACGCCTGTGTTTACCGCTGTGAAGGCCACGCCATCCGCGCCTTCAAAGCCTACATCGCCATCGCCTTGGCCAGCATCGGCCCGCTGGTCCCCACCCTCCGCGACCGCTCCATTGTCCTTGCCATGGAAGAGGCCCTGCTCGGCTATCCGCGGCTATCTACGGCTATCCGCGCGAAAATAAAAAATTCTCTCCTTCCGCGCCTATCTGCGCTGCCGCTCGCCCCTCCGTCCTGTAGTCCTGTAGTCCTGTAGTCCTGTAGTCCGTCGCCCTGTGGTCTCCAGGTTGCCCGAGCTCACCAGAAACCATCCGAACCGATCCGAAGCAATCCGAACTTTAAAATACTTTTCCTCGGTGTTTGGAATTTGATGTCCGGGGGGATTTACGATTTACGATTCGTCCTTGGAATTCTGACATTGCTTTCTCGGGGGATTCACCCCCTCACTCCGTTCACGGGCGGATGAATCCCTCGAGATCGTGCTGCATCTTTTTGAGGTCCGGCAGGTTGAGGTACATCATGTGGCCGGACTCGTATTCGGCGTAGGTAAAATTGCCGCGATACGCCGGGTCCAGTTGGAGATGTTCGACGCTGTAATGGAGGTTATCAATCGGGCAGGCCAGGTCGCACAGGCTTCCCAGGACCAGGACGCGCAGGTAGGGGTTTTCGCTGATGACCGAAGCGAGCCGGCCGGCCACGCTGGGATAATTGTTGCGCGACTCGAAGCCCCAGGGCTGCACGCCGGTGAGAAGCTCGTAGGGCAGATCGTCCTCGAATTTCAATTCCTGGTGCAGGTAGGCGTTCATCGCTGCCGCGAAGGGCCCGTAGGCGGCGGCGTAGGAGGGATCGAAGCGGGGCGAGCGGGCGGCGGGGCTGGCGTCGCGCCCGGTGATGCGGGCGTCATAACGGCCCAGGATGAGGCCCTGGTCGTGGAGCAGCATTTTGCGGAACGTGGAACTATCGACGCGCAGGTCGTTATCCTCGATGACCTGGGAGGACAGGCCGGTGAGGCGGGCGAGCCTGGCGACGATGTTCGAGCGTTGAGCTGGTGGGAGCGCGGCCCCCTGCAAGAGAGCGGCGGGGTATTCAGCCCGGATGAATTCGCGGGCTTCAGCGCGGGCTTTGGGCAAATCAGCCTGGAGATCGGGGGGCAGCTTTTTATGGAAGTGCGCAATCGCGGTGTAGGCGGGCAGGAAGATGAGCGGCGGCAGATCGTTACCCGGGCCCTCGTTGAGCGTGGCGAAATCGAGCACGCCCGAGACCAAGATGAGGCCGTTGAGATACATTCCATAGCGCGAGTGCAGATGGTCGGCCAATCCGGCGGCGCGGAAGACGCCATAACTCTCGCCGCAGAGGTATTTGGACGAGAGCCACCGCTCGTGGCGCGAGGTCCAGAGCCGGACGAACTCGCCCACCGATTCGATGTCTCCCGACTGGCCGAAGAACTCTTCGGGTTTTTCGTCCTTGGCCGCGCGGCTGAACCCGGTGGCGACCGGGTCAATGAAGACCAGGTCGGTTACATGCAGGATGGAGTAAGAGTTGTCCACCAGGCCAAAGGGCGGCTGGGGCAGGGTGCCATCCTCGTTCATCTTCACGCGGCGGGGCCCGAGCGCGCCGAGTTGGAGCCACACCGCTGAGGAGCCGGGCCCGCCATTGAAGCAAAAGGTCACCGGCCGCGGGGGCTCATTGGTTGGGCCCTGGCGCGTGTAGGCGATGTAGAAGACCGAAGCGCGCAAGGTCCCATCAGGCTTGAGCAAGGGAAGCATCCCGGTTTCAGCGACGTAAGTCACACGCTGGCCGGCAATGGTCACCGTGTTCGTCGTCAGCACCGGCTTGTGGGTGGCGTCGGGAATGATGCCGGCGGGCGGCTTGGCATCCTCCTTTTTGGCTTCGGCCCTGGCCGCCGCCGGGGATGCGTTCGTTTTGTCCCTGGCTGAATCGGGTCTGGGGGCGTCGGCCGCGCGCAGACCGAGAGTGAATCCAACCAGCAATACCCAGCTAACTTTCATCATGGTTCCTTTGTCGTTTTGTCGCGAGACCATACACCTTGCGATGGAGTTTGCCCAAGACAATCCTCCCCTGGGCGTAAGGCTCAATGGAATCGAGTGATAGCCGGGTGACGGAATGTTGAAAGCTGAAACGCTGAAACCTTTCAGCGCGAGATGAGCCGGTAAAACATACTGCCTGATGCCGCAGGAATCGTCACTTCATTCTGCAAACTCTTAAGATTGAGCACCGGCGGCGTAGTCACGTCCGTCCAGTTGGACGTGGTGAAATCCCAGTTCTGTTGCAGGGCAAACTTCCGGGACGGGAGAGTCCAGGACAGGACGAGGTTGCCGGTCGAGGGGGCCAGGTTCAACCGCGGGGACGGGAGCGACTGCCAAGTGTAAACCAACCCCAGATAGGTACCGCCGTTTCCGTCCATACTCGCCGCGACCAAGGCATTGCCATCCGCCGAAGAGGCGATCGCATACCAGTTTGTGTACGGAGCATCTGTCGGCGTCCAGGTGAGACCTGAGTCAAGCGAGCGGTAAATCGGGCCCCCATGAGCGGCGGCGGCCAATTTGCTCCCATCGGCGGATGAGGCAACGGCGAAATAATCCAGGTTAGTGAGAGCCGCGCGCGTCCAGGTGGCGCCGGTGTCGGTTGAGGTGAAAACTCCACCGGGAGAGAAAGAGCCGGCTATCATCCTGGTTCCATCCGCCGAACAGGCGGTGCAGGCATAAGCAGCACTCGGCAAACTGGTCGGGTTCCAGGTAGCTCCCGAATTGGTCGAGACGTAAACGGACGGTCCCAGGCTTGATGCCCCTGCCAGGATTGTCGTTCCATCGGCCGAGCAGGCCACCGAAAACCACATGATGTTGGGTGCGTTCGCCGGGGTCCAAGTATTCCCCCCATCGGCCGAAAGGTAAATCCCGGATGAAGGAGGAGGAGGAAGAGGGGGATAGGCTTGGTGAGCCGCCACCGCCAAGAGCCTCCTGCCATCGGCCGAACAGGCCATGCCCTGGAAGGGGTCATCGATATTGGTCTCCGACCAGGAGACTCCGGCATTGGTGGAAACACAGATCGGACCACTAAAGGCCACTGCTGCTATTGTGTTCCCGTCAGCCGAACTGGCGAGGCCATACCAGTTTGAGCGTGCGAAATAAGTGGGCGGGGGCAGCGGAATGTCGAGCGCCGTCCAGGAGCTCCCCGCATTGGTGGACTGGTAAACCGGGCCATCATAGGTGCCCGCCAACAAGGTCATTCCATCGGCTGAAGACGCGACGCGAAGGTACTCGGTGGAGGGCAAACTGGTGGCCGTCCACGTTTGCGCCAGTATGATGGATGCAGAATTCAAAAGAGAAAATATTGCCATGCCGGCCGGGAGGAGACGGCGAGCAAAATAAGAGATACCTGAGAGCGGCCTATGCACCGGGTTAAGACTAGCAACAATCGTGCCGAAAGAGGTCTGTTTGAGCCATTGTTGGTTGCTCAAAACCTCTGTTTTCAGGGCGGCGTAGTTGAGCGCAGGAGACGAAGCAAGGAGTCCCCGATCCGGAGTTTGCGTCGAAGGCGCTTCGGGCCGTTACACGAGAATTCAACAGAGACTCTCCATGAATCGACAGCCACGAAAGTCCGCAAATGGTCACAGCGCGGCATCGCCGCATCCAAAGAGTTAAATGTTTGATCAGAGACTCCTGACGTCGTCTCTCCTACACCGGTGCACGCCGGGGCGTTGAATTTCTTGCGATAACTTGATGATTTTTCTTGCTCCCACTACCGGTGGCCCCCTATATTGCGCGCTCTTTTTGAAAGAAAGCTGATTAATTATGCGACGTCCAAAAGGCATCAAGACCAAGAAGTCCGCGGCCAAGCGGTTCAAGATCACCGCGGGCGGCAAGGTGCTGCGCCCCAGCGCAGGAAGGCGCCACCTGTGCCAGACCAAGAACCCCAAACGCCGCCGGAATTTGCGCGGCACCACAGGTGTGCACTCGACCGACGAGTATCGCATCAAGCAGAACCTCCCTTTCAGCCACTGAGGCTTTCCAAACTCTTAACCTTTTACACCCCAGTTTTTTATGCGCGTTACCAACGCTCCCGCTTCACGCAAACGCCGAACCCGGATGATCCGCGCCGCCAAGGGCTTCCGGATGCGCCGCTCCAAGCTTTACCGCTACGCCTCCGACGCCGTTGACCATGGGCGCGCCTATGCGTTCCGGGATCGCCGGGCCAAGAAACGCAATTACCGCGTGCTGTGGCAAATCCGCATTAACGCGGCGGCGCGGGCTGCCGGCATTACCTACAGCCGCTTTATCGAGGGCCTCAAGTCGGCGAAGGTGGCGCTGGACCGCAAGGTGCTCGCCGACCTGGCGGCGACGGACGCCGCGGCGTTTACCGAGCTGGTAAAAATTGCCCGGGCGGCGCTCAAAACCAAAGCCGCGAAGGCTTAGGCCATTTTTGATTTGGATTTTAGATTGAGCGGGATGGGCGGCCAGCAATGGACGCCCATTTTTTGTTGAGGGGACCGCACGAGTCCCAAAAGAGAACGCAGGGTGAGCGGTGATTTCTTTGGCCGCGATTAAGATTTTATGGCCGGAATTTTGGACCAACTCGAACCGCTCAAACAGGCGGCACTGGCGGATTTGAAAGGTGCCCCGGATCCCGCGGGCCTCGAACAGGCCAAGGGGAATTGGCTGGGCGCAAACGGCAAGTTCACAGCCTTGATGAAGCAGCTCGGGACGCTGCCCCGGGAAGAAAAGCCGGTCGCGGGCAAGGCGATCAACGCCGCCAAAACCGAACTCGAAACCGCGCTGGCCGAACGACGCGCCGAACTGGAACTTAAAGCCGCGCTGCCGACAGAACCGACCGATTTCACGCTGCCCGGCCGCCGCCGCACGCTGGGCAAGCTTCATCCGCTCACCCAGGTAACCGAGGACATTGTCCGCAGCTTTCGCAAGATCGGCTTTGCCGTCGTGGACGGACCTGAGGTTGAGGATGAATACCACTGTTTTGACGCGCTGAACACCCCGGCTGACCACCCGGCGCGGGACATGCAGGATACGTTTTATCTGCAAAATTCCGAAGCCGAATCGAAGATTGCCAGTTCCAAACCGGAAACTCCAAAGGCCGGCTCTTCCGGCTTGCTTTTGCGCACCCACACGTCGTCCGTCCAGATCCGCGTGATGGCGAAGCAGCAACCCCCCGTACGCATCATCGTTCCGGGCCGGGTATATCGTCGCGACAACGCTGATGCCACTCATAACCCGACCTTTCACCAGGTGGAGGGTCTTTACGTGGACCGGAATGTCACGGTCGGCGACCTCAAAGGCACGGTCGAGTTTGTGTTCAAGGAACTGATGGGTTCAGAAACCCGCATCCGGTTCCGCCCGCATTACTTCAGTTACACTGAGCCTAGCTTCGAGATCGATTTCAGCAGTGCGTTAACGCGCAAAATGGGCAAGGAATGGCTCGAAATCGCCGGCTGCGGCATGGTTCATCCTCAGGTATTCGAAAATGTTGGCTATGATCCGGAAATTTGGACCGGTTGGGCCTTTGGTTTCGGCATCGAGCGCATTGCGATGATTCGCTACGGGATCAACGACATCCGGTTGTTTTACGAGAATGATGTGAGGTTCTTGAGGCAGTTCTAGTATGAAAGTCACCTTTAACTGGCTCAAACAATACGTCGATTTCGAATGGGCGCCGGACGAACTGGCGGAGCGCCTGACGATGCTCGGCATCGAGGTCGAAGGCATCCAGAAAATCGGCGGTGAATTCGAAGGCATCGTCGTCGCCCAGGTCGTCACCTGCGAAAAGCATCCCAACGCCGACAAGCTTTCGCTCTGTCGCGTGAACGACGGCAAAGGCGAACGGCAAATCGTCTGTGGCGCGCACAATTTCAAACCAGGCGACAAAGTTCCGCTCATTTTGCCCGGCGCCAGCCTGCCGGCCAAACCCGGCGAGCAACCCTTCACGATCAAGGTCGGCAAAATTCGCGGCGTCGAGTCGCACGGAATGATGTGTTCGCCGCAGGAATTAGGTCTGCCCGACCAAATCGAGGGCCTGCTGATCTTGCGCGAGGACGCCGAGGTGGGACAACCCTTTGCCGAATACCTTGGCCGCTCCGGCAGCGATGTCGTTTATGACCTGGAGGTCACACCCAACCGCCCGGATCTCAACAGCGTCATCGGGATCGCCCGTGAAATCGCGGCGGTGACGGGCAACCCTCTGCGAATGCCGGAGGTCAAAACTCAGGCTTCAGAGGCAAGAGAGCAGAAGCCGGGGGTCGGAGTCGAAGAGCTGGTGGCTGTCAGAATTGAGGATGCGGAGCTGTGCCCGCGCTACACCGCCCGGGTGGTTCAAGGTGTAAAGATCGCCCCCAGCCCTGATTGGTTGCGGAGCACGCTGGAAAAGGTGGGCATCCGCAGCATCAATAATGTGGTCGATGTGACGAATTATGTGATGCTTGAAGTGGGCCAACCGCTGCACGCGTTTGACTATCACCTGCTTCAGGGTGCCGCCGGCAGTCCTCCAAAAGGAAGTCACGCGGCCCGTCCTTCCATCGTCATCCGCCGCGCCGGCGAAGGCGAGAAGTTCATGACCCTCGATGGCCAGGAACGCACGCTCACCGGCCAGATGCTTCTGATCGCCGACGAGACCAGGCCCGTCGCCCTGGCCGGGGTCATGGGCGGGCAGAACAGCGAGATCGGCCCCAAGACGGCGGATGTCCTTATCGAAAGCGCGTATTTCAAACCGCAGAACATCCGGGCGACCTCCAAGAAGTTGGAATTACGCACCGAATCCTCCTACCGCTTCGAGCGCGGCGGCGATGTCGGCATCTGCGATTGGGCCAGCCGGCGCGCCGCACAATTGATTCTCGAAACCGCCGGCGGCACGCTCGCCACAGGAGTCGTGGACATCTATCCGAAATCCGCTGAACCAAAACAAATCACTCTTCGTCCGAATAAAGTCAGCGAGCTGCTCGGGAGCGAACTTCGACCCGAGCAGATCGAGTCTTACCTGGCCCAACTCGAGCTGAAGGTTGTGGGTCGCAAACCGCGTCCGGTGGATGCCGGGCCGGCTGCGTCCGAGCCGATAACCTTCCGCGTGCCGACTTTCCGCGTCGATCTCAAAAGGGAAGTCGATCTGATCGAGGAAGTGGCGCGGCTTTACGGCGTGGATAAGATCCCCGCAACACCACCGCGAGGCGCCACCGGGTCAAATCCGTACGATGCGGTGCACGATGAACTGGCCGACGCCCGCCGCCTGCTAACGGGTTTGGGGCTGCACGAATCCCAAGGGCAAACTCTCATTTCAGAAGCGGCGGCGCGAAATCTCACCGAAGCCCTGGTTCCCCTGGCCAATCCTCTGAGCAGTGACATGAACGTGCTTCGGCCAAGCCTGCTGCCGGGTCTGCTGGATGCCCTGCGCCATAATCTTAGCCATAAGAACTATGATGTGGCCACGTTCGAACTTGGGCGGACGTTTGCTCCCGTGGGGCAGGCATCCTCGCCTGCGGGTGCGCCAGCGCCGGAGATCCGGTCCGGTGGAGTCCGGGAAGAGCGCCGGCTGGCCCTGGCCCTGACCGGCCTGCGTAACCCTCTCTTCTGGAGCGGTGCCGACCGTGAGGCCAAATTCGATATTTACGACCTGAAGGGTTTGCTCGAGGAATTCTTCGAACAGTTCGGCCTCCGCGGTCTGAGCTACACCCGTCGCAAGGAGAGCACCGCCCTCTTTCTGGAATCGGCAACGATCCACCTTGGCAAATTCCAAATCGGGGAACTGGGCCAGTTGTTGCCCGCGCTCGCGAAGCAATACGACCTGCGGGATGCCGTGCTGCTGGCCGAGATCAATTTCGATTTGCTTTTGGAACGCCGCGGCACCTCCAAATCATTCCGGCCGCTGCCGGCGTTTCCACCGATTCGCCGTGATGTGGCGATGCTGGTGCCCGAAGCAACCACTCACGAAGCTGTGTTGCAGGTAGCCAGACAGGCCAAGCCGTCGAATCTCGAATCGGTTGAACTGTTTGACATCTTCCGCGGCAAGAATGTGCCGCCAGGCCAGAAAAGCATGGCTTACGCTTTCACCTACCGCAGTCCCGAGCGCACATTGACCGATGCCGAAACCAACGCGGCGCACGAAAGGCTGGTCGAGCAGCTCAAGCAGAAGCTGCAGGCGACTGTGCGTGAATAACCGGCACGTCACTCCTTAGCCCAACAGGATAAGCGCGATTCTGCCAAAAACCCAGATCCCGAAGACCCAGAAGGCCGCTTCTTTGAAGGAAACGCCGCTCAGGCGCGCGAGCCCGATCGCCAATACAGTCGTCGTCCATAAATGGAAGAAGTTCAACGCGTCCATGACCGCGCGGGCATGATTGCCCGCCGGTAGTTTGGCGACGAACATTGACAAAGCTGGGCGGGCTGTCACATCACCGGAGACCACGATTAGCAGCGACGTTACGACGGCGCCCAAGGCTGGGATGATGACAGCCAGGCCCACCACTTCCATCGCTTTCACAAACGAGAAACGGCTGTCCAGAAAAACCCGCGCGATGAACCAAAGGAGGAAGGCCGACCAACACGTCCCCGCAAACGCCCCGAAGCCGAGGGATAACACCCAGCGCCACGAGACATCGCCGGAGGTGGTCTGCGCCAGAACGCTTCCCGTCACGACCGCCAGCAACGTCGGCCCCAACCAGTTCGCCGGGTTGTGCGGCGCGGCTGTGACTTCCGCGAAAACCTCGTCGGGACTGGCGAGCACGTTCAACATTTTAGCGGGGACCGAAGTGGTGGGGCGCGTGGCAGGGTTAGGGGTGAGAGCGAGCGCGTCCATATACAGGTTTATTTCGAGTCGCGCGAGACTTCAAAATTCTGGAAAAGCCTGGCCAGAGTCACAACAAGGACGAAATCGACAAAATACTGGACTGCGAGCCAAGTGGCGACACCAAGCGGAACACCGAGCCGCGGCTCGAAATGCTTGCCGATGGCCACCGCCGCCCAGCCTGCGGGATAGAAGACCAGGAACGACAGCGCGACAATCAGCAGCGCTTCAACGGCGCTGGCCGAATGCGCCTGGCCGCCGGCCCGTTTGGCGGCGGCGCGCAGGTAGTGAAGGTTCCAAACGCCGTTGAGCGCCACGGCAATCGCCGGATAGGCAAGCAGCATCACGATGATGGTGGTCCATTCCAACCGGCCGTAAGTCATCAGCGCAAGAATGCCCAGGGCCTGGCAGGCCAGGCAAAGCATGGCCGGCACTGTGAGCTCCGCCAGCGTTAGGCCCAACGGCGTAAATGGCAAGGTGCGAAAGCCGACGAGCTGCTCGCCGTCACGCCGAAAATCGAACGAAAGAGTCCGTTGCAGCAAAAAGGCCAGCGCGGCCAAACACATCCCGATGCCCTGATTAAAATGCGCCGCGTCCTCAGGGGAAGTCCTGCCACCATCGGTTACCAGGCGGGTATACACCCTGAGCAGCGCGAATAGGAACCCCGTGTAAACCAGGGTAAAAGCGAGAGCTAAACCCAGCTCACGCTTCGAGCGCCGGGCGACAACGAGGTTTTTCCACACTATCGCGCCCACGCCATAAAAGAGCGGGATTCTCGGCAGGCCGAACGAGCGTTTGGGAAGGTTCGAATTCGCCACGACGCGGAGGCCTTGTTGAATGCGGAGGCGCTTCTCCGCCACGCGCGTCGTGTTGGCTAGTGAGGCTTCAAACATGTCACTCTTGAGCCTCAGCAACCACCACAGGCTGGTTGCCGCGCCGAGGGCAAAACCGCTCAATTGAAGTGTGCAAAGCCAAAAGGAACGCCCCGTGAAAACGTGGGGCAGATGCACCAGCCACCGAGGGACAAGTCCCGGGGCGCTTAGCTCGGACAGAGTGACCGCTGGATAGAAAAGAACCTGAATTGAGGGTGAGGCCATGAAAGACGGGACGAGTTTCAAATCCCAGGCGGTGTGAAGATAAAGCGCCAGCAGCAGAGCGTAGGTCCCCAGCAGCATCCAGCGCATCCGGTAATGCAACGGCTCTGGAATGGAGCCGGCAAAGATCGCCGCGCCCGTCTCGACGTGAAAACAGGCGATTTGGAAAAGGACAAGACAGAGCGCCATTACCAGCGGATGCCTAAGGTGCACCGCGAACAACGCGAAAAAGACCGCGCCTTGCCCGACGGCAAACAGGTAGCTGGGCAGCAGCCGGTAGAAAACGATTTGGCTTTGGGTGAAGGGACTGGTGAACAGAAACTCGATGTCCGGCCGTTCGAAAACCAAGCCCCGCTGCAAAAAACCCTTAAACAAAGACCCGCAAAAAAGCGCCAACGCTCCGCCCGTCAAAACCTCACTCCGGACCAATTGGCCTGCGAATTCAAGACGGCGGTAGTGGAAAAAGAAACCCAGCAGGGTTGCGACCGCTATCCAGCCGAGAAGGGTTGTCGGACGACGCAGGCTTCGAACGAAATGGAACGACTTTCCTCTCAGCAGGGCCAGCCAGAGATAGAACAACGCGCGATTCATGACGCGAGCTCTGCCAGCGACTCCTCGGGTTTTTCCGTCACCGCGAAAAAGACGTCTTCGAGCGAGGCGTCGGCGTGGAGCGTCGCCAAATTTCGAATTTCTTCAAGCGAGCCGAAGGTGCGTTTCTGGCCGCGATGCAGGATCAATACCTGGTCGCAGAGCGCCTCGACCAGCACCAGCAAATGCGACGAGAGCAGGAAGGCGGTGCCGGCGGTCGCGCGGCGGCGGATCGAGGCCTTGATGTTTCGGATGCCGCGCGGGTCCAGCCCGGTCAGCGGTTCATCCAGAATAATCACCCGCGGCTGGCGCAGGAACGCGCACGCGAGCGACAGCTTCTGCAGCATGCCGCGTGACAGGCTGGAGGCGATCTCGTCCTTTTTGTCGTCTAGTTCCAGTTCATCCAGCAGCGCGGCGTATTTTGCCTCCGGTTGCTCGACGCGATAGGTCAGGGCGATGAAATGCAGGTGCTCGGTGACCGTCAGCAAGTCGTAGGGATGCACCGTGTCCGGGATATAAGCGAACTGCTTCTTGGCCGCCACCGGCTCCCGTTCGATGTCGTGTCCAGCGACTCGAATCCTTCCCGCCGTTGGACGCAGAATTCCGGTGATGGCCCGCAAAGTCGTGGTCTTGCCGGCGCCGTTGGCCCCAACGACTCCGACGATTTGGCCCGGCTGCACCTGAAACGACAAGTCGCGAACGGCGGCGAAATCGCCATAGTTCCTGGCGAAGTTTTCGACCTCGATAACTGCAGATTGGGCTGGATTCATGGGTTAAGAGACAATCGTGGGCGAGAAAGGTCACGGCAGACGGCCTGGCGCGCGCCGGATTGGTTTGTTGGCCTGTGGCAGGGACCCAGGCTTAGGTTCCCGTTTTGGCCACGCGCTACTGTCATAGGACAATATGACAGAAGCCTCGCTGAATGTCAAAATTAAACAGGCTCCTCGATGTCCCTTGGCTTGGCGCATCGATACCGGCACTACCTTGCCAGTCAGGCGAAGATCAGATCGCGGGTCTCCCTCTCCCCTTCGTAAAGGGGAGGGCGGAGGAACGCGGCGGTTCATGCGCGCGGAAAGGTCTTTCCCAGGTGGCCGTGGTGGCACCAACCTGATGCGCCCGCTGTTTCCAAACACTGCGCGTTTCTTGACGAATGGCACTTAGCCAGCATAGGCTCGGTCCATCGCACTGCCTTCAAAAACCAAGCCGCAAGGCGCCAGTATCATTTTCCTGAACTCCGCCCATGACGTGCTGCTTTGCCTGCGCGATGACAAGCCAACGATTCCTTTCCCGGGCCAGTGGGACTTGCTCGGGGGCGGGTTGGAACCGGGCGAAACCCCGCTCGAATGCATCGTGCGCGAGATGCGCGAGGAAATCGAATTCGATTTGAAAGCTCCGAGCTTCTTCAAATCTTACAACCTGGCGGACCGAATCGAGCACATGTTTTGGCAGCACTCAAACCTCGATATAGCATCAACACCGTTGCATGAAGGCCAGAGGCTGCGTTGGTTTTCTGAAAAGGAGATTCGCGCGATGCCCCGGGATGAATTGGCATTCGGCTTCAGGGACTTGTTGGTCGATTTTTACGAACAAGGTCCGTTCCGAAACGGGACTGGAGGCTGAACCCGATACCGACCAGCTATGGAATAGACTCGTTAACTCGTGCCGCTGCGCCGTTTCTTTGCCTTCCTGATTGGCTCACCCGGCCCAGACGGACTTTTCGGCCAGATTCCCCGTTCCTCGAGCTGGCGGGTTGCCTGGCCGGGCCAGTCGCGATTGGCGGCCGGACTTGCCGGGCTGGGATGCAGGATGCGGCCCAGTTTCGGCGCACCGTTCGCAAAAAGCGCCTCGGCTCGTTTAAAAGCAAAATCCCCAATGCCGATCAGCCACTGGGGTTGCAGGGCCACGACGATGGCGCGCAAATGTTCGTCACAAGCGCTGAATAAACCCATGCGTTCGGACGTGGACAATTTGTCCGGCGTGCGGTTGCGGCCACTGCGCTCCAGGAAGGCCAACGGGCAGTAATTCATCACGGCGTGGTCGGAAAAAAAGCGCTCCGGGGTGACAAACCGCAACTGGAAAAGGCCCCACAACCTTTGCCCGCTGACTTCGGAACGGGCGCAGCCAAACCCGGTGACGGGCCGGCGAGGATGCTCGCGTAGCGGCTTGCCGATGGCAGCCTCAATTCCCAGCCACTCGCGCACGGCCGCGATCTCGCCAAAGGGGACGCCGGTTTGCACCATCCCGAAGGGGCCGGGGTTCATGCCGAGGAAGACGACACGCTTTGGATGGGCGCCAAACCTGCGGATGTAAGCTTCATAAGACGGCCACGCGTACGCCAGCGGATTATAAACATGCGTGACCGGGGGGCCGAACTGCAGGCGAGCCAGGGCGCGATTGAGACGTTTTGCCGCCGCCAGGAGCTGCTCGCTGACTACCAGGCGGGATTTCACCGATGGCCACGATGACCCTCGCGGGGCCGCTGCAATGGTCGCAGGGCACGGCGAAGCGATTCGATTTCCTGTTGGTCGGCCGTGGATTGGCGCTCGACGGTCTCGAGCAGCTCCAGGACTTCTTCCATTTCATCGAGGGACTGCCGCAGCTTTTCGATCACATCGTTGACCTGCTCGATCGCATCCTGGATCGTCGCCGGGCCGGTGGATTCCGGCTCCTCAGCTTCCGGAGCGGCAGCCGGTTCCGGCCGGCCGGCCGGTGCCGCCATTCCCGGTTTGGAGACTGGCGGCACAGTTTCCATTTCCGGGGAGGTATCGACATCTTCAGCAGGCAGTGGCTCTCCGGGCTCGCCTGGCGGGGGCCCGCTCGGCGATGACAGCAACGGCTTGGGGGCACCGCGCCGTCCACGTCCTCGGCGCCCGCGCCCTGAACGCCGGCGACGGTGCTCCGGTTGAGAGGTTGCAGGGGTCTCGGCCGGTCCACCTTCGGGTCTGAACTCTTCTTCGGGAGACATTTTTTCTTCAAGGTGCCCGGAACGGACCCAAATGCAATGCGAATTATTCTCAAACGCCGAATCAGAAATACGTGAGGACTTCCGGGCACGCGGATTAAGGCGAATCATTCTGCCATGATTGATTGACCGTTCGTTGTGGCCTTTCGCCGGATTGCGAATTTCATTGGACGCGCTGCGGTAATTTTCACAAATTGAGCGCATGCTGAACAAAAATGCGCATCTCCGCTGGAGGTCGGTCGTGTTGGTCGCGCTGGTGGGCTTGAGCGCCACGGCCGCTGTGCTGGCGGCGGACTCCTCGGCCGATGCT
>DATMQA010000081.1:0-31547 GCA_035566895.1 Binatia bacterium
TTCATGATCGCGCGCATAGTTCACAACCACCGCCGCGCCTTCCGCGCCGAAAGCTTTTGCAATGCCCGCTCCGATTCCTTTTGAAGCGCCTGTCACTATCGCAACCTTATTGTCGAGTCGTTTCATAATGTGATCCTTTTCCTACTAGCGCTTGAGATCGATAACGATCTTTCCGTTTGGGTTTTCGTGTAGTCTCACCGCTCCCATGCTCGAGGCAGCGAGGGCAAAGTCTTTGGTGCACAGGGTAGCTTTGATAAGGGTCGTTTCCTCGCGACCCGTTCAGCTTTTGGGTTTCTGTTTACTTTGCGACTTCGTTTCACAACGCCAACTTGGCTCTTTTGCTATAATGCCTCTAATACATCTTTACTATCGGGCTGATAACCATAGGGTATCGAAATGGAATTGCGACATCTCAGATATTTCATCGCGGTGGGAGAGGAGCAACATTACCGGCGAGCTGCAGAGCGTCTTCGCGTGGCTCAACCGGCGCTTTCCCGCCAGATTCAGGAGTTGGAGGAAGAGATCGGTTTCAAACTCTTCGAGCGACTTCCACGCGGCGTAAAGATCAGCGAGGCAGGCAGATTGTTTCTCAAGGATGCCCGCCAGATTCTTGAGCAAGTTGGCGAGGCCACCGTGCGCGCGAAGCGCGTGGCCACCGGGCAATCAGGGACATTGCAGGTAGGGTTCGTGGAAAGCATATCCTGGCATGGGGTGGTACCCGATGCGTTCCGCCAGTTCAGGAAGCAACAGCCTGCTGCTGAGTTGCAACTCAAGCCGATGAGTTCGCTGGAGCAGATTCATGCAGTGCAAGCCGGACGATTGGACGCGGGCTTTGTATTTACGATCGCAAACATAGACCACAGCCTGGCGCGATTGGAAGTGGCGGTGCTTAGCCTCCTTTTGGCTGTGCCCAAAGGACATCCGCTAACAAAACTTAAGAAGCTCCGGCTAAAGGATTTGGCCGAAGCTTCCTTTATTTGGTTTCCGCGCCGAGAAAGTCCGATGTATTACGACCGTCTAATGCATGAATGCTTTCGTGGCGGACTGAAGTCGCCCCGAATCATGCAAGAGGCAGTGAATGAAGCGACGATTCTCAGTCTGGTCTCGTGCAGGATGGGCGTGGCATTTGTCAGCAGTGCAACACGCTGGCGCTGCCCGCAGGGTATAGTTTTGCTGTCGGTCGCTGATTTGGATTTGCCCCTGCCGTTTGAGCTGACTTGGCGCAAAGATAACGGGTCCCCATTGCTCGCCAATTTCGTAGCTGCTGTGCGTGTATTACCGGAGGTTGTGGTATTTGCGAAAAGTGCGAACCAAAGGACCACGTCGTCGACAATCCGCGGATAAAGGCGCGGTGGGTTGTCTCAGTCGACCCGCCTCGTTGATTCACGCCTCTTCGCTTCCAAAGGACTGTCAGCAAAAACGTCAGCAAAGGTGTTGAGAAGGTGCTGAGTCAGGTAGTGGCGCTGTAGTGCTTGACTCATCGGCAAAATCGGGCATTTTTGAGGCAGAAAACGACGCTTGAGGCGTTCGATTCCGACCCTCGCTTCCAAGTTTCTATAAATTAACCACTTACGTAGAATAACTGGTTCAATTCCCCGTGTTTTAACTGAATAGGCGTTGGTTGAAAACCGACCCTCGCCTTTGGCTGTAAACCAGCACCCTCGTACATCACTGGGCAATGTCCATGCCAGTCTGACCTCCAGTAAGGGATGATGTCTCGTCGCAAAACATTTTTCCTGATGGTGCGTAACAGGAAAGATCGCCTCGTGCGGCTTTCAATACGCAGTTTAATACTTGGTTAGCGAGGTGTTACCTGGTTTGCGATTTATTACCCGCTTTGCCATTTTGCGCCCGGCCTGCGGCCTTTGCAAACAAGTTTCTTTATGGGGAAACAAGACGGAAAAATGCGCTGCCGTTCACAGCGTTGATGGGAATGAAAATCCGGTTTGTGGCATCTGAACCGGAAACATTCACCCAGTTCGTGCCCAGCCCTTCGTCAATCGAATTGGTCTGCATCTGCAACCACCAGCCGGTGTGGTCGGCCGGCCAGCCAACATAAATTTGGCCGCCGTTATTCCCGAAGGTGATTTGGGGCGAAACAGTGGACACCGGACGTGCGCTGACCTGGGCCGAATTGGTGCTCTCGCCAAACGAATTCGCCGCCGAGACGACAAAGTAGTAAAGAGTGCCGTTGACCAAACCGGTATTGGTGTAGACGAGACCCGTGACGTTCGTTGACGTGGTGTAAGTCCCGCCGCTCACGGTCGCCAGTTTCACATTGTAGCTGGTCGCATTGGTGCTGGATGCCCAGGACAGTTTGACCTGGCCATTTGAGGTCAGCGTAGCGGTCAGGCCGGTCGGCGCGGCGAGCAGGGGCAGAATTTCTATTCCGCTGGACTTGGCGTTGTCTTTGCCGGGGATGTCCATGTATTGGATGATGATTTGTCCGCTGCCGTTGGCGGTGGCGGTGAATTCCCTGACCGTCGCCTTGTTCATCGCTCCCGTGGCAGCGAAGATGTCAAAATTCGTCAACACTTGGGTGCCATTGATGGAGACATTGAAGACGCGGATGCCTGTGGCATTGTAAAAAATTTCCGCGAAGTGCAGCCGCGCCTTGTAACTTGTCCCGGCGATCAGATTCGGGAATGTATAAGTATTATTATTCCAGCGTTCAGTTTGATAAACCGCCTGTGGCGCGGGGTTGGTCACGCCGCTGGTGTCAATGGTCGCCGAGGTTGAACCGGCTGTGCCGCCGGAAAAAAAGGCGTCGGCCATGAATGGCCTGGCTGCGCCGCCGCCCGAATTCACCTGATAATAGGTCTGCGGCACAACGCTGGCGGGCGCGGAGTTGGAACTTTCTCCAAGTGAATTCACCGCGCTGACGACATAGTAATAAGTCGTGCCGTTGCTCACGTTTTTATCGGTAAAGCCGATAAGACCCACGTTCGTGGCAATGGTCGTGTAAGTTCCGCCGTCAATGGTGGCGCGCTTGACGTTGTAGCTTAAAACATCTGCCGCACCCGTGACCGCTGTCCAATTCAAAGTGACTTGCCCGTTGCCAAAGCCAGCCGTTAAACCTGTCGGCGCGGAAGCAATCACGAGCGGCAGCATGGGAACAGTCGGGCGCGTGAACGTGAACGCAATTTGTCTTTTCAACATTTTGTCACCGTCGCCGGTGAGCCTCAAGTAATAGTCCGACGAACAAGGCACGCCATCCTGATTCAGGGTAAAATAAAGATTGGTCGAGCCGACCGGCTCCATCGAGGCGTTTTCCGCCGTGCAGGCAATCTGGTTGCCTTCATTGAACTCGTCGAACATGGATATGTAAATACCTTGAACGCCCAAATTGATCAGGTCGGCGAACTGTCGCCACATGAAATCACCGTGCGCACGCTGGCCGTTGTCGCCGGGTAGAACACACGGCTGATAATCAATGCCATTGGCATTGCAATATGCGAGGTCTCCTGTCTGTGGATTGGCAAGAAAATTATCCACATCGTTGGCATTGCCGATTCGCCCGACCATCCACGGCGAAATCATGTTGAATGCGCTATACGCGCTTAAGAAATTGGTTCTGGAATCACTGACGCCGGTGCGCCACCAGGTCGGCACGCCGCCAATCACGTAACAACCTTGACTCTTGAACCAATTGATCACCGAGGCGCACGTGGCAGCGTCCCATGGATGGTTGGAATCGTTGAAACCAAATCCCCAGATGCACACCACCGGCTTGCCGTTTTGCATCGCATACATGGGGGAATTGGTAATGTGCAACTGAACCATGACATTAGTCCAGTCGTATTCGATCTGGGCGGGCATCGCGTTGCTGGTCCAACCACTGACGTCATACATGATGTAGAATTTTACGCGGTAAGACTGTGCCGCATTCATCACTTTTACCGCCATATCGTTGCGCGTCGGGCCTTCGCCGCCGATGGTGAAACCGGTGCCGCTATAAGGATCGAAGCGTTGCAACGCCGCAGTATCAATCCCGTTCTCCGCCATCCAGCGAAAGTGGGTGTTGACCGTTTGCTGGTCGTAGGAAGAAAACAACATCGCCGGCTGGCCGTTGCCAAAATTTGTAAAACCTGTCTGATAGCCCGTGCTGAATTGCCGCATGTCCGGCCAGCAATGGATATGATTGGTAAGCGTGACCGGCGTTGGCGTGGCACCACCGCTGTAGTGCCACCAACTGTTGATCGGCGCGCCATCACCGACGCAGGCGAACCATCCCTGATACCCCACCGTCACTTTGCCGACCACATCACCGGGCGGACTGGCGGCCAACGAAGGTTTACTGATGAACAAAGCGGCGCAGATCCCGCCTAAAGCGAATAAAAATTTGCCAAAACGAGTAGTGAATTTGACTTTTACAACTTTTGCCATTTAGGGGGTCTCCTCACGGTGGTAAGATCGGGACGGTAGTTTGCAAGGGAATTTCGCCGCGCAACGTCTTGCCAGCCTCATTTGCCAGCCGCAAATACCAGTCGCTCTTAAGAGTTATTCCATCGCAATCCAGTGCCAGGAATTTGCCTTGAGCAGGCAGTTGGGCAGCCGTTGGCACAAGCTTGTACATCGCCGTCCCTTCGTTGACTTCATCAAACATCGCGCCGTAAATCATGTTACAACCCGCATGCACATCGTCATAAACCTGTCTCCAATAGAACGAGCCGCCATTGCGTGGAATCTGGTTGAGTGGGCCGCCATTTTCATTGTACCAGGAAAAACCGGGGAAAACCACGGGCATATAATCAATTCCGTTCGACTTGCATTCGGCGAGATCCGGTATGGTGATGTTCGCCGTATAACTGTCTGCACCCGCGTTGTCGCCAAACCTGCCAACCGCCCACGGACTTATGAGATCGAACGAAAGATAGACGGGGGTCCACGCGGCGTTGGTGTACGAATCACCCTGCAGTGTGCGCCAATACGTCGGCACACCGCCCATCACGGTGACTCCTTGGGATTTGAACCAATTGATTACCGTTTGTGCCTGCTGCGGCGAAGCCAGATGGTTCCCGTCATTAAAACCAAACCCCCAGATAGCCACCACGGGTTTGCCTTTGTGGTGAAGATTCCGTGTGCTGTTCGTAATGTGCATGGTGTTTACCAGGTAACGCCAGTCGTTGGTGATGTTGCTGATGAGGGTGTTGGTAGGCTGTCCGCTGACGTCATACATGATGGCAAACACCCGCCCCCAGGCTTCCGCTCCCGCACGGACATTGGCCGTAACCTGGTTACGGAAAGAATAAAATTGCGGACTGGAAAGATCGGTCAGGAAACGTTGTAGAAATACGCCGTCAAGTTGATTCTCTTGCATCCATTGGAAATGGCGGAGAACGGTTTCTTGCACGGCGGACGAATAGAACTGAACCGGACTGCCATTCGAGTAGGTCATCCCTGTGCTAAAAAGCTCGTTCGAGGTGAACTCGGATGTGTCCGGGAGAAAATCCGTGTTAACGTTAGCAGCCGTCGGCGTCTGGTTGTGAAACCAATGCCACCACTGATTTGGCGCCGAACCGTCATTCGGACATGCGAACCAGCCTTGATAGCCCATCAACAATTTGCCATTCATGGTGGTGGCATCAACCCCATGATTCAGACTGAAGAAAGTTTTCTGACTCGACAAAGGTAAAATGACATCGTTAGTCCCGTTGGCGGTGATGACAGTGTTGGTCAAGGATTGCCAGACGACCGGCGCGATGAGATTGGTGGTGGACTGCAATCCAAAATAGACGGAAGAAGTCGGCCACGAAAGCACTAGATTGGTCCCCGATAGTTGGATGGAAAGATAAGCTGTGTTGCTGGAGGCGCTACTACTTGCAGTAGCGGTGATTGTGGTGGTATTGGCGGTTCCGTTGTAATTACACGCAACGGTACCCGCGCCGCCATACCCGGTAATCTTGCTGCCAGCGATAAAGCTCTGCACCGAGGCCACTTGATTGCCAGCAATGACTACCGTTCCACCCCCAATGTCCAGCACAGAACCGCTGCCCTGAATCGAGTTGGCAGCCCATTGGGAAAGAGTCAATGTGCCGCCGTTGATGTGCATGATGCCCGTGCCGCCGCTAAAGCCCAGCCCGAAGGCGCCTTCAACCAACGCCGTCCCGCCATTCATGATGAACGTGCCAATTGCCCCGGGATTTAGACCGATCCACAGGTGATAGTTGAAGGTTACTGAGCCGCCGTTCTCAATGTCCATTTCACCGGTATTGCTATAGCCAATAGCCGTCCAGGCATAAGTGTCATTATTGCCTGCCTTGTTGTCCCCGGCAGACAGGCTGCCACCATTGGTGACAATGAGAACGCCCCCCGGTCCGCCATCACCGATGGTTACCTGGCAACCGCCAACCACACTGTTCACGATGCACGGCGCGGCACCGGCATAAAAATACGCCTTATACCCATTTGTAGGGACGACGCCCCCGCTCCAGTTGCCATGGGTGGTCCAAATGTCGTCCGAAGGCTGGGTGGGGTTGCCTGCCGGATTCCATGTCGTTGCAGCAAGTTGTGCCCTCGCCAAAACACCCGCGCCGAGCAGAAACCACACCCCAACTCCGCCACAAAGTTTGCGCAGGTTTCTCATCACAACACACTCGCAGTGAAGCAACATTATACATCTGTAATCCACAAAATAGAAAGGGCTTCTAATCTCCCCGGCCCTGCACAAGAAATTCAATTAACTAAAACCGCGCGAGAGGGCCAAAAACGGTTCTTTTGGCACAAAGGCGATTTCCTGCTTAAAGAATAGCCACCCTCCCATCAGTTTGCCATCCCCGAAAGTGGGGATACCAGTGCGCCGCCATTCGGTTAATCTTAAAAGGTGCCCAAAAAAATGTTGAGGCATAAAAGCGCCAACAAAGATCAATAACAATAACGCAAACCCAACTATGAAAAAAATGTTAAAATCCTCTCGAGTTTTCAAGGCCCTGCTTCTGGCCGGCCTGCTCGCCGGGCCGATGCTGGCCTTCAACGCTATGGCCCAGAGTCGGGAAGACATCCATTGGTCCCCGGTGGACATCTCCACTGACGGGAGCGGCAACCAATACGCTTACTGGGACGATGCTAACAACTGGACCGGCCATGTCGTGCCCGTCGTTTATGACACAAATCAGGTGAACACTTTTTACAATGCCGCATTCGACAGTGCCACTGTTGCTTGTCTCGTAACCAATAACACTCAGGTCACTGGGGTCGGCCAGCTGATGGCAGGCTTCGGAGGAGGCGGAACGCTGGTGATCACCAATGGTGCCCAATTTCAGGCGGGGTTTCACAATGGTGGAGATTGGACTGGAATAGGCTTTGTGGCTGGACCTGGGACTTTGATTGTTGGCCCGGGCAGCGACTTCACTTGCGCTTCACATCTCTGGGTGGGACAGGGAACCGCTAACCAAGGCACGGTGATCATTAACGGCGGCACGCTTCATATTCCAAATGGGCAGTTGGGCGTGAGTTGGAATGGAACCGGTGGCACCAACTATATTTTCATCACCAACGGCGGTGCATTGTACATGTCGCAATGGTCTTCCCAAACGCTGGGCGCACCTGGAAGTGGCAGCGCAAACATTGGTATAATGGACATCGGAGCCAACTCCCAAGTGGTGATCACAAACAATCAATTAGGTTATATGCATACCTTGGTGACAAATGGTCAGCTCATCGCTTTCGACGGTCTGGGCACAATCTCTGCGGTCTATAATCCGTCGGCTAACATCACTGTCCTTACGGGTCTTGCACCCTCTGGCAGCGATACGCCAGTATTCAGCCTTCAACCTTCAAATTCGATCGTTTCGTTAGGCGGCACGGCCAACTTAACAGCGGCTGCCTCGCCCGCAACCGGCTATCAATGGCTGTTTAATTCCGCGCCCCTCGCGGACGGCAACGGGATTTCCGGCTCGCACACTGCCCATCTAACCATTGCAAATTTCACTGCTGCCGAGACTGGGATCTATTCCGTGGTGGCTACCAACACGGGTGCTGTTAGTCAGAACGATCGCAATTATGCATCGAGCCAAGGAGTCTCAGTGACTGCTGAGTCGTTCAACCTATATCCCGTCATCACAATTAACGGCGTTAACGGCAACACGTATGTAGTTCAGTATACCACCTCGCTGACGCCGCCAGTGACTTGGACTGGGTTGTCGACGAACACAGTCGGAGCCGGCCCGCTGTATGTCGTCGATACCGCTACGCCGTTGAGCATCAAGCGGTTTTATCGGGTGCTCCAACCATAACACGCGAGCGTTATGGGCGACGAGGGATAAGGTTCTTAATTCCCTCGTCGCCCGTCCCAAACGAGCAGGATGCTCGGCGGGGCCGGGTGAATTGCCGTTTGCGCGCCTCCGAAGCGTGCTTTTGCTGCGGTTGATGCAAAAGTGAGGAGTCGCTGTGTGGGAAAAGCTTTCCCGCTCCTCGTCTGGGAGCGGGCGGATGTTTCGTTAGAGTGGCAAATACGGAACTGCCTTGGGTTCATCTCAGGGTCTTGGCTTCGGGGACGCTGCCCTTCGGAACCAGGGCAAGGCGTTCTCCGGTTGTTGTTGACAGCGTCAGCAACCGGCCCGAGACACCTTCCGCAGCTTTGCCATTGCGGTAAACCGTGGCGTCTCCGCCCTGCCAGGGATTTTGCAGGATGCACGGGCCGCCTTTCTCGGACAGTATTTCGACAAATTCGACCTGGTCGCGCTGCAAGGACGCGCTGATGAGAAATGCGCCGCGCGCGGCCAGTGTAAACTGCGCGTCCCAACCTTTGGGCCAGGCCGGAAAGACGCTGTTGATCGGCTCTTTCTCGGCGGACGGCGGAACGCTTTGGAGCACGGCGTTTTGCAGCCCATGGGAAGCGTTGCCAAGTTGCTCAAACTCGATGGCGCCAGGCCCTTCGCCCATCACCATGCGATTTCGAAACTGCCCCCGCCCGCCACGGGTAGTAACGCTGGTTTCGGGGTTGGAATGCATCTGGCCGGGCACGACCGTTTTGAGGAGTTCGCCCATGCCGAGGTTGGCGGCAATGACGGGCTCTCGCGAAAGGATGCCAAGATTCCCTCCGTCGCCGCCCTTGCGGCTGCCGCGTCCGCTGTAGGAAGCCTTAAGACTGTTGAGCAATGCGGTGTCGTCCGTGACCGGCGTGCAGATATCATAATATTCACCGGGTTGGGGCGAAGGCGGAACGGGCAGGAGATTGTCCTTCACTTCTTTCCACTTAGGACGCAGGTCGGCATCGACGTTCAGGATTTCCGAGGCGCGGATGGCAATCGGGAACATGACGCGCATGGCCAGCAACTCCTCCGGCGAATCCGACCTGCCCCACGGTTTTTCTTCCAGATTGTTGACATAACGAATGTGGTATTTGCCGTCATCAGCTTTGTAGAGGTTGGGGAAGTTCCGATAAAACTCCGCTGTGCCCTTGATCACCGGATAGCCGGTTGCGCGCAGCCAATCCTCATCGGGCCAATAGGCGTAATGCAGCCAATAAACGTTGGCGATCTTCGCGGTCGTGGAAAGGACGTGCGAGGTCCACGCGAAGGGGCCTTGTTGGGTGTCGGTGTAACGATAGTTCCAGCGGCTGTTCAGACCATTCTTATTCCGGGCATAATCATCAAATTCCTTGGAGCGCTCGCTCCAGGGCTTTCGCGCCAGGTACAAATCGCGCATCTCCGCGGCGATGTTGTCGGGTAAATCCTCCAGGCCATTGAACCACGTTGTCTCCGGGATCCAAATGCCCTGGCTGCCCCATTCCTGCTGCGCCGCGCGCGCGTAATTGTCCAGATAGCGGCTGTAGGTGTTGAACACGCAGGTCATCAATTCAGGGCGGTTCGCCGGCGTGAATCCGTCGAACAGGCAGCCTTGGTTGTGCCACCAGTACATCGAGCCCCACATGCGCAAATCGCCATCGGTGCCCCAGAGCACGCCGCAGAAGCGAGGCATGTAAGTCGCGCGGGAACAGGATCCCATGAGGTAAAGATAATACGTGTAATACTTCTCCACGTTGTCGGCCACGCCGTCGGCGCTGTGCAAATGAATGAACCCTTTGGCCCAGAACTCGCTCCACCACTTGCGGTTGTCCTGGAGAAGATCGTCGAAGGACTTGCCTTGGGCCGCCGCCAATTGCTTCAACGCAAGGTCGCCCACGTTCTCGTTGCGGTCATAGCTGACCGCCGCGGCAGTGAGGATCAGCGCCTTGCCCTTGCGCGGCTCAGCCGACAAACGAACCGTCAGCTCGTTATAATATGACGCTTTGGCTTCCCGCCCTGCAACGCCAATGGCGATGGCGGAGGCGCTATAAAAATTCCCTTCAGTAAATTCCTGGGTCAGCAGGATTTTCCCGTCGCGGGTGTCCAGGCGCGAGATGGCCACGTGATCGCCCGTCCGGATTTCCGCGCCGTGCGGTCCGAGGGGCGAAGGAGGTTGTTTGACCGTGAAATTCTGCGCATACCGCAGCATCCGCAGGTCAATATTGATGGCGCTGGGCTGGCTTCGTTCGTCGTCCACTTCGGTGGCGATGACGTCGCCGTCGGTCCATACCAAACTACGCGTCTTGACGCCGTCGCCGTCGGCGCTTTCCAGCCCCTCATAAACCGACAAGCGCTGGCTGAATTTCCCGCCCGCGAAGACGTCGGCGCCGAAGTCCACCATATTGATATCGACGTATCCGCAGCCGGAGGAATAGTCCGTGTGCCCTTTGGGGGATGCCAGAGTGTTATTGCCGAAGCAGAAGAGATCGTCGTGATTGATTTGATAATGCAGCGTCGCCGGAGTGGTCCAAACCAGCGTGCCCACGCGGCCATTGCCGATTGGCATGCCGTCGTGACTGCTCGGCGCGGGCGTATCGAAAGAGAGGTCGGAATGCGCCACCAGACTGCGGTAATCATATTTGAGCAAACTATCAGAGGTTTCCGCAACGGCTGTTCCAACAGCCAGCAACGAGAGACATACGGCAGCGAATTCTGTTTTCATAAGGTTTATATAGTGCCGCCGCCGGGAGGTGTCGGGAATGCGCGAGTGCAGATTCAGGACGGTGATGTTTTGTCCCGTGGTGTTCGTGATTTGCGCGGCTTGGCCGCCTGCAACAATAGGATTTCGCATTATCAGGCGATTCGAGGTTTACATTCAGAAACGACAAATGAGTAAGGATGAGCGCGCGTCGGGGTTTCGTCAATCGACCCTTCTTCGTGTTCTGCATGTTTCCCCGGCTCGTGCGAGGGTCCAAACATGAAAATGTGAACCGCACTTTGCCTGAGAGTCGGGCGATCCAAGGCCAAACATTCCATCTTCATCGCGCCCCCAATCGCAACCTCGCGAACCCTCGCCACTCTAAAGCAGCCAGTTGCTTTGCACCAACAGGTTGGTCTAAGTGTCTTAAGCGGGCGTGGATTTCCCCGAGCGAGCGAATCGTCGCGCCTGGAAAAGAGCGCTGAAATGCAACATAATAAAGAGGGGAACCATATAAGCGGGGATGAGCACCAGCGGTAATTGTGCCATCGCGCTCGTTGTGACGTTCCCGGTAATCCCAGGCAGGAAGCCGGAACAGATTGTCCCCATTGAGACGGCGACAACCAGGTCAACGATCCCCATGATATTCCAAATCACGTACCGTCTACTGCCCGCAAACGACGAGTCACGAATTAGTCCCAGCACGATCCAGGGCGCGGTCACTCCGATTGCCATGTCCCCAAGTCCGGCCGGGAAAGCGAACAGTCCAGGCAGAACACCGTGTGCATAGAGCGAAAGGAAGCCGAGGCCGGCCCACCGCCACCCCTGAATCGCTGTCACCAGCCGAAGGTCGGCCCCGAGAACGAAGGCCCTGAAGGCGCCCCATCCGAAATAAGCCGCAAAAAATACCGCCAAGGGAATTGCGAAACCGAAGAATATCGGCAGAGGAGGCGAACCCGCGTTCCCAGCGAACACCCCTTGGGTGCCGAGGAGAAAAACAAGCCCGAACCACAGAGCCAATGCCACAGAAACGACCGGCCGAACGCTCGACCGGTTGTCATTGAGTTCCGAAGTCATGTTTGCGTTGATGCTTCCCATACTTTCATTTGTCATGTTCATATGCTTTTTGTTTTGGTTTTTGGTTTGTTGTTTTGTGTTGATGGCCTGCTTCAGTTCTTCAGGATGCCGCCGTTAAGGAATTGAGCGGGTGCGACTATCATTCGAAAAAAACTCATGTGTAAATCCCTTCGGTAATCTAGTGTGTATATACACTTCTGCGGCTCCCAAAATCTCTTCCTTATTGCTCCGGTTATTGCCCCTTCAACTTCGTTGCCACCTCTCCCAAATCGCTGATCATCGTTGACCATCGTTCTGCTCCCAGGGTCGCGACCACTTTGTCCTGGGCGGAGCGCCACGCCGGAAGCGTTTTGCCCAGAGCCGCGCGCCCCTTTGCGGTAATCTCAAGTTCCACGCGACCGCCTCGTCCGCCACCTCTTGCCCGCACCAGGCCGTCCCGCTGCAAAGGGCGAAGATTTCGCAACAGTGTCGTGCGTTCCATTCCCAGCCATTCACTCAATCCTGCCATGCCCCACCCGTTCTTGGCCTGGAGCGCTCCAAGGATGGGGGTTTGCGTAGGCCGAATACCGTGTCGCCGCACTTCGGCGTCGAAGAACTGAGTTATCACCCGCGATACTCGGCGGACATTAAAACACGTGCAGCTCTCGACCGACGTCAGGTCCAATTGTTTCTTCACATGGTGTATATACACACCGAGCGTGGTTCTGTCAACGGTTTTGTGATTGGAACCATTGTTTGGATGGGGTGGATAGGCGTCGGTTCGAGCCCGAACACTTACCGACATCCTTTTTGCGGATTTCGGTTGGCTTTCCCAGCCGTTTATTTCGCCTGTACATCGACGGGATGCCGCATTGAGTTGGCGAACGCCGCGTTTACGATGAGGCCACAAGGACATATGTTGCCTCCTGACCCGATGATTGGATGAACGGATCAGAAAAGACAGAAATGGATCTGTTCACGGAAGCAGTGCAGCTTCCGGCTGAACAGCGCTCAGCTTTCCTCGAAGCGGCCTGTGGAGGAGACGCCGAGCTACAGGCCAATGTCGAGGCTCTTTTGGAAGCTCACACGCAATCCGGCGAGTTTCTCGAACAGGCTCCGGCAGAAGTCAAAGCTCAAGCCAGGGTGCCGGGCGAAAAACCGGGCGACCGGGTTGGTTGTTACAAGTTGCTGCAGCAGATCGGCGAAGGCGGTTGCGGGGTGGTTTTCATGGCCGAACAGGAGCAGCCAGTCCGCCGGAAGGTGGCCATCAAAATCGTCAAGCCGGGAATGGACACAAAAACGGTTATCGCCCGCTTCGAGGCCGAAAGACAGGCTCTGGCTCTGATGGATCATCCGAATATCGCGCGGGTGCTCGACGCGGGCGCTTCCGAAAGCGGACGGCCCTATTTCGTGATGGAGTTGGTTCGCGGAATCAAGATCACCGATTACTGCGACCAGAATTCACTCAAAACCGCCGCTCGCCTGGAGATGTTTCTTGACGTCTGTGACGCCGTGCAGCACGCGCACCAGAAAGGAATCATCCATCGCGATCTCAAGCCGTCAAACATTCTGGTGACCACATTGCCGTCAGGGAAACCGCTCGCGAAAGTGATAGATTTTGGGATCGCCAAAGCGACCACCGACCAGCGACTGACGGACAAAACCCTGTTCACGGCGTTCGAGTTATTGATCGGCACGCCGGCGTACATGAGTCCGGAACAGGCTGCCCTTTCGAGTGTGGACGTGGACACGCGAAGCGACATCTACAGCCTCGGGGTTTTGCTTTATGAATTATTGACCGGAAGCACGCCCTTTGACACCACGGAACTTCTCAAACGCGGCCTCGATGAAGTCCGGCGCGTCGTATGCAACGTCGAACCGCCCCGCCCATCCACGCGATTGAGCACGCTGATGGCGCCTGATCTGACTAGCGTCTCCCGCCATCGTCAGGTCGAGCCTCCTCGGCTGATTCGAGAGGTGCGCGGGGACCTGGACTGGATTGCGATGAAGGCGCTCGAAAAAGACCGTGCGCGCCGGTATGCGACGGTGAACGGCTTCGCGATGGATATTCGACGTTACTTGGGTGGTGAAGCGATCCTGGCGCGTCCTCCCAGCAAGATGTACAAACTTCGAAGGTTAGTCTTCCGGCATAAGCTGTTGTTCGCGGGTTTGGGCATTATTTTGCTGTTATTCGTCATCTGCCTGATGCTGACAACTCGTCTGATCATTGAGGAGCGTCAGATGCGAAAAGACATGACTGTCGAAGAGGCCAGGCGTGAGGCAAAGCTCCTGGTTGATGCCGGTCAGGGAAGCAGGGCGGCAGACAAATATAACGAGGCGCTTGAGCTTCAGAAGAAACTGTTTGGCCTGGAGCAGCCGAGAGCAGCCGAATTGCTTGGAGAGGCGGTGAGCCAACTGGTCTCCCTCGCGAGAATCGAAGACGCCCATCGGCTTCTGATGCACTACTATATTCCTCCGCAGATGGGCCACAACGGCGGCGTTTGGCTCGGTTGGCGCGCTGTTCTCTTCGCCAGACAGGGCCGCTGGCGCGAAGCAAGAGACGACGCGGCCGTGAGTGTGAAAATCCGACCCGATTATGTGGAAATATATCATGGTCTTGCCTCGTTGCTGGTCGCGGAAAAGGACGTCGAAGCCTATCGGCAGCTTTGCACGGAAATGATTGCTCACTTTGGCCAAACGACTAACGCTTCGACCGCAGATGTTGTTGCCAAGGACTGCCTCATCCTTCCTTTATCCGGCGTGGATTTGGATTCAGTAGCGGCGCTTGCCGAAATTGCCGTGACTCGCGGAAAAGGCCAGGCTCCATATACATTTTACCTGTGCACGAAAGCGCTGGCGGACTATCGCCAGGGAAAATTCCCGGAGGCCGCAGCACGGACTTTGGAGATTTTGAAAGATCCGTTTCCTTACACTCAGGCCGAGGGCTCGGCGGTACTCGCGATGGCCCAATTCCGAATCGGGCACAGCGAAGAGGCGCACGCGGCCCTGGCGGGATTGGAGAAGGTCGTGCAAGAAACACTTCCAACGCCTGGGAGCCGCGATCTTGGGTTTGACTGGAAAGATTGGATAATCGCCCATGCTCTATTGGACGAAGCGAGGAGTTTGATCGAAGGTCCGAGTTCGACTAATTTGGACTGGCGCGCCAGATCTCATGAGTGAAGCCACGGCCATGCTGGATGCGATCGGAAAGGGCGATGCCGAAGCCCCGGCGGCGTTTCTTGATCTGGTCTATAACGAACTTCGCCGGCTGGCTGCCAGCAAGCTGGCCCGTGAAGCGCCGGGCCAAACCCTTCAATCCACCGCTTTGGTGCACGAGGCATGGCTGCGGTTGATAGGGGACGAGAACCGCCACTTCGAGGATCGGACCCACTTTTTTGCCGCCGCAGCCGAAGCGATGCGCCGCATTCTGATCGAACGGGCGCGGTGGCGGCGCGCGGTACGTCACGGCGGCGAGTATGAGCGCGTCAATCTGCAAGACGACATGCTGGCAAGCCCTGAGGATGACGACCAGTTGCTGGCGCTCAATGACGCGCTCGAAAAGCTCGAACGTAAGCACCCGCTCCAGGCCAGTGTAGTGAAGCTCCGTTACTTCGCCGGGATGAGTAACGAAGAGATCGCAGAACTGCTCGGGGTTTCACTTTCCACCGTCAAAAACTACTGGGTTTTTTCAAAGGCCTGGTTGTTCAGGGAAATAAAAGCAGTTTAACGCCTCCTCCCTTACGGCGGAGCGCGGCTTCCTTCCTGGACCAACCGCAGCTCGCACGGATTCACGGCCGAGTCCGCCTTAGAAAATTCCCCAACTTCATTTGGCTTTGCGGCTTCCAAATTTCGCCTTCCTCAGTGACGGGATCGAAATGACGAAAAAAGAAGACCGAGCCGTATGAGCAATATGATTGAAAACACTGGCCGAACGAGGCCGCGCTGCAATGGCGCCAAAGGACAGCGCATGGAAATAGGAACCATCGGAGCAGGAGATCTCGCGCAAGCGTTCGCAAAACGAGTGTTGAAGGCACGCCATAAGGTGAAGATTAGCAATAGCCGAGGCCCCGACAGCCTGCGGGAAATTGTCAGTCAACTTGGCCGTGGTGCAACGGCTGCCACCAGGGAAGGGGCAGTGGCCTGCGAAATGGTTCTTCTGGCCGTGCCGTGGGACAACGTGCCCGAGACACTTGCGCGCCTTCCCAAGTGGAATAACCAGATTCTGATTGACGGGGTCAATCCTTTTCACGGTAAGGCCGGAAATTTCACGCCAGCAAACGTTGGAAACCTGTCCACCAGCCAGCTTGTTGCGGCGCTAGCCCCTGGAGCACGAGTGGTTAAGGCGTTTAACCACATGCTCGTGCCTAACTTGGAAGCAGATCCCGTCGCCAACGGGGCGAGACGAGTTGCCTTTATTTCGGCAGACGATGACAACGCGAAGAAGCGAGTTCAAACCTTGCTCGAAAATTGCGGCTACTCTGTCGTTGATCTTGGAAGCCTCCGCGATGGAGGCCTGATCCAGCAAGCGGGCGGCCCTCTAGCAGGCCGGTATTTTTTTGAGAGAGGAGAATATCATAAATGAAAGCCATTCATCTGACAGCCTACGGCAACCCAGCCCAGAACTTAAAGATGGTCGAAGTTTCGGAACCAAACACGCCGGTCGCAGGCGAGGCTCTGGTGCGAATGGAGTATGCGCCGATTGCTTACAGCGACCTCATTTTAGCTCAAGGAGTGTACCTATTACGGCCGAAGCTTCCTGCCGTCATTGGAGGTGAAGGTGCGGGAATCGTCGAGGCGATCGGGTCGGGAGTCACCAGCGTCAAGGTAGGCGATCGTGTTACCATCCCCTTTGGAACATTCACCTGGTCTGAAAAAGTCCTTGCTCCAGCGCAAGGTCTTTTCGTCGTTCCTCCTTCAGTCGACGCCAGAACGGCCTCGATGTTAAATATCAATCCTGCGACGGCAGTTCTTCTCTTAAACGAATTTGTAAAGCTAAAGTCAAAAGACTGGATTGTATTAAATGCAGCCAATTCCCAGATCGCGCGCTGCCTGATCGCGATTGCAAAATCGCGCGGTCTCAACGTTGCAGGTATCGTGAGACGGTCCGAGCTCATACCGGAAGTTGAAGCGCTGGGTGCTGATTTCGTTGGCGTTGAATTACCGGAACTCTCAAAGCACATTCAGACTGCAACGGGCGGAACACCAATATCCCTCGGTCTTGATGCCGTAGGGGGTCCGGCGACAGCGACGATGGCAAGTGTGCTCTCTACGGGGGCACATCTCGTCAGCTATGCGTGGCTGAGTGGTTTGCCGATTCACGTTTCGCAAGGCGATCTCATCGTCAAGAGATTAAACATCCACGGCTTCTGGATGTATTACGAAGAGTATCTCCCCAAAATTAGAGCGGCACTGACTGAGGCAACAAAAGTGGTCGCTTCCGGCAAATTAACTTTGCCAATCTCCGCAACATACAAACTGTCCCAAATCAAAGAAGCAATCGAACACTCCCAGCGTGGTGGCAGGGTTCTATTGGATTTCAATAAGGTATGAGCAATTACACGCACGAAAGGGTTCCGACACAATTTGTCGAGGCCAACGGAGTCCGCTATGCCTACCGCCGTTTCGTCGCCAGATAAAAGATTTTCCAACTTCTGCTGGCTTTCTGGTTCCAAAATTTCGCCTAACTCAGTGGCGACACCTGCAATAAGAAAGGAAGGTGAAGCCTTAATCGACGAACAGAATAAGCAAACAAAACAAACTGAAACAAGATCGAAGGAGACAAAAATATGCCAAAAAAAATAGAATTCGGAGTTGTAACGCTCGCCGCTATGCTGATGGGCGCGATTCTGCTGCTGGAGAGGACTGTTAGAGTTGCTGCTGCGGAGTCGCCAACCGGCATCAAGAACGTGGTTCTGGTGCATGGTGCATTCGCCGATGGCTCCGGCTGGGAAGCCGTCGCCAAGATCCTCGAGAAGGATGGCTACACGGTGTCGGTAGCGCAGCCCCCCGAGACCTCCTACGCCGACGACATCAAGTACACGAAGGCGGCCATCGACGCCATGGACGGGCCGGTGGTCATCGTCGGCCACAGTTATGGCGGGTCCATAATCACCGAAGCCGGTAACGATCCGAAGGTTTCGGCACTGGTCTATATCGCCGCCTTCGCGCTCGATGACGGTGAGAGCTGTGCGTCGATCGAACAGGCCCTGCCGCAAGCCTCCAAGGCGTTCAAGTCGGACAGCAACGGCAACTGGTGGATAGAACAGGACCGTTTCGCGACCGACTTCGCGGCGGACGTTCCGCCGGCTGTGTCCCACTTCATGGCCAAGTCGCAGGTGCCGATCTCCACCGACTCGTTCACCCACAAGGTCACGACGCCCGCCTGGAAGACCAAGCCCAGCTGGTACATGGTGGCCACCGCAGACCGGTCGATCAATCCGGACCAGGAGCGCATGATGGCGAAGCGCGCCCATGCCAAGACGATCGAGGTGAATGCCAGCCATGTTGCCTACATGTCTCACCCGAAGGAAACAGCCAAGCTCATTGAAAAGGCCGCCACCTCTGCGCCCGTCAATCATTAACGACGTGAGATGAAATCACAAACAGAAATTGTAACAAGAAATGAAAGGAATTAATATGAGTAAGCAAACTAAACCGAGCATCGTTTTCTGTCACGGAATCTGGGCCGATGGCTCGTGCTTTAACAAGGTAATCCCCGCTCTTCAGGCAGCGCTTACGGCGGTGTCGCCTGCGGGTTTGCATTTCAAACCCCAGATGGCGCCTTCTACTACAGCGGAGATACGGCTCTCAGCATGGACATGCAGTTGGTCCGTGAATGGGCAACGCTGGAGTTCGCAGTCTTCCCCGTAGGCGATGGCTTGACCATGGGCGTGATGGATGCAATCAAAGCAGCGAGGTCGGTGGGCGTGAACAAAGTGGTTGGCGTCCATTACGACACGTTCGATTTCATAAGAATTGACCACCGCGCAGCGGTTAAAGCTTTCGACGAAGCGGGCATGAAGCTCCAGTTGCTGGATATCGGCAGCGTCATCGAAATCTGAACCCCTAATTAGAGGTTGAAGCCATGAGATCCAAACAGGAAGCCAACAAAGCTTTGGTAATCGAGGCATTCGACACTCTGTTCAATAAACGGGACTACGCGGCCGCTGAAAAGTTTTGGTCGCCAAAATATATCCAGCACAGCGCGCATATAGAACCCGGGAGAGAAGGGCTTTTTAATCTCATCAGGAAACTTCCCGCCACACTCAGCTGGACGCACGGCATCATTCTAGCCGAAGACGATTTTGTCATCGTCCACAGTCGTTATTCAGGTCATGGCTTGCCTGCTCCGTGGATTGTGGCCGACATAGTGAGAATAGAAAATGGAGTTTTGGCCGAACACTGGGATGTCATCCAGGACGAAGCCACGAAAGAACAATCAAAGAGCGGTTTGCCCATGTTTGGCACTTCATTCGATACATCAGAGCATCAACCCGCTGCCGCGCCGCTGGCGATGATGGAAGCGCGAACGATCGTGGCGCCGCTGTATGACGCGCTGAACCAACCGAGCAAGAAGGATGTGGCATAGCCCCCATGCACGAAGGAGGCCCATTCGCGGCGAACGATGAGACCTTGCCCACCATTGAGTATGTCCGCTGGAGCACTTCACGTTTGTACTGCTCAACCGGGTCTTGCCGATCCTCGTCCCCTGCGAGGATTACAGTTGGGACGGCAATCTTTTCACCTGTTGGCCGCCCGCACCGCGGAATGCTTCACCCCGCAAACGCTAGTGTTTGTCTTCCTTGGCCTCGTTTTCGTAAGCGTGAAGAATCGCCACAACCATTGGCCCGAATTTTTTCTTCAACTCCTGGCATCGCGTCGAGTTCTTGAGTTCAACACCTTTGCGTTCGCTGCGAACCAGGCCGGCTTCCCGAAGAATCTTGAAATGCTGCGACAGCGTGGACTTGGGAAGCTTCAAGTTGCCATTGGACACAAAGGCGGAACAGTTCATGGCGCAGTCAGCCTGAGCCAGTTCGGCGTAGATGCGAACCCTGACGGGGTCGGAGAGGGCGTACAGGATGCCCTGCACGGATATTTCTTTCAGAGACGGATGATAAAGTGGCCGCATAAAAAAATACTAGCACAATTTGACAAGATAGTCCAGTTGTTCAATATTACTGAACAATAGAACTGATGTGCTGGTTAAAACAATTGATTCAATCGCAAACATGAAGGAACAGGAAAAGCTTAAATCTCAGATCCACACAAACAACGAAGAACAAAGAGGGAAAAACAAAAAAGGACAAAGCATATGCGTGCAATGAGAGCGGAACAATTTAATGGTTACAAGGAGTTGAAGCTGGTCGATCTTCCGAAACCAGCGGTCACAGACGGGAAAGTACTGGTGCGAATCACTGCGGCCGGCGTCACGCCGCTGGACCATACGATTCTCTCCGGCAAATTTCACGGCTCGAAGGCTCCGTTAGTCCTGGGCAACGAAGGAGCGGGCGTGGTGGAGGAGGGAGATGGAGCGGACTTTCCCGCCGGCTCGCGCGTGATGTTCTTCGGCGCCTATGGCGCTTTTGAGGATGGAACCTACAGCGAGTGGGTTGCCGTACGGAAGAAAGACCTTTGCATGATTCCTGACGGTGTCGACGACGTGAGTGCCGCCGGTATCCCGGTCGCGTATCTGACGGCGCAGGTAGGTCTTACCCGGGCCGGTTTTCGGGCAGGCAAGACCGTTCTGGCACCGGCAATCGGAGGCTCGATCGGCAATGCAGTCACGCAATTGGCACGCGCCCTGGGCGCAAAACACGCCATGTCAAGCACGACCAATCATGCGAAAGCCGAGCAGGCGAAGGCGCTCGGATTCAATGAAGTCATCGATACCTCGTTGGAGAAGTTGGCTGACGGCGTGCGTCGTATCACGGGCGGTTATGGCGCAGACATCGTCATCGACGGAATCGGTGGTGAAGTCTTGAGCGAGGCGCTCGGAGCGCTTGCCTTGGAAGCAAGTCTCACAACACTGGGGTATTCCGCAAGCCGTAAGACAACCATTGACGTGATAAATCTTATTGTGCCACAGGCCAGCGTCCGGGGGCTCAACATGTTCGTTCAGCCGCAGGCGGCCGTTACTGAAGCCTGGAACGTTATTGCCTCACTTCTTAAATCCGGTGCGATCAAACCGATCGTGGCTAAGACCTTCCCACTGGCCGAAGCGGCTGATGCTCTGCGTTACCTGATCGACGGCCGCCCCTTTGGCAGGGTCGTCCTGACAATCTAACATGCCATGATAATAGGAGAGGAACATGGAATCGCTTCGTTATCGGATTATATCCGTTGATGGCGGCATCAACACAACACAAAGCAAAGAAAGGACGAAATATATGAACAATAACAATGGACAAAAATTGGTGGGCAAAGTCGCGGTAGTCACTGGCGGTTCGCGAGGGATTGGCGCAGCGATTACCAAGAGGCTGGCAGGCGACGGGGCCAGCGTGGCGTTTACTTACGCCAAGGGCGCGGATGCGGCCGCTTCGGTCGTCAAGGAGATTGAACGCCGCGGCGGAAAGGCAATTGCGATTCAGGCGGATGCCGCCGATGCGGACGCCGTCAAGGCCGCGGTCGAAAAGGCCGTCGCGACCTTCGGCGAACTGGACATACTGGTGAACAATGCCGGCACGGCCATTCCGAAACCGTTCGAGGAGACGACCCTGGAAGAGATGGATCGCGTGATCGACATTAACATCCGCGGCGTATTCGTCGCGACGCAGGCGGCGCTGAAGCACATGAAGAGTGGCGGTCGCATCGTCATGATCGGTTCGGCCGTGGGTGAGCGTGTCGCGGCGCCCGGGCTTGTGCCCTACGCGGGCACGAAGGGGGCCGTCAAGATGTTCACTCAGGCGCTGGCCCGGGAAATCGGGAACCGGGGCATCACGGTCAACAACGTGCAGCCGGGTCCGATCGACACCGAATTGAATCCCGCCACGGGCGATTGGGCGGTGCCGCAAAAGGCCGCCACAGCACTCAACCGTTATGGCCAGGTTGACGAGATCGCCGCGATGGTGGCATTCGTCGCCGGTCCTGAAGCGTCTTACATCACCGGCGCGAACCTGACGGTCGATGGCGGCATGAACGCCTAATCGCACTTCGCGACAACGCGGGGGCGAACAAGGCCCTTCACTAAGCACTAACGAAAAAGCAGAAAGGAAAGTAATTATGAAAAACCAAACCATCCTCATTACCGGAGCGCTCACCGGAATTGGACGCGCTACGGCAATAGCCTTTGCCAGGGAAGGAGCGAAGCTTGTCGTTTCAGGTCGCCACGATGACAAGGGCCACGAACTGGTCGCTGAATTACGTGGCCTCGGTGCCGAGGCGGAATTTATCAAAGCAGACGTTCGTCATGAAGAAGAAGTCAAAAATCTAGTCGAAAGAACGGTCAAACGCTTTGGGCATCTTGATGTCGCCGTTAATAACGCCGGTACGGAAGGTAAGCCTGGCCCGATTGTCGAGCAAACCGCCGAAACATATGCTGCCACGTTTGAAACCAATGTTCTTGGTGTCTTGCTGAGTCTTAAACACGAAATGCGAGCTATGCAGGCGCAAAAGACAGGAAGTATTGTCAATGTATCCTCGACGCTTGGTCATACAGGTGCACCGGGAGCTTCTCTTTACGTCGCGAGCAAACATGCAGTCGAAGGCTTGACTCAGTCAGCCGCGCTTGAGGGCGCTTCGTTTGGAGTTCGCGTCAATTCAGTCGCACCAGGCCCGACCGATACCAGTATGCTCGATCGCTTTACTGGTACGCCGGAGAAGAAAGCTAATCTTGTTGCCGGAGTTCCTCTCCATCGCATGGGGACCCCTGAGGAATTGGCGGCAGCCATCGTTTTTATGGCCTCGCCGAAAGCTACGTTCATTACCGGAACAACGCTTGTCGTCGATGGCGGCAAACTCGCCCGTTGATGGCTAAACAATCAAACCCAAACTATAAAATGAAAACTCAGCCTTCCTTCATTGGGTTCAATCTCATTCCAAGACTCCACGCGCACCGTCAGAAATCGAAGCTTGGTCGTCGTTCATGGAAAGAAAGAGGGCCTGATAGCGATGGGGAAGCAAAGTTTGACATGGCCAAAAGGGAACTACAGTCGGTCCCGGCGGGACAATCTTTCGTGCCGGGCACAATACCGCATCTAGAACATTGTAATGGTGGGCGCGACAGGGGTCGAACTTGAAAGCCACGTTCGCCCCGATTCACCAACATGCATTCTGACTCGGCAAACAGGGGCGAACTTGCGTGTCGCCCTTTGAACAGATTGTCCCCATTGAGACGGCGACAACCAGGTCAACGATCCCCATAATATTCCAAATCACGTACCGTCTACTGCCCGCAAACGACGAGTCACGAATTAGTCGTGGCACGATCCAAGGCGCGGTCACGCCGATTGCCATGTCCCCGAGTCCGGCCGGGAAAGCGAACAATCCAGGCAGAATACCGTGTGCATAGAGTGAAAGGAAGCCGAGGCCAGCTCACCGCCACGCCTGTATCGCTGTCACCACCCGAAGGTCGGCGCCGAGAACGAAGGCCCTGAAGGCGCCCCATCCGAAGTAAGCAGCAAAAAATACCGTCAGGGGAATTGCAAAACCGAAGAATATCGCCAGCTGAGGCGAACCTGCGCTCCCAACGAACGCCCCTTGGGCGCCCAGCAGAAAAACAAACCGGAACCACAGAGCCAATGCCACAGAAACGACCGGCCTCACGCTCGACCGGTTATCCTTGAGTTCCGAAGTCATGTTTGCGTTGATGCTTCCCATACTTTCATTTGTCATATTCAGTTTGGATGGGGATGTATACAATTTGGGTTCCACGGAAAGTTGAAGGTTCAAGCCAAAAAAGTCCTTCGCGGTTATTGAAGCTTGACACGTTCGAACGCACGCCTTAATGAACAGCTATGCCACAAACGAAACCCAAGTTTGGGTTCACGTTGATTGAATTGTTAGTGGTAATCGCCATTATAGCCATCCTGGCCGCGATGCTGCTGCCGGCCTTGTCGCGCGCTAAGGAGAAGGCGATGACGACCAACTGCGTCAGCAATTATAAGCAGCTCATGCTTTGCTGGATCATGTACGCGGGGGACAATAACGACGCGCTGGTCAATAACTTCTCATTCAGCAACGACCAGTGTGGGCCTGATGCGTGGGTGTCGTCCGGAAGCCAACTGGGCCTGGGCAGTTGGACGGGGAACGCGCGACTGGATTCCACCAACTGGGCCATCACGCACGGGCCGTTGTTTGTCTATAACGGCAATGCCGCCATCTATCATTGTCCGGCGGACAAGACCACCGTTTTTGGCACCGCCGGCATTCCGCGCACGCGCAGCGTGTCGATGACCACGGGCATGAATTGGACGGATGACCCAAAAGTTCCTCCCCCTCCCAGCTTCACCAAACTGACGGCCATCAAACTGCCCGGCCCATCCGACGCGCTGGTCTTTGTCGATGAGGCGGGCAATAGTATTGATAATAACGTCATTGGCATTCACCCGGGCACGAGCGCCGATCCCGCGGGCGGCATCTACACCTACTGGAACCTGCCCAGCAGCCGTCACAACAATGGCTGCGTTTTGGGTTTCGCCGATGGACATGCCGTTCATTGGAAATGGCTGGACCATTGGATCCTTGACGCCAACGCCAAAGGGGACACGGGCGCCGGCGCGATTGGTCCGGGCTTCGAATCGCTCAGCAGCGCCGCGGACCGAGACCTGCGGCGCCTGAAGCAAACCGTGCCCACCGTTAACTGACCGGTGAACGAGCTGTAAGCGATCGATTTTGTCGTAACAACCCACATCGCAAGAACCAAGACACGTATGAAAACATCCGAGAAAAATCACGAATCGCGCCCCAGCACCCGCCGCTTATTCCCCCTTAAGCCAGGCAAGCCGGCCAAAGGCATCCGGATGTCGGTGTTGGCAATGCTGCTGCTGGCCGGCTTCCTGCCCCAGGCGCGGGCACAGTTTACACTCGTTCTCAGCAACAAATGGAATTTGGCGCCCGGCAGCCGTTATTACCTCCCAACCGGGGGAGGCAACCCGCGAGGCATGGCCATCAACCGGACCACCGGCAACGTCTTGGTCCCCTCGCTGGTGAACTCCAACCACGTTGAAGTCGTCAGCGGCGTGGATGGCTCCGACCTCGGTGGCATTACCGGCACCAACGCCATTGCCGGCACCAACATTGTGACGGGTGGCAATGCGGCCTTGGATGGAATCGCGGTCGCCGATGATGGAGTCATTTACTCGGGAAACCTGGATGCCGGGGGAAGCGCTTTCAAAATATACCGCTGGTCCTCAGAGGACACGTCCGGGGCGACGCTGCCGACGGTGGCCTTTGGCCCCGCAGCGCCGGGCGGTACGGCGACCCGTTGCGGTGATGCGTTTAATGTTCGCGGCGCCGGGACCAACACCCAAATCATTGCTTCAGGCACTGGTTCGGGCTTTTTCACGATTTTCACCACGACGGACGGCACGAATTTCACGCCCAACCAAATTGCTGTTCCGGCGACGCCCGGTTCCGGCGGGTTCAACCGGACGGTGGCGTTTGATGGCACCAACAACGCCTTTTGGGGCGGCGCCGCGAACAGCACTAAGATTTATTACGTCACCTTAAATCTCAGCACGCTGACGGCCACGACCGTGAGCAACCTCACCCTGGCGACCGCCATGGGAATGTGTGACGTGGACAGCACCAACGGCGTCAACATTCTGGCCGGCATTTCGGATAATGGCAGCGTGGTGTCCGCCTCGCGCAACCTTCTGGTTTATGACCTGAGCAATCTGAGCGGTGTCGCGCAAGGAGGCAGTGTGGCCTTCCCGGCGGGCGGCACGGCTGACGCAAATGTTACGGGCCAGGCTGATATTGGCGCGGGCATGGTTGCCGCGCTGAGCACGCAAGGAGGAATTGTGGCTCTGACGATCTCGCTTCAAGCCAATACTCCGCCAAGCATCACCACGCCACCTGTGGGGGTCAGCGGCGTGTTTCCGGCCTATACCCTTTCGGTCGGGGCTTCGGGCACTCAACTGCTCCATTACCAGTGGCTGGCCAGCAATGCCGGCACAAATACAGCTTCGACTTTCACCAACATTCCTGGCGCGGCGGCAACTACCTACGCCATCACCGCTCCGACCACCAACTACTTCGAAGTTATCGTCACGAATGCTTTCGGCTCGAAGACCAGCACGCCGGTGCTGGTTTCGCTGCTGACCCCGGTGACCAGCACCGTCGTCACGCAGCTTTGGCGCATCCCTGCCGGCGCCAACGGCTATACCTACCTATCCCCCACGGACAACAATACCCGCGGCATCGGCTACGATGCCAACTCCAACCGGGTAGTGGTCTCGAGCATCTCGGGCGGCGCGGCAATCTACGTCCTGGATGGCAACACCGGCACCAACCTCGGCAAGCTCGACCTGACATCGGCCAATCTCGGCGGCGGCACCTTCCAGCTCGACCAGGTCGTGGTCGCCGACGATGGGGCCGTCTATTCCGGAAACCTTGCCCTGCCCGGGCAAAGCTTCAACCTGAATCGCTGGCCGTCACCGACGACCAACGCGACGGCCAACAATGCCTACAGCGACGCGGGTATGCTGGCCACTTCGGGGGATCGTTGGGGTGACACCATGGCCGTGCGCGGGGCCGGCGCCAGCACGCAAATCCTGCTGGGGTCACGCGGCGGCACCAACGTTGCCCTGCTCACCACGGCCGATGGTGTGTCTTTTAGTGCCAGCGTCATGGCGATCAGCAACGTCACGCCCGGTTTTGCGGCAAACGGCATAGCGTTTGGAGACGGCAACACGCTTTGGGGGAAGGCCTTTCTAGGCGACCTGTTCAAGGTTGCGTTCGACCCAGTGGCGCTGACGGGCGGCAAGGTCCTCGATTTCGCCAACCCGAGCCAGACGCCAAGTCAGATGTCCGGCGTCGGGGTCGATCCGGTGCATAGCATCCTGGCCGGCATCGATTTGGCGGATACCCCGAATGACCTGAAACTGTTCCAGGTGCCGGGCACGACCGATCCGCCGGTGCTGTTCGACCAGGCTTTCTTCGCCTCGGCGAATGTGAATGGCAACGACAACGTGGCCCTCGCCGTGAAATTCCCCAGGATGTATGGGTTGGACGTGAATAACGGCATCGTGGCGCTGACCTACGGCGTGCCGCCGACGGCGCCGCCGACCATCAACACTCCGCCGGCGAGCCAGACCGTCTATACGAATTCCCCGGCGGTCACTCTTTCGGTTGGGGCTTCGGGGTCGCTGCCGCTCTATTATCAATGGCGTGGTTACGGGAACAGCCTTGCCAATACGCCGGTTAACATTCTTAACGCCACCAACAGCACCTACGTCCTTAACTATCCGCCGGTGACTGCTTCCGGGTATTATGATGTAATCGTGCACAATATTGCGGGGAATGCCACCAGCACGCCGCCGGCTTTACTCACCGTCATCACGCCGGTGAGCAGCACGGTTGTGACCCAGCTCTGGACGCTGCCTGCAGGCTCGCGGTCGTACCTGGATGGGTCCAGCTACAACACCCGCGGGTTGGCCTATGACACCAATACCGGGACCTTGCTGGTCGCGGACCATTTCAACATCTACCTGCTCAGTCCGACCAATGGCACTGACCTTGGCCAGTTGAACACGGTCGGGCTGCCAATTTCGGGAGTGAACGGCTGGGCGGTGGACCAGCTCGGCGTGGGCGATGATGGGGTGCTTTATGTCGCGAACCTGTCGCTGGACGGGACGGGCTTCTCGATCGTGAGCTGGCCGGCGATTAGCCCCGGCGCTAGCGCGGCCAACTATGCCTGGGGTCCGAACACAGGGACCGGGGCTGACCCGAGTGGCACCGGCGATCGCTGGGGAGATACGATGGCGGTTCGGGGTGCGGGCGTAAGCACTGAAATCCTCTGCGGCTCTGCTGGCGGGACGGTGGTAGTGCTGTTCACCACCACTGACGGCACGACTTTCTCGGCGCGCGTCATCAACGTGACCAATGCTCCCGCCGGATTTGCCGGCCAGGGCATCGCCTTCGGGCCCGGCAATACGTTCTGGGCCAAGAGTCCCGGATTCAACCTCCGCCAGGTCGCCTTCGATACCTCGACGACTCCGGGCACTGGGAATGTGGTGCAGGTCTACACCGCCGGAACGCAGATCAATTCCAGCATGGATGGCATCGACGTGGACGTCGCCAATAATATCCTCGGCGGCGTGGTTTTCAGCGATGTGCCGAACGACCTGCAATTACTGCTGCTGAGCGGTAGCACCAACTCGCCTGCGCTTTTCGACCAGGCCTTCTTCGGAAGTGTCAATGCGAACTCCCAGCTTAACGCGGCTACGACGCTGAAGGCCGGCCACGGTTTCGCGCTGGATGTCAATAACGGCATTGTGGCACTGACCTACGGCCTGCCGTCGGCGCCGCCGGTCATCATCACCACCGTCACTCCGCAGCCGGGTATTGGCACAGCTCTGACCTGGAACAACTGCTTCAACGGCCACGGCTACGACGTGCAGTACAAGAACGCCCTCACCAATGCTACCTGGACCACCGCCGGTTCCGTCACCGCCATCGGACCCACTGCCTCCTTCACCGACACCTCGGCGACCGGGGCCGGCACTCGGTTTTATCGGATCCATAGCCGCTGAACTACGGCGCGATGGAGCCGGCATACCTGGTTTAGAACATTGTAATGGTGGGCGCGACAGGGGTCGAACCTGCAAGGATTGCTCCAAAGGATCCTAAGTCCTTCGCGTCTGCCAATTCCGCCACGCGCCCACAACGGAAATCACCGTCGGCAACGTCTGCAAGCCCCAGTTTAGCAAAGTGCTGGACGGGCGCAAGCGCCCCATCAGGGGGCTGTCGCAGTCGCGCGCATCCGGACACTGCCCCCAATACCGCTTTGCCCGCGCGGAGCGCGGCACATTGCCGCCCCGAAGGGGCAAGAACATATCAGCCCCGGGTAAGGACGCGTAGCGTCCGCCACCCGGGGTAGAGTGCAAGGATTGATTATCCCCCCTCCCATGCGCTTGTGGCATGGGAGGGGGGAAAAGGGGGGAGGGTTCCTCCTCACTCTTGGGGGCAGTGTCCGGATGCGCCCGTGGCAGTCAACCGAACCGGCGGCGGGGAACTGGGGTATCACCGCCGACGGCTCGGTCACGCTCGATGTGGTCTGCGCCATTGACGTGTCTGACGAGCTTGAGGTCGCCCGGGCGCTGCGGCGCATTCGCAGGAGGATGGGATGACAAGCTCTCAGCCCGCACCGGCACCGCCCGCGCCGGCTTGCGCGTCGTGTCGCCACGCCGTCGAGGTCCGCCCCACAGCAGCAACGCGGGCCTGCGGTGCCGTAGGTTTCCGCCGGCAGCCGAGACCACCAGCCGGAATTTCCTGAGCACGTTCCCTTTGGTGATACCGACCTGGCACTGCGGGGAGTATCAGCAAAAACCGAAATCGAAATGACCAGCGAAGGCTTGCCGGGTGTCTCCATGGACCCGCGCACGCTACGTCACCCCGCACCTCATGCCTGAGGGAGAGATGGGCGTCTGGTTAAAACATTTGTGTTTTGACTCTGCAAACCTTGTTGTGGGTTGACACCTCTCTTAGCCTGACACTGGCTTCACACCGCTATGCTCGCGGGGCTTCCCTCAGGACCTTTTCAATGTCTTCCGAAAGTCGGGCCACCGCTTCCCTGTCGGTTGAAGAAAGTATGATGTCTCCGCTAGTGAGCTTGCCGCTCGTCCCGATGACTCCAAGTCCGAGATGGGAGCCGTAAGCAGCCACCAACGAAGATGCAGTTTGGATATATTGGTCGCAGCCCGGGTACGTAACCATTAAGTGGTGCAGTGTTCCCGTTCGTTGCACTGTTTGCCGCTTACGCGTCACAAAGAGCAATACAGGACCAGCGAGAGTGATGAATGACGCCATTTCAGCGAAAGTTGGCGCGGATTGGCTTTCCGCAGACTCGTTTGAGTGCCGCCCAACGGCAACCAACGCGAACGGCAGCAGAACACAAAGGACCCATCCCACAACCCGCAAGACTTTCTGAGATGTGGTGAGATCACGAACGACACTCACTTTCGTGCAATAAGGCAGGGAAACGATTTCTTTCGAGGTGATTGCACGTGTGGCGATCTTCCTGCCGTCCGCGACCTCCAGAATGCCACGGTGGACCGTAACGGGACATGCACTCCACAGTTTGTTGTTCGCAAAGTAAACGTGCTCTTCAGTGAGGACAGGCGACACCGGACCTAGCGATAGCTCGGGGAGCCGGACAGGCACGGGCCGCGGGCTTAAATTGGAGTCCGGAACGTAGAGGGTGGTCTCCATGCCACAGTGCGGACACACGACAGTCTCGCCCACGTTGTCCCGCTCGAACTCCAAATGGCCGGAACAAGTGTTGCAATTACACACCGCCCACTTCTCGCCTGAGCTGGCCCCGGTCATGGCCGAACCGTGTCACGGCAGCGGCGCCGTGTCGAGCGCGAAACCGACGGCGCCCAAACTATGCGAGCTGGTCATCCGTCCAGATTCGCTTATAGCGCGCCCGATACCGCGGTCCGCTGCTTTGGCCCGAACCGCCCCTTTCCAAAGCCGTGGCGAACCCCCAGCGCAAGCCCCTGGCCCCGAAACAGTGCGGAGTGCGGTCAGCCAGCCCCGGCCACTCATCGGAGACGACACACCGATTACGTCGCGGTTCGGGCGGCGGTGAAAACAGAGCTTCCAACCCGCGAAGATCTGCCCGTCTGCTGGCCGGAATCGCAACTTGACGCAAGATGGAGAAAGGTCAGCATTTCAAAATGTCTGATAAGTACCTCCGGCTTGTTGCGGGTGATGGATCGCGGGAATTTTACAGGCACGCATTTGTTGCCCATAAGGTCATACCAGCACTGCTCAGCACCCCTTTTGCTGCGTTCTATTCTTGGCTCGCATTCCAGCGCGCCGCAGGGGTGACCGTGCTCAACGTGTTAAAGGGTCTTGCGTGCGTGGTCCTCGCTTATGCAACTGTGTTGATTTTTACTCTTGCGTGGTATCTCATCACGGCTCCCGGTCGTTTGCACAAAAAAGAGTCCGATGCCCGCCGCAAAGCCGAAGCCGAGGTCGAAGGATTGCGTCGAGAGAATGAAGAGAAAAACATTCTTGAAATCGTGCTGGAAAATGAGCAGCCATACTGGACTTGCAGCGACCTACAGCGCGGTCCGGTCGATGGCCGGGTGGGAGTTAAAAACATTAGCAAATCAAAAACAGCAGATGATGTCTGCTTGTCACTGATAGCGATACAGAACACTTACCCGAATAGCGAGCCAATGAAGAGGCTATGCGAATTTGGAGCCACCGGGAAGAAGATCTCTGTGCCGGGCGGGTTCAACTACCACAGTCACTATCAGTCCGTTGAACAAGGGGTATTTTCTCGAAGCATTTCAATTCGCTACCGCCGCGAGGATTGGAAGAGTTTCGTGAGTTGCAAACGAGATCCGGGTGCGAGCTGAAGTATATCGGCGAACTACTCCGGCTATGACGGCCAA
>DATMQA010000082.1:0-11438 GCA_035566895.1 Binatia bacterium
TGCCATATGCCACAGACGGTTTACATGCAGCGTCATTGGCGCCATGACCACGGGTTTACCAGCCCCGACCCTCTGCTGACCAAACAGTTCGGCATCCCCAATGCCTGCAACCGCTGCCACAAGGATAAGAATGCCGATTGGTCTTTGAAATACTGCGACGAATGGTATGGCGCGAAGATGGACCGCCCCGCCCGTCGCCGCGCCCAGGTCATCGCCCACGCCCAACGGGCGGAGCCGCGGGCGCGAGAGGACCTGCTCGCATGGCTTGAGAAGGAGGAGTTGCCTTATTGGCAGGCAGTCACGCTGGGTCTGCTGGAGCCCTATAGCGCCCGGCCTGAGGTCAGCGCCGCGTTGCTCCGCGGGCTGGAACATACCAACGCGCTGGTGCGCACCCTCGCCGCGACCGCGCTGGAGTCTGCCGCGCTCGCCGCCGAACCCCGGGCGACCGAGGCGCTCCGGCGCCGGCTGGATGATCCCCTTCGCAGCGTGCGCCTGGCGGCGGCAATGGCCTTGCGGGCAACGCTTGACCCAACTTCGTCGGTGGGGCGCGAACTCCAACATTACCTGGACAACAACGCCGACGAGCCAAGCGGACAGATGCAAAAGGGAATTTACTTATTTGCCCGGAATGACCTGCCGGGGGCTTTGCAACATTTCCAAAAGGCCGCTGCCTGGGACCCTTACTCTACGCCCATTCGCCAGGAACTGGCTGTCGTTCTTAGCGCCCTGAACCGTCCGCAGGAAGCGGTCGAGGCGCTCAAAGAGGCCTGCCGGTTGGCGCCTGCCGATGCCGAATCATTCTACAAACTCGGTCTGGCTTATAATGAATTGGGCGACTTGAGGAGCGCCGCTGAACAACTTGCGAATGCCGTCCGCCTCGAGCCCCGTCATGCTCTTGCCTGGTACAACCTTGGCTTGGCTCAGAATTCCCTGGGGCAGGCCGATACCGCGTTGCAGTCCCTCTTGCGTGCAGAAACAGTGGCCCCGGACGATGCGCGTATCCCGTACGCCCGCGCTACCATTCTGGCCCGCCTGGGCCGAACCGCCGAAGCTAAGGCCGCCGCCCAACGCGCCCTCCAAATCGACCCCTCCTTCCAAGAGGCCCAACAACTTTTGCGCGTGCTTCCAGAATAGGGCTTGCCCGCAGATGACCCAGATTGACGCAGATTTTTTCTTCCTCCTATCTGCGTCAATCTGCGTTATCTGCGGGCCTACTTTCCGGGGCCAAACCCGGGCAACTAAATGCCAAAATGCGGTGAGCGCGTTTTCTTCTCCGGCGCCAGGCTGTTAACGTGAATAGCGGTGTGCAGTTATCCAAGTGGCCATGATCATCCCCCTGCCATCACTGCCTCCTAGCCGTTCGCTGGCTTCTAAAGTCCCCATTCCTCCAAATGAACCACAGCGATTGGCCGCTCTCAGGCAGTTTCGTATCCTGGATACGCCCGCCGAGGAGCATTTCGATGCCTTGGTCGGCCTGGCCTTGCGCCTTTGCCAGGTCCCCGTCGCGATGATTTCCCTGGTCGATGAACACCGTCAATGGTTCAAGGCCAAAGCCGGCCTGGCCCAGCAGCAGACCCCGCGCGACGTCGCATTCTGCGCCTATGCCATCCTAAAACCGGAGCCGCTCATTGTGCCTGATGCTCTGAGGGACACACGCTTCGCGCGGAACCCGCTGGTAACCGGGGAACCCTCCATCCGCTTTTATGCTGGTTTCCCGCTGATAACTTCCGGAAGACTGGAGTTGGGGACTCTCTGTGTCGCGGACCACCGTCCGCGAAGGCTCTCGCAGCAGCAGCAGCAGGACGTCAAGGCGTTGGCACGACAGGTTATGGTTTTGCTCGAATTGCGCCGCACCTCCTCGCGTCTCGAGGAGGCAGAGGAAAAGCTCAAGATTTTGCGGCCCCTGGTCCCGGTTTGCTCGCGATGCAACCGCGTTCGCGATGACCCCCCTTATTGGCGCAAGGTCGAGGCCTTCATCAAGGCACGCGGCGAAGCCGAGTTCATCGACTGCCTCTGCCCGGAATGCCTTCGGAGCGCGCCTGCTGAAGTCAGCAATTTGGTCGCACCTGTCCCCAGCTCACTGGTGCACCGAGGTTTCGTTTGAACGCCGATTGGCCCGGGAATTCGGCCGGAACTCCTGCTGGCTGGTGGGCGACGCGGCGCACCAGACGGGGCCAGCTCGGTGCAAAATGTGCTTTCCTTCCATTTGGATGTGTGAGAGAATTCAAGTTCGGGAAGAGAATTTATGAGTACAATGATCAGGAACGCGATGTTGAGTCTGTTTGCCATGGTCTCCGCGAGCGCACTGCTTTACGCGCAAGCACCTGCCGTTCAGCCACTTCCAGGTCTGCCGGCGCCCGCGCCGCAGCCTTCGGCGCCAAACGCCCCCGCCCCGGCTGCCACGCCCAGCCCAACGATTCAGTTCGAAACCCCGATTTATGACTTCGGCCGGATGAAATCGGGTGACCCGGTCAAATACAGTTACATTTTCACTAACACCGCGCCTGTCGGTTGTGGCGCGATCCTGGAGGTCACTCACGTGCAACCTTCCTGTGGGTGCACTACGGCTGGAGATTGGACCCGGAAGGTCGAACCCGGCAAGACCGGCACCATCCCCATCCAGTTCAATACCGCCAATTATAATGGAGGGGTGCTCAAGCAGATTACCGTCACTTGCAACGACTCCGCTCATCCCAATGTCGTTCTGCAGCTCAAAGGCACCGTTTGGAAGCTCATCGACATTGCCCCCCCGTATTCGGGCATTACGCTCGGGCCGGATGCCACCAGCGGCTCGACCAGCGTCCGAATCACCAGCAACATGGAGGAACCAATCAATCTGTCACAACCTGAAAGTAACAACCGTCAGGTCACCGGTGTGCTCACCACCAACCGACCGGGCAAAGATTTCCAAGTGCTGCTTTCCACGGTGCCGCCCTTGAACCCCGGGACGTTCACGGCGGAGATTTCGATCAAAACCGACTCGACCAACATGCCGGTGATCAAAGTACCTGTCTGGGTCAACATTCAGCCGGTGATCAACCTGACGCCCCCGTCGCCGACGCCGGTAGTGGTGCCTCCCGGGCCGCTGCCCAACAAGACGGCCCAGTCCATTCGGATTCAGAACAACAGCACCAACACGATGCGGCTTTCGGAGGCGGCTATTGATATGCCGGGCATCGAGGTTGAGATCAGAGAGTTGCAACCCGGTAGAATCTTCGACGCCCAGCTTACGTTCCCGGAGGGATTCCAACTCGAACCGGGCAAGCAACTGGCTTTCACCGCCAAATCCAGCCTGGCCCAGTACCCTCTGATTAAGGTGCCGGTCATCCAGGCGCCTCGTCCGGCTCCCAATATCAAGGTCATGCCCCCGCCGCTTCCGGGCGGGCAGCCCCCGCCCGCACCTATTATCAACAGGCCTGGGTTCCCGCCGCGGCCGGCACCGCCAGCAGCTCCCGCGGCTGCGCCAACAACTTCGGCATCTCAGGCCGGCGCGCACTGAGGCTGTCCACGTTCGGTATCGTGCCGTCTCCAGAGCCTGCTGACCGCGACAATCTTTGCCGGGTCCCAGCCGGATTGGAATGGCGCTTCGCGGTAAGCCTGGGAATTCTAAAAATGAACTCAGGTTCATCTGCTTCGACGCAACCAGGGCAAGCCGCACCGAATCGCGGCGTCGTGAGAAACGTGCTTCTCGAGGCCGTGATGGTTGCGGCGATTGGAGCGCTCCTGGGCTTTTTCGCCAACTGGCTTTCCCCGCGGGGCCTGTCGCTGACGCGTGATTTCTTCTTTCTGTCCAACCGCCCCGTTACGAACGCCGTTGTCGTTGCCAATCCCACCCAAACCCTCACCGCCACCAACCCCGTTTCACCGCTGGAACAAGGAGTGCGGGCGCGACTGGGCGCCGAGGGTTTGCATGTGGCCGACAGCAATCTGGTCTTGAAACTGTTCCATGATCCCAGGTGCCAGCAGGGGCTCGTGGTCTTCATCGACGCGCGCGAACCCGGACCCTTTGCCGAGGGCCACATCCCGGGCGCATATGAATTGGATTATTATCATCCGGACGCTTACCTGCCCACGGTAATGCCGCTGTGCGTGAGCGCCGAGCAGGTCGTGGTCTATTGCAACGGCGGTAATTGCGAGGACAGCGAGCATGCGGCCCAAATGCTCGGCTCGATTGGTGTGCCCAGGGAAAAACTCTTCGTTTACGCAGGCGGAATCGTAGAGTGGGAAACCAACGGCATGCCCGTTGAATTGGGCGAGCGCAAAAGCGGACGGATGAAAGGCCCGACGAAATGATTTGCGACTCTCACTGTGGACTGTGGACTGTGGACTGCGGACTTTAGACTTTAGACTTTGGACTTCCGATGCCCTCCCAACCTAATTCTCTCATCGATTCCGCCGCTGTCCTGGCTCGCTGGGTTTTGGGCGCAATTTTTATTTATATGGGCTTGCACAAAGTGTTGGACCCGGTCGGTTTCCTCAAGTTGGTCAACCAGTATCACCTGGTTAGCGAGCCTTTCCTTTTGAACTCGATTGCGGCAGTTCTGCCCTGGTTCGAGGTCTTTTGCGGCTTGCTGCTGCTGGCGGGAGTGGGCGTCCGCGGTGCCGCGCTGATGCTCATCGTAATGCTCATCCCGTTCACGCTAGTCGTGTTCCTCCGCGCTCAAGAGATTGTCGCGACCCAGGGCATCAGTTTTTGGTCGGTGAAATTTGACTGCGGCTGCGGCACCGGCGAAATCCTGGTGTGGCACAAACTCATCGAGAATCCGCTGCTGATCCTGCTCTCAGGTTGGCTGCTGTTTTCCGGTCGTGGGCGGGCGTTTTCGGCGAGATTTGGGCTTTTTGGCACTCCTGCTGTTGGCTCGCCAGCAACCAATTAACTGGTTAACCTCTGGTCCCACAAAATCCAGTTTCCCAATCGGCCAGTCCTGCTATCCTGCCGGCGATGCAAACTTATGCCTCGTTCAGTCCGCCCCCACGCCTCTTGCTCGGTCCGGGTCCCAGCAATGTCGCTCCCTCCGTCCTCAAGGCCATGTCCTTGCCCCTCCTGGGTCACCTGGACCCTGAGTTCGTCAAGATGATGGAAGAAATCAAAGCGATGCTCCGCCAGGTCTTTATCACCCGCAATGACCTGACCTTTCCCATCAGCGGCACCGGCAGCGCCGGAATGGAGTTCTGTTTTGTCAACCTGGTCGAGCCAGGAGACGAGGTGGTCATCGGCGTCAACGGCGTTTTTGGCGGGCGCATGGCGGATGTGGCGGAGCGATGCGGCGCGAAGGTTACCCGGGTCGAAGCCCCCTGGGGACAAATCATCGAGCCCCAACAAATTGCCGATGCCTTGAAGAACAAACGTCCGAAGATTGTGGCGATTGTGCATGCCGAGACTTCCACTGGCGCGCTGACACCCGTGGAGGAAATCTCGCGTTTGGCGCACGAAGCCGGAGCGCTGTTCCTGCTGGACACCGTGACTTCGCTGGGCGGTTGTCCGGTCAAAATCGACGAGTGGCAGGTGGACGCCGTTTATAGCGGGACGCAAAAGTGCCTGAGTTGTCCGCCGGGTCTGGCGCCGGTGTCCCTGAACGCGCGGGCGCTGGAAGTAGCCCGCAAACGCAAGACCAAGGTCCAAAGCTGGTACCTGGATGTGAACCTGCTCTCGTCCTACTGGGGCCAGGAACGGGTCTATCATCACACGGCGCCCATCAGCATGAATTATGCTTTGCATGAGGCCCTCCGCCTGGTGTTGGCCGAAGGCCTCGAGGCCCGCTGGCGCCGCCACGAGCAGAACCACCTCGCCCTTAAGAACGGTCTCGCCGCGGCCGGCCTCGAGCTCGCCTCTAAAAACGGTCACCCGCTTTGGTCGCTCAATCCTGTTACTGTCCCGGGCTCGGTCGATGAAGCTCTGGTGCGCAAACGGTTGCTGGGCGAGTTCAACATCGAGATCGGCGCCGGCCTGGGCCCTCTCAAGGGCAAAATCTGGCGCATCGGTCTGATGGGTGAATCTTCGAAGAAAGAAAACGTTGAGAAGGTGATTGAGGCCCTCCGAACCACACTCAGAAATTAAACTCCAAATTCCAAGCATCAAGTCCCAGAGAAGCATCACAAGCCAAACTTCAAGTGGGCATTCGTCGTCTGGGAAGCAATTCAGGGTACAAGTCAGCTCGACACAGTGGGGCGAAGTTTGGAGTTTGTTTGCTTGTTGCTTTCCTGGAGCTTGGTGTTTGGAATTTGGAGTTTTTACCTTCTGCAGTTTCTGGTAATTAAGACTTAGCATGAGAACGAAACTTCGAAGCTTCCCATCTTCATTTTCTTATCTTCAATTTTCCTTTCTGATTGCCCTGCTCGTTTTCCGAACCAATGCCGCGCTCCCTGGGCTGGGCGGCACTTACAGCGGCAAAGGGCTCATCCCGGCCTACCTGCGCTGCGAATACCTGGTGAACCCGCTTGGCATCCAGGAACCCGCTCCGCGGCTGAGCTGGTTGGTCGAGTCGGGCGAGCGCACCCAGCGCCAGACCGCTTATCGCCTCGTGGTCGCCAGCAGTGAGGAGCTCCTCAAACAATCGCACGCGGACCTCTGGGACACGGGCAAGGTCGCGAGCGATGAGACCATCGCCGTGGTTTACAAAGGGACCGCGCTGGCGTCCAACCAGCGGTGCTTTTGGAAGGTCAAGGTCTGGGACAAAGACGGGCGTGAATCTGCCTGGAGCAAGCCTGCGCTGTGGTCGATGGGACTTTTGGCGCCGGCAGATTGGAAAGCGGAATGGATCGGCTACGATAAACCACGCCAACGAACCTTTCTGGAACCGCCTCTCGCCGCAGCCAAATGGATTTGGCACGCCGCCGATGAACCGAACAAGGTGCCCAAATGCCAGCGGCTGTTCCTCAGCATTTTTACGCTGCCGCCCAACGTCCAGATCAAACATGCGGAGCTGTACGTCAGCGCGGACGATGCGATGCGTTTCGTCATCAATGGCCATCAAGCCGCCATGACCGAGCCCAAAGACGAGAGCTGGCGAAATGTGAATGAGACGGATGTCACCGCCCGGCTCCACCCCGGCGAGAATGAACTGCGTGTCCTGGCCGAAAACGCGAAGGAAGGGCCCGCTGGGCTTATTGCCAATCTCCAGGTCACGACCGAGGACGGGCAGACTTTTACCCGCGTCACGGATAGCTCCTGGAAAACGACCGACCTGCTTGGCGACGATTGGATGGGCGGCGCCACCGACGCCTCGCCCTGGCCAAATGCTCGCGTGGTTGGTGATTATGGCGACCAGCCCTGGGGCAAGCTGAAGCTGCCCGAGCTTTTCCTGCCGCCCGCGCCGTACTTCCGCGCCCAATTCCTGGTCGAAAAACCGATTGCCCGGGCGACTCTCTATGGCACTGCGCTCGGACTGGCAGATTTCTATCTCAACGGCCGGCGTGTCAGCGAGGACTATTTCAATCCCGGCTGGACTGACTATGCGAAGCGCGTCTATTACCGCGCCTACGATGTCACCAGCCTTGTCCGGCGCGGCGACAATGCCATGGGCGCAATCCTGGCGGACGGCTGGTTCAGCGGCTATGTCGGCTATCGCGGCGCCCGGGATCAGTACGGCCAGTCGCCCCGCCTGCGCGCTCAATTGCACCTTGATTACGCGGATGGTTCTACGGCCGAATTCGGCACCGGGCCCAATTGGAAGGCGGCCGCCGGCCCGGTCCTGGAGGCCGACTTTCTTAAGGGCGAGACTTATGACGCCCGGCTGGAGCGCGACAACTGGAATCAGCCCGGCTGCGATGATTCCCAGTGGGACCCCGTCGTCACCGGGTCCGAGGAGGTTCATCCGGTGCTCCAGGCCCACCCGGGACCGCCTGTCCGCGCCATCCAGGAATTCAAGGCCATCAAAATCACCCAGCCGCAGCCGGGGGTGTATGTTCTGGACCTGGGCCAAAACTTTGCCGGCGTTGCGCGCCTGCGAACCTCCGGCGAACCCGGCCAGAAAATTACCCTGCGCTTCGCCGAACGGCTCAAGCCGGACGGCAACATTTACACGGCGAACTTGCGCACTGCCCGCGCCACCGACTCTTACATTTGCAAAGGCAAAGGGACGGAAGTATGGGAACCGCGCTTCACTTTCCACGGGTTTCAGTATGTCGAAATCACCGGCCTCAAAGAGAAACCGGCCAAAGACACCGTGGTCGGCGTCGCCTTGAGCAGCGACACGCCGGCAGCAGGCTCCTTCACCTGTTCGGACCCGATGCTCAATCAACTGCACCGGAATATCTATTGGACGCAGCGCGCGAATTTCATCGATATCCCGACCGATTGTCCGCAGCGGGACGAACGGCTCGGCTGGACGGGCGATGCTGAGTTCTATGTGCGCACCGCCACGTTGAACACGGACGTGCAGGCGTTTTTCTCGAAGTGGCTGGTCGATCTCGACGATGGCCAGCGCGCTGACGGAGAGTTTCCCTGCGTCGCCCCGCTCAAAGTCGCCGAGGCGGACGGCGGCCCGGCCTGGGCTGATGCCGGGGTGATTTGCCCCTGGACGATGTTCGAGGTGTATGGCGACCGCCGTGAGCTGGAGCGGCATTACGACGCGATGGCTCGCTTCATCGAGTTTTGCGAGAAACGCAGCACCCCCGACCTGCTGCCGCCCAGGAAATATCAATGCTACGGCGACTGGCTCAGCATCAAGGCGGACACGCCCAAGGATATCATCTACACCGCTTACTTTGCGTGCAGCGCCCGGTTGATGGCGCGTTCGGCGGAGGCGCTGGGCCGGGGCGAAGACGCCTCGAACTATAACGCGCTGTTCGAGCGCATCCGCGCCGCCTTCAACCAGGCCTATGTTGGCCCTGAAGGGCGAATCAAGGGCGACACTCAAACCTGCTACGCGCTGGCCCTGGCGTTTGATTTGGTGGAAGGGGAGAAGGCGAAACTGGCGGCGAAATACCTGGTCGCGGACATCCAGAACCGTGGGTGGCATCTCTCGACCGGATTCATTGGGACCAAAGAACTGATGGTGGCGCTGAGGAAAATCGGCCGGCCCGACGTGGCGTATCGGCTGGTGCAGAACGACACCTTTCCGTCCTGGGGCTTCTCGATCAAAGAGGGTGCCACCAGCATTTGGGAGCACTGGGATGGCTGGACTCCGGACAAAGGGTTTCAGGACCCGGTGATGAATTCTTTCGATCACTACTCGTTTGGTTCGGTCTATCAATGGATGGTCGAAAACATCGGCGGCATCCGCAATGCCGCTCCTTCCTACAAAGAAATCCTGATCGCGCCGCAAACGAAGGACCAGCTCACGTCGGCCGAAGTCGCCTACCGAAGCATCCGCGGCTTGATTGCGACCGATTGGAAAAAGAAGGACGGCCGGCTCCTGCTGAACGTGACCATACCGGCCAATACGACGGCGCAGGTGCTCCTTCCCGCTAAATCCGAGAACGACATCACGGAGGGCGGCAAGCCGCTGGGCAAAGCAATGGGGGTAGAATTCGTTCGGCTGGAGGGACAGAATGCCGTGCTGGCCATCGGCTCAGGCAGCTACGCATTTGCGGTGAAAACCCAATAGGCGGCGACCGGCAGGACTCGCGGCCGACCGCTTCGTCTAATACTCCCTGTTGCCGGCCAAAGCTCTTGAGCGGCAGCCAAGACCGCTGCTATGTTCCTGTCACGAGATGAACGAAGTCTCACAGGCCATCGCCCGCTGGCTGGAGCAGAAACGACGCACGGAGCGGGCCTCGGCCGCCGTGATTTCCGTACTCGCCCTGGGCAGCGGGGCGGCCGTGTTCCTCCTGACGGCCCTCCTGATTTATAGCGTCCTGGCGATTGTCTTTGGCGCCTTCATCCATGCGGTTCCCTGGCTGGGGCTGGTTGCGTTGGGGCTAACGGCCGGGATCTTTGTTCGCAGCATGAAAGGCAGGCAGGACGAGCGCCAGCTAGGGTTGGACCCGATGGGGTATTGGATCCTCAAGGATATCTGCTCGGTCGGTCCTCGCCTGGTACTCGAGGGGTTGCGGCAGGTGCGGTGCTGCGGACAATTGGGGGAGTTGAATGTGGCAGCCTGCGCCCGGGCGCTGGCTTACCTGGCCGCGCAGAATGCGGCGGTAACCTGGCAGGAGCTGACGCAACATTGCCCACAACTGCCGTGGCCGCGCCTCAGGGAGCAGTTGTCCCTCCTGGATGGGGTGCTGTTTCTGGGTGAGGAGGCGGAGCGGGTGACGCTGATGGATCCGTTCCGCCTGCGCCTGCGCTGGATGCTGGAGCAGGAACCGGCTCGGCCGAGGCCCGAGCCCGCTCCGCAGGCGGTGCCGGTGAACGAGCCCGAAACGCTCAGCGCTTACGAGATCCTGGGCCTGTCGCCTTCGGCCTCGGTAGTGGAGATCAAGACGGCCTATCGCAAGCGGATCAAAGAGTGCCACCCGGACCTGTTCGCAGGCATGGACCAGCAGGCCAAGGCCCTGGCCGAGAGGTGGACTAAAGCGCTGAATGCGGCGTACGCCACCTTGAACCCCCGGCACGGGGGTGCTGGACCCAGCTCAACCGGGCAGCGCTGAGCATGACCACCTGGATGGATAGTGGATGGTGGATGATGGATGGTGGATGATGGATGGTGGATGGCCGGTCAAGCAGCTACGAGACTCTCTTCGGCGTGATGCAACACGGCCTTCACCTGCTCGCGGGTCACGCCGGGAAACCACTCGAGAAAGTCCTCGACGCGTGCCCCGCCTTGAAGGTTTTCAAAAAGAGCCCGCACGGGGACACGGGTTCCTTTAAACACCCAGGCCCCACTCACTTTGTTGGGGTTTCGCTCGACTGGCGAACACTGACTCCAATCAATCATCAGGAACAATCTGCCATTCTGCCGCAGGCGCGGCAAGCCTGGGCTTGACCTTTTCTTTACCGATTTTACCGGTGATTGGAATTGGGAAAGTGGCCTTGACCTTTAGTTACTGCGGTTAGGTCCGGATTGGTCCGGATTGGTCCGGATTGGGCATGAGCAAATAAAGGTTTGGCGTGAGTAAATAAAGGTCGGGGAGGAGTAAGTAAAGGTCAGGGCGTGAGCTGCTAAAGGTTGGGCCCTGACTAAATAAAGGCCGGGCGCGAGTAATTAAAGGTTTGGCGGATGGCATTTTTGATTTTTGATTTTTGATTTTCGATTGAAGAAAGAGGGCGCTTCGTTCCTGCGGCTGGCGGATTAGGGTGGTGGTCATGAAGGAGTAAAAAATTACTCAGATTTAGTCAGACGTACTCAGATTTACTCAGATGCGGTTGTCCGGTTGCGGTTTCATTGCGAGGCGGGGGTGCTGCGAGCCCAGGGATGCAAAAAGCCTCGATTTCTGGAAATGTTAATAAAGAATCTTCTTTACGGATAAAAATTGTGGTTTGGGTGAGGACCGACCACAAGGGATAGTGGTTTTGGCGCAGCCCCAAATCCGGCCCGAAAGGAGAGCCGTGTCGG
>DATMQA010000083.1:0-9238 GCA_035566895.1 Binatia bacterium
AATCAATCGAGACCAACGGTGTCAGCCGGACGATATCGGCAAAATCACTCTGTTTGAGCCATTGGCCCGGCTTGGGTTCCGGTTTGGCCCGGCGGCAACGCGCTGCTTTTCTCGGCATGGGAACGAGGGTAGAAGAGGGGACGCCCGGGCAAAAGATGAATCCGGTCTGCCGGGCTCCGGGCTTCGCAGGATTCCTTTTGAGCCAGGTGATAATGCAGGCTGGGAAGGGGACAAGCGCGGAAAAATCTTCGGACGAAAACCGTCCGCCAGCGCCCAGGCCGCATGGGGTCAATTCGAGGTTTCCCATTTCCTTTACATTGAGGATGAGCCGGGTTAACAGTTTCACATCGTCGTGAATGCGCCAAGACTTGTTGTGCTCCTGGCTTTGTGCGTGGCTGGCGTGACCATCACCCAGGCGCAACCCGATTATCCGCTTGCGCATTGGAATCCTCCCCCGTGCGTTAAATACTACACCGCGGGCAATGGTCACCAGTTTTGCGTCATACACGATATGGAAGGCTATTATGAAGCCAGCATTTCCTACTTAAACCGGTGCGATACCAACAGCAGCGGGGTGTATAACGTCGATGCCAGTGTTTATTACCTGATCAACGGCATTCAAAACGGCCCGGGGGAGAATGACCCCAGCGACCCACCCGCCGGCGACATCACCCAATCAGTGCGGGAATCCAACTACGCTTGGCATGTGTCGTGTTGGAACAGGTGGATGTTCGGGACGGAACATGAGGGCTTCGTCACCAGCCCTATCTGGTACACCGAGGCGATGTATCAGGCCTCGGCCGGGTTGCAGCGCTACCTCTGCACGAACTATCACATCCCGATGGACCGCAACCACATCATCGGCCACAACCAATGGCAGAATTCGACCTGGACCAACTGGATGAGAACCAATTACCCGGCGATCGACACCAGTTGCAACAATCACACGACCCTGGCCAGTGTACGTTAACGGAGTATCCCAGGCGGCGTTGACCAATAGTATCCCCTTGCCGCGGGGATATATCGGCGCGGGGTATTCGTCATCCTCTGCCAAAATTGTCGATTACATGCTGGGCGGTGTGGATGAAATCCTGCTTTTCAACCGTGCCCTGAGCACCTCGGAAATCAGCAACATCTACGCGGCGGGGAGCGCTGGGCTGGTACGCGCGCCGGAGTTTACGGGGACGACCAACCTCGGCGGTGGTCAGGTGCGCCTGAGTCTGCGGGGGCAGACAGCAAAGAACTTCACTCTTTACTCCTCAATCAACCTCTCGAATTGGACCTCCCTTGGGCCGCTAGCCAATCCGACCGGCGCGACGCAGTATATCGATGCTGGAGCTGCCGGCGCGCCACAAAAGTTTTACCGCGCGTCACAACCTTGAAGAGGGACGGGTGACGTGTGACGAGTGAAACGTAAAACGAAAAACGCGAGCAGCGTTTGATGGGTTTTCGCCGGCACCCGTCACTTCGACAACGGCAACCAGATTTTGTATTCCGTTCCGGTGCCGCCGGCGTCGGCGAATGGAATAAGCCGGAGCTGCAACGGCGTCGCTGTTTTGGTTGCGTCCTGAGAGTTGAGCTTCACGGCATTGACGCGGAAGGTTTGCGCGCCGGGCCAGGTTTTTAATTTCGCTGGGGCGGGCTCCGGGGTGACCTTCAAGGTGGCGAGGTTCGCACCGGGAACGGCGATGGCGTCCAGAGGATGGAGACTCCTTGCGTCGTCTCCTACACCGCCCCTTACAGAAGGTGGCAGCAGAGCCTCATCCGCAGCAAGCACCAGCGGACCGTACATAATGGCGAGCTTGCCGGCATTTTTATGATCACCTACCACCTCGCGCGGCTCCAGCTTGAGCCGTAGTTCAACCCGGTCGCCTTTTTGCCAGGTTCGTGTCAGAGCCAGGTAACCGTCGGGGCCGGGGCTCGCCTTCACGGATTTGCCATTCACCTTGATCGAGGCTTTTTGGCACCACAGCGGCATCCGCAGCTTGACCGCAAACGCATGTTTCACTTGCGGCTCAACTCGTATCCGGATGCTTTCATCACCTGGGTATCGAGTTTCAGTCGTGAGCGCCACCGCCGTGTGATCGCGCAGCTCGAGTCGAGCTGTTCCCTCGTCGTATAGGTTCACAACCACGCCATCGGCATCTGTGCTCAGCGCCAATGTCGGGATGAGCGCCACGCCACGCGGACCGCTGGAAAGGCAGCAATGGCCATCCAGCGTACTGCTGTATGGCTTCTTGCCTTCCATCTGCACGTAATAACCCCACGCCGCCCCATCGCACCTTTGCGCCCCGAATAACTGGTTGAGCACTATGCGCTCAAGCTGCTCAGCAAATCGGGCCTCGCCGGTGAGCCGCAGCAGTTGCGCATTGAATTGCAGCCAGGTCACCGTCACGCAGGTCTCGCCGACATTGCTGACATTCGGCAAATCATAATCGTCGTGGAACTGCTCGCCATAGCTGGCGGTTCCGGTCAGATAGAGGCGCTTGTCCACAATGTCCTGCCACGCATTAAGGCACGCCTGCAGGATCTGCGGTCCGCCGACGGTGCGGTAATATTCCAGCGCCCCATTCAAACAGGACAGCATCTCGTAAGCTTTGCCGTTGCCGACCTTATCGACCCGTCCGACCGTAAGCAAAGTCGAGACAACCTTCGGTCCATTTGGCTGTTCCCACGCGCGGAGAATGTACTTGCAGAAATCGAGGTAACGCGGCTCGCCCGTCAGCCGATAGAGCAGCACCATCGGCTCCAGCACGCTGGTCGGAGCCAGACCGACGTGATGCCCGGCCTTGATCAGGTCGCGTTTGCCGACTTCATCACCGAAGGTGTTGCAAAGCAAATCGGCCATCCGTCGGCAGGCGGGCAGCGGCTCGAGGTTCCCGGTCCAGCGCATGTAGGTGATGAGGCCGAGAAGATTGTACTTGTGCGCCCACACGTCCCATTCGGTCCAGCGGTCTTTGTCCAAATAGGTGCCAAGGTAACCGTCTTCAAGCTGGCACTTGACCAGTTCGGCGACGACATAATCGAGCTTCTCACGTAGCGCCGGATCGCCGGTGTTGACCCAGGCCAGCGTGGCTGCGTGCAGCCATTTGCCAACGTGTTCACCGTCCCACGACTGGCGCCCGGGCCGTTTACGGTAGCCTTCCAGCAACCGCGCAGGGTCTAGCTTTACCAATCGATTTCCCTCGTTGACTGCAATGCGCATCCCAATCCAGCCGCTCAAGTGCACCCGGTCGGGTGGTTGTAAATCCTGCCGGTCGGGGATCGCAGGAGCGATTTTATCGGGAAGGGGTGATAGACCGGTGGCGTGAAGGGTGATACTGGTGGCCTCAAACAAAATCGCGAAGAGCAGAGTGCGGAGTGTAAACTCAGAAAGCTTTTGGTGGAAATGTGAAATGTGAAACGTGAAACATGAAGCCTCGAAGCGGGCTGCCGGCAGTGTCATAGCGAACGAATTGTAAATCGTGAATCGTAAGTCGTAAATCACAGTCTTTGCCGTTGTCAGCGTCCAAATCACAGACTATTACTCGTTGGAGTCGAACGACATGAACCACCTCAAGTATCTCACAGGTTTAATCACCTTCTTGCATTTTGTGTCCAGCACCCGTGCGAGCGATTGGGTGGTTTATGACGGCAAGCAAGGGCCAGGACGAGGGAGGCATATTGTCTTCCTTTCCGGGGATGAGGAGTACCGTTCGGAGGAAGGTTTGCCGATGCTGGCAAAAATTCTGGCGGCGCGGCATGGATTCAAGTGCACGGTGTTGTTCGCGATTAACCCCACGGATGGGACGATCGATCCAACCACACTCACCAATATTCCGGGCATGGGCGCACTCGATTCGGCCGACTTGTGTGTGATGGCGTTGCGCTTCCGCGAGTTGCCCGATGAGCAGATGAAGCATTTTGTGCATTACCTAAATGCGGGCAAACCGATTATCGCGTTACGGACCTGCACGCACGCGTTCGCTTACGAGCACAATAAACAGAGCCCTTATGCGAAGTTTGACTGGCGCAGCAAAGCGTGGCCCGGCGGTTTCGGGGAGCAGGTGCTTGGCGAGACCTGGGTGAGCCATCACGGCAATCATGGGAAGGAAAGCACACGGGGTGTGCTTGAAGAGAATCAAAAGAATCATCCTGTTCTGCGTGGTGTCACGGATATTTGGTGTCCGACGGATGTCTATACGGTCACGCATCTGCCGCAGGATGCGACGGTGCTGGTACGAGGGCAAGTGTTGTCGGGCATGAACCCATCCGACCCGCCGGTGGAGGGACCCAAGAATAACCCGATGATGCCGGTAGTGTGGGTGCGGGAGTACAAAGGAGACACGGGCAAGACTTCAAAAATCGTCACCACGACCATGGGCGCGGCGGTGGACCTTGAAAATGAGGGCCTGCGCCGATTGCTGGTGAACGCGTGCTATTGGGCAGTGAGATTGGAGAAGAGCCTGCCGGCTAAAGCCAACGTTGATTACGTCGGTGAGTACCGGCCGAGCTGGTTTGGGTTCCACGGATTCAAAGGAGGTGTGAGCGCAGACACTCTTAAGTGATGCGTGAAACACAGGGTAGGTTCGGATTCATTCTTGCACGCGAAGGGTATGGAGTGCGTGGAGCTTGCTACCGCTTTTGAAGCGCGGTACCCGTTCGACAGCGGGAGCAAGCTCCACGCACTCCATACCCTTCGCGCGGTCCGGTTGGCGTCTCGTCGCTACTTACACTACCTTCGGCACGACCGAATCATAGCTGAGCGGTGGGATTACTTTTCCCTCGCCGTTCTTAATTTTCCGCGTTTTTTCGTCGTAGAAGCAGACGACGCCCAGGCGCTCGGACATCTCCGCCAGGCAGAGGACCGTGTGCGCGCGGATGGCCAGTTCGACGTTGGAGACCGGCATCTGGCCGCTGCGGATGGAATCGAAGAAGTTCTTTTCGAGCACTTCGATGTGCTCCGCCGGGCGAGGATCGGCGAACTCTTCCGCTTCCAATTCGTCGGTGAAAATGGCTTCGGGCTTGAGTTCAACCCGATTTTGGCTGGAGGCGAAGTGAAGCGTGGCTTTGCGCCCGCGGAGCATATCCGGCAGGCCCTGCTCGTTGACGGTAGTGCCGGCAACGACCAGGGTCAGGCCGCTGGGGAATTCGGCCAACAGATGCGTAGTGTCGGTAATCTCGCGGTCGGTGGAGACTTTCCGGGTTCCGGTGCAGACGACGCGGCGTGGGAATTCGGGGTTGCCGGTCGCCAGCATCAAAGGTTGGAAGCGGTGCGGCAACAGGTTGCCGATGATGCCGGAGTTATAAGCGTAATACTTGTGCCAACTGAAATAGTGTTCCGGGTTGAACGGGATTTTGGGGGTGCGGCCCAGCCAGCGGTTCCAATCGAGGTTCTTTTCGCTGGCATCCGGATCGATCGGATAGGTCCATTCGCTGTTCTTGGGATTGTTCCGGCAATAGGAGCCCTGGCCCCAGACCAGCGGGCCCAACTTGCCCGCCTTAATCCACTCGGCCGCCTTGTGCCATTTTGGGTCCATGCAACCTTGCGAGCCGATGACGTAAGTCTTGCCGGTTTGTTTGACGGTGTCATAGACGTCGAAGGCTTCGGCAAAATAGCGGCTCATCGGCTTTTCGCAGAAGACATGTTTGCCGGCGTGCAGCGCGTCGATGGTTATCTGCGCGTGCCAGGGATCTATCGGCGCCAGGACGACGGCATCAATGTCCTTTCGTTCGAGGAGCTTGCGATGGTCGCGGAAAGCGTCCGCCTGATTGCAGCCGATGGCGGCCCGGGCTTCGTCCAGGTGCTTTTGGTAAAGGTCGCAAACGGCGACCTGGGCGATGTTGTTGTCTTTCGCGTATTGTTTTTGGAGTTTGACGTGGACCATGCCCTGCTTGCCCGTGCCGATGTAAGCGACATTGATTCGGTCGTTTGCCCCGAGCACGCGTCCCGAAGCCGGGGCCTGGTTCTGGCCATAGACGGGCGTCTTGAAGAGATTGGTGGCGCTGACGGCAGCGGCAACGGTAGCGGCCCTTTTGATAAAGGTGCGGCGGGTCTCGCCGGAATTTGCGGGCGGATTCGAGGTCGGATTCATAGCACGATTCTAACTACAGACGACGCGTGAGACTACAAGGATACAGGCGGAAAAAGCAATGCTGGGATTCGGCAGGTCCGCCTGGACCGGGCCGGGATTTTGAGGCTCTTGCTGGTGAGCGACGAATGCGAGTTGCAGTGTAGCAACTGGGTTTTTTGGGGGATTTCGAGGACGAGGAGGAGGAAGGTTACGCCGGAACAATCTTGCCCAGGAGCACGGCTCGGCGAGCCCCTGTGGCGGCGGGTACATTAGCTGGGTAGCCTGCCAGGGTCTCGTGTGCCAGGAGCGCGAACGCCAGCGCTTCTTTGGCCGCGTTAGCGATGCCGAAGTCTTCGTGCGTGAGCAGTTCTCGCGCGCCCATCCGCTCGTATAACATGTGCCGCAAGACCGGGTTTTTCGCGCCACCTCCGCCCAGGACGATCTGCAATCGCGAAAGCAGGTCTGGCGTCAACCGGGGAAAAACAAAACGGCGGTAAGCTTCGGCGATGCTGACGGCGGTGAAGGCCGTCGCCGTCGCAATGATGTCGGCATAGCTTAGTTTTCGCCGTCGCCCGGACGCCAGCACCTTTCGGACGAAGGCCTCGCCAAACTCCTCGCGGCCCGTGGTTTTGGGCGGGCGCCGGCGGATGAATGGATGAGCCATCATTTCGGTCAACAGCTTTTCACAGACTGTTCCCGCCGCCGCAAGACGCCCATTTTCATCGAAGGTTCGACGGCCCGAAGTAAGTGCAGCGACCAGGCCGTCAATGACCATGTTGCCGGGACCGGTATCGAACGCGAGCACGTCCTGCAGTTTCGCGCGCGGCGGCAGGAAGGTCAGGTTGCTGATGCCGCCGAGGTTCTGCACGATGCGCGGCTTGGTTTTGTGGGTGAACAGCGCCCAATCTGCGTAGGGCACCAACGGCGCGCCCTGTCCACCCGCGGCCATATCGCGCACGCGAAAATCGGCCACCGTGGTAATGCCCGTTCGTTCGGCAATAACCGCCGGCTCGCCGATTTGCAGCGTTGAAGGGGTTCGCGCGTTCGGCAGATGGTGAATGGTCTGGCCGTGCGAGCCAATGACAGCGATGTGTTTGGGCTGGAGTTTTGCCCGGCGAACTGCGGCCAGGGCGGTGCGGGCGAAATGCTCGCCCAAAAGGAAATTCAACTCGCAAATCTCGGCGACGCTTCCATGGAGGCCCACATGCAAAATGTGGCGCTGCAAATGCCGCGGAAACGCCTGGTGCACGTGGGCCAGGACCCGCGCGCGCAGGCCTCGTCCGCTGCCAAAGACCTGGGCGACTACCGCGTCTATTCCATCGGCCGACGTGCCGGACATGAGACCGACGACAAGTTTGGACGACTTCTGGCGCACGGGCGAGGTTGGTGAGAAAAACTCCAAATTCCAAGCACCAAGCTCCAGAAAAGCTCCAATCCCCAAGCATCAAGACACCAGGAAACTTGAAGACGAGCTTCCTGTTCTCAGACGCGGCAGGAACTCACAGAATATTAACCTGGTGCTTGGATTTTGCGGGTTGGAATTTGGAGCTTTTCTGGTGTTTGATGTTTGGAATTTGTGTTTTTTAATGGCTTATTTTCCAAAGAAGCACGGTTGCTTTTTAGGCCAAGCTGTGGTGTATTGTGGAACTGATGCGTCCGTGGCAGACATGCCCGCGTTAGGCAACGAACATAGAAATATTATGCAAAGCACGATTGAAGAGACTGCGGTCATGCAGAAAACCAGGGAACTCTGCCAAACGCTTTTGGAGCAGCCCAACATGCAATCCATCCGGCAGCGGATCGATACGTTCATGGGGGATGAAGCAGCCCGCTCGCAGTACGAAGACCTGGTCAACAAAGGTCAGGCGCTGCAGCAAAAACAGCAGATGTCGATGCCCCTGAGTGGTGAGGAGATTGCCGATTTCGAACAGCACCGCGATACGCTTTTGAAAAACCCGGTGGCCAAGAACTTCCTGGATGCCCAGGAGGAGTTGCACGAGGTGCAGCATTCCATTCAGCAATACGTCAGTAAGACGCTCGAGTTGGGCCGAATGCCCAGCGAGGAAGACCTGAGCGGCGGCGGCTGCGGAAGTGGCAGTTGCGGCTGCGGGCACGGACACTGAGCAAAGGGATTGGCCAGAAAAGAGCGCTGCGACTTGATTGCAGGTTCGCGGCGCTGTGGGCTTTGGTGGATTGCCGCTACCGGTTCGACATGGGTCTGGTTTCGCGTAGTGTGTAGGTGTGCTATGCAGGCACCAGCGATAACCAGCGACAGAATAGAGCCGCAGCCCGGCAGCCGCGCCGTGACCCAACTCGCGGTGGACGGGATGACCTGCGGCAACTGCGCGCGGCACGTTACCCAGGCGCTGCAGGGCGTGCCGGGGGTGCAGACCGCACTGGTCAATCTTGAGGGGCACCAGGCCACGGTGCGTTGGCAGCCCCAGGCGCACCCAGACCCGGCCGCAGCCGTCAAAGCCGTGGAGGCAGAGGGTTACGGGGCCAAGGTCATCGAGGACGTGGCTTCGGAGCACGGCGACCATAAACTGGCCGGGTGGCAACTGAACCTTTGGCTTGGCTTGCCCGCGACCGCGTTGCTGATGCTCGGCGAATGGGTTTTCCGCCTGGGCATGGTCCGCTGGTTCCAATGGTTTGCCTTTGCGGTCGCAGGGGTGGTGCAGGTCCTGGCCGGGGCGCGGTTCTATCGCGGCGCCTTGGCGCAGTTGAGAGCCCGCAGTTCGAACATGGACACGCTGGTGGCGTTGGGTTCGACCACGGCTTTTGGTTACAGCGTTTGGGCTTTGCTGAGTGGTCAGGGCGGTCATGTCTATTTCATGGAGGCGGCGGCGATTGTCACGCTCATCAGCCTCGGACATTGGATGGAATCGCGGGTCAGCGTCCGCGCCTCGAGCGCCTTGCGCAAATTATTGGACTTGGCCCCGGCGCTGGCCCGGCGGAGGCTGCCAGACAGCCGGGAAACGGAGGTGCCGGCCGCGGAGCTTCAGGCGGGCGAACTGGTGGCCTTGCGCCCGGGCGACCGAATACCGACCGACGGCCAAGTGGTGGAAGGGAATTCGGCGGTGGATGAATCGATGCTCACGGGCGAATCCACACCGGCGGACAAAGCCGTGCGGAGCCAACTCTATGCCGGTACGGTGAACCTCAGCGGGCGGCTGGTAATGCGGGTC
>DATMQA010000084.1:0-22699 GCA_035566895.1 Binatia bacterium
TTGCATCCATCCATCCCAGGATGTTTAAGACCACCGGTCAATCACCCCATTTTTATGCCGCACCAAAACGCTCAAACCACGCGTTTCATGGGCAAATCCCAATCACATGCGGCATAAAACCGGATGCGGTATAACACCGCTTATGCCGCATGCGGCATAAGCGGTGACCCAACGCCAAGCGAGGCGGACATCAAAGTAACCCGCGACTTAATCAGGGCCGGGCAACTGCTCAAAATCGAATTGCTGGATCACGTCGTCATGGGCCAACCCGATGCCACGAATCCGAACGGCTATGTGAGCTTGCGCGAGCTTGGTTACTTCTTTTCCTGAGGGCTGCGCCACATGACCGCAGGACGGGCCGAGAGTGCGCCGCGATACTTTCCTTGTCCAAGCACCGAAACGCCGCAGGGCGAGCCTGTAGCGCGAATGCACGGCCCAAACTATGGGCGAGCTGGAGCAGCCAGCCGAGCGCGGGATTCGCGCCGGCGCGTGTGCCACTATTTGTGCCACTTTGCCCACTTGGACAACGCACTCACTTCGCAGTGATAAAAGGTGCAAAATACACCGTAGAATCAGTGTTGCAATTCACCTTGAACGCAGCCCGGCGAAACCCTCAGAAAGTGCCGCTTTTAGATTTTTAAGTCCTGTGCGTCTGCCATTTCGCCACACCGGCAAACCAGCACACCTGGCGTTTAGAGAATTCAGGCGTCCGGGGGTTAGTATCTGCTACTGAGAGCCCGCATTCAAGACAATGCACAACGAGGACAAAACACCAAAAACCAAGCCTCAAGGGAAGCACCAAAACGACCAAGCCACGCGATTTATGTCAATAGTTTGGACCGAGCCTTGGACCAACCCTATCCGTGAAGCACTCCGACCCGTGCCCAGGTGAGCGATGAGCCCGCGCCCGTTCAGGCACAACCTTTTTGCGGCAGATTTTCCTGCGGTGTCCACCGTTCCCATTGGCGGTCGGCGCCCGGATCGAGCTGGGAACGAAGAGCCGAGTGGAGCCGGCCGGCGAGTCGCCACTCCGAGTCACACTGGCGAAGCGTCTGCAGCAGGGCCTCCGTGGTGGCGTCCTGGATGGCGCGCAACCGGCGGGCGCTGTCCAGTAGCCCGCTACGGACCTGCTCGTCCCAGCGCTGAAAGGCGTCGGAGGCGATTAAGCCAAAGACCGTCTGCAGGGCCTTGGTGTTCTTTTCGCGCAGATCGATAAGCACGGTCAGGAGAGCTGCGAGTGAGGAGCGAAGCGTGTCGCGGCGCAGGTGGTAGAGGAGACTGCACAGGACCCCCACCAGCGCCAGTTGGCCGGCCCCGAAGAGAAGCGTGGCGGCATCCATAATATGTCCGCCATTGTGCCGGTTAAAGGCTGAACGGCGAACGGCCTGCCAAGCCGGGGGTGCCCGGTCTAATCTGGGCAGGCCCTTTTCCAGTGACAACGTCACCAAAGCGCAAAACGCGTGTTAAGTCAACGATTATTTGTGGCTTTTTATGAGTGGAGTACGCTGGCTCAGTTTCTTGGACCTGCTATACCGTTGTGTTCTCGTAACGGTGGTTGTATGATCAATCTTGGCATGCCCACACGGTTTTCAGCACGACTAATCGCAACCACCTCGTTGGCTGGCTTGCTCATATTCGGTTGCTCCAAACGGGAGCAATGCATCTACTGCTACGATAGTGGACGTGTCTGGCTGATGAGCAAGAGCAGGGGCCGTCAGGTCTTCAACGGGCTCGGAGGTGTTCAATTGATGTTTGAGATTCCAACCAACTGCACCGACCCGGAATCATGGCACCCGACGAAGGAGGCGGTCGCGCAGCAGTTGGAGAAGATAGAGCAGGAGAGACAGCCCTGGTTTCGGCCGCCCCCGAATTACAGTCGTGAGCACTATTGGACCAATTTGGTTTCAGTAAGAGAGTATCTGCGCAAGCACCCGCCCTAACACCCCCTGGTTCCCCCTGCAACCCTGCAAAAACCCGACCTGTCCGCCCATAGCCAAGGATTTCTTTCCCGGTCAGCGAATCGGCTCCGCATTAAGCAGTGGCCACATCCGAAGTTTTGTAACTGTGCCGCCAAACACCAGTAGCCCCAGCCCAACCCATACAGCCAGGACGACATACATGGCAGCAAAAAATGGCGCAATCAAATCCACGCTCGCCCGGTCCGCCGACGGGTTTAACAGCGCGACCACAGCGGGCCGGCGCAAACCAGAGCCGCCGCTAAACCCAACAGCCAGTTCCGTGCGCATCCGTTTTGTTTATCGAATTCTGTTGCCAAGGTTCAAATGGCCTGATTCACATTTTGAGTTGTTACCAGATTCCGTCCCCGGCACTTACAGTGCTATTCCGGCGGAGCATTTTTCTTCCTTCCATCTCTGATTTGGTCTTTTGCCGTCGTTGGTTTTCCGGAGTGGGGTCTAGACCCCATAGAGCGAAAGGCAAGATTCTTGATAGAAAGCCGCGCAATCCGTCAACGCGGAGGGTTGACCTGTTCGGCTATTTCCAGCAATAGGTTCTGACAACCAAATTACGCCTGCGGGCGAAGTGAATGGTCTTCCCTCGTCTTGTTCAGGCCACTCGACGAGCCTTGGCATTTCGATTGCGCCAAGAGCCGAGAAAATGAAATCGACACCAATTGACCATCAAAGCATTCGGGAATTGAAAGAAAGGAGAGACAACGCCAAATGAACACCATCGGAATGTCCAAAGAAATCGAGCGTGATACCCAACCCAGGAAAGTGCAATACACGGCCAAAGCCCACACGACGGGTGGCCGGGACGGCGGCGGCTCGCGCACGTCTGATGGCCGCCTGGAGGTCAAGTTCTCCCTCCCGGGCGGCCCAGGCAACGGCACTAATCCAGAGCAGTTGTTTACCGTTGGCTGGTCGGGCTGTTTCCTCAGTGCGATCAAGGTTGTGGCGGCCAAAATGAAAGTGAAGCTCCCGGCGGACCCGGCCATCGACGCCGAAGTGGACCTTTGCACAGGGAGCGACGGGTACTCCCTCCAAGCACGCCTCAACGTCAGCCTGCCGGGTTTGGAGCGGCAAGTGGCCCAGGAAATATTAGACGGCGCGCACCAAACGTGTCCGTATTCGAAAGCTACGCGGGGCAACATTGACGTGGCGATTAACCTGGTCTAAGCCGGAGCTGCCCGCCCGTGTTGAACGAGCAGGCTGCATAGGAGTACAGATACATGGCTGAAAGAGGTGAATTATGGCAACAGATTCGAACTGGACAGGAAGTAGTTTGAACGTAATGCAGCGGGTGGCCATCTGCTTCGCAGCGGGGGTCATCGGCGCAGTGGCCGTGGTCTTTCTCAGCCACGTCCTGTTTAGGGCGGGGCTTAGCGCGACACTCGGGGTAAAGGACCCGGTCTCATTGAAATCGCCGGATATATACAGGCCGCTCTTCTGGGGCGGATTGTGGGGCATCCCGTTCGGGCTGTTTATAAGGCTTTTCTGGAAGCGGCTGTACCTCATCGGCCTTCTATACTTCCTGGCGCCGGTGCTGGCGCTGTTCTTGATTTTCCTGCCGATGAGCGGCGCGGGATATTTCGGGCTGGAGAAGGGCGGGCCAAGGTTCACGCTCTACCTGGTGCTGGTAAATCTGCCGTACGGGATAATCACGGCTTTGGCGGCAAGGGTGGTAATCGGAAAGAAGCCGTGAGGCGGGCGTGGCATTTCAGAGAAGCGGTTACCAATAGACAGAATCATGGCCGGACTGAATCATAAATCCGGCCCTCTTTCTCCTAACTCCTTTGCCACGCCAGCCAGCGCCCCATCCACTTTTTCACCGTGGGGGTTAGCCTGGTCCGATTGTAGGCGTCGCCGCATTGACGGATGGCCTCGGCCTGCGTTGGGTACGGATGAATGACCGAGGCGAGTCTGCCCAGGCCGAGCCGAGCCGCCATCGCCACGCTGATTTCACTGATCATTTCGCCGGCGTGGCGCGCCACGATGGTCGCCCCCAGGATTTCATCGCGGCCTTTCCTGACGTGGAGCTTTACGAAGCCGTCTTCTTCACCGTCCAACTCGGCGCGGTCCACATCCTTGAACTCGCGCGCGTAGGTGTCCATGGCCAAGCCACGCTCGCGCGCTTCGCGTTCGTAGAGGCCAACGTGGGCGATTTCCGGGTCGGTGTAGGTGCACCAGGGCATGGTGAGGGCGCCGGCTTTCTTGCGGCCAAGGAACAGGGCATTTTGAATGACGATGCGGGCGGAAAAGTCCGCGGCGTGGGTGAACTTCCAATCCAGGCAAACATCACCGGCCGCGTAAATGCGCGGGTTGGTGGTTTGCAGGCAATCGTTCACCTGGACGCCTTTGCGCGGGTCATACCGGACGCCGACCATTTCCAGATTGAGCCCTTCGACGTTCGGCGCGCGGCCGGCCCCGGCCAGGATCTCATCCACGGCGATTGTCTCCTGCTTTCCCTGCGCTTCGTAGAAAACCAATTTCTCGCCGCCATTGCGCTCGACTCGCGTAATCCTCGCATTGAGCCGTAGAACCATGCCCTCACGGATGAAAGCGCTCTGCACAATCGCGGCGGCCTCCAGGTCCTCGCGGTCCAGCAGGTGAGCACTCTTGTGAAGCAGGCTGACCTGGGAACCCAACCGCTGAAAGGCCTGGGCCAATTCGCAACCAATAGGCCCACCGCCGACCACCACCAGCCTGGCTGGACACTCCGTAAGGCTGAACACGGTTTCATTGGTCAGGCAGCCGGCCTCGGCCAGTCCCGGGATAGGCGGTTGTATCGGACGCGCGCCGGTAGCGATAACCGCCCGTTTGAACCGCAGCGTCTGTCCCGAGACTTCAACCGTATCCGGGCCGGCGAAACGGGCCTCGCCCAGGAACACATCCACCCCGAGCTTCGCGAAGCGCTGCGTGGAATCGTTGGGGCTGAGGTCGGCGCGCAGCTTGCGCATGCGTTCCATGACGGCCGGGAAATCCATCTGGGGCGGCGCAGCCACCCGCACGCCGAAGCGGCCTGCCTCCTTTACATCGAATACGGCGCGCGAGGAGCGAATGACGGCTTTGGAGGGAACGCAACCGACATTGAGGCAGTCCCCGCCCAGGAGATGCTTCTCGACGAGGGCCACCCTGGCCCCGAGCCCGGCTGCCCCGGCGGCCGTCACCAACCCAGCCGTTCCCGCGCCGATGACGACGAGATTATAGCAAGGCGCAGGGGCAGGGTTCCGCCAATCGGGCGGGTGGACATTGGAAACGAGTCGCGCGTTGTGCACGTCCGGCGGGCTGACGAGGACGGCTTCCGAATGAGCGCTCATAATCCCTGCGGCTTGCGGCCGGTCTCGCCGCCGCTGATCTTTTTAGCCAGCGCTTTCTTCGCCAGCCGCGTTACGAACACTGTCACCGCGATGGTGGCCAGCAGGCCGACGCTGTAGAGAACCCATTCGCCGGCCGTGAGCCGGCGATGTCCGGCGCCGACATTGACCAGCGAGCCGAGGTAGACATACATCACCGTGCCCGGCATCATGCCGATCCAGGAAGCCAGCGCATAGTGGCTCAACTTCACCCGCGTAAGGCCGAATGCATAGTTCAGCAGAGTGAACGGGAATACCGGCGAGAGGCGGGTCAGGAACACGATCTTCCATCCCTCATCGGCCACCGCCCGGTCGATGGCAGCGAATTTCTCGTTCTTCTCGATCTTCCGCGCGATGGCGTCCCGCGCCAGATAGCGGCCCACGAGAAAGGCGGCCGTGGCACCCAGCGTCGCGCTAATGGATACACAGACCGAGCCCAGGACCACGCCGAACGCAGCGCCGGCCCCGAGCGTGAGCACCGACCCCGGGATGAACAAAACAGTCGCCACGACATAGATGCCGACAAAAATTACCGGCCCCAACGGCCCAAGCTTTCCAATCCAGTCCAGCGCTTGCTTCAATAAGTCCTGGACATGGAAGAATTTCACGGCCAGCACAATAGCAACGGCGGCAGTTACGTAAAGAACCCATCTCCAGCGGGCACTGATCCGGGAAGAGGCAGCCGGTGAGCGCGACACGGCGCCGGTATCGGGCTGGGTCTTCATGGAAGGGATATCTTTGGACATGCGTTAGAATCCAAGCCACCTGGGCGTGAAATATCCGGGTCAGGAGGCGCCTGCCGTCTGAAGCGCCCCGCCGCAACTGCTGCCGCAACCGGCGGTGCACGCCAGGCAATGCTCTCCTGTCCGGATGCCCCAATTCTCCAGCAGTTCCGGCGTTACGTCCCACAGGTAGAGTGGTTTGCCATTCCGCATTTGCATCCCGAGCATCTGGTTGAAATCACAGTCGTACAGCTCGCCCATCCAGCCGACGCTTAGGGTCGTGCGACACATCAAACTCTCGACCGTGGCGGGATTGAAGCTGTCCGCCAATAGCGACATGTATTCCTCGGTCTTACCCTGCCGGCGCAGGTCTTCGGCGAACCGGGCGATAGGCTGGTTCGTGAGCGTGTACAGGCTATTGAAGCTGATGCCAAACTCGCGTTCGAGGACCTCTTTATAGTCCGCCTCCAACTCAGCCTGAGGGGCCGGGAGGTTCGGGCCGACAGGATTATAGACGAGGTTAAGCGGCAGCTTTGAGCCATACCCAACCGCGTTGAGTTTGCGCAGCGCGGAGATGCTTTTCTCAAACACACCGGCGCCGCGTTGTTTGGCCACATTCTCGGCCGTGTAACAAGGCAGTGAGGCGATCACCTCGACCTCGTGTCCCGCCAAGTACGCGGGCAGGTCGGCATAACCCGCCTCCTCGATAATGGTAAGGTTGCAGCGGTCAATCACGTGCGACCCCGCGCCGCGGGCGATCTCGACGAAGAAACGGAAGAACTCGCTCAGTTCGGGCGCTCCGCCGGTGAGGTCCACGCTCTCCGGCTGGTATTGGTGAATCCATTCGCCGACGCGGCGAGCCACGTCTTGCCCAACCATTTCGGTGCGCCAGGGTCCCGCATCCACGTGGCAATGGCGGCAGGCCTGGTTGCACTTGCGCCCCACGTTGAGCTGGAGCGTCTGCAGCCGCGCCCGGCGCAATGCGAGGCCGTGTACAGAAAGCTTTTCCTCGAACGGATTCATGATCGCTCAGAAATCCCGTGATGTGAACCACGCTACACTAGGGGACTTCGCCGCAGGAGTCAACCGGATGGCGGACCGGCGGACTAGACGTACCTGTGTCGCTGCGCCCAAGGACGGGCGCACACCGGCACCAAGCGACCCCTCATCGTGCACCATTTTAGTCAGCCAGGGCGATACCGGACAGTTGGCCGCAGCCATTGGAAATGCCATCCCGGGTCAGCGCAACAGCTAAACGAGCGTGACTGGAGCGGGAGGCCTTCGAAAATCCTCAGCCAACGTGCCGTTCGGACTAAGCAAGCCTCCTTTGGCGGGCTTCCATGCGACTTCCCAACCCGAATGAGCAACATGGCACCGTCGCTGCTATGGAAGCACCCATAACAGGAAACCATGAATGTCCCGGCGAGGCGAAAACAGACCGGGAAGTGAATTGCTATGCGATTCGAGCGTTACGAAGTTGGCGAGTTCTTTGACGAAACGTTCGGGGAGAACGGCCAGCCGCGAGCCTCCGCGCGCGGGTTGGTGAACAACATCGAGAACCTTCCGCAGGGTGAGTTGCTCAACCGGCAACGAGCCGCCGAGCGCGCGCTCTTGCAAATGGGCATCACTTTCAACGTGTATGGGGAGCGCGCGGGCGTGGAGAAAATTTTTCCGTTCGACCTGGTGCCGCGGATTGTGGCGGCTGCCGAGTGGAGCCGGATCGAGCGCGGCCTCAAGCAGCGGATCACGGCGCTGAATCACTTCATCAACGACCTCTATCACGACCAGAAGATTCTGAAGGACGGGATCCTGCCGGCAGAGATCGTGCTTGCGTCCAAGGCGTTTCGGAAGCAATGCATCGGGTTCAACCCGCCACGCGGCATCTGGTGCCACGTCACGGGCACTGACTTGGTGCGCCATCGCGACGGGCAGATTTACGTGCTCGAAGACAACCTGCGCTGTCCGTCCGGCGTCTCGTACGTGCTGGAGAACCGCGCAGTGATGAAAAGCATGTTCCCGCAGGTGTTTGCGGCCTCCAAGATTCGCCCCGTAGCGAGTTATCCCAGCCGCCTGCGCGACATGCTGGAGTTTCTGGCGCTGGAGCAGGCGGCCGAACCGCGCTGCGTTTTGCTCACTCCCGGAATCTACAACTCGGCTTATTTCGAGCATTCGTTTTTGGCTCAGCAGATGGGGGTCGAACTGGTCGAGGGTCGCGACCTGGTGGTCGATGACGGTTATGTTTGCATGCGGACCACGAAGGGGTTCGAGCGGGTGGACGTGATTTACCGGCGCATCGACGATGATTTTCTGGACCCGCAATGCTTCCGGCCGGACTCGATGCTGGGGGTGCCGGGGCTGATGGAAGTCTATCAAAACGGGAATGTGGCGCTGGCCAACGCGCCGGGGGGCGGCGTGGCCGACGACAAGGTGATTTACGCTTACGTCCCCCGGATCGTGAAGTATTACCTGGACGAGGACATCATCCTCCAGAACGTTCCCACCTACATTTGCTCTGAAGCGGACGACCTGAAGTACGTTTTGGAAAACCTGGAGCATCTGGTAGTGAAAGCGGCGAACGAATCGGGCGGCTACGGCATGCTGGTCGGCCCGCACTCAACGGCGGAGCAGCGCGCGGAATTCGCGGAGAAGGTGAAAGCCAATCCCCGCAACTATATCGCTCAACCGACACTAGCCCTGTCGCGGGTGCCGACGCTGGTGGACGATCATTTCGAGGGCCGTCATGTCGATTTGCGCCCTTACATTCTGTATGGAAAGGACATCTTCGTGCTGCCGGGCGGACTCACGCGCGTGGCTCTCAAGAAGGGGTCGCTGGTGGTGAACTCTTCGCAGGGCGGCGGCAGCAAAGACACGTGGGTCCTGGCTGACGCACCTGTGCCCGAGAATGACGAGCTCACCCCACCTTCACGGGCGTTGGCGGCCAAAGTCGCGGCGTGAAGAGTGAACATGCTCAGCCGCGTCGCCGATTCGATTTACTGGATGAGCCGCTATGTCGAGCGGGCCGAGAACGTCGCGCGGTTCATCGAGGTCAACCTGCAGCTCATGCTGGACGCGCCTTCCGGGGAAGACCAGCAATGGGAACCGCTGGTGAACACGACCGGCGACCATGAGGCGTTCACGAAACGCTGCGGCAATGCGACGCAGCAAAACGTTATTCATTTTCTCACCTTCGACGCGGAGAACCCGAACTCGATTCTCTCCTGCGTCCGCGCCGCGCGCGAAAATGCGCGCACGATTCGCGAGATCATCTCCTCGGAGATGTGGCTGCAATTAAACAAGTTTTACCTGACGGTCACCGCGGCCGCCGCGGATTCCAGCGCCCAGGCAAATCCCCACGAGTTCTTTACCGAGGTAAAGAACGCCAGCCACCTATTCAATGGCGTCGCCGCGGCCACGATGACGCACGGCGAGCCCTGGCACTTCTTTCATATGGGCCAGGTGCTCGAACGGGCCGACAAGACCTCGCGCATCCTCGACGTGAAATACTTCATCCTGCTGCGCTCGGTGCAGGATGTCGGCACGCCGTTCGATGACATCCAATGGGCGGCGGTGCTGCGCTCGGCCAGCGCCTTTGAGATGTATCGCAAGCGCCATGGGCGCATCTCGCCCAAAAGCGTCGTCGAGTTCCTGCTGCTCGACCGCGAGTTCCCCCGCGCCATTCACTTCTGCCTCCTGGCAGCGCGCGATTCGCTTTACGCCATTTCGGGCACGCCGCCCGGCACCTTCCGTTACGTTCCCGAGAAGTTGGTGGGGCAGCTTTGTTCCGACCTGTCATTCACGAGCGTCGATGAAATCGTCAATTCCGGGCTCCACGAATATCTCGACAACCTCCAGACGCGCATGAACCAGGTCGCCGCCGGAATTTACGAAACGTTCTTCGCGCTCAAAACCCCCAAGCCGGCCAAGCGCTCGATGCAGCACCAGACGCAGTGACTTACCATGGCCATTCACGTCGCAATTTACCATCGGACGCATTACACTTACGACAAGCCGGTCGGCCACGGGCCGCACGTCGTACGGCTGCGACCCGCGCCGCACTGCCGAACCAGGATTCTCAGCTACTCGCAACGCATCACCGGCGGCGAGCACTTCATTAACTGGCAGCAGGACCCGTTCGCCAACTGGAACGCCCGCCTTGTCTTCCAGGAACCCATGAAGGAGTTCTGCGTCGAGGTCGAACTGATCGCGGAAATGGCCATCTTGAATCCCTTTGACTTCTTTCTCGAGGACAGCGCGACATATTTCCCCTTCGCCTATGACCAGTCTCTCAAGAAAGACCTCACCCCCTTCCTCGAACCGTGCCCGTTGACTCCGCAGTTCGCCGCCTACTTTGAGGCTGCGAAGCGTGACATCCTCGGGGTTCCGGAATCGCTTCCGCACGCGGGGATGTCACCATCACTTCATCACATCGATGTTCATCACGATGGCGGTCACATCCCATTAACACCAGGCTTCGGCCGCGGCGATGGGCGCGAGAATGATTCAGCAGCTTCAGCTTCCGGCGCAGAGACCAAAGGTGTTGAAACGGCTACGGCACTCGTGGTGCCGGAAAACACCCGGCCCAGGCCTGGGGCTAAGGAGATGGTGCGCGCCGGGACACCGCCGCTCCGCACGATTGATTTCCTGGTCGCGTTCAACCAGCGGCTCCAGCGTGATATCAAATACCTCATCCGGCTCGAACCCGGCGTGCAGTCGCCTGAGGAGACGCTCACCCGGCTTAGCGGTTCCTGTCGGGACTCAGGCTGGTTGCTGGTCCAGTTGCTGCGCCATTTTGGTTTGGCGGCGCGCTTCGTCAGCGGGTACCTCGTCCAACTCGCGCCCGACGTGAAGTCGCTGGATGGCCCCAGCGGCACCGAGATTGACTTCACCGATCTGCACGCGTGGTGTGAAGTGTATCTGCCCGGCGCCGGCTGGATTGGCTTCGACCCGACCAGCGGCCTGCTCGCGGGCGAAGGGCATATCCCACTTTCCTGCACACCCGAGCCGAGCAGCGCCGCGCCCGTCAGCGGCGTTATCGACAAATGCGAATCGAAACTTCATCACGAGATGAAGGTGACGCGCATTTACGAGTCGCCGCGCGTTACCAAACCCTACACCGACGAGCAATGGACGGAGATTGAAAGGCTCGGTCATGCGATCGATGCCGACCTGACCCGGCACGACGTCCGCCTCACGATGGGTGGCGAGCCCACGTTCATTTCCATCGACGACCCGGATGGCCCCGAGTGGAATTTCACCGCCGCCTCGCCCAGGAAGCGCGTTCTCTCGGCTGAACTCATCAAGCGCCTGCGTGGCAAATTCGCGCCCGGAGCGCTGCTGCATTACGGCCAGGGCAAGTGGTATCCCGGCGAACAACTCCCGCGCTGGGCGCTGGCGGCGTATTGGCGCAAGGACGGCGTGCCCATCTGGAAGGATGATTCATTGATCGCGAACGAATCAAAGGACTATGGATTCGGCGCCAAAGAGGGCCTCGCGCTGGCCACGCGCATCGCCCGAGTCATCGGCGTGGACACGAAGTATCTGCTGCCGGCCTACGAGGACGCGTTCTACTACACGTGGAAGGAGCGCCGGTTGCCATCGAACGTGACCCCGGAGAAATCCAACCTGAAGGACAAACTTGAGCGCGAGCGCATCGCGCGCATTTTCCAGCAGGGCCTCGGCGCAGTTGTCGGCTACGCGCTGCCCATCCGGCGGGCTGGCGATGGCGGTCAGGTTGGCTGGATGTCTGGGCCCTGGTTTCTGCGCGACGACGAGACGCTCTGGCTCATCCCCGGCGATTCCGCGATGGGCCTGCGCCTGCCGCTGGATTCGATTCCGTGGGTCTATGAGCGGGACTATCCATGGACCTGGCAACAGGACCCGACTCAAAAGCTGCCGGCGCTGCCGAAGGAATTTCCGAGGCAGCAGTTTCTGCGTGGCGGCGCTCCCCCAGTAGCGCAGACTTCACAGTCTGCTGTATCGCAGGTTTCCAACCTGCGTGATACCACAGATGCAAGGGCGCGCCTGGGAACTTCAACGCTCAGCCGACTGGAAGTCGGCGATCCAGCAGACAAGATGTCTGCGCTACGTCGGCCCGCCGTCGGCGAAAGCGCACAGTGGATTGTTCGCACCGCTATGTGCGTCGAGCCGCGCGAAGGCCGCTTGCACGTCTTTATGCCGCCCGTCGCGACTACGGAGGATTATCTCGACCTCGTCGCGGAAGTCGAAACCGCCGTCCGGGAACTGGGTCTGCCGATCGTCATCGAGGGCGAGACGCCACCGCGGGACCCGCGCCTGAACAAGCTCGCCGTCACCCCCGATCCCGGCGTCATCGAAGTGAACCTGCACCCGAGCAAATCGTGGGATGAACTGGTCGAGCGCACCACGGTGCTCTATGAGGAGGCGCGCCAGGCGCGACTCGGCACCGAGAAGTTCATGCTGGACGGGCGCCATACGGGCACCGGCGGCGGCAACCATATTATCATTGGCGGGGAGACAGTTCAGGATTCGCCCGTGCTGCGCCGTCCGGATTTGCTCCGCTCGTTGCTGGCCTACTGGCAAAACCACCCCTCGCTAAGCTGGCTCTTTAGCGGTCTCTTCATTGGGCCCACCTCGCAGGCGCCGCGGATCGACGAAGCCCGGAACGATTCGCTTTACGAACTGGAAGTCGCGTTCAAAGAGCTCGACCGACAACTGGGCGGCGCGGGCGCACCGGCAAACGTTGTCCAACCCTGGCTGGTGGACCGCCTCTTCCGGCACCTGCTTATTGACGCCAGCGGCAACACGCATCGCGCGGAGTTCAGTATCGACAAGCTTTTTGCACCGGAGAGCAGCAGCGGCCGCCTGGGCCTGGTCGAAATGCGCGCCTTCGAGATGCCACCGCACGCGCGCATGAGCCTGGCGCAACATCTCCTCTTGCGCGGACTCGTCGGCAAATTCTGGCGCGAGCCATACGAGAACAGCCTGGTACGGTGGGGAACCGACATCCACGATCGCTGGCTGCTGCCGCACTTCTGCGAGAGCGACTTCAAAGACGTCATCCGCGATTTGCGCAACGCGGGGTACCCGTTCGAGTTCGATTGGTTCGCACCGCACTTCGAGTTTCGCTTCCCGCGCATCGGCGACTTTGCCCAGCGCGACGTCGAAGTCGAACTCCGCACGGCGCTCGAACCCTGGCACGTCCTGGGCGAAGAACCCGGCGGTGGCGGCACCGTGCGCTACGTGGACAGCTCGGTTGAGCGGCTCCAGGTCAAAGCCCGCGGTCTCGTCGGCCAGCGATTTGCCCTGACTGTGAATGGCCGCCGCATTCCGCTTCATCCGACGGGCACCAATGGCGACGGCGTGGCCGGGGTGCGCTACCGCGCCTGGCAACCTCCCGAGTGCTTACACCCAACGATTGGGGTCCATACGCCGCTGACCTTCGACCTCTGCGACACGTGGAATCAACGCAGCCTCGGCGGTTGCACTTATCACGTCGCGCATCCAGGCGGGCTCGGTTACACCACCTTTCCAATCAACGCGTACGAAGCCGAGTCACGCCGTCTTTCGCGTTTCTTCGTGCAAGGCGCGACCCAGGGGACGTTCGTTCCGCCGATGGAGGCGGTGAACCGCGAGTTCCCCTTCACCCTGGATTTGCGAAACGGCTGAAGAGAGCGCGAATGAATCAGGGTTCCGGAATTCCCAAGTCACGACAAATTTTTCGCGCAAGGAAGCGGTTAATTTCCGTATGCCTTGGCACCCGCCGAGCGTCGGCTATTGGCAGGATTGCCCCACCAGGAATGGTCGCTGCCTTCGCGCACCAGGACGCAACCACGTGCTATCAGGTGTGGATAAGTTCCCGACGCTTCACACGAGGATCGGTTCTTCCTCGTAGTCGTGGCTGGCGGCACACCGCGCGTCAGCGCGATTCATCTCAATCGCTTCCTTCAAGGCGGACCGAAGGTTCTTCATCAATTCACGCCGGGTCTTTCCTTGCGAATTCACGCCTGTAATCTCCTCGACCCAGCCAATCCACCAACCGTCATCCTGCTTAACCACCGCCGTGAACTGTTGTTTCATGCGATGACACTAAGGCACCAGTGCAAATCGGGCAAGTCTTTGCCAGCGTGGGACTCGCACCAAACCCCCGTGGCTGGTTGCGGCGTTGCGGAGGACGGTTTAGTCTGGCGGGAACTCGGATGAATGAACCGACCGAACAGAGCACCAAGGCGCCGGAGTCTTTGTTGAAGCACTATTCGACGGCCCCCGGCATTTTCGACGAAATGGCCGAGGCGCCCGCCACACCGCGGGCGCATTGGCGAGCGTTGATCGAGTCGCTTCAACAACTCGGCGGACACGAGCTGGCATCCCGCTGGGAAAATGGCCGCCGCATCATTCGCGAGCACGGGGTCACGTACAATGTATACGGGGACCCGCAGGGCATGGACCGGCCGTGGGGCCTCGATTTTGTGCCGTTGCTCATCACGGCGGAGGAATGGGCTCGCATTGAAGCCGGGCTGGTGCAGCGCGCACGCTTGTTCAATCTCATTCTGGCGGACATCTACGGAGGTTCACAGCTCCTGCTCCGGGATGGGTTTCTTCCGCCCGAACTGGTCTATGCGAACCCTGGATTTCTGCGTCCGTGCCGCGGGATTCAGGTCACCTCCCAGGTTTATGTGCACCTCCTCGCGTGCGATTTGGGACGTTCCCCGGACGGGCAGTGGTGGGTGCTGTCGGACCGCACCCAGGCTCCGAGCGGGACCGGGTATGCCTGGGAAAATCGGACCGTTGTCTCGCGAATCCTCCCGGAGGAAATCCGCGACTGCAACATCCAGCGCCTGAGCAGTTTTTTCCGCCAGGAACGTGAAATGCTCTTCCGCCTGGCGCCGCCCGGGCGCAACCATCCGAACATTATTCTCCTTACGCCCGGGCCGCTCAATGAGACCTATTTCGAGCATGCCTACCTGGCGAGACACCTGGGATTCCCGCTCATCGAAGGCGCGGACCTGACAGTCCGGGACCGCCGGGTGTTCCTGAAGACAATCGAAGGACTTCAACCGGTTGATGTCATCCTGCGCCGGGTGGACGATTCCTTTTGCGATCCGCTCGAGCTGCGGGGCGATTCGTTTCTGGGAGTGTCCGGCCTGCTGGAGGCGACCCGGGCCGGCAATGTCACCGTGGCAAACGCGCTCGGGGCCGGTCTGATGGAAAGCCCTGCGTTCCTGGCTTTTCTGCCCAACTTGTGCCGTCATCTGCTCGCTGAGGAATTGCTGCTGCCTTCCATCGCCACCTGGTGGTGCGGACAGGCCGAAGAACTTCACTACGTCGCCGAGCACCTGGATTCACTGATACTGAAACCGGCTTTTGGCGACCAACTTCCACTGCCGCTTTCGATTTCAGGACCGCCCAAAGGCCGCCGCAAAATAACGGAAGAGCGGGCCAGGCTAATCGAGAGGTTCAAGGCGGCTCCGCGTGAATTTGTGGCCCAGGAGCGGGTGAAGTTATCCCGGGCACCCGCCTGGGTGGACGAGCATTTGACCGCGCGTTCCGTGGTGGTGCGCGCCTACGTGGCGACCGGGGCTGACGCGGTGGCCGTCCTGCCCGGCGGACTGACCCGCGTTTCTAAACACGCGGATGATTTGGTCGTATCGATGCAAAGCGGTGGCGGCAGCAAAGACACCTGGGTTCTGGCCAACGGAGCCGCGAACCGTCCGGAGCCGGCGCCGGTCCTGGGGGAGCCCCGCCCGGAGGAATACGCTTCGCCGGGGGTGCCGAGCCGGGCCGCCGATCATTTATTTTGGCTGGGCCGCTACACGGAGCGTTTGGAACAATTGTTACGGGTACTGAGCTGTGTGCTGGGCAGGGTTTCAGGCGAAGCGGGAGGAGAAGATTCCAGGGAGTCCACGGGCCTTGCGGGATTGGCAGTGCACCTGGGTCTCTTTCCGGGTCCGCTCTCCGGGGAGCCCAGCCACGGCGAATTGTCGCAGCGAATGTTGCGCGTGCTTTACGAGCCCGACGAACCCGGCGGCGCGCGGGAACTTTTGAAGCGCATCCGTTTCATCGCTTCGACCGTGCGGGATCGCTTTTCCGGCGATACCTGGCGCATTCTGGGCCGCCTCGAGATGGATGCGCGCGCGCGGCCCGGCCGGCTGCCACTGGCCCGGGCCACCCGCCTGATACACAATCTCGTGCTCGATCTGGCGGCGTTCAACGGGATGGAGATGGAGAACATGACGCGCGGGCACGGCTGGCGGTTCCTCGATTTTGGACGGCGCCTGGAAAGGGGGCTGAGCGTGCTCAAGTTGTTGCGAGCGGCCGCGAGCGTCGAATCGTCGGCGGCCACCGCGCTCGAACCGGTACTGGAAATCGCCGATAGCGTGATGACTTACCGCCGGAGGTATTTCACGGCCCCTCGATTGGCATGCCTCCTGGATTTACTGCTTCGGGATGAGTCCAACCCGCGTTCTCTGCTCTTCCAGGTCAATGTCCTTGGCGAGCACGCCGCGGCGCTGGCGGCCGATTCCAAGTCCGCCGCAGCCCGGCTCGACCAGGAACGAATCCAAAAGCTAAAGACCGGGGTGCGCTCGGTGGTTCTGGAGGAACCGGGGGTCCAGGATGCCAGTGAAGCGGGCCAGCCGCTGCTGCACCTGCTGACCACATGGGCCACAGACCTCGCCGGGTTGTCCGACCAGGTGACGAATCGGTATTTCAGCCACAGTATTCCCCGGATGAGCCAAGGATGAGAAAGCTCCTTTACGAAATTACGCACACGACGACGTATGATTACCTGGAAGACGTATCGGTCTCACATCATCTGTTAAGGCTAGCGCCTCGCCATTACCACAAGCAGAATTGCCTCGCCCATGAGTTGGCGATGGTGCCGGAGCCCGGCACCGTGAGCGCGCATCGCGACTACTTTGGAAATTCCACCCATTTCATCGGGGTGCAAACCCCGCACCGGCAACTCGTGATCACGTCGCGCAGCCGCGTCGCGGTGAGTCCCGCGTTCATCCCCGAACCTCTGGAGACACCCGCATGGGAAATCGTGCGGGCGCGTTGCCGGGACGATCACTCCGGCCGGGCGTTGGAGGCGCACGAATTCACCTACGCCTCGCCACTCGTGCCCATAGCGGAAGAATTCGCCGACTACGCGAAAGCTTCTTTCGCCCCGGCGCGTCCGGTCCTCGACGCGGTGAGTGACCTGACACGGCGCATTCACGAGGATTTTACGTTCGATCCGACGGCAACCACGGTGACCACACCGGTGGCGAAGGTTTTCCGAGAACGGCGCGGGGTTTGCCAGGACTTCGCGCATTTTCAGCTTGCGTGTCTGCGCTCGCTCGGTTTGCCGGCGCGATATGTGAGCGGCTACCTGGAGAGCGAGCCGGCTCGAGGGCAGCCGAAGCTTCGGGGGGTGGATGCCTCACACGCCTGGGTAGGTTTTTTCTGTCCGGGCATTGGCTGGCTGGATGCGGACGCGACGAACAACTGCCTTCCTTCGCTGCGCCACATCACGATTGGGTGGGGGCGCGATTACAGTGATGTGTGTCCGCTCCGCGGCGTGCTGGTCGGCGGCCAGAACCAGACGCTGCGCGTTTCGGTGGATGTGAGCGCGCTGGGTCCGTGGGAAAGCGAGCTGCACAATGCAGCGGTGGCTGGTTGAAGGCCGTTATCCGGGGGAAGGTCCACGGTGACTTCGCCGGTCTCGCTCAAAACCGCTGCTAAGCCTCTCTTCCTCCTTCGTTTTACCAATCGTTGTCCTATTCATTTTGATGGCTGAGCCTCTGATGACACTGGCTTTGTGCGAGTGTCACCAGGCGCTGGTGCCTTCTCAAAATACGCCTTCGCGCCCGGGTAATCTATCGTGACGCAAAAGTTCCGCAGCGCATTCCCGCCGAGGGAGGCCCGGATTGGCTTGTCCATGAATGAGGACATCCAGATGAAATTGCCCTCCTCTCGTCGCGTAAACCAGACCGGGCCAATCGCTGTTTGGCTGACCTCCACCACGGGAATTTCGATCATCGAGGCGCCGGTCCTTTGGCAGCCTTTCTCGATTACCCGCCACTGCGGGTGGGCTTTTTGCCAACGATCGTAGAGGTTCGCTGCCAGGAAACTCGTCGCCCGCTCGGAGGGGCCACTGTCATCAACCATCATCAAGGCTTCGGGGCTGAGCCAAACCGTGGCGCCGGTGTCAAGCAGGCAGTCCACCGTTTCGCCATCGATCCGGACGGCAAAATGAGGATGATTCGCGGTGCGCATTCCCCATTCTTTGCGGAAGCCCAGTTCCACAGTGTGCTGCCGCATGGCTTGAGTTGGAACAAAGGGCTGGGGCTGAAGAATGAGCTTGTGGTTGGCATAGTCAAAAGTCCAGACGCCGCCGGCAAACCAGCGCTGCCCTAACATGCCGTCTCCCTCGCCGTCCACCACCGGGAACCAGTGCTCGCCGCCGGTCGGCTCAGGAATCCAGGCGTCGAACCGGAACCTCGGGAGTCGAACGCGCTTTTGACCCAGCAATCTGTTGGGACTTAAGCCACACCGTTCCACCGCTCCCTGGGTGAGGAATAGACCACCTCCGGTGTCAGTCAGAAGGCTCAGCTTGATTCCCAGAGAAGTGATCGGCTCGACGTAAAAGCGATCTCCATCGTAACGGGTCGGTAACGTAATAATACGCCCGGTCCGGTGTGTTCCGGGCAGCCACCACCAGATGAACCCGAGCAGAGCCGCGCCACCAGAGAGCCCAAGTATCAGCAGCCAACGCAACCAGAAACGAGGCTTCTTCACGAACAAGAGTAACTCAGCCAGGCACTCAGTCAAAGAACCGCCGCGTTCTTGCTTTCGGATACGTCTGGTTACTACCATCAGGCTCGCTCAAAACGTCGGAGTGCGCCCGTTGCCTCTCCCCAAGCCGCATCGCGCTTGCCGCCCCGCGTGCATCGGCTATTATCCTGTCACAGCTCGGGCGATCTGAAGATCTGAACATGAAATCGAAACGTCTTGCGCTGGTCCTGTTGCTCGGCGGCCTGGCTGTTCTGCTCACCGGGTGCGAGTGGATTCGATGGCTCCGGCTGCTCTCCCTGAAGAAGCAGTTCGCCCAACTGGACCGCTACATCCGCGTCGAGGACACCAACGGCCTGGGCCTGCATTTCCTGAAACCGGTGGTCTATGGCGACGACCTGCGCCTGCTCGTGGAGAACGAGACCTCGCGCACCACCAACGGCAATCACGAAACGTGGTCGTGGACCTACGAGAAACAATCCCTCGACCCGCACACCCCCCGCGGCAACTTCGACCTGACCGTGACCGCACACTTCGAAAACGGAAAATTTAACGAAGTGCGCTTTCCCGACCGCTTCCTGGCGGTGCTGCCCAAACCCTTGATCCTCGGGCTCCTCCGCTCCGTGGGCCAGGCCGAGGTGGATATGAAACACGGCACGGCGAAGTTGAAATGGGCCGGGACGGGCAAGGAAAAACTCGAACTGCCCGCCAAAAGCCAGGTCCTCGCCCTGTTGGGCCCGCCCTTCACCGTCACCGAATCGAACCTGGTGCAGACTTTCCTCTACAAATACTACCAGGAGACTCGCGCGCCGCAGGCGCCGGCGGAAAGGCTCGCCTGGGCCAGATTCATTTTTGCCACCAACAGCGAAACCATGCTCAGCAGCCAGGGAGGTTTTGGCAACGTCGCCTGGACGATGACCAGCGCGGCAACCGGGGCGCAGATGCGGATCACGGTGGAGTTAGTGCCGCTGAGCGTGGAACCGGTAGCGGTGAAGCTGCCCGCCCGGATCACCGATGAGTATATCGGCCAATACAAGGAACCCGGCGGCAACGTCCTGAACATCGGGCGCGATGGCGGCACTTTCGCGGCCAGTTGGAACCGCGACGGCAAAGGGAGCTGGTGCCTCATGTTGCCCGAGTCGACCAACGTCCTGTTCCAGTTGCCCACGGGTGAGCCGCGCTGGACTTTTACGCGCGACCAGACCGGCGCGGTCACGGGTTTGCTCGGGCGACTGGGCGGCTCGGACAAGGTTTTTACAAAAGTGGCGCTCGAACTGCCCCAAACGGCAGCCGCGGCCCTGGTGGATGCCGAAATCTGCCAGGCGTGTGCCGGCATCTATAAAGCTTCCTGGGGCGGGCTAATCATCATCAGCCGCCAGGACCGCCAGTTCTTCTGGCAAAGCGCGGGCACCGAAGCCAAACTCCCGCTTTATCCCTCGTCCGAAACCAATTTCTTCTTCAAAGCCGTCGATTCCCCGCTGACTTTCGTCAAGAACGACAAGGGCTCGGTCACCCGTTTTATCCTTCACTATTGCTCCCATAGCGCCACCGCCGAGAAACTCAAAACGCCCAGTAGAAGCGAGTAGGTGAGGTAGTGAGCAAGAGTCAGGCGCCAGCCCAAGTCCAGCCGACCTCTTCTGGCTCTACGGTCTCACAACAGCCCCTTGGGTTTACGCGGCTTGCAGGAGCCCGAGGACTTCCTCGTCGGTCGTTTGCGAAAAGGTTTCGTAGTAGCGGCCGACAGCGTCGAAGTCAGGGTCCACGAAAAGCACGCGAACGTCATCGGCGACGCCCTGAAGGCGTTCGACGGCGTTAATCGAGCCGACCGGTGCGACGACAACGACCCGCAGGGCCTGCTGTTTGCGAGCTGAGCGAACGGCAGCCTCGGTCGTGGCCCCGGTAGCCAAGCCATCATCAACCAGCAGTACGGTCTTTCCCTCGAGGCTGGACCCGCCAGCGCGATGGAACCTGGCTTGATAATCCCGCAAACGTTCCTTTTCCTCTTCGATGACTTCGACCAACTCGTTGCGGACGATTGGATTGTGGCCGATGACCGCTTCGTCCAGGACAACCACGTCGCCTTCAGCCAGGGCGCCGACGGCAAATTCACGGTGAAGCGGATGGCCGATTTTGCGGACGATTAAAACGTCAAGGGGTAATTGGAGCACGCGGGCGACCTCAGCCGCGACGACGACGCCGCCGCGCGGCAAACCCAGCACGAGGTCGGCTTGCAGCCCCTGTTGCTTCAGCCAATACCCGAGCTTTTGGCCAGCATCTTCTCGGGATGCGAACATTACGGTACTATTGGACCCGTTTGGCTCAAAAAGCAATGGTCCTGAACCTACCGGACGATGGTGCCGACTTGGTCGCCCATGACGACGCGCTTGAGGTTGTGAGGCCGGAACAGTTCGAAAACGATGATGGGCATCTTATTGTCCATGCAGAGGGAGAACGCGGTGGAATCCATGACCTTGAGCTGCTTTTGCAGAGCCTCGAGGTAGGAAATTTTGGAATAACGTTTGGCGTGTGCGTTCTTCTTAGGGTCGCTGTCGTAGATGCCATCAACTTTCGTGGCTTTGAGGATGACTTCGGCGCCGATTTCGTTGGCGCGCAGGGCCGCCGCCGTATCGGTCGAGAAATAAGGGTTGCCGGTGCCGCCGCCGAAGATGACCACCCTGCCCTTTTCCAGGTGGCGAACAGCGCGCCGGCGAATAAACGGTTCAGCTACCTGCGCCATGGTGATCGCGCTTTGGACGCGAGTGGCGATGCCGAGTTTCTCGAGCGCATCCTGCAGGGCGAGCGCATTGATGACGGTGGCCAGCATGCCCATGTAATCCCCGGTCGCCCGCTCGATGCCGCGCTCGCTGCCGCTAAGCCCGCGGAAAATGTTCCCGCCCCCCACGACGACCACGATCTGGACCCCCAGTTCGCGGACCTCGCCGATTTGGCGCGCCATATTCTGGACGGCTTCAGGGCAGATGCCAACGCGGGAGTCGCCGCCCAGGGCTTCCCCGCTCAGCTTGAGGAGAATCCGTCCATATTTGGGGTGTCTGGTTTCTTTGATGGCAGCCATGGGGGAAAGACTTATAGAACTGATACGACCTATGCCAGTAAAAAAGTCCAAAGGCCGAAACCCGAAGGCCGAAAGAAGGCCGAAATCCGAGGCCCGAAACGATAAAGGTCCGGATAGGAACGCCTTCGGGCTTCGAGTTCCGGCCTTCGGGCTTTCGGTTTTCGCAATTCGTCACCAAAGAGCCCGACACCTCGGCTCCCGCCTCAGGCCGCCGGCGCCTCGCCCACCTGGAAGCGGACAAACCGGCGAATGGTGATGTCGTCGCCCAATTCTTTGGCGACGGAGCCGACGTGGTCTTTGACGGAGATTTCGGAATTCTTTTTGACGAACCCCTGGTCCACCAGGCAATAGGTTTGATAAAACTTCTCCAGCATGCCCTGAATAATTTTTTCGAGGGCCTGCGGGGGTTTGCCCTTGAGACGGTCGGATTGAGCGGCGACCTCGCGCTCCCTGGCAACTACGTCGGCGGGCACCTGGTCGCGCGAAACGGCGTGGGGATGGCCGGCGGCGATTTGCAGCGTGATGTCTTTGACAAGCTGTTTGAATTGGTCTTTGGCGATGGTGCTCTCCTTGCCCGCGCCGACCTCCACCAGCACGCCCACTTTGGCCCCGGTGTGAATGTAGGCGGCAACCATGCCGTTGCCGCTGACTTCCATCCGCGCGTGACGGGGAATTTGGATATTCTCGCGGATGCTGGCGACCATATTGACGCGGTCAGCTTCGAAATCGGTTTTGGGATCGGCGGCGAGCCGTTTGGCAACATCGTTGGCAAAGTCCTGGAACATCTGATTGCGCGCGACGAAATCCGTCTGGCAATTGACCTCGACGAGCACACCGAGA